>NZ_CAUQDV010000001.1:0-747500 GCF_963517015.1 uncultured Devosia sp.
AAATCTCAGTGAAAACTTACGCCCTCAGAGGGGCAGATCTCGGTGGCAATCAACATCTTCTCGCCTCTCGTGTTGATATTGCCCTTGATGACGCAGTCGCCGCTTTGCGCGAAGGGCCTGATGGTGACAGAAGCAGAGCGGTAACGGCCCGAGCAACTGCCAAGAGCCTCATAGCGACCGCCCCTTGCGGGAGGCCATTCGCCGACGCGGAAACCAATGTAGGCGCCCAAGCTGAACCGAGCAGCCGGCCCCACACGCCGAAGCCCTGACCCGGGCTGGCGACCCCGAAATTGCCAATCAGTAGCGCGCCCACGACAGCGCCAATCACGGCGCCAACAACTATGCCCGCTGTGCGCGGTCTTTCCAAAAACTTCTGCAACATTTCGCCCCACTGAAAAACAATCAAAAGCAGCACTCAGGTTTTCAAACATGTGAAGAGGCGGCAGTGGCGCAGGGGCCGGTCGCAATTTCGGTAACCTCAACAAAGCGTCAGTAGCGCGCCGGGAACGCGTCGCCGAGACTGCCAGACGCCGCTCGATTACATGCTCAAGGTTACGCGTGACGCCAAGGCTAGCTACGTTCACGGCGGCGAGATTGGTGATGGGCGATGGTCGCTCCTCCAATTGCGACAACCTAGTCGCAACCTGCCGCCGTCAATGAAGAATGACATGTCGGTCACCCGCGAACGCCAAAAGCCGCCAAATCGCTACCGGGGCCCAATGAGCCACGGGCACACAAGTAGGCCGAATGGCTGCTTTCCGTTAGGCGGCGCCAATTGCGGACAGACCGCTTCGGCCCCGAATAGGCTGGTAGTCGAGCGTGCGAGTAACGACCGCTTTCGGAAAGAGGTTCTTGATCTCGCAACATCCGAGATGGGGTCGGCATCAGACCGACGGCTCTCGACGCTAGGATACCGGCGGCGTCGGGGTGGTTTTCGGACCGTCTGCTTCTGGGAGCGGAAGTCCCAAAGCGGACGCTACGTCCTTTCCACGACCGATGAGATCATCAATTATGCGAGTGCAGGCACCTTAGGTATGGCTCGTTGCGAGGGATCGGCGACTGGGACGGCTGCGATAAACTGGCGGGTATAGTCCTGCTGCGGGTTTTCGAAAATCTGTTCGCGGCTGCCGATTTCCACGATCCTACCGTGCTGCATGACCGCGACGCGGTGGCTGATGCGTTCAACGACGCCCATGTCGTGGCTGATGAAAAGATAGGACAGACCCAGTTCCTGCTGCAGTTCCATCAGCAGGTTGACCACCTGCGCCTGGATCGAGACGTCGAGCGCCGAGACGGATTCGTCGGCAATGATCAGCTTGGGCGAGAGGCTCAGCGCACGAGCAATACAGAGCCGCTGGCGCTGGCCGCCGGAAAATTCATGCGGGTAACGGTCGAGATGCTCATCCTCGAGGCCGACGCGGCGGACCAGTTCAATGGCACGGTCGCGCAGGGCGCTGCCCTTGTCGATATTGTGGATCACCAGCGGCTCGACGATCTGCTCGAAGGCGTCGAGACGCGGATCGAGTGCGGCATAGGGGTCCTGGAAAACGATCTGCATGTCGCGACGCACCGCCCGCATGGCGGCATGGTCGAGCTTGAGGACATCGCGACCTTCGAGCAGCACTCCACCGGCATGCGGTTTGGCGAGGCGCAGGATGGAGCGGCCGATGGTGGATTTGCCCGAACCGGACTCGCCTACCAGCGATAGTGTCTCGCCACGGCCAATGGAAAAACTCACATCATCCACCGCCCGCACATCGCCCACATGGCGCTTGAGCACGCCCTTGTGGATCGGGAACCAGGTCGAGAGGTTCCTGACCTCGAGTAGCGCTTCGCCTGACGGCAGCTTGGCCTGGTGGTTGAGCGGGTCTATGCCGAAGGGCGCCGGCCCAGCACTGCCGGCCATCGCGCCAAGGCGCGGCACGGCATCGAGCAGGCGGCGGGTATACATGTGGCTGGGCTGGGCAAAGAGCGATGCGACCAACTGCTCCTCAACGCGAACGCCCTTTCGCATGACGACGACGCGATCGGCCATTTCCGCAACGACGCCCATGTCATGGGTGATGAACAGCAAAGCCATGCCGTCTTCGCGCGACAGCTCCCGCATCAAATCGAGCACCTGCGCCTGAATGGTAACATCGAGCGCGGTCGTGGGTTCGTCGGCAATCAACAGGCGCGGCGAACAGGCCAGCGCCATGGCGATTACAATGCGTTGGCGCATGCCGCCGGAAAGCTCGTGCGGATACTGGTTGAAGCGGCGCGCCGGATCGGTGATGCGCACGCGGGTGATGAGGTCGAGCGCCTTGGCGTCAGCCGCCTTGCGGTCCATGCCGCGATGCTGACGGAGGACTTCGGAGATCTGCTCGCCGACGGTGAAGACGGGATTAAGCGCGGTCATCGGCTCCTGGAACACCATGGCGATTTCATCGCCGCGGATTTGGCGGAGCGTGGCTTCATCGGCTTTGGCGAGATCGGTCACCGCTCCATCGCGGCGGGTGAAACTGATCGACCCGGCCTCGATACGGCCGCCATTGAAACCGGTGAGGCCGAGCACCGAGAAAGCCGTCACCGACTTGCCCGAGCCGGATTCGCCAACCACGGCAACGCATTCGCCGGGAGCTATGGAAAGGGAAAGGTCTTCCACCACGCGCCTCGCCTTGTCGCCTCGGCCGAAGCTGATGGAGAGGTTCTCTATGCTGAGCAGGTTCTGGGAAGCCATGGCAAAGACCTTTCAAGTCAGGGAGATTGAACGGGAGCCCGGGCGGGTCGAGGGAAGGCAACCCGCCCGGGAAAACGCGCCTTAGTCGATCGAGATCGAACCGGCGCGGAAGTCGAGAACGTAGGGGATGTGACCCGGCAGCGGCTTCCAGTTCACGCCCTGGCGCATGCCATAGCTTTCATAGGGCTGGTAAAGGGCCAGAACCGGCATCTGCTCGGCGACGAAGTCCATGATCTCCCCATAGGCTTCCTTGCGGACGGCGACATCGGTCGAGTAGCGGAACTTGTCCCACAGATCGACATAGGCCTGGTCGGTCGGCCAGGTCATTTCCGCACCCGAACCCTTGGGCGACCACATCACGCCGAAGGAACCGGCGGGATCGGCGAAATACATCGGGTTGGACCAGTTGCGCACTTCCATGTCCTCATCGGGACCAGTCCACTTGGTGGTCACGTTGATATTGGTTGTGACGCCCACGGCGGCCCACATTTCCTGGATCGCCTGAGCAGCGAGCAAGCCATTGGTGTAATAGACCGGGTCGGTGTCGAAACGGATCGGCGAGCCGTCATAGCCAGCCTCTGCGAGCAGCTGCTTGGCCAGTTCGGGATCGTAACGATAGGTCTGGGCATCGGCACCCATATAGAGCTCGCCGAACTGCTCGAAAGTATGAGCGCCCGGCACCTTGGCCTGGCCGCCCCAGAGGGCTTCGTTGAGCAGGTTGCGATCGATGGCATAGGCCAGGGCCTGGCGCATCTTGGGATTGGCGAGCTTGGGATTTTCGGTATTGAAGAAAATCACATGGAACAGCGGCGTCACGGCGCCTTCGACCTTGAGGGCGGGGTTGGACGAAATGGTCTGCAGCTGATCGGGCGGGACATTGGTGATGAGGTCGACTTCACCATTGGCGAGCGCGGTGACGCGGGTGGCCAGTTCTGGGATGCGGCGCAGGGTGACGGTTTCCATCGGCGCCTTGTCGCCCCAATAGTCGCCAAAGCGCGACCAGACCAGATTTTCGCCAGGCTGGAAGGACGAGATGGCATAGGGGCCGGTGCCGACCGGAGCCATCATGAAGGCGTCGAAGTCGGACTGCTCGATTGCAGCAGTGTCACCCGAAACGCCGGCGATGTAAGTGCGCGGCACGATCGAGGCTTCCGAGGTGTTGAGCAGGATCTCGAACAGCGGCTCGGGCTTCTTGGTCGTGACCTTGACGGTCTTGTCGTCGACCTTTTCGACCGAGGCGAAATTGTCGAAGAACTGACGGTGGATGCCGGCAAATTCGGGCGTCATGTCCTCAAGAATGCGCTCGAACGAGAAGACCACGTCATCGGCAGTCATGGTGTCGCCATTGTGGAACTTGACGCCATCGCGCAGGGTCAGGACCATTTCGGTCGGCGAGGTCTGTTCCCAGGCGGTGGCGAGACCTGGGATGAAGTTGGCGCCGGGCTGGGTGTAGTCCTTGAGGATCAGCGGATCGAAGGTGTTGAAATAGATCTGGCTGCCCTGGTTGCCGAAATCCTTGCCGGGATCAAGCCACGGCGGCAGGTTCTGCACGCCGACGGTGAGGCTCTGGGCGCTGGCGGCGCCGACCAGGACGGTGGTCACCGTCAGGGCCGTGAGGAGGGTCTTGAGCATTTGCAGTCGTCCTTTGGTTGCGGCAGCCGGGTTCGTTCGGTGTCGGGAGGAGCACCGTGGCGGCCGTAGAACTTCGTGGGTCGGATCGGCGCCTGGGGCGCCGACCCTTATTTGAGACGCACGTCGAGGGCGTCGCGCAGCCAGTCGCCGATGAGGAGGACCTGGAGGGAGATCAGCATGATGGCGATGGCGGGAACGAGGGCGATCCAGGAACTGGAGGCCAGGTAATCGCGGCCCAGTCCCACCATGGAGCCCAGCGTTGCCGTAGGCGGCTGGACGCCGAGGCCGAGGAAGGAGAGCGAGGACTCTGCCAGGATCAGCGCCGAGAAGGTCATGGTCCAGACCACGATGATCGGCGAGACGATATTGGGCAGGATATGCTTGAAGAGAATCCTTCCGTGACCGGCGCCGGCGGCGATGGAGGCCTCGACGAAGGGCATGCGCGAGACGGTGAGCACCTGGGCACGCACCACACGGGCATAGACTTCCCAACCGGCCAGACCGATCGTGATGATCAGCACCGGCAGCGAATTGCCGAAGACAGCGATGACGACCAGCGCGATCAGGGTGAAGGGAATGGCCAGTTGGATATCGACCACCGCCATCACCACCCCGCCCAGCCAGCCACGGGCATAGCCGGCAATAACGCCGAGCGCCGTGCCCAGGACCAGGCTGATCAGGCTGCCGATCAGGGCGATGGCCATGGTCAGCTGCAGGCCATGAAGGCTGCGCGACAGCAGGTCACGACCGAGCTGGTCGGTGCCCAGCCAATTGCCCGGTTTGGCACCTTCAAATCCCATCGGCGGCTTGAGGCGGGACAGCAGTGACTGTGCATCGGGACTGAACGGCGCAATCCAATGGGCACAGGCCGCGACAAGCAAGACCAGGGCGAAGAGCACGAGGTTGATGCGCATCACGACATTCGCGCGCGACCAGAGCGTTACAAACAGATTGGGCTTGCCCTTGCGGGCGGCCGAGATAGCGGAACCGACGGGGACAGAAATCTCGGTCATGATGCGGCAACCTTCACGCGGGGATCGAGAGCGGCATAGGCGTAGTCGACCACGAGGGACGAGGCGACGACGATGAGGGCGATGAGCACCACGCCGAATTGCAGCACGGGATAGTCGCGGCCGATGGCGGCAAAGACCACGAGATCACCGATGCCCTTGGTGGCAAAGACACTCTCAACGATGACCACGCGGGCGACCATGCCGGCAACCTGCAGGCCAAGGATCGTCACCACCGGGATGGCGGCATTGCGCAGGGCATGCTTTCCGACCACGATGTGCTCGGGCATGCCCTTGGCGCGGGCCGTCCGCAGATAATCCTGGTTCAGCACGTCCAGCATGGCATTGCGGGTGAAGCGCACGATCTCGGCGAGCATAGGCGCTGCCAACACGATGGCGGGCATCAGGAAGTGCAGCGGTGTCATCGAACCGGAACTGGGCAACCAGTGCAGGTTGAACGAGAAGACCAGGATCATGATGATCGCCAGCACGAAATTGGGCGTGGCGTAGCCGATGAACGCGATGCTCATGATGGCACCACCGATTGCCTTGCCGCGGCTGAGCGCGGCAATCAGGCCCAAAGGCAAGCCGACGACGACAGCCAGGCCCAGCGCATAGACAAAGAGCTGGATCGTATTGGGCAGGCGCTCGGCATAGATGTCGGCGACCGGACGGCGTTCATAGAGCGAAATGCCCATGTCGCCGGAAAACAGCCCCTGCAGGTAGTGCCAGAACTGGGCCAGCAGAGGCTGGTCCAATCCCATCTGTACGATCATGGCCTGCTTGGACTGAGCATCCATGCCCGGTGGCAGCAGGTAATCGGCGGCATTGCCGGAAAATCGCGTCGCAAAGAAAGTCGTGGCCACAACGACGCCGAGCGTGAGCACGGCGCCGATGGTGCGGCGGAGGAGCTGGTCAAGCATTTTCCGCCACATGCGCCGAGAGGCGCTCCTGGATGGCGTCCTGGCCTTCCACATCTCCGCCAAACTTGCCCATGGCGGGCAGCCACTTCTGCGTGCCCGAGGCGCGGAAGGGCAGCTTGATGAAGAACGGGTCGAGGCCGAACACCTCGAGTGTGAAGCTGCCATCCTTGACTTCGAGCATGGCATAGGCGGTCGCCGGTTCGGGATACGTTGTGAAGCGTTCCGAGAAGGACTGGATGGTGATGTGCTGGATATTGTGAACATTGGTCACGGTGTTCCAGTGCACATGGCCCGAGAGCCAGACGGCGACCTTGCCGGTCGCCTCGACGGCGCGACGCACTTCGGCATGATCGGGATAGGTCGAGACGTCGGCATTGTTCTCAAAGTAGAAATTGCCGATCTGCGAATGGCCCGAGAGCGGGATATGCGTTGCGATGATGGCGGGACGATCATCGGCGTTGAGCGTGTCGATCAGCCAGGCCAGGTCACCGGCGACATGGGGGAAGCCAATGTGATCGCGGGTGAACTCGCCCTTGGTATTGGCCTGCCAGAGGATCAGGCGCGCTTCGCCCAGATCGACCACCTGTTGGGCGATGTGCTCGCCGAAGATTTCGGCATTGTCCGCCGGCGTCAGGTTGCCGACGTCGTGATTGCCAATGACGTGGTAACGCGGGCCGTTGAACTGGGCGAGACGATCGCGCACTTCGGCCTCAACGATCTTGTCATGTTCAATCGTGGTGTCGGAAATGCGATCGCCCAGGTCGAGCAGCATGTCGGCGCCCAGTTCCTGGACGTGGCGCACGGCCTTTTCGAGCTCGGGCAGCGCATCCCAGCCTTCCTTCTTGGCATGCGAATGGGGACCATGATGGATGTCGGCGAACAGGGCGATCTTCATTTTCGAGTGGACCTTTCGGGGCTCGGCTTCGTGTTGGCCAGACCCCTAGCACAGGCTCTGTGACACTAATATGAAGATATCTCATTTTCTAGATTGTTGACATTGAGCTTGTCTCAATACATGTTTCCAGCATGATTTGGAGACGGAAAGTGACGTTCAACTTCGCCGCGCACGCGGGATTTCTTATCGATCTCGATGGCACTTTGGCCTCGGGAAACCAGCTGTTGCCGGGCGCTGCGCGGCTTCTGGCCGAGGTTGAGGGACGGTTCGCCATCGTCTCCAATGATTCCGAACACACCCCCCAGCAACTTGCGCGCCGCTTCCGTGAGTGGCGGATCAATATGCCGGTCGAGCGCATCGTCCTTGCTGGCGTTGCAGCGCTTGATGCCGCAAAACTGAGCCTTCCTCAATCGCGTATGCTGCTACTCGGATCGCCGGCGCTCAGGCGCATGGCGCGCAACATGGGCTTCGAGCTGGTGGACCGTGATGCCGATATCCTGGTAATCGCCCGCGACCGTCAATTTACATATGCGAAGCTCCAGGCTGCTGCCCGCGCTGCCAGGGATGGCGCCCAGATCATCCTCGCCTGCCCCGACTTCAGCCACCCCGGTGCCGATGGCTATCCGGTTCCCGAGGCAGGCGCCTTGGCTGCCGCGCTTTTTGCCATGACAGGTCCGCTGCCCCATCGCGTCATCGGCAAGCCCGGACCTGCCTTGTTCGATCAAGCCAGCCGCCAGATCGGCGTCGATGCGAAAAAGTGCGTCGTCATCGGAGATAATCCACTCACCGATGGCGCAGGGGCGACGGCGCTGGGCATACCCTTCTGGCAGGTCGTTACCGGCAAGCTGCCTAACCTGCTTCGCGAAACCGTCATGGATGTGGTCTAGTGGCGCTCAACTTCCGCATCGACAGGCCCTCATGTCCGAAATATCCAGCCCCGACCGCCTGATGAATATCGTCGATCGCATTGCCGCCATCCGCGCCGATCTGGCGCCGACCGCCGGCCGAATTGCAGATTTCATCGCCCAGAACGCGGCCGATGTGGTGCATATGTCGGTGACGGAAGTCGCCGAACGCAGTGGCGCCAGCGAGGGCAGCGTGGTTGGCCTCTGCCAGCAGTTGGGCGCCCGCGGTTTCCAGCAGATCAAGATCGCCCTGGCGCGCGACCTCGTCCAACCAGTTCAGTTCATCCACGAAGACCTGACCCCGGCCGATGGACTGGCTGACGTTGTGACCAAGATTTTCGGCGGCGGCCTCCAGGCCTTGCGTGACACGCAGAATGCCCTCGATCTCAACGCTCTGGGTCAGGCAGTCGCGGCCATCCGCAAGGCCAAGCGCGTCGAGGTCTTCGGCATCGGCTCGGCTGCCCCCATCGCCGAGGATGCCACATATCGCCTGCTGCGCATTGGCATCAATGCCCGCGCCAGCGTCGATAGCCACATCCAGGCCATTACCGGCTCGCTCTGTGACCCCGACGTCGCCGTCATCACCATTTCTCATTCTGGCTCGACCATTGAAACATTGACGGCCACCAAGCTGGCCAAGGAAGCCGGTGCCACCACCATCGCCGTGACGAATTTTGGCCGCTCGCCGCTCCTGACCCATACCGATATTGTGCTGCACACTTTGGCGCGCGAAACCCAATTCCGCACCGAAGCCATGACGAGCCGCATAGCGCAACTGGCGGTCATCGACACTCTTATCGCCGCTCTTGCGCTGGCCGACTATGACAGGGCGGTCGCGACGATCGACAAGACTTTTGACGTGCTGTCGGTTAAGAGGGTCTGAGCTCTACACAAGCGCGGCGTCGAAGGGCAGCTTTCAGGTTGGCGCTGCCAGTTGCCACACGTCCGCAATGCGTCTTTGTCGGACCGACCGTTTTGAGCGCCAGGAGACCGGCAGCCTCGGGGTGGCAAGCGGTCAGGCAGGTGGAGGCAGGTCAAAAGCTGCCGCCGTTAGCTCATAACCTTGATACCCAATGCAGCATTGATCGCGTCAGCCAACTGGGACTGCTGATACGGTTTGCCGAGCCGTCCAACATCGAGCTTCACGTTGCCCGGCAACTCGGCATAACCACTTGCAAGGATGATCGGCAGGGTCGGAAAAATCTCTCTGACAGCCAAGATAAGGTCGGCGCCTGACATCTTGGGCATAGAAAAATCCGTGATCATGAGATCGACGGATTTTCCGCTCCGAAGGATCTCCAGAGCCGCCATGCCGGAATTGGCCTCGATGACGTTGTGGCCGAGGTCCTCTACCATTTCGACAGTGCTCATGGCGATAAGGGCATCGTCGTCGACGACCAGGATGGTTGAGCGCTCGGCCTTCCGAACGGTCGGTAGCTCATCGACCTGTGGTGCCTCGGTATACTCCGAGTCTGAAGAGGCGGCCGGCAGCAGCATTTCCGCCGTCGTTCCTTTGCCCACCTCGCTGGTGAGGTTGAATGCGCCGTGCAGCTGCAGAACGAGCCCATGGATCATGGACAAGCCAAGCCCGGTTCCTTTGCCCACCCCCTTGGTCGAGTAAAACGGCTCGACGGCACGCCTCAGCGTTTCGGCAGCCATACCCTTGCCGGTATCGGTCAGCGCAATGCGGACGTAATCGCCCGCAGGCAAGTCAGGGCTTCCTCCTTCGATAACCGTGCTGCCGATCGCTATGGCAATGGTGCCGCCGTCAGGCATTGCATCTCGGGCGTTGACCACCAGATTGAGGATCGCCAGCTCTATCTGGTTGCCGTCGACTTCTGCATATGCGGTTGGGCACCGGGTCTCCACAACGATTTCGATACCCGGTCCGACAGACTGGCGCATCAAGGTTTGGAGGTTAGTGATCAGCCCGACAAGGTCCGTTCGCCTGACTTCGAGCTCCTGCTTTCGCGCGAACGCCAAGAGGCGCTGAGTCAGCGACGCACCGCGACGTGCTCCTTCCAACGCGCCCTCTATTAGCCTCACCGCGCGCTCATCGCCTGCAACGTGGCGTCGGAGCACTTCGAGATTGCCCAGCACAGCCATGAGCAGATTGTTGAAGTCATGGGCAACACCGCCGGTCAACTGACCAATGGATTCCACCTTCTGTGCCTGGACCAGCAGCTCTTCGGCTTTCTCACGCTGTTGCATCTCGACGATCGTGCGCCCGTGCGCCTCCTCAAGGGCGGCCGTGCGTTCGGCCACGCGCATCTCGAGGCTTTGATTGACGGCGATCAACTGCTGCTCGTGAGTCTTACGGGCGGTTATGTCGGATGACACGCCAACCATCTTGCTGGGTGCGCCGTTGCGATCGACGAGCCGGCGCCCATGCACTTCAGCCCAATGCTCGGATTTGTCCGGCCAGACCGTCCGATACTCAATGCGATAGTCCTCACCAGTTTCGACAGTGTGGAGAACTGCCAGACGCATGCGCTCCTGATCGCCTGGATGCACGGTCCCCAACAGGTCTGGGTAGTCGAACCTGTCCTCCGGACTTCTGCCGAACGCCGCCTTGCATGTCGGCGATGCATTAAGCGTCATAGTCGTCAGGTCGAGTTCCCAAGTTCCCAGGTGTCCCGCCAGAAGAGCCGTGCGCAAACGCTCCTGGTTCTCGGCCAGTTCAGCAATACGCGAGCGTGCATCATATTGGCGCAACCGGGCGCTGACCGTCGCTTTCACAACGCTCGCGAAGGTTGTCGGGTGAAATGGTCGCTCCAGGAAGGTTACGTTTCCAAGAAGTTCCAGTAGGCGCGCCGCGTGAGGATTGCGCTCTGGCCCTCCACCTGCGTGAGTGAGAACAACTATGGGTAGGTCTGACCAGGTCGGCTGGCCCTTCAGCCACTGATCGAGTCCACGTAAATCTGAATGGTTGAGCTCTTCCTGCGTAACAAGGACCAAGCTCACTTCATCGTCGAGCGCAGCAACCAACGTCGCGACGTCGGCGACAACGCGACTTTCGAGATCACTATTGGCCAACAGCGATGCCGCCACTGCCGCATCACGACCGCGTGGCGCCAGGATCAAAACATGGGATGGAGATGTCACGGCCGTTTGTCGCTGTCCGCACCGATGCTACCTACATCGCCGATGAAAGTCGGTACACCGCGCAGAACGCCCTGGAACTCCTTTAGCGGCTGTCCGACCTTTAGGCCCTTGGTGCCCATCCAGAACTCTCGAATTGTCTCCTCGTGCGCGCCAGTCCGCTTCTTGATCACGGAAATCGCTCGTCTAACCTTGCCGGCCGCTTCAAAGTACCGAAGCAGAATAACCGAGTCAGCAAGATAGGTCACATCAACCGGGGACTTCATATCTCCAACTAGCCCATGCTGGGCGATGGTCAGGAAAGTCGATGCACCCTGCCTGTTCAGGTACTGCAGCAGCTCATGAACGTGCAGTATCAAGGAGTTTTCCTGCGGCATCGCCGCCTGGTATCCGTTGAGGCTGTCAATCAGCACCGTTTTGGCACCCAAACGATCAACAGCGTAGCGTACTCGGTGCGCAAATTCGCCAGGCGATAGCTCGGCAGCATCAACTTGCTCGACGTGGAGCGAGCCGGCGTCGATCATTGACCGAAGATCGTACCCGAGCGTCTTCATCCGGTCGTAGAGCAGGCCAAGCTCTTCATCCAGGATGAATGCCACCGCCTTTTCACCACGCTCCATAGCTGCCGCGATGAACTGGAAGGCAAATGTGCTTTTCCCGGTGCCGGCGGGTCCGATGATCAGAGTGCTGGATCCTACCTCCAGTCCCCCGCCCAGTAAGGAATCCAGTTCTGGTGACCCGCTTAACAATTGCTTGCGTTCGAATGACGTCCGGTGCTCGGACGAGACGAGGCGAGGGAATACTTCCATGCCGCCAGTGGCGATGTTGAAATCGTGGAAGCCACCACGGAAGCGTTGCGCGCGGTATTTGACGACCTTGAGGCGGCGCCTATCGGCGCCATAGTCTGGCGTTGTCTCTTCGAGCCGTATGACACCGTGGGCGACGCTGTGGACCGTCTTGTCGGTGGACTCGGACGTGAGGTCATCCAACATGAGTACGGTGGCGCCATTCCGCGCGAAATAGTGCTTCAACGCGAGGATTTGTCGCCGATAACGCAGTGAACTTTGCGCAAGAAGCCTGATTTCGGAAAGGCTATCCAGAACCACGCGGTCTGGCTTGACGAGCTCGACCTGATCAAAGATCGCCTTCGTCGCCTCACCCAGTTCAAGATCGGAAGAGTAGAGCAGCGTCTGTGTCTGATCCGGGCTGAGCAGCGTCTCCGGCGGAACAAGTTCAAACACTTTGATAGACGGCCCCATAGTCCAGCCGTGCGACGCCGCGCCCATGCGCAGCTCTTCTTCAGTTTCCGAGAGGGTAATGTACAGACCCTTCTCGCCGACGTTTTCGCCTTCAAGCAAGAATTGTAACGCAACGGTTGTTTTACCGGTGCCGGGGGCCCCTTCGAGAAGGAACAGATGCCCTTTACTAAGGCCGCCTGCGGTTATGTCATCGAGACCAGCAATGCCGAATTTGGATTTGTTTGCGATAGCGGCAGATGTGGTCATAGACGTCCTCGGTGCATTCGTGCGCGTTCCGGGTGCTTGATGCGCACGAAAAATGACAGCCGGCACGCTTTCGGAGAGCGCCAGGCTTCACGATAACATCACTCTACGATTTTATACGAAACGCTCGCTACTAACTTTATTGGGGCGTCGACGAAGAATCGAGCAGACTGCCAAGCCCAACGGCGGAAGTCACTCTTCAGCGTGTAGGCAGTCGGTGCAGTCCACGTCGCCATTGGCGTTCAGACTAAACTCCATAAGGAAGCCACTACAGCAACAACCGCCACGATGGCGATGCCGTAAATTGCTACGCCATTTGGTGCCTGCCGGTGCTATACGACCTGACGTGCAGCGGCTGGGTCTGGATGAGCAACCTTCTCACCTGTCCGTCCACCGTCGATATCAGCTCGAAGCTGATCAGTTGTTGGGATTGCCATAGCTTTGCTCAAGTCGCCGCCGAGTCGCGGTGATCGACTGGCTTTTCGAGATCTTCGACCCCGCCCTCCTCGTGCTCGGGATCTTTTCCCTTTCCAGGCACGGGACGGTTGGACAGGTGGTCGTGACGCATCTGTTCTGCCGTAACGGCCGCGCCGATACGGTCAGCCTGTTCTTCATCGTCGGTTACGATGACGGCCGCGCGCATGGGCGCAATCTCAAATTCACGGACAAGGAATTCTGCATCTGCTTTTTTGCTGGCATCATTCATAGTGCTCTCCAATTCAAAAATGGGGCGCGATGCATCGCGCCCCTGGGATTTAACGAGATGCTTTGTAGAGCTTGGATGCTATCTCGTAGAATTCTTCGGGCGCATAATCCGGCGTGAACGCCGATGGCACACCCTGCAGCTGCTGCATCTTGCCGCCGTCCGGGATGCCTTCGACAACCTCGAGCGGTCCCGGAGGATCACCCGGCAGAGCTACCTCGTCATTGGACCAGATACCGGAAATCTCCTGGTAGTCGTCCTGGCTCCAGGTGTAGAGCCGCCGATGCGAGCCCTCATCGAGGTATTTCTGGCTTTCTGGAATCTTGGACAGGTCGATGTTGGGCGTGGGCAGCATTTTCTTGATGTCGACGCCGGTCAGTTTCTGCAAAGCGAGGGCATAGGAATGGGCATGTACCGAGCCGCGGACCAATAGATAGCCACATACTTCCCGGCCGGTGGCGTTGTCGGCGCTGAGGGTTTCATAGACGCGGAGCTTGTGGAGGCGTGCGCCGCATTCGAGGTGGAAGTTGTGCAGGAGGTCGAAGATCACATTGCCGGTGGTGGTGATGAAGTCATTGTTCCAGGACGCACCATTGCTGTTGACCGGTGTGGCGCCGCCACCATTGGCCAAGAAGGCCGATGCCAGCCGGATATCCTCCATGGCTTCGTGCGGTGACTTCGAGATATCACCGCCATCACCCATGTCGCCCTTTGGCTTTTCCGGCCCGTTGTTGAGCATTCCCACGCCATTGCTGACGAGCTCGACATGGGCGAGCTCCTCGGCTGTGATCGAGGCGACCAGGCTATAGAAGGGACGCAACTTGTCCTTGGAGCGGAAGTTGAAGCTCTGGAACATGTAGTTTCCGAGCGTGGACATTTCGCCATATTTTCCGCCGAGCAACTCCTGCAAGGCTGCGGCAGCATTCGGATCCTGCTTCTTGGCTGGTGGGAGTTCGGTGATCAGTCGGTCTACACGCATGAACATGGTAGTTCTCCGATGTTGATAGCTCGAAACAAAAAGACCGGCGGGTCTCCGCCGGTCTGTGGGTTACTTTTTGGCGGTTTCGCCCGCTTCCTTGAGCGCCGCGAATTGCACCGTCACCGTTTCGATGTTGGCATCGAGCCATTCGGCCATGGCGATCTCTTCATCGAGGTTGGCCTCGAGCGCCTTGATGGCTTGTGTGTTGCCGGAGGCTTCGGCCAGGGCGATCAGCGATTTGTAGGCGGCGATCTCGAAATTCTCGAAAGCGAAGTTGGCGAAGGAGTTCTTGACGATCTCGTCAGGCGCAACGGTGTGGCCGACGGCAGCAAAGGTCCCGGCCAGTGATAGCGCCATGTCCTTGAGAGCAGATCGGTCCTCGTCCAAGCCATCGAGGATGGCTTCAAGCCGCTCGATCTGTCCTTCAGTTTCCTTAATGTGGCGGTTCAGCATCGCCTCGACATCGGGATAGTTCTCGATACGGCTGGCCTGCGGCTTCATGATGGAGAGCGCCTGGTTTTCCATAGCGTGGGCGTTCTTGAGCCCGGTGACGAAAAGGTCGTGTGATGTAGTTGCCATACGGTTTGTCCTAATATCGTGGTGACAATCGGAGGCAGTTGAATGGATGAACAGCCGACGAGTTCCGCATGAAAAATACAATTATATCAGCATGTTATTCAGCGCGAGCGGATGCTTTTACAGACTTGCTATTGCAAGCTGTCACTCTAAATGCGGTGATGATCAGTGTCGAAAGCCGGTAGGACCGACTGTGTCACCTGTTCGAAAAGTGCGCGTTTGCCCCCGTCGAGCGGGTGTAGTGACGCCGAGCGTCTCAACGACGCCGTTGCCGGTCGCTTTGTACTTTTTGATAGAGACGCACTACGTTCTTCGCGGTGTCGCTGGTCTTCTGCCAATAAACCTTGGCTGTAAGTTCGCGCGGGGATCCGCTACGGACCAGCTCCATCCCTAATAGAAAGCTGGCTGCTGCCTCAGGCGATTTGGCCGATACAGACCGTCGTTCTCCAGAACTGGCAGGGCGGATATCGAGTACTTCGTATGTCGTGGTCATAGACTTCTCTTCGCTTCAATGATCGGGAAGAGGAACTGACGCCGGATAGTGCTCCTCGGTCGATAGCGGGACCTAGATATTTTCCAATCGTCGGCGCCGACGTTGCGGCAATAAGCACAACAGATCATGGATAATCGCCCCCGGCACTATCACATGTTAGAGGCAAACCCTTCTTCGTCTGGTCGGTACAATTGACCTTAGCTGGCCGTGGAACCGTCTTTCCGCCAGGAAGTTCACCCGTCAAATGGGAAGGATACTATGAGTAGACCGAACGACTTCGAAGGGCGGCGCGTGCTCGTCGTGGAGGATGACTATCTAATCGTGGCAGGCCTCATCGAGACCCTGCAATCCATGGGCGCCGAGGTCATTGGTCCGATTTCAAATGTGGACCAGGCCCTGAAGAGTATGGAAATCATTCCTCCGATCGCCGGCGCGGTACTTGACGTGAGCGTCCAGGGCGTACCCGTTTTCCCCGTGGCAGACGCGCTTGCTCAACGCAATATACCGTTCGTTTTCTCGACAGGATACGATCGGGAGTCCATTCCGCCGGAGCACTCCGACGTGCCCTTGTTTCAAAAACCTGCGGCGGACCATGAGGTCGTGGACGACCTGTTGCAACAGATTCGCACGGCCGAGTAGCCCCGCAAGTTACTCGAAATCGAACGTCACTGTAGTTTTGAACACGTTGCAAAGCGCTGCATCGAGAACACGTACCGAGAGCACCAGCGGCCCATCGTGCGGGATATTTTCAGCCGCCAGTTGAGCAATGGTCACGATTGCCTCTCGCTTCGCTGCCGCGTCGTCGAGTAACTCAACGCCGTCGTCATCACGCTTGGTCTCGCCGTTGAATTCTATCGGAAAAAAATATCTTTGCACCGAGCGGCTCCTCTCAGCGCTGAAAGGCTTCCCGTGAGGATGCGGTTCCTTCACGAATTCATGTCGGAAGGTCCCGCCTGATATGCAGATAGCTTCCGTCGAACTGGCCGAATTCGACCAAGGCGAGCCAGTCCAGGATTTCTACCCGGCCATCGGAGAACGTGAGAAGTTTCCGGCCACGAAGATCCTGAAGCGTACGATTGGCATGAACAGGGGACGTCCCCAACATGTCGGCCAGATCGCCCTGACTGATCGGGAGTGGATAGCCGTTATTGGCAGCCAATCCCACAGCTGTGTAGCGGACGTACAACTCGCAGAATAGATGCGCCATTCGCACCGGAGCCTCGGCTTGGCCGATCATCAGCATCCATGCCCGGAAGGCAGCGGCGTCGATAAGGGTATCTCGCCACAATAAGCCGGTCAGTGCAGTAGATCGCTGTAAGACACTCTGTATGGCTTCATGAGAAATGAACGCGACTTGGCAGTGTGAAGTCGCCACCAAACTATGATCCATTAACTTCAAGTGCAGGCCATGTAGGTCTGGAATATCGCCGGGCAAATGGAGGGAAAAGATTTGCCGTTGTCCATCAGGCAGAGCCTTCGACCGGTGCACCAACCCATCTACCACAAGACAGCACGATCTGGAGAAGGTGCCTTCTGGGACAATTTCCTCGCCTTTAGACATTTGAACGGATCGAAACGGCAGACCACGAAGAGCGCCGGCATCGTCTTCGGCAAGAACGCCGATCGCATGCAATCGACGGAGAAGTGTCTCTAAACCTTGGGTCATCGTCACCTCCAAACAAGGAGAACGACACCGCAGGTCTTATCGTTCAGTGTCGGCTTGTATGACCTTGATTGTTCTCACGCTGGCCATAATTACCTCGCGGCAGCTTCTCCTCGGAGACGATTTAGACGTCGGATTTGCTGCTACGATGCAACTCACAGCGAGCGCTCCCGGTCATTGAAATCGCCTTGATGTACGTGAAATCGAGACGCCAGGCGCTTTGCAATGAGCAACTGATGGTCCGGCAGTGACTCGAAGGATTGCAGCCGGCAATGGTTCGGTCCGAGCTCCAAACCATTCCTATAATTAGGAGGTAGGCTAACACTACCTACTCAAAGGCAAAATGCCCTTCGGGCGTTTCAGTTTTGGACTTTCTGGGTGCTTGGGGGATCGGCCTCGTACTGCTGAAGAGCCTGCCCCACACGTCGGGCCACTTCCAAGTCGAATGACCCATCCGGGCTCGTGAGTTCGTATGCCCGCAACTCCTCCACCGATATACCAGCCTTTTCGGCAAAAATCTCGGCGTCGACTCCCAAGGCCAGGCGACGGTTGTGGTCGCCCTTCGGTTCGCGCATCACTGGATGTGGTTCTTCCGTCATTTCAATCCTCTAACGTTGGCAGTCATCCCCTATCCCTATCTTCGCGCCTGAACTCTTCTCGCGTGGCCGTTTCTGTTCGGGCCTTCTCATAGGCACTTCGTCTTCGAGTGCGAGAGATTCCATACGCCATTGCTAAGCCCAGCATCACTACGCCCACCGTCAGCAAGGCCAGCCAGATCGAGGGTCCAATTTCCATAGTGATCTCCTTGGTCGGCCAATCGTTCTAGTGAGAAAGAGTTGCAACCAACGACATCACGTCACTGGCTCAGAGTATCAATCAAATAGAATCAAGAACGGAACCAAACCGCCTTGTTATCGCTGGGAGGCTTTATAGGAGAATTCCGATGACGAAAGAGACAACTCGCCCAGCGCTTTCTAATCCCGATCTGAAGGACGTCGTCCCTGGAAGCGATGCCGATGCGACACCTATCGCCGAGCAATTTAACACCCGGATAGATACGGGAGCTGCTGCTATGAAGGATGGAGAAAAACCTGGGCCTGCGGACGCACCAGTGCAGGTGAGGCCGGCGGGTACCGAGGACCAAACCTCCAAGCCGACCTCATGGGACGAAGTCGATGAAGCCGTCGATGAGAGTTTTCCTGCGAGCGACGCTTCTGCGAAATACTAGGGTCGACGCCCAGACGAGATCACCCTTACCGGATGGGTCTCGGCTTCATTCCTGCTTCCGAACCTGGATGCTGCCCTAATGACCTGGCATTTAGTTCGAGGGGTCTAACGGTCATGAACTTTGCATCCATGGCGCTACTCGCCGCATCGACAGCGATATTCGTCGGCGCAGCGAGTGCCGCCAAAACGTGGGCGGTATCAGATAACAGCGCTGTTTGGCTGGCATCGACTCTGTTTCTCTATACGGTAGGCAACCTGATCATGCTGCGTCTGATCCGCGACATGGGGATGGGACCAGCGTTGAGCCTGTCGGCGGTAGTGCAGCTCATCGTTGTGAACTTGGTCGCCTACGCGTTCTTTGGCGAGCGAGTGTCATTTGCCCAGACTGCGGGACTGATCCTCGCTGTTATGGCAGTTGCTTTGATCACCTTCGGATCGAAATAGAAGCGATCCCGTTTGATCACAGCGTGATACACTCTAATAGTGCAGACGCTACAAGTCAGTGCAGCGTGATGGCAAGAGTGTCCCTAAAGCTGTACCAACGGCTGACAAGACGTAGAATTTGGCTGACTTTTCCCGGGTGTTGTCTGGCGAGATTGTCGAGCTCATCGATTTCGTCGTCGATAATAAACGCATGCTCACCACCCGGGCGTCTGCCGACGGCTGAGTGGTTCAAGAACTTTTCCAAAGTTTGTGCGCTCAGAGCGATGCGCTTTTCAGCGTCGATTGGGGTCATTTTCTACAAGTCGGTTGGTCGTTAGGAAGCTCTTGATAAGGTTGGTGCGCTCGGGAAGTTCCCAAGTTTGTGACACCTTCCAGCTGATTTCATCCAGTTCATTTTCCAGGGCTTACGGTCCCATCGAGTATGGAACCGCTTGATCTCCCAAAGATTGGCTGTGCTCCAACTCGGAGATTTTTATGAAAGCCCTCAATATTCTCACGCTGCTGCTTATTATCATTGGCGGTGTCAACTGGTTGCTGGTCGGAGCTGCTCAGGTCGACCTCGTCGCGACGATTTTCGGCGGCCAGCAAGCGATCGTCTCTCGCATCGTATACATTCTGGTCGGTCTGTCGGCCCTCTATCAACTCATCCCGTTCTCGAAGGCATTGTCGGTAGGCGAAGTCCACGCCGAAGCCGGCAGGCGGTATTGATCGAAAGCTCCGGGCCTCGCCCGGAGCAACCCTGTTCCCTGCAGCAAGCTCAAACATGGGTGAAGGACCCAGGTTGGGTCATTGGAGAGCGAAATGGTTACGCAGACCGAAGTGATTGTCCAACTCGGTGTCGCTCCGACTTTTGATGCGGTAGATGAAAGCGAAGGGCGGACTGCCTTTCTGAAGAACTACCTCGTCGGCACGGGACTCTCGGCGTATGTCCTCGGAATTAGCGGCGGCGTAGATTCCACCACCGCTGCGATGCTTGCTCAGCGCGCTGTCTCGGAGCTGCGAGCGGGGGGCTACAGTGCTCGATTTATTGCAGTCCGGCTTCCCTATGGTGTCCAAGCCGATGAGCAGGATGCCGCCGCTGCTATCGAAGCAATAGGGGCGGACCAGGTTATCACCGTGAACATAAAGGAATCTTCGGATTCAATGTGGCAGGCGGTGAAAGGAGCTGGGTTGAGAGGAGACGGCACCCAAAGCGACGATGTCCTTCTTGGTAACATCAAGGCTCGTCAACGAATGGTAGCGCAGTATGCCATCGCGGGAGCATCAAGCGGTTTGGTAATTGGGACAGATCACGCTGCTGAAGCGGTAATGGGCTTCTTCACGAAATTTGGCGACGGCGCCGCCGATATTCTTCCTCTTGCCGGGCTGAATAAGCGGCGCATCCGGGCGATCGCAGCACATTTAGGTGTTCCGGGAACCCTCGTGTCCAAAACCCCAACGGCGGATCTGGAAGACAACGCGCCGCTTCGACCCGACGAAGAGGCGTACGGAGTAAGCTACGATCAGATCGATGACTTTCTCGAAGGCAAGACCATCGACGAGTCAGCACAGTCACGCATTCTTCGGGCTTATAACGCAACGGCGCACAAGCGTTCGCTCCCCGTCGCTGCCAATGGCGGGTAGCAATGAGGCTCGCTCATCTTTGCGTCGACGTTCAGAATTTATTCGCCGAGAACACCGACTGGCATGCACCGTGGTTGAAACGGACTTTGCCAGCCATTGAGGCGCTGGTGGAACGATCGCCGGAACGCACGATCTTTACGAGGTTCATCCCGGCAGAGAATGCTGAAACAGCGAGTGGCTCTTGGAAGGATTATTATAGACGTTGGCCTTCGATGACCCGCGATGCGCTTTCGGCGGAACTGCTACGCGTGGTGCCCGCACTGGACCGGTTTTGTCCGCCAGCGAGAGTATTGGACAAGCAAACATATTCACCTTGGCTCGGCACCAATTTGAATTCTATCCTGCAGACCGAAGCGGTCGACACCTTGCTGATTTCGGGAGGCGAGACGGATGTTTGTGTTCTTGCCACCGTGCTGGGCGCCATTGACTTAGGGTACCACGTCATCATCGCGACCGACGCGGTGTTTGGTTCAGCTGACCAAACACACGACGCAGCGTTGACACTTTATGCCAGTCGGTTTGGACAGCAGCTCACCGCTTCCGAGACCCAGCATGTTCTGGATAATTGGACGCACTGGAATCTCTAATTCAGTTTCCAAAGCCCCTTGCGGTCAGGAATATCCCTTCTACTTGTCGAGTTGTGCTCGCTAAAGGGAGTGGGAGGCGTGCACAATCACGGTCTAGGTGATCCGCTGACTTGATGCTGCTGTCCAGCGGCTGGCGCCGCAGTTGTGGCAGCGCATTTCCCCATCAAAGCTATGTCCGCAGGTCGCACAGATCGCCAAGGTGGTGTCGCTGCCGGTCAAAGGCTCAAACAGATGGTGAGGCTTGATCTGTGAAGGAGGAACGATCCGCAAACCGGCAGGTGGCGTACCGCCGGTTCTGAAAACGGTGAGTTGGCCGTCCTTTTCGATATACGCGCGCCATACTTCACCCAGTTGCTCGATACCATCCTCACGAAGCTGCTGAAAAAGCTCCTCCCTGCTCACGGTGCGACTAGCGAGGAACGCGCTCGTCAAAACTCCGTCCCGAACAACTTCCCTTGGCTTACCGTCAATAACCTCTTCCGCCTTTTTGCTGCGAGCAATCAGCAAATCGAGCCCCTTGTTTGCCACTACGACGATGGTGACAACCAACATGGCGTGCAGCAACGGGACGTCTGGATAGAACATTGCATCGCCGACTGCGGATCCTAATGCGATAACCAGCAAAAACTCAACGGTCGAGAGCTGTCCCACCGTTCGGCTTCCAAGCCAACGCAGCAGCAGGAGGGTATAGGCGTAGATGACAATGGTTCGAAAGGCGATTTCGAGAAGAAATAGGGGTGGCTCATCGCCGAAGAGCATGCGCTGGACATCAAATGCGGTACTAGCCTGCTCCAACAAAGCCTCCTGTTTGCCTGCGCTAACGTGAGATGATCTCGCCGGTTCCTGACTACTCAAGCATGGTCGAGGAACCGAAACACCAGCTCACCATTCAGCAGCGGACCGATGCTGGTATTTCGGTTCGTGAGGTATGTATGCGTGGTCCCAAGCCCGAGAAAGTTATTCGTAGTCACAAAATGCGCTTCGGCGCCGAAGTCCGGAACGGTGGCGCCAGGTTCAAGATCTGGGCGCCAAAATGCAAAGTGATGCGGCTAAAGCTGAAGGGGAAGCGCAACGCTCTCGAACTCGAAGCCATCGGAGACGGGTGGCACCGTCTTGACGTTGACGGGGTGCCCCCCGGATCGCTCTATAAATATGTGCTGCCAGACGACACCGAGATTCCCGACCCGTTTTCCCGCCATCAGCCACAGGACGTTCACGGCTACAGTGAGCTGATCGATCCCGCGAGTTACAACTGGACAGACCGGGATTGGCGAGGCCGTCCTTGGGAAGAAACGATCCTCTATGAGGTCCATATCGGTACCTTCACCCAAGAAGGCTCTTTCCTGGCCGCGATCGAGAAGCTGGATCATTTGGCGGCGCTGGGGGTAACGGCCCTGCAAATCATGCCCGTCGCCGACTTCTACGGCAATTTCAATTGGGGATACGACGGCGCCATGTGGTTTGCGCCGGAGTCCAACTATGGCCGGCCCGAGGACTTCAAGGCCTTTGTAGACGCGGCCCATCGACGGTCAATGAGCGTGTTCCTGGACGTGGTCTACAATCATTTCGGGCCGCACGGGAACTATCTGCCATCTATCGCCCCGATCTTCACCAAGGCGCATGAAAGCCCTTGGGGCGAAGCAATCAACTACGACGGCAAGGGCGCGGAAGTCGTTCGCGAGATAGCAATTGAAAATGCTCTATACTGGCTAAGCGAGTTCAACCTGGATGGTCTTCGCTTCGACGCGGTCCATACCATCGCGGACGACAGCACCAGCCACATCCTCGAACTCCTGGCAGCCCGTCTTCGGGCATCGCGTTCACACCGGTACACGCACCTGATCATCGAAAACTCTGACAACGAAGAGCGATGGCTGCGCCGAAATGGCGGATCCGAGCCCGTGCATTACACGGCGCAGTGGAACGACGATGTTCATCACCTACTGCACGCGGCCGCCACCGGCGAGAACACCGGCTATTATGCAGACTTCGACAATTTCGAGGAACGCTCGGACAAGCTCGGTCGGGCGCTTGCCGAGGGTTTCGCCTATCAGGGCGAGATGAAGCCGCACGAAGGAATGGCCCGCGGGGAGCCGAGTGTTGGCCTGCCGTCCACCTCCTTCGTGGTCTACATGCAGAACCACGATCAGATCGGCAATCGCGTCAAGGGCGATCGCATTACCCGCTTGGCCAATGAGAGCGCCGTCAAAGCGCTAACCGCTGTCTATCTTCTGTCGCCCCAGATACCGATGCTGTTCATGGGTGAGGAGTGGGGGAGCACGCAGCCCTTTCCGTTCTTTTCTGACGTCCCGGTGGAATTGCGGGACGCCGTTCGTGAGGGCCGACAGGAAGAGCTCAAGAAGACACCTGAGCATGACGACCCCAGCAAGCCAAGCGTACAGGATGCCGTGGACCCCACTAGTGCCAAGACCTTCCGCTCCGCCAAATTGGAATGGAAGGATATCGGCAAGGACGGACATCGAGAATGGCTTGACCACTACCGATCACTGATCGACGTCCGGCAGATGGAGATCATTCCACGCCTCGTCGGACAACAAGGGTTTGCATCGAGCTATGAGCTGCTTGGGCCCAAGGCCGTGCTGGTCACGTGGACCATGGGAGACGGCTCCACGCTGAGGTTGTACGCCAATCTCGATAGCGACACCCAGGGCGACGTTCCGCCGATCATAGGCAGGCGAATTCACCTTCAAGGATTTGTCGAAGAAGGGCGGCTCGGCCCCTGGTCCGTTCTGTGGACAGTGACAGTATAGGAGCGCCGCTATGACAGTGATCGGTTACCACGCCTCGCACGAACAATTCGCGCCTTCCGAACTACTCAAACTGGTTGTGATGGCCGAGGAGGCTGGCTTTGGCGCAGCAAAATCTTCGGATCATTTCCACCCGTGGAGCGAACGGCAGGGACAATCTGGATTTGCCTGGTCGTGGCTCGGCGCAGCGCTGCAGGCGACATCGTTCTCGAACGGTATCATCTCTGCTCCGGGATATCGCTATCACCCCGCGGTCCTGGCTCAAGCGGCAGCGACATGCGGAGAGATGTTCCCCGGAAGGATCTGGCTTGCCTTGGGGAGCGGCGAGGCTGTCAACGAGTCCATCACCGGGGAGTTCTGGCCCGAGAAGGCGGAGCGGAACGCCCGGCTCGAGGAGTGCGTCGACATCACGCGAGCCTTGTTTGCAGGTGAAACTGTGACCCATCGAGGTCGTGTAACCGTCGTCGAAGCAAAGCTCTACACCAGGCCATCGGATCCCGTGCCGCTTTTTGGAGCAGCTGTTTCCGCCACGACCGCCAAGTTTGTTGGGACATGGGCCGATGGCCTTCTCACCACATCCGGCGGAGACATCGAAACGACACGAGAAGTCATAATGGCGTTCCGTGAAGCGGCTGGGCCAGACAAGCCCATTTATTTGCAACACGCCTTAAGCTGGGCTGAAACCGAAGATCAGGCTTACCAGGAGGCGCTTGATCAGTGGGCGCCGGTGGCAGCTGGTGGCGAGATCAATTGGGACCTTCGCCGACCCAGTGATTTCGATTTAATTTCCAAAACTGTTCGACGTGAAGACATCGACCGCTGCATCAAGGTCTCCTCCGATGTCAGCCAGCATGCCAGCTGGGTCACCGAGCTTGCGGAACTTGGGGTTGACCGGATCTTCCTCCACTGCGTCGGCAAGAACCAGCGGCACTTCATCGAAGCTTTCAGTTCCGTCGTTAAACAGCTCAACGGAACCGATGTCGTTGGGGACCATTAGCCGGCCAAGACGCAGCGCGCGTCAACCGGACATGGTGGTATAGGGAACAATGCGGTTTTTCCGGTTTCTCGTATTGGCCAACGAAGCGGCAGCCGAGCCCTTCCCCCACCCGCGCTGCGTCTTTCCATGAAGCCGCCAACGGCAAGATCCATAGCCTGCAAAGGCCTCGACCCGTTCGGCAACAGAAGGGTCAACAGGCATGAAAACCGGCAAGCATGAGATTTCTGGCAAGACCATCGTCATAGCAGGCGCATCCAGCGGGTTTGGCCGTGGGGCTGCACTTGAGCTGGCGCGCCAAGGTGCGAATGTGGTCGTCGCAGCACGGCGGATCGAAGCCCTGGATAGTCTGGTCTCGGAAATCGTAGCGGCTGGCGGCAAGGCTGTGTCCGCCAAATGCGATGTCAGTTCCGCAAAGGACGTAGCCAAGCTCAAGGACACGGCAGTTCAGCACTATGGGCGCATCGACGTTTGGGTGAATAACGTCGGTGTCGGCGCTCTCGGTCTCTTCTGGGATATCCCTATCGAAGACCATGCTCGCTTGATCGACGTGAATCTGAAAGGCCTCTTGTACGGAGCCCATGCAGCTCTCCTCGAATTCAAGGCGCAAGGCTTCGGTGTGCTGGTCAATGTCGGATCCATCGATAGCGAGGTACCCCTCGCCTATCAGGCTTCCTATGCCGCCACCAAAGCTGCGGTCCTGAGCTTGAGCCGATCGCTCAACGAAGAGCTTCGACTGGCCGAGCTGCCGGATATCAAAGTTGCCACCATCATGCCTTGGGCTGTGGACACGCCCTGGTGGACTCATGCGGCAAACTACACAGGACATCAGCCAAGAATGGCTGCCATGGACGATCCGGAGATAGTGGTGGACGCAATTGTCCGCGCCTGCGTGCACCCCAAGGAGGAAATGCCTGTTGGACCGAAGGCCCATGCCTCGAACATTTCCCATCACCTTTTCGGCGATCTCACAGAGCGGCTATCCGCCGATATCGCGCATCGGGAGGTCCATAAGGCTTGGCTCGCGCCTTCCACAACAGGCAGCCTTCACACTCCGATGTCTGAAGGAACGAGCGTCGATGGAGGTATCCGCGCAAGGATGAAACAGGAAGATACCTGAACCTAGCATCGGGGAACTTCACCTGAAGATCACCGTTGGCGGCTCGCAATCAAATGAAGGGCTTAGAAAATGGCTACCGAAAAGACACTCGACGATCTCTTTCTCGATACGCTCAAGGATATCTACTACGCTGAACGCCAAATTCTGAAAGCGCTGCCAAAGATGGCGAAGGCTGCCCAGTCAGAAGAGCTGGCGGCAGGTTTCCAGCAGCACCTCGAAGAAACCGAAGGCCACGTTGAACGCCTGTTGCAGGTGTTCGAGCTCTTGGGCAAGCCCGCTCGCGGCAAGACTTGTGACGCCATCCTGGGCATCATCGAAGAAGCCAAGAGCATCATGGATGAGTTCAAGGATACGGTAGCACTGGATGCCGGTCTCGTCGCCGCTGCTCAGGCTGTCGAGCACTATGAAATCGCCCGTTATGGCACGCTGAAGGCCTGGGCAACGCAGCTCGGTTATGATGAAGCGGCAAAGCTGTTTGACGCTACCCTCAATGAGGAAGTCGCGACCGATCAGAAGCTCAGCCAACTGGGCGAAGCCCAGGCCAATCCGAAAGCCGCATAATTTCAGGCGGCGAGGTTCGCCTCGCCGCCTCCTCTGTGGAGTGTCACATGGCCAGCCGAAGCGATCTTGTCCAGGTTACGCCGGAGCGTTTGACATTGGCCCCTGACGGTCGCATGCCGAATAGCGACTTACCCGTCGTGATTTACCGACGCGTGCTTAGCGCTGGTGACCTCGAAGCGAAGTTTCGCCAACTCTTTAATGACAATGGATGGGATGGTGACTGGGCGATGGGAATCTACGGCTATCACCACTTCCACTCTAACGCACATGAAGTTCTTGGTGTCGCCGAAGGCTCTGCTGCTTTGGTTTTGGGCGGAGAAGAAGGGGCGGAAGTAAAGGTATCCAAAGGCGATGTCATACTTCTCCCAGCGGGCACCGGGCATCGCCGCATCAAAGACAGCTGGGATTTCTGGGTGGTCAGTGCCTATCCTCAGGGACAGGAATCGCCGGACGAACACTGGGCAGAGTAGTACAGCCGGCCGAACTGGCCGGAGCGTACGTACTCTTGGCGTCGGACGAAGGAAGCTACATTATGGGAGCGATCATTCCCGTCACCGGCGGCGAACCTATGCTTTGACAGAGATCAGGCGCCGGCATGTCGGCAGGCGCCTCGATCTCGTCGCCGCGTCGGCCGTCGATGGAGCGTGACCCTAATGCTGTCTCGGAACTCGATCCACTCGCCCACAAGTCCGAGCAGCTTGCTCACTTTGTTAGGATGCTCGCTTGCGATGGAATCCAGGACGTTGATCTCGTCCTCGACCAAAGGGATGTTGTCAGCGCTGACTTTGTGGCCGGAGGCCGCAAGCTGTCTGAAGCGTTTAAGGGTATGTCGACTTAGGATAAGTCGCTGGTCGGCTTCTGCGGAGGTCATTCGAGGTAGATGCGCCGGCGATCGCGGAGGCGCAACAAAATTTGTTATGTTGATGGGTAAATTCTAACGTCAGAAAGCGCTCCGAAGTGACGGCATCACCGCGCCGAATTCAATTATCGAGAAGACCGGGCTGGCGGCTGCCGCCGGAGTCCATGAGCGTCGCACGGCCCGGCAAATGGGGTAACCCATATGCCATCGGCAGCGTGGGCCCCACCGGTGATGAGGTCGCTGATCGAGCGACCGCCGTGACCCTTTTCCGACAGATGCTGCTCGACCCAAGTCTTCGAGCCGCCGCAGGGTACCCCACTGATCTTTCAACGTTGCGCGGAAAGAACCTTGGGTGCTGGTGCAGCCTCGACGGTCCCTGCCATGCCAACGTACTCCTCGAATTCGCCAACAAACTTAGCGAGAGCGAGCTCACGGGCCGATGAAATCCGCACTGGTCGCGTGGATCTGCCGTCCATGGCCGGAACCCGCTGCTGCCGAGAGGATGAGCCTCCTGCCCGCTTCTTAGAATCCTAGGGTCTAACAAACTAAGATTTCAGCACGTGAGGTGGGGCGTGGCCGAGTTTTGTCGCGGAAATGCTTACGCCGCGGGTGTCCGCTTTTGTGGTCAGCACATCAGCTTACGAATGACCGAAATGGGGTCGATATCGGACCATCAAAGTCATGGTCAGTGAATCTGCAGGCAGGCCCAAGATGCCAGCAAACTTAGCATAGTGAAGAAAAGGCCCCGACACGAATGCCAGGGCCTCCCTTCGACGACTTTGGAGTGCCGTCGAAAACTAGAACTTGTAGTTTAGACCGGCCCGGACGACGTGGGCGTCGAGATTGGTATTGAGTGTGCCGGCGGCAGTCGAGAAGTCCTTGCTGCCGAAGTCGGCATAAAGATATTCGCCTTTGACGGTGACATTGTCGGTCACGGCATATTCCACGCCAGCACCGATGGTGTAACCGACATAGGTCTCATCTTCGTCGAGAAGCGTGCCAAGACCAGCGCCAACAACAGTTGCCGAGCCATTGGCCCAAGCCAGACCGCCGGTTACGTAGGGCAGGAAGCGGTCGACGGCGAGGCCGGCACGAGCGCGCACGGTGCCAAAGGATTCGATGCCAACATCAAAGCTGCCGGCTGCACCGGTGATGCTGCGGTTTATATCGGAAAACTGGAAGTCAGCTTCTGCACCGAGCAGGAAGCCGCCGAAATCGTGGTTATAGCCCACCTGGGCACCGCCAAGGATGCCGTCGATATCGTCGATGGTTACCGGGCCGGTGACATCGTTCAGATCATATTCTGCCCAGCCGTAGCCGAGGTTCACACCGGCATAAAACCCCGACCAGTCGTAAACGCTGGTGTTGTAGGTCGGCGCAGGCTGTGCCTGAGGCGCAATGTAGAGATCCGCAGCAAAAGCCGACGAGGTGGACAGAACGCCGGCAGCGGCGACGAGTGCAAACTTGTTCATAGAAACTCCGAAATCAGTAATGCGAGGAAGGTAGGGGAGAAGATCTACCCAGGCCACCCTAGAGTCGCCACGAAATCGCCTAACTTATTGCAACGCTGCATTTTTGCATCACTGCGACATCATGGCTAGCCGTTTGTCTGGAACTTCTAACACATATGATTTTTGACGACCTTCGCGGGGACCCAAACCTGCGCAACAGGCCGGGAATTCTGAAGGCCCGCTACTATGTGCTGCAGCGGACGACTTAACATTTGATGGCCCGCTTGCCGATTACCGCCGCTGCCGGCGCACGGGATGGCTAGACATTTGGGCTTCGGCTCGCCTATTTCTTCGCCGGCCACGCGTCGGCGAGAGAGTTCGACCGAAAGCTGTTCCATCAGGTTATTGGCCTTTGGTGGCCGCGTCGCTTTTGATTTCGGCCCAATACATTTCCTTGAGATGCCACAGGACCAAATGGAAAAACGTCGCTTTTCAGCGAAGAGACTATTGGGCACACGCATGATCATGACGCGGGCGGCGAACATAGCCACCTCCAGCTCGATATCGCGTGGGATGTCGGTCTGGATCCATTTCCACCGGGCTGCGATGGCGCGATCGGCCGCCGCCTGCTGGTTTTCAGCAAAGCCATGTTCGACAAACCATCCGTCCCAGCGCACGAGCCAATCCCAGCTTTCGAGCGACAGTGCGGTGTCGGTCGGTGTCGATGCCCGAACGATAGAGGCGGGTCATCATGAAACGCTGACTCGACCCTAAAGCGTCGGTGTCTCGGGCCGTTACGTCAGCTTTTGGAGATGGTGTATGTCACTACGAACGTCCGAAATGGGGTCGACTGCCGCCAAGCATCTCCGAGGTGGAAAGGCGTCGGCCTGGAGCAAGGCTGGCGGCGTCCCGAGCTGTCTTTGAAAAAGAGCCCGGCGATCATCTGATCGCAGTTACAGGCGGATCGCTTGCGCGAGTCGACAGTTCCCCCAACAGAAGCGAGGCGACACCCGCCAGGAAGATGCCACCCGCCAGTACGCTCGCGGTTCCATCGTAAAGCGCGCCGAGCCCTACCGCGAAGAGCGTCGCGACCAGGCTTGATTCCGACGCGATAAGGGAGGCACCCAGGCCCGCTACTTCGCCCAGCGAGCGCATCGCCATGGCGTTCAGGTTGCCGAACAGCATACCAATCGCGAAGAAGGCGGCGAATCCGAAGACTAGTAGCAGCATAAGCGGCGGGCGGCCATCCGACGCGATCGTCGCGACGAGCATCAACAGTCCAGCCACCGTCAGGCCGAGGAAGCCGCCCCGCGCCATAGCGTCCATGCCGAAGCGCCCGACAAGGCGACCGTTCAAGTAGGAGGCAAGCCCGATTCCGGCGGCGAGCAGGGCAAAGTAAAGCGGGAACGTGTCGTAGACGCCGTAAGCGTCGGCAAAAAGGTCAGCAGAAATACTGAGATACAGAAGCTGCGCCCCGAACAGGATTGCAGTCGTTGGTGTGGTTGAAGCACCTTTTGCGCGATCCGTCTTTTGCAAGGCCGGCGTCGAACAGGCGGCAATAATCAATTTGACTGGCGTTTCCTTTCGCTCGTTTCAACGCGAAGGTCACCCGCCGATTTTTGACTGCGGGTTAAGGCGGTAGCTACCTCGAGCGGCGTGCTGACCAGCAATGCCCGCGCGGAGTCGCCCGTTGATCATCTAGTCTTTCGGGTCCTGCCAGCTATGTGTCCTTACAGACTTTGCCGGCCGGGTGGAGTGTCCCGTAGGGCGAGACGCGAGGCTCGAGCTCGAGGTTCTCGCCTGGCGATCCCGCCAATCGGCGCGCGTTCTACTTGTTCAAGGCATCCTTCAGCGCCTTGGCAGGCACGAACGTCATCTTGTTACTGGCTGCGATAGTGATAGGGGCGCCGGTAGACGGATTGCGGCCTTCCCGGGCAGGAGAAGCTTTCACCTTAAATTTTCCGAACCCAGGCAAAGACACTTCATCGCCTGCCACCGCAGCATCCGTGATTGCCTTGATCACGCTCTCGACGAGAGCCTTGGCTTGGGCCTTCGGGATACTATGTTCGGCAGCGATGTTTTCGGAGATTTCGTTGGTGGTCGCCATCGGTTGTCCTTTCAAGGGTGCAGCTTTGTACACTAGAGCAATCTTGCCGTCCCACAACCGGATATAAAGGACGCCACCTCCTCCATCAAACCTGTCCACATCTGCTAAACCCGTGCGCGGACATTAAGCCTTGATCGCGGGGATCTTCGAAATCCAGTACAGGAGCACCTCGGGCTCGAACTCGCCATAGCCCTCTGCATCGTTGTGGGGGACATGGCCCTGCATATAGTCCCGCGTGCCCGGATCCATCTTCACGCGCCGCGCCAATGTCTTGAACCTGTGACGCCAGCCGTGGTTCGGGGCAAGCCGCGGGTCCGTCAGGCCCTCTTCCCTGATCCAGGCGGCCAGTCGCTCGCCCACCTTCTTGTAGCTCGGGTTCTGCGGGCTGCCGCCGCGGGTTCGCTTGGCGTTATAGAAGAGCGGCCCTGGCTTTGCGGCAGCCACGAACTCAAGGAAGCCTTGAGCGATGAGATCGGGATGGATCGCGACGAAGCGGCTGTTCCCGCCCTTGACCGTGCCGGCCTCCGGCGTGATCCAGACCAGCCACACGCCTTCGTGTTCCTGGATGTCCTTCTTTCGGAGCTGGGCGATCTCGCCGACCCGCGCTCCGGTGTAGGCGGCGACCCAAGGCACCCAGCGTCTCGCGGCCCTTGTCTCGGCCGAAAATCTCCCGACAAGCTCGCGTCGCGTCAGGCCGAGCACGAACCTGGCCTCCTTGTCCGTGTATCCCCTGGCTTGTGCCGATTGGTTCGTCGATACCTTTATCGTGATGCGGTCCATCGGATTGTTCGCGATCCGCAGGTTGTTGACGGCCCATCCGCATGTGCACCGCAACGCGGCGAGATAGCCGAACTGGATGGATTTCGACGAAAGCCCGCGGGCCCTCAATCTGTCCTTCCACCCTACGCACCAGATCGCCGTCAGGTCACGGATGTCCGGGATCTGACCGGCTACTTCCGCGATGATGGCGCGCCATTTCTTCCTCGTGGAGGGTGCATGCTTTGCCTCTTCCGCATAGAGCTCGTATATGGTCTTGAGATCATGGAAATCGGCCGGCAGGCCTGCATCGCTCCCTTGCGCAGCGGCTCGCTCTGGAAACCTGTCCGCCTTCGGATCGGGGCTGTAGTCTCCCTCCGAGAACCGCAGTACCTGCTCGCGCCCTTGGGCTACGGCGCCGTTTACCGCCGTCAGGATGCGCTCGAAGCTGGCTCCGTCTACCCGCTCGCCTCGCCGCTCAAGGTAATCCATGACGGACGCCCTGTTCTGGTCCATCAACCCTTGCAGCAGTCGCGCCGTGATCTCTGGGTCGCCGGAGGCGATTACCTTGGTGCCCTTGGTCTTGGCAGCCACCTGTGCGGCAAGCACCCGACCCAGCGCGAGGTCATGCTCGCCCGGGTCGTCTTCGTTGGCGGACACGAGGTCGCGGTAGAATTCGCCGGCGATCGCCACCGCCTCCTTCTGCGACACGGACGTGACCCCGCGCCTGAGCGAACCCCATCGGGCCTCAAGCTCGTTCATCTTGCGCAGGAACGCGCGCTTGGCCTCGTCTGGGTCCCTGGTACGGAGGCTGGCCTTTACCTCGGCGCTTCCGACGACCGCGACGAGGTCAGCCGGAACGCGGACCCGCAACTGGAAAATTCCCGAATCCGGACTGCGAAAAGGAGCCGCCATCCTGAGCCTCATTGTGTACCACCTTTGTGTACCAATGGCGCTGTTACAAACCCTTAAAAACCTTGGGGTTTTTGATTCTCATGGCGTTTTTGGGAAACTGGCGGAGAGAAAGGGATTCGAACCCTTGAGACGGTTCCCCGCCTACACACTTTCCAGGCGTGCGCCTTCGACCACTCGGCCACCTCTCCGCATCGCCTTGAACCCCGGGCTGGAAACGCCGGAGGGGCCAGCTTGTCAGCCGGCGCGAGCGAGGCCCTTTATACGCATCGGCGCTGCATGTGCAAGTGATCACGACATAGCTATGACGATTGTTTTTGCCGAAGGGTGCCAGCACCTTGTGACTCAAGGCTCCGGCGTGTCACAATCGGGCTTGTGCGGCGGATGGAACGGGTAGGCCAGCCCGACATTTGCTGCATGCACGGGGAGAGACATGCGGCTGATCCTTCGAATTGCGGGTACCTGGCTGATCGGCCTGGCCTTTGTGCTTTTGGTGGTCGACGGTACGCGCTCGCTCGGTGCCAACGAGGTGGTGTTCACCACCCTTGCCGACCTGTGGACGACGGTGCATCAGCCCAGCCTTGAGGGTACCCAGGTGTTCCTTGCTGGCCGGATGTTTGCCGATCTGCTGGGTGCTGTGTTGCAGACCGTCCTTGACTGCCCGGCCTTCGCCGTTTTCGGCCTGCCCGGCATCTTGCTGGCGCTGCTCGGGCGGGTGCCGCAGCGAGAGCGTTTCCTGCGTGCCGACCAGATCTGACCGGGCTGTGTAACCCAGACCCTGTCCGCAACGAATGATGCGGTGAAAGGAAGATACATGATGTTCTTCAAATCCAAGCCGACGACAATTCCCAGCGCTGACAATGCCTTGCCGGGCCGCAGCGAGATGATGCCGGTGGCGCATGACCATTTCGTCAACGGTGCTTCGCTCAAGGGTCCCTACCCCGAAGGCAGCGAGACCATCTATCTGGGCCTGGGCTGTTTCTGGGGCGCTGAGCGCCTGTTCTGGCAGTTGCCGGGCGTGATCGTTACCGCGGTTGGCTACCAGGGTGGCTCGACGCCGAACCCGACCTATGAAGAGGTCTGCTCGGGACATACGGGCCATACCGAGGCGGTCAAGGTGGTGTTCGACCCTGCCAGGATCAGCCTCGACACGCTGCTTAAAACCTTCTGGGAAGAGCATAATCCGACCGAGGGCATGCGGCAGGGCAATGATGTGGGGACGCAGTATCGCTCGGCCATCTACACCACGTCGCCAGAGCAGGCGGCCGTGGTCGAAAAGAGCCGCGATGCCTATCAGGCGGCGCTGAACCAGCGGGGCCTGGGCTCGATCACGACTGAAATCGCCCCGGCGCAGGAATTTTTCTATGCCGAGACCTATCACCAGCAGTATCTGGCTAAAAATCCCAATGGCTACTGCGGGTTGCAGGGTACCGGGGTGAGCTGCCCGATCGGGGTTGGCGTCGCCGCCGAATAGAATAGCGTGAGGGTCGATCCGCAGTAGCGCATCGACCCTATTCGTTAGCGGACTGTCAGCATTGAGCCCCACCTATCCCCCGATCATGCGACGCGAGGGCTTCGAAGCCTTCGCTCTGGCCCTTCCGGGTGCGACCCTGGTCCGGCAATGGCGCGATGATTCCGTGGCAAAGGTCGGCGGCAAGATTTTCGCGCTGCTCGACAATGATCCGGGTGAGGTCTGGCTCAAGGTCTCGGATATGGCCTATGAGCTCCTCACCGAACTTGTGGGCGTCCGACCGGCGCCTTATTTCGCCCGCGCCAAATGGGTGGCGATCTCGGTCGAAAGTCCGCTCAGCGCAGACGAGATCGAGGCCTATATCACCGAGGCGCACCGAATCATTGCCGGCAAACTCAGCCGCAAGCTGCGGGATGAACTCGGGCTCTAGTCTGGCAGCACGGCATAGACGGTTAGCGGACTGTCGGGCAGGCTGACATCGCTGAGCCAGGCGGGAAGCGTTTTGGCAGCGAAAAGCGTTGCGAAGCTGTCCGGGGCACGGCTTGCAAGGCCGGCGACCTCCGGCATGGCCGGGCAGATCACAACTAGGCCAATGCCGCGCCGGTCGAGAATTTGCCGCGCTTCCGCGATCGGACCGTTGAAGAAACGGAAGGTATCGAGCACGCCCTGCTCGTTGCGATGATAGGGCGCCGAAACGACTTCGTGGGGCGTATAGAGCAGGACATGGGCGCCCAGATCGATCGGGGTCATAATGCGCTCGGGTGGAAGGGCAGCGAGATCGGCGAAGGCGGACGGCAACAGGCAGGCCTCCTTGCTGCTGCGGGTCTCGGATACCACCTGGGCGGGACCGGGCATGGAGTTGACCACGAGTGCCACGACGATGGACAGGATGACGCCCGAGAAAACCAGCCAGCTGCCGATCAGTCCCAGAATTTGTGGCAGATGCTGCCGGGCAAGGTAGCGATGGCGCGCGGCGACGATGAGCCAAGCCGCTGCGGGCATGGCCGGCATGATGGCGAGGCGTGCGCCGCGAATCTGGATCAGCATGACCAGGGCCGTGCAGAGCAGGAAGGCGAGCAGCACCGCCCATTGGTCGCGCTGCTCCGGCAGGCGCCAAAGCCGCGCGATGACGACCACGATGGCCAGCAGGACGGGAAGGGCAACGGCGATCGTATAGACGGGCAGGTCGCTGACGGTCACGAGGAGCGGGCGGGCCTCGATGATGCCGGCGATCCAGTTGGTTTGCAGCCAGGGATCGAGATTGCCATAGGGACCGCCAAGGCATTGCGGATAGAGCAGGACCATGACCACGAGGCCAACAAGGCCAAGCACCGCAAGGACGGCAAAGCGCTGCCAGGCGGAACGCAGGGGCAGATAGCTGGCCAGTGCGAAGGCCAGACCGACGACCAAGGCGATGCCGACGTAGAAGGGTGAGATCACATCGCAGGCAGCTTCGAACCAGCGGTTGGCTGGGCGGAAAATGGCCAGGTGGATCAGGGCTGCGGCAGCGAAGCTGACGCCAAAGAGGCGCATTGTTCGGGCGCGGGATGCATCGAAGACCCAGGCCATGCCCATGACCAGAATGGCCGCAGCGATCGGCGGCAAGGCTTCGATGGCAATGGCCAGGGCCGTCGCGGCGACGACGCCACAGAGAATGGCGAAACGCGGACGACGCATGGCCTCCACGGCGGCCCAGACCATGACAACGGTCAGCAGCACGATGACATTGTGGTGGTCGACGCGGCCGGGAGTGAATTCGGCAGTCACGGCCGGGCTCAGCACTGGCAGGATCAAGGCCGGCAGAACGCCTTCGGGTCCAACAAGGCGATGCGCCAACAGTGCCGAGAACCACAGCAGCAGGCCCAGCAGGGCCATGGGCCAGATGGCACCGGCGGCGATCATGGCTGTGTCGGCGCCGAGGAGCGGGGTGAACAGCATCAGCAGAAGGCCGATAGGAAGATCAACGAGGCGCGACCAATGCAGTTCGGCGCCCCATGGCGTGTTGAGCCGGTGGGCGGTCAGGTCGTACCAGTTCTGGCCATGGACGAAGTCGCGCACCATGACCATGCGCATGGCATCGTCGGTATCGGCAAAGAAGGGTTCGCCGGCACGCCCAAAGGTGGCACGAACGACCAGGATGATCACCGCGATGGCAAATACCGCTAGGACCAAGCGGAGATCTGGGCCGGTTTTACGCATGTCGGTGGTCAAGGCAGCATCCTGCGGTGAGAGGCCGGCAAGATGGATGTGTTGGAGTTAAGATGGGGTTTGAGCGTCGATATACCCCAGACTCAAATGGGCATAATTCGCTAGAGCGACTCCGGCATTGGGCATATGAGCATCTCTCCCTGCACAAAGAATGTGCATTGCGAAGCTGTTTCAGACAATATACCAAGATACTTCTTGTTTAATTAGTGAGCATCACCCGATGTCCGATTCCGTCGAGGGCCGGTGGGCCGAAATCTTCACGCCGCGTTATGCGACGGTGACGCTGATCCTGTGCCTTGGCGTGGCACTGCTGGCGTTCAACGCCTTCCTGGCATCGATCTCTTTGCCGACCGCGGTGCAGGAAATGGGCGGCGTGGCGCTGATTTCCTGGGCGCTGACGCTGTTCCTGGTGTTTGCCATTGTCGGCGGATCGGGCGCGGCGCTGTTCAAGCAGCGCCTGGGCGCGCGGACGGCGCTGCTCGTGTCGTCGGCCGTGTTTCTGGTTGGCACGGTGATCGCGGCCAGCGCCACATCGATGGAACAGGTTCTCGTGGGCCGGGCCTTGCAAGGGCTGGGCGAAGGCGTGGTTTCGGCGATCTGCTTTGCACTGATCCCGGAACTGTTTCCCTCCCGGCTGGTGCCCAAAGTGTTCGGCCTGCAGGCCATGGTCTGGGCCGTGGCGGCGTTTGGCGGCCCGGCCGCAGCGGGGCTGCTGACTGAAATGGTGTCCTGGCGGGCTGCGTTTCTGATCAATGTGCCCTTCGTGGCGGTGTTTGCCATCATGGTGGTGCTGAAGGTGCCGGCACATTCGCCGAGCGACAAGCAGGTGGTGAGCTTTCCCGGATTGCGGCTGCTGGTGATCGGCGTGGCTATCATGATGGTGGCTCTGGCGGCGCTGTCGCAACCGCTCTTGGCTACGGCGTTTCTGGTGGGCGCTGCAGCCTTGCTGGTGGGCGCCGTGTGGATGGATGGGCGGGCCCGCGACCGGTTGATGCCGCCCGATGCCTTCCGCCCGGTTTCGGTCGTGGGCACGGGGCTCTGGATGGTGCTGCTGATCAACGTGGCCGGAGCAGGATCGGCGGTCTATCTGGTGCTGGTGGTGCAGGAAATGTGGAACTATGGACCGACTGCGGCGGGCGCCCTTGCGGCCGTGCTTTCGGTGGCCTGGAGTTTTTCAGCCATTGCCGCTGCCAATGTGCACAGCAAGGAAACGCGCAAGCTCTTGATCCAGGCCGGACCGGCAATGATTGCGCTGGGCCTGTTGCTGGTGATGACGGGACTGCTGATCGACCAGGTTCTTGTTGCCGTGATCGGCCAATTGGTGATCGGCGCGGGCTTTGGCACCTGCAATGGCTATCTCAACCTGACGATGATGGAAGCGGCGAGCGACGCCGAGCGCGACCGGACCTCCGCGCTGATGCCGACGACGCAATCGGCGGGTAATGCGATCGGGGCGGCTCTGGCCGGGGTCGCGGCCAATGCGGGCGGCATGGCTATTGCGGCATCGGCGGCGGATGTGAAGCTGGCCGTGGTGCCGGTCTATGTGCTGGGCGCAGTGATGGCTGCGCTGGCGCTGCTGGCGGCGTGGCGGATGGTTGGGATGATCCGACCACAGGATGCGAATTCAAGTTTTGCGGCGGGGTAGAGTCTTTGTTGGATACCCCCACCTAACCTCCCCCTGATAGGGGGAGGGATCAGGCCAGTGGCTTTGGCAACGTGGAGCCGCAAGCTCGATCAGTCCCTCCCCCTATAAGGGGGAGGTTAGGAGGGGGTACCCAAAAGAAAAAGGACGGTGGCCGCAACCACCGTCCAGTTTGTCAGGGAGAAAACGAGATGCGGGACGTTACCCGCGGGGCTGGGGAACAATGCGCAGATAGGGCTTGGGTTCCTTCCAGCCGCCCGGGAACTTTTCCTTGGCCGCTTCAGCCGAAACGGACGAGGCGATAATGACGTCTTCGCCGTCCTTCCAGTTGACGGGCGTAGCGACCGAATATTTTGCCGTCAGCTGCAGCGAGTCGATGACGCGCAGCACTTCATCGAAATTGCGGCCCGTCGAGGCCGGGTATTCGATCTTGAGCTTGACCTTCTTGTCCGGGCCGACGACGAAAACCGAACGCACGGTCAGCGTGTTGTCGGCATTGGGATGGATCATGTCGTAGAGCCTGGCGACTTCACCCTTGGTGTCGGCAAGCAGCGGAAAATTGAGGGCGGTGCCCTGGGTTTCCTCGATGTCCTTGGCCCAACCGCCGTGATCCTCGAGCTTGTCGACGCTCAGACCCAGAACCTTGACGCCGCGCTTGTCGAATTCCGGCTTGAGCTTGGCGGTGTAGCCCAGCTCGGTGGTGCAGACCGGCGTGAAATTCTTGGGATGGCTGAAGAGGACCGCCCAGGACCCATCGATATAGTCGTGGAAGTGGATCGGGCCTTCGGTGGAGTCGACGGTGAAATCGGGGGCGGTATCGCCAATCAGGATGGACATTCGTTTTGCCTTTTTCCTCTCGGGCCGCGGCCCAATCGCTTTGAAACAGAATATCGTGCTCCGCACCCCGCTATGAAGCGGCAGGAAGCGAAATGCTTTTATATTCTGGCCGGTTAATGCGCCATGGCATTCCAAAGCCGGCGGCAGACTCGAAATCGGGCGTTAGCGCGCCGGCGGCGGACCATTGGTCCAGGTGACCTGCTCGGTGTTGAGCGGAATGACCGAAAGGCTCATCTTGCCGGAGCCCTGCTGGATTTCGCGGGCATGGGCCAGATAGATCAGGGAATTGTTGGCCTGGTCGTAGACGCGGGTGACGCGCAGGGATTTCCAGATCAGCGAGCGGCCTTCCTTGAAGATCTCCTCGCCGCCACCGCGCAGGGCGATATCGCCGATGGTGATGGGGCCGGTAACCGAGCAATCGAGCGCTGAATAGGACGGATCTTCGAACCAGTTGCCCTGGCTGATGCGGTCGATGAAGGAGCGGTTGAAATAGGCCAGATGGCAGGTAACGCCCTGGACTTCCGGATCGGCCACAGCATCGATGGCGATATCATTGCCGGTCCAGTCGACGCCGACATTGCCCACTTCGCGGCTATCGCCGCAGGCAGCAAGGGTGACGGCGAGGACGGCGGCAGTGGCAAGGGCGGCAAGGCGTTTCATCGGCGTCGCTCCAGCGGAGGGTGTTGGCAACACAGATGGCCCCGAGTTTATCCCGCGACAAGTAGCAAAAAGGATTTTGCGAGGAGGGTACCCCCACCTAACCTCCCCCTGATAGGGGGAGGGACAGATCGGGGCGACGGCAATATTTCAGTTCAGTATTTGTTTTCGCGCAGGTGTCGTTCGAGCAGGCGGACAAGGAGCGAGAGCGAAATGGTCATGGTGAGATAGAGGAAAGCCACGACATTATAGGTCTCGAAAAACAGGAAGCTGCTGGAGGAATAGACCTTGCCGAGCTGGGTGATATCCTGGACGCCGAGCGCCGAGACCAGCGCGGAATCCTTGATCATCGAGACGAAGTCATTGGCCAGCGGCGGCAGGATGGTCCGCAGCGCCTGGGGCATGACGATGAGGCGGAAGCATTTGAAGCGCGAAAAGCCCAAGGCGCGCGCCGCTTCGATCTGGCCCTTGTCGACCGACTCGATGCCGGCGCGGAAGATTTCGGCGATGAAGGCCGAATAGCAGACGGTCAGCGCGACAATGGCCCGCCAGGCAAAGTCGAACTGGCGGACGGTGATGGTGGCGTCGAGCGGTTGCAGGAGCCAGTTGACCGCGCCGACCATGGCCGGCGCGCCGACGAAGGCGACGTAGAAGAGAAAGACCAGCACCGGAATGCCGCGGATGATCTCGACATAAAAGGTGGCCAGTTCGCGCAGGACACGGTGGCCGGAGGTACGGGCCAGGGCGATCAAGAGGCCAAGCAGGGTGGCGGCCGCAAAGGCCACCAGGGTGACCCAGATGGTGGTGACGACGCCGCCGGACAGGGCGTTGAAAATTTTCGAATAGGTGCCGTCAGCGGTGATGCCCCAGAGGCCCAGCACGAAAAGCAGGAGAATAGCCAGCAGCCACCAGGGCGTGCGGGCAAGGATCGAAGGCTTGCGGGGGCGATAGGTCATCAGTCGTTGGTGTATCCGCAAGTCCGGGCGTCGTCACCCTCCAGGGTGGAGGGTGACGGCTTGGTTCAGTCGACTATTGTGCAGCGTTGTATTCGTAGAACCACTTTTGCTGCAAAGCCTCCATTGTGCCGTCAGCCTTGATGTCGGCGAGAGCGGCATTGATCGGGCCGGTGAGATCGGAACCGGGCGTCAGGATGAAGCCGAAATCTTCCGAACCGAGCGCTTCGCCGATGACTTTGAACGCACCGGGATTGGCGCCGATATAGCCATTGGCCGAGGTCTGGTCCATCAGCACGGTATCGACGTCGCCAGCCTGCAACGCGGCGACCGAGGTGCCGAAGGTGTCAAACAGCTTGATGCGCGGATTGGCCTCGTCGCCATCGAGGACGTTATAGACCGCCACGTAGAAATTGGTGGTGCCAGCCTGGGCGCCGATCAGGTTGTCGGCATTGGCGGCGAAGCTTTCGGCATCGGTGAAGCGGTCCTCGTCAGCGCGCACGAGCATCAACTGTTCGGAGGTGAGGTAGGGATCGGAGAAGTCGATCTGTTCCTTGCGCTCGTCATTGATGGTGATGCCATCCATGCCCACTTCGAACTGGCCATCACGAACGGCCTGGATCATCACGTCCCAGCTCGACAGCTCCCATTTGACCGTGGCGTTGAGGCGCGAGGCGATCTCGTTGAAGAGGTCATATTCGAAGCCGATGCCTTCGCCTGTGGCCGGATCGGCAAAGTTGAGCGGGACATAGGAGTTTTCGGTGACCGCGACGATTTCGCGACCAGCGAGGTCTGGCAGGGCATCCTGCGCCATCGACGGCAGGGCGAGGGCGGCGGCAGAGGTCGCGGCCGCGAAAAGCGTGACGAGCTTCATGAAAGAAAAGTCTCCCGATCAATATTGAGCGGGAGACTAGACTGAAGCCGAGGCCCTTGGGAATGGGCTTTGTGTCGCGATTGTGTCAGGTCCGGAGGACGCCGCCAGACTGCTTGGTCACTGCCGCAATCACATTGGCGGAAATCTTGTCGATTTCCTCCTCGGTGAGGGTTTTGTCGGCGGGCTGGATGGTCACTTCGATGGCGATGGACTTCTTGCCCTCGCCGACATGGCTGCCCTCGAAGACGTCGAACACCGTGACATCCTTGATCAGCGCCTTGTCGGCACCGCGAGCGGCCTTGAGCACGGCACCGGCGGTGACCGCCTTGTCGACGACAAAGGCAAAGTCGCGGCTGAGCGGCATCAGGGCCGAGAGGTCGAGTGCGGGTTTCGCCCTGGTCGGCTTTTTGCGCGGTTCGGGCAGCGCATCGAGGTCGAGCTCGAAGGCGGCAACGGGGAAATCGATGTCGAGTTCGGCGGCCCAGGCGGGGTGGAGTTCACCGAACCAGGCAAGGGTTTTCGGACCCTGTGCGACGCGGCCACCGCGGCCCGGATGGCTCCAGGGCGCGGGTTCTGCAAGGACCTGGACCTTGTCGATATCATAGCCGAGCGCATCGAGTACGGCGGCCAGATCGGCCTTGGCATCGAAGACGCCGACCTTTTCGCTCTTGCCCGACCAATGGCGACCCGAACCGTCGAGCCTGGCCGTGCCGGTACGGATGCCGGTGGCATAGGTGTGCTGGCCGTCCGGATTTTCGGAGAGGAAGACCTGGCCGACTTCGAACAGGGCCAGATCGGAGGAGCCGCGATTGCTGTTGCGGCGCGCGGCAGCCAGCAGGCCGGGCAGCAGCGAGGGGCGCATGTCGGTCATGTCGGAGGCAATGGCATTGGCCAGTTGCAGGCCTTCGGAACCACCGCCGAAGCGGGCGGCTTCGTCGTGCGAAATGAAGGACCAGGTGACGGCCTCGTCGAGACCGCGGGCCGCCAGCGAGCGGCGGGCGATGCGGCGACGGTTCTGGATGGTGGTCAGCATGCGCTGGGCGACATGGCTGAGGCGCGGCAGCGGCTCGAGCGGGACATTGTCGACGCCAACCATGCGCATGACTTCTTCGACGAGGTCAGCCTTCTGCGTCACGTCAGGGCGCCAGCTCGGGACCTTGACGGTCAGGCTGTCGCCCTTGGCTTCACTCTGGAAGCCGAGGCGATCGAGAATGGCCACGACGTCGGCGGGTGCCACTTCCAGGCCGGTGAGGCGGCGGGTTTCGGTGAGCGGGAAGTCGACAATGGTATTGGGGAAGACGTCGTCGCCGGAGATGACCGGCTCAAGAGCTTCGCCGCCGCAGAGGTCGAGGACGAGCCTGGTGGCCAGTTCAAGGCCGGGTTCGGTCAAGGCCGGATCGACGCCGCGTTCGAGGCGATAGCGGGCGTCAGACACGATGCCGGTCTTGCGGCCGGTGCGGGCGATGAGATCTGGATCCCAGCTCGCGCATTCCATAAAGACATTGATGGTGGTCTCGGTCACGCCGGAACGGATGCCGCCCATCACGCCGCCGAGGCAGAGCGGGCCGGTATCATCGGCGATGACGGTCATGGTTTCGTCGAGCGTGTAGATCTTGTTGTCCAGCGCATCGAAAGCTTCGCCGCGCGCATTGCGCAGCACAGGCTGGCCCTGCAGCTTGTCGGCATCATAGGCGTGCAGCGGCCGGCCCCAGCCGAGCGAGACCAGATTGGTGATATCGACGATGGTGTTGATGGGGCGCAGGCCCACGGCCCGCAGGCGCGCCTGCAGCCAGTCGGGGGACGGGCCGTTCTTGATGTTCTTGAGATAGCGGCCGGCAAACTTGCGGATCGCCTTGGGCTCATCGGCGCCGAACTGATGCGGCAGGGCGGCGATGGGGCTCGGGCCTTTCGAGGCAACCGGCGCCATGTCGGTGGTCTTGAGCGTGCCGAGGCCAAAGGCGGCCAGATCACGCGCAACGCCATAGACGCCGGTGGCATCGCCGCGATTGGGGGTGATGGAAATATCGAAGATCACGCCATCAATGCCGGCAAAATCAACATATTTGATGCCGACCGGGGCATCTTCGGGCAGCTCGATAATGCCGTCGTGGTCGTTGCTGAGCTCCAGCTCGGCAGCGGAGCACAACATGCCGTTGGACACCTGCCCGCGGATATTGCCCTTGCCGATGGTCATGTCCTTGCCCGGAATATAGGTGCCGGGGAAAGCGAAGACGGTCTTGAGACCGGTGCGGGCATTGGGCGCGCCGCAGACGACGTCGACCAACTCGCCCGTGCCGGCATCGACCTTGCAGACGCGCAGCTTGTCGGCATTGGGATGCTGTTCGGCCGAAACGACATGGGCGGTGACGAAAGCGGAGAGCGCAGCGCCCTGATTTTCGACGCCTTCGACTTCAAGGCCAACCGTGGTGAGGGCCGTGGCGATCTCGTCGACCGATGCGGTCGTATCGAGATGATCCTTGAGCCATTCGAGAGTGAATTTCATGGGTCTGGGCCTTTAGCGGAAGTCTGACTTGGTGCCGGTGATCGGCGGTAACTGGCGGGAAATCTTGAACAGTTCGACGAGCACATTGGCAAAGCCCATGGCGTCGTCGATGGCCTTATGGGTATGGGCGACATGGCCGTAAAACTCGGCCGGCAGCTTGCTCATGCCCCAGTCGAGATAGGGCGCGCCGCGCAGGGTGCCTGCCATGGTGTAAAGGCAGACGCCACCACCACGGAAGATCTGGCGCTGCTTGAACGGACCGGAGAGCGCCCGCGTGCCGGCGAATTCATCGAGATAGTGATCCATCCAGAGCCCGTCGAAGATCATCGGCGCAGCCACGAAGACCTTTGGGCCCGGCAGACTGTCGACCCAATCGGCAAAGCGCGGCATGACCACCGAGGGCTCCTCGGCATCGGTCGTGGCCGCCGCCCAGGCTTCAGGCTGCGTCTGCCACCAGGCCATGGTGGTTTCGTTGGTGGTGCGATCGGGGCGCTGGCGGAGCTGGGCCTCGAATGTGCCATGCGGCGTGCCATCGGCCTCGATGGCGACCGAAGCGAAGCTCAGCATGGAATTGTGCAGCGGCGTCGGGCCGTCCGCCTCGATATCGGTGACGATGAATATGGGCGAGGCGACAAGATTATATATGGTGCGGCCGGCCGGCAGGATTTCAACCAGCCGGAAGGTCTCGCAGACAATATCCATGTCGGGCGAAAAGCCCCCATTGCGGGCGAAATAGCCTTCATGGCCCTCGCGCCATTGGGCATAGTCACCCTCGCCTTCCCGGTCGGTGAAAGCGGGGTCGATATCATCGAAGCGCCGGATCTCGACGCTTTGCGTTTCGATGACGCAGGCAAGCTCGCCCGCACCATTGCGTACCAGATCGCGCCGGCCAACCTGGGGCAGCGGCTCCTTGCCCGGACCATAGTCGCGCATGGCGCCACAGGTGGCGGTCTTTTTGCCCGACAGGACCAGACCGAGCAGCTCGTCCGCCAGCTCTGGCGAGTCGCCAAAGCTGAACTGGATGGCGCTTTCGTAATGGGGCGGGAGACCAACGGCCATTGGCTTAGCTCGAAAGCCCCCCAAACAGCGTCGGCAAGTCGAGCGGGCGGAAGCCGTAGTGGTCGAGCCAGCGCTGGTCGGCGTCGAAGAAGGCGCGCAGGTCCGGCATGCCGTATTTCAGCATGGCGATGCGGTCGATGCCCATGCCCCAGGCAAAGCCTTGATAGACATCGGGATCGAGGCCGGCATTGCGAATGACATTGGGGTGGACCATGCCGCAGCCGAGGATTTCGAGCCAGTCATTGCCTTCGCCGATCTTGACCTCATTGCCCGAGCGATCGCATTGCACGTCGACTTCCATCGACGGCTCGGTGAAGGGGAAAAAGCTGGGGCGGAAGCGCAGGGTGACGTTGGGAACCTCGAAATAGGCTTTCAAGAATTCCTCGAGCACCCAGCGCAACTGGCCGATATGGCTCGACTTGTCGATGACGAGACCCTCGACCTGATGGAACATCGGGGTGTGGGTCTGGTCTGAGTCATTCCGATAGGTGCGGCCGGGCATGACCACGCGGATCGGGGGATCCATGGCGGGGGTGATGTAGCTGGCCGCCGGCTTTTCGTTGCTCTTCTGCATGACGCGCATCTGCACGGGCGAGGTGTGGGTGCGCAGCACCTTTTTCACGCCATCGGCACCGGTCTTCATGAAGAAGGTGTCGTGCATTTCGCGGGCCGGGTGACCTTCGGGGAAGTTCAGCGCTGTGAAGTTGAAATAATCGGTCTCGATATCGGGACCTTCGGCGATGGAAAAACCCATGTCCGAGAAAATGGCAGTGATTTCGTCGATGGTCTGCGAAATCGGATGGATACGGCCCTTCGCAGTCGGCGCGGCCTGCAGCGGCAGGGTGATATCCACGGTCTCGGCCTTGAGACGGGCATCGAGAGCTGCCGCCTTGAGGGTAGCGCTGCGGGTCTCGATCAGGCTGGCGATCTCCTGCTTGAGACCGTTGATGGCCGGACCAGCGCTCTTGCGCTCTTCGGGTGCCATGGTGCCCAACGAGGCGAGGAGCGCGGAGACGCTACCCTTCTTGCCCAGGGCTGTTACGCGCACAGCATCGAGCTCGGTCTCGTCACTGGCGGCAGCGATGGCAGCCGAAAGCTCGGCGCGGAGGGTGTCGATCTGCGTATCGAGGGACATGATATTTCTCAACTCGGACAAGTGCGGCGGTTAGAGCATTTTGGCGACGTGGAGTCAGCCCAAAATGCTCTTTGAAAGTCGAAAACAGAAACGCCCCGCGCTAGCCCCGAAGGACCAGCGCAAGGCGTTGATTTGACCTCAGCAGAGCTGGGGAGAGTTAGGCGGTGACGCGCTCGTGGGTCGTCTTTTCGACGCCTTCGAGGTAAGCGAGAGCAGCCTTGGCCTTGGCGACCAGCACGCCGAACGCTTCGGGCTGGGTGATCGCGAGATCGCTCAGCACCTTACGGTCAACGGCAACCTCAGCCTTGCTGAGGCCGTCGATAAATCGACCATAGGTCAGACCGTAATCGCGCACGGCAGCGTTGATGCGCTGGATCCAGAGAGCGCGGAAGTTGCGCTTCTTGACGCGGCGATCGCGGTAGGCGTACTGGCCGGCCTTTTCGACGGCCTGCTTGGCGATACGGATCGTCGACTTGCGGCGGCCATAATAGCCCTCCGCAGCCTTCAAAACCTTCTTGTGACGGGCGTGATTGGTAACGCCTCTTTTAACGCGTGACATGTGTCAGCTTCCCTTCAGCGTTAGCGGTTGTACGGCATGTACCACTTCACCAGACCCTCGTCGCCCTTGGACAGGATCTTGGTGCCGCGGTTGGTGCGGATGTACTTTGCGTTGTGGTTGATCAGGCGGTGACGCTTGCCAGCGACGCCTGCCTTAACGCGACCGGTCGCGGTGAAGCTGAAACGCTTTTTGGCGCCAGACTTTGTCTTCATCTTTGGCATTTTGCGGGTCCTTTAGAGTAGTTCGGATGGATTGAGGCCCATCGCATTCAGAGACCGCCACGGCATGCCTTTTGGCCGGGCGATCCGGAGAAGTCGGCTCTATAGGGGGAATCCGGATGACTGGCAAGGCCCAGCGGCCTATTTCGCCGGCTTCTCATAGATCAGGTTCACAACCTGCCCCGACTGGCTGACATGGACAAGTCTCAGGCCAACCGGCGGCTCTTTGGTGTCGGTGAATATCGGCACACCCGCCCCGATCATCACCGGCGCGACCTGCAGGAAGACCTGATCGAGGAGACCAGCCCGCAGCATCGCCGAGCCCAGGGTTGGGCCGAGAACGACGATCATCCGACCCTTGGCCAGTTGTCTTGCCGTGGACACAGCCGCGGGCAGGTCATTGCCGTCGGCGAAATGGTAACGCGGATCGTCGGGGAAGGCGCGTCGGGTGACCACGAGTTCGGGAATGTCGTCGAGACCATAGGCCTTGGGCACCTCGTCCCAATCCAGGGAGATGTCGTAGCCACGCCGGCCACCCAGGGTGCAGCCAAGATTGGCCATGACCGCCTCGACCAGCGGATTGGGCGGGGCATTCTCCTCGCCCATCATGAAAGACAGGCTGTCGTTCACATCGGCGGCAAAGCCGTCGAGACTGATCGCCGTGTGCCAGATGACACCGTCGCGCTTGAGCATGATGGTTCTCCTCACGGAGAGGCTAGCGCATAGCGCTTGCATATTGCAATCAGTTTGACGCTGCCTTACTTTCGCCAAATGCCGATCAATCACGAACCGGTGTTCAATTAAAAGATCTTAATCTTGCAACTCATCGGGCCGCTGAAGCGTATCTCCTTCGAACTCGCCAACAAGACGAGCAAGCGTTAACCAAAGGAATTCGTTATGAAATTCGTCAAGACCATTGCCATCACCGCCGCTCTTCTCGCCGGTGTTTCGGCGGCCAGCGCCAGCACGCTCAACAGCGAGCTGAACTCGTTTGGTGACATCACTTCTGCCCAGAGCGCGACAGTGCTGACCGTGAATGACACCGAAGCTCGCCTGTTGCGCTATGACAACGACGTCACCGCGATCCAGGCCCGCGTGCAGAACAACCCGGCTCTGCTCGAGACCATCGAACGTCAGGGCTTCAGCGTCGAGAACATCGTTGGCGCCAGCGGCGACCAGAACAGCCTGACGCTGTTTGCGATCTAATAAATCGCGCAAACTGACTGACCAAGCGGCCATCCTCCGGGGTGGCCGTTTTGCATTGGGACCGGTGGCTCGATGTGCAACCACGGCCCGGGATACGCACTTTTTCCTATTAGCGAACAGTCACGGCAGTGTGTTCCAAATATCGACATTAACGCTGGCAAGTTGGCCGTTTGTGACACATGTATGACGCAGCCCACGGGAACCCGTGGGTAGCTTAAGTAAAGGAATGCGTTATGAAAATCGTCAAAGCCATGGCTGTCACCGCCGCTCTTCTCGCCGGTGTTTCGGCGGCCAGCGCCAGCACGCTCAATAGCGGGCTGAACTCGTTTGGCGACATCAACTCCGCCCAGTCTGCGACTGTTCTGACCGTGAATGACACCGAAGCCCGCCTGTTGCGCTATGACAACGACGTCGCTTCGATCCAGGCCACCATCAAGAACAATCCCGCGCTGGTCGAGACCATCGAGCGTCAGGGCTTCAGTGTCGAAAATATCGTTGGCGCCAGCGGCGGCCAGAACGATCTGACCCTGTTCGCGATCTAAGGATCGTTAGACTGACCGACCAAGCGGCCGCCCTTCCGGGCGGCCGTTTTGCGTTCAGCTGGCGCGGGCGAAGACCTGATCCGGTCTTGGCTCGGTGGAATAGACGCCGACGATCGTATCGAGTTCGCTGGCCTGGGCCTGGCTTTGCTCGATGGCCGCATTGGTTTCTTCCACCAGCGCAGCATTGTCCTGCGCGACTTCATCCATCTGCTTCATCGCATCATAGACCACCGCAACGGCGCGAGACTGCGCCTTGCTGGAGGTTGCGATGGCCTGCATGCGGGTGCTGTCGGCCTCGACGGCCTGGCTGATGGCAGCCAGAGTTTTGGCCGCATCTTCGGCGAGGCGCGTCCCGCCCTGGACGGCCGTGGCGGATTCGGCGACCAGATGCTTGATGTCGGCCGAGGCCTGCGCCGTGGACTGGGCCAGGCGCCGCACTTCGACGGCGACCACGGCAAAACCCTTGCCCGCTTCGCCGGCGCGAGCAGCTTCCACCGAGGCATTGAGCGCCAAGAGGTTGGTCTGGAAGGCGATGTCCTCGATCAGCTTGGTGACATTGGCGATGCGGGACGACGTATCGGCAATGCCGGTCATGGCCTGCGTCATGCGGGTCATCACCTCGCCACCAGTGCGGGCGAGTTCGGAGGATTTGTGCGCGCTGGTGGCGACCTGGTCGGCGAGGGCCGCATTGCTGGTGATGTCGCCGGACAGCGTTTCGATGGCGGTCGACGTTGTATCGATGGCCGCGATCTGGCGGCTGGTGCGGGCGGACAGGTCGTTTGCACCATGCAGAATGTCATTCGTGGCGCGGCGCAGCATGCCCGAGGACGTGGACAGGCGCGTCATGGTCTGGGCCAGGCCTTCGGCCAGGGCATTGGTATCGGCCTGGAGGCGGCCAAAGGCCCCGCGATAGTCGCCCAGCATGCGCCGGTTGAGATCGGCATTGGCCAGGGCTTCGAGCACGACACCGGCCTCTTCGAGCCCGCGGGAAACGGTTTCGAGCAGGGCATTGAGGTGCAGCGCCAAGTCGTTGAGTTCGGGCATGCCATAGTCGCGGTCGAGACGCTGGGTGAAGTCGCCCTGCGTTGCTGCGGCAACAACGGCTTCGATGTCGTTCTGCAGCGTTTCGCGGCAGGCGGCGATTTCCCCGGCCCGGCGAATGTCGATATCGCGGCGCTCGCTGTCGTCGCGCAACTGGCGACCATTGGCACCGAAGACTTCAAGCGCGGTGGCAATGCTGGCCAATTCGCCCAGGCGGTCGGACTGCGCCAGGTTGGCGGTGAAATCGCCCTTGGCCATGGCCTGCATGGATTGGGCCACGGAGCGGATGGCGCGCGACAGCCAGCGGGCGGTGACGAAGGCCAGGGCCACGCCCACGACAAGGGCGACGCCACCGGCAAGCAGCGCAGATAGGCTCAGCTGGGCGCTTTGCGCGGCGGCCGCTTCATTGAGTTCGGCCTGGCGCGCGGAGGCAATGGTGGCATCGGCACCGAAGCTCTCGGCCAGATCGGCGTCAATCATGGCAAGGCTCTGGCCGAGATCGCTGCGTTCCACGAGCCGGTTGAAGACCTGATCGACGGCGGCCGAAAAACTATCGAGTTCGCTCAACACGGCGTCGACGGCCGCGAGATCATCGGTCTTGAAGAAGGTGGCTCGCAGCTCGCCCAGGGTGGTGCGGCTGGCTTCGGCGAGGGTGCCGACAGCCGCATGAGCGGCCGCATCGGGGGTGGCCATCATCGCTGTGACGGCAATGCGCATCTGCAGCAGGTTCTGCATGGCGAGGCCGGAAATGGCGGCCGCCTTGGCATTGAGGCCGGAAGATTGCGACGCCTGCGCGATCAGCGCGGCTAGCGTATCGCTGGCGCTGAGGCCTGCCTGATCCATGCCGGACTGCAGCGTCGTCACATCGGCGTCGAGGGCGATCATGGCGTCGATGGCGGCGCGATACTGCGCCGTGGCCTCGCCGGGAACCATGCCAACCAGTTCAAGGGCAGTCGCCGCGGCTTGGGCACTGGGCTCGCGTTGATAGGTGGCGACAGCGAGGCGTGCATCGGCCAGCGCCACGGCATTGCGCGAGGCCGAACTGGCCGCATCGGTTGCCGTGCGGAAATCGGCAAAATTGGCGGCACCCAATTGGATGCCTCCCAGCGCGATGGCAACGATCAGCACCATAAGCGCGATCAGGCTGCCAAAGGCCAGATAGATACGACCAGCTATGCTGAGACGCGACAGGTTCATTACGCGAGCCTTTCGTGCGACGTCTCCTCCCTGCTAGCCGGGTAACCGGCAGGACGTTAAGCGAAGGTCAATAAGTTCGTCATGCGAACTTCATAGAAGGCGGAGAGGCGCAGAACGACTAGCTTCTTGATCGGAAACTATATTTTCCGCTGAAGCATGGGCTCGAGATGATCTTCGAACAACAGCCCGGGATGCGCCGCAAGCGCATCTCCATAGAGCGCTTCGGCCTCCAGCGAGACTGTCAGGAAAGCGGCAAGGCCGTCGACGTCCTGTTGCGGAAGGCCATAGTGCCCGGCATTGAGGCGGCGCAGGATTTCGCTTTTCGAGGCGATCATGCCAGCGGCGACATTCTTGCCATTGCTCATCGACGTCGAGCGCTTGATGTAGTCATGTAGCGGTGTGCCGAGATGCAGCGAGGTCGGTGCCGTGCGGTAGAGCTGGAGCAGCAGTTCGAGGTCCGTCATGTTGCTCATGGTGGGATCATAGCGGCCGTCGGCGCGGCGGCGATCCCAGACCACCATGGAATCCATGGAGAGGCTGACGAATTTGTGCTGGCCCGGCGTCAGGACATCGTCGGCTCCTTGCCCCACGAACCGCAGGTGTTCAAAGCTGTCGGTCATCACATCGAGCGCTGTCGTGACCACCGCGTGGCTTTCCAGACCCTGCAAAGCCAGCTGGAGCTTTTGCGGTTTGAGGCGATCGTCGGCATCAAGGATTGCGCAATAGGGCGCCGTGATCTGATCCAGCGCGACATTGCGGGTGACCGAAGCGCCCCGGCCAATGCCGCCACTGGAGAGATGGCGGATGCGGGCATCAGCAATGCCGGCCCGGGCCAGAAATGCCTCGTAGTCAGCGCCGTCATCGGCGACCAGCCAAAGCTGCCAGTCGGCATGGGTCTGGTCGAGAACGCTGCGGACGGTGGTGAGGATCGTGTCCTCGGCCCTATAGGCTGGCGTGACGATGGCGACGGTCTGGTCCAAGGCCTATTCCCGCTCTTGAATGGGACCGCATCTGGTCCCATATGTCCGTTACGGCGCGCGACGCCACTCTCTTTGGGTCCGCGCCAATACGTTGCTTGATAATCAAGGACGGCGTGGATGTCGCGTATTTCGGTGTTTTCCGCCCCATTTCTCCTCGGCTTCGACAGTTTCGAGGAGCGAGTCGACCGGCTGGCCAGGTCCGCCGACGGCTACCCGCCCTATAATATCGAGCGCATGACCGATGCCGATGGCACGGAGCGGTTCCTGATCTCTATCGCCGTCGCCGGCTTTAGCGTCAGCGAGCTCGACGTGGTGGCCGAGGACAATACGATCATTGTCCGCGGTAAGCAGAAGGATGAGGCCGGAAAGGAGTTTTTGCATCGCGGAATCGCGGCGCGACAATTCCAGCGCAGCTTCCTTCTTGCCGAAGGTATGATCGTGAAGGATGCAACTTTAGGGCATGGTATGCTCGTTGTTGCTGTAGAGCGTCCCCAGACGCCCAAGATCGCCCGACGTATCGATATTCGCTCAGTTTGAGGAAAGGGCCGACCAAATGTATGAAAAGCGTAATGAAACCCAGACGGCCGAAGCACTGAATCATCCGTTGAAACTTTTGACCCGCGCGCAGTTCGCTGCGCTTGGCGGCGATGCCGTGGCCTATGTGAGGCCAGTGAGCGGCGCCCTGTTGTCCACCATGATTCATGATGCCGAATTCGAGGCCGAAGGCGATTATCAGCTCGTCATGTCTGCCGACGGTACGCCGCTGCTCGTCACCGACAGCGAAGATGGCGTGCTCGACTGGCTGGGCGACAAGAACCTGGGTCTGGCGACCCTCCACTAGAATTTCTGGTCATCGTCCAAACAAAAAGCCCCGGACCGCGGTCCGGGGCTTTTCTGTTTCTGATCGCAGGATCAGGCTGCGTAATTGGTTTCCGTGGGCGCCGTCAGGATAGCGCGAAGCTCGGCGGTGTCCGAAGTCTGGCGGAGCTGATCCACCACGGCCTCGGTGCGGAGCAGGCGCGCCACCTTGGACAGGGCCTTGAGATGGTCGGCACCGGCGCCGGCAGGCGCGAGCAGCATGACCACCAGATCGACCGGCTGATCGTCGACGGCATCGAATTCGATGGCGTCATCAAGCCGGGCGAACAAAGCCACGACGTCCTTCAAGCCCGCAATCTTGCCATGAGGTATGGCAATGCCATTGCCCAGCCCGGTCGAACCAAGTTCTTCACGGCTGGTGATGGCATCGAGAATATCGGCGGCATCGTGGCCGCTGATTTCCGCTGCGCGGGTTGAAAGCGCTTCAAACAACTGGCGTTTCGTCTTTACGCCCGTGCAACAAAGCACGGCGCGCTCAGCCAGGATATCGGCCAATTCCATACAATCTGCCCTGGATCAACTTTGCTTACTATGGCTCCGGGGCCGGATCAATTGGCCCCAAGTGCTGGATCAATCCAGCCAATATTGCCGTCGGAGCGGCGGTAAACCACATTCAGGCCGCCATGTCCAGCATGGCGGAACATCACGACCTGTCCACCAGAGAGATCCAGCTCCATCACGGCCTCCTCGACCGATAGCTGGCGCAGGTTCTTGGTCGTCTCGGCAATCACCGGTGGCGCATAGTCTTCGTCCAGTTCCTCGAGCTGTCCATCGGCCCCGAAAACCGTGTAGGAGGCCGTGAGACCATCTGCCGCGCCATTGAGGCCGCGCGGGCGCTGCTTGAGCTTGCGATTGTAGCGGCGCAGGCGCTTTTCGATATTGAGTGCCATTCCCTCATAGGCACTGGTGGCGTCGCCGCCCTGGGCGCTGGCCTGCAGCATGGCACCGGAATCGAGGTGAACTACGCAATCGGCCCGGAAACCGATGCCATCGGGGGTGAGAGTGAGATGTCCGTCATAGCCGCCGTCGAAATACTTGCCGACCACGGTGGCGAAATGATCCTCCGCCTTGCCGCGCAAGGCATCGCCAACGTCCATGTTCTTTCCCGAAACGCGTAAAGTCATGGCTTCCTCTTTCCTTTTGTCGTTTTTTTAGGACGCAAGGATCTCGAAAAGCCGGTTCCCGGATTTTCGGGATCGCGTCTGACACATACGATGTGGGTATGTGACAAAGCCGATGCTAGACCCGCCCGCGCCGAGGATACAATGCCCAAGTGTCGCAGGCGGTTCGTTTATCGCTTGGACTTGGCCACACAATGGCCTTAGCCTTCGCGAGCGGTTAAGGGCGGTTGGGTGATTTGCGCGAGGCCGCGTCGCTAGCCGACGTTCTGCAGATTTTTCTTCTGACGACGCCGCATCACCGAACTGGGAATATTCATCCCCTCGCGATACTTGGCCACGGTGCGGCGCGCGACGTCGATGCCCTGCTCTTTCTTGAGCATTTCGGCGATCGCATCGTCGGAGAGGATGTCGCTGACCACTTCCGCATCGATGAGCTGCCGGATGCGGTGGCGCACCGCCTCGGCGGAGTGGTCGCCACCACCATCGCTTGAGGAAATGGCTGTGGTGAAGAAATACTTCATCTCGAACAGGCCGCGCGGCGTCGCCATATATTTGCTGGAGGTGACGCGGCTCACCGTCGATTCATGCATATCGATGGTTTCGGCGACCATCTTGAGCGTCATGGGCTTGAGATGGGCAATGCCGTGGGTGAGGAAACCATCCTGCTGGCGGACGATTTCGGCTGATACCTTGAGGATGGTCTGCGCCCGCTGATCGAGGCTCTTGGTCAGCCAGTTGGCCGTGGCGAGGCAATCGCTGAGGAAGCTCTTTTCGGCCGGATTGCGGGTCTTTTTGGTTACCGTGGCATAGTAGACGCGATTGACCAGGACCTTGGGCAGGACTTCGGAATTGAGTTCGATCTGCCAGGCGCCATCGGGGCCGCGGCGGACGAAGACATCGGGCACCACGGTTTCGGCCGGCCCGGCATCAAAAGCCAGGCCCGGACGCGGATCGAGCCGGCGCAATTCGGCCAGCATGTCGGTCAGGTCTTCGCGGTCGCAACCCACGGCGCGCATCAGGCCGGCCATGTTGTGCTCGGCCAGCATGTCGAGATTGTCGAGCAGCGCCATCATCATGGGGTCGAGGCGATCACGGTCGCGCAGCTGGATGGCGAGGCATTCCGGTACGGAGCGCGCAAAAACCCCAACAGGGTCGCAGCCCTGCAGCGCTTCGAGCACGGCCTCGACATCGGCGCGCTCGGCACCAAGCTGATCGGCAATGGCATCGAGGTCGCTGGTCAGATAACCGGCCTCGTTGAGGCCGTCGATGAGATAGCGGGCAATCAGGCGGTCCGCGGCGGTGCGCAGGATCATGTTGGCCTGGTTTTCCAGATGATCGCTGAGCAAAGGTCTCGACGCGACGAACTGGTCGATATCGGGCGCTTCGCCAGCCTCGCTGGACCCGTTGCGATCAAGCCGGCTTTGCGGATTGAGCTGGTCTTGCTGCGGCTGGTCGGGAAAGACGTTTTCGACCGCGGTATCATAGCCATCGGCAATGGCGTCGGCATCCTGGATGCGATCGCTGCGCTCGACGGTATCTTCGTAGGCGCTCAGCTCCTGGCTGCGTTCAGGAGGCTCGGGCGGCTCGACATCGGGCTCGCTGCCATCCTCGCGCTCCAGCAGCGGATTGCGGAGCAATTCGGCATCGACGAAGTCATTGAGTTCAAGATGGCTCAGCTGCAGCAGACGAATCGACTGCATCAGTTGCGGCGTCAGTGTCAGGCTTTGGGCCTGACGAAATTCCAGACGCGGCGAAAGTGCCATATAACCTCAACCCTGGCGCCACTACCGGGCATATCCCGGCCTCTTCCCGGGGCGGAACATGACCTATTTTCGGGTGCGGATCAAGGTTTTAGGCAAATCTCGTGCCAACTACAGGGAGAAGCTTTCGCCCAGATAGACGCGCCGGGCATCGGGGTCGGCACTGATGGTCTCGGGCTTGCCCTGGATCATCACCTTGCCGCCATGGATGACATAGGCGCGGTCGACCAGACCCAGTGTCTCGCGGACGGCATGGTCGGTGACCAGCACACCGATCCCGCGATGGGTCAGCTGATGGACGAGACCCTTGACCTCGTTGACGGCGATGGGATCGACGCCGGCGAAGGGCTCGTCGAGCAGCATGAAGACCGGATCGGCGGCCAGGGCGCGGGCGATTTCGACGCGGCGACGTTCGCCGCCGGACAGGGCCAGCGCATTGGACTTGGCGATATGCTGGATGGAAAATTCTTCCAGTAGGGATTCGAGCCGAGCCTTGCGCTCGCCCTTGCCTTTCACGTGGTTTTCCAGCACGGCCATGATGTTGCCGGTAACGGTGAGGCCGCGGAAAATCGACGGTTCCTGGGGAAGGTAGCCGATGCCCAATTGCCCACGCTGAAAAAGGGGCAGGCGCGTGATGTCGCGGCCATCGAGGCTGATCGAGCCATTGTCGGGCTTGAGCAGACCCATGATCATGGTGAAGACCGTGGTCTTGCCGGCGCCATTGGGGCCGAGCAGGCCGACGGCTTCGCCGCGCCGCACCGCGAGCGACACGTCGCGAACGACGGCGCGCTTGCCGAAGCTCTTGGCAAGGCCGTGGGCGACCAGCCAGCCGGTCTGGTCGATGCGGGGCTTTTCGGCGCTCTGGCTCATTGGGTGGTGAAAGTTCCCGTGACGCGGCCCGAACTGCCCGAGGAGGTGAAGGTCGAAACATTGGTGGCCAGATTGACCACCAGCTTACCGGCGGCAACGGTGCCGCCAGAATTGACCACCTCGACATTTTCCGTGAGGCGCAGCAGTTGATCGGCCGGGGTAAAGACGGCGCGTTCGCCCGTAGCCGTCTGGTCGGTGGTTTCGAGCGTCACATTGCCGGTGGCGACGAAGGTTTTTATGTCGCTGGTTCCGCCTTCGCCATAGGTGGCGACGACCTTGTCGGCCCAGACCTTTACCGTCGGATGAACCACTTCGACATTGCCCGTGAACACCGCCTCGCGGGTGTTCTCGTCCACCGTGAAGAGGTCGGCGGTGATATCGACCGGCTGCTGCGCGAAAGCCGGATGCAGTGTGGCCGCGAAGGCCAGAGCGAGCAGGAGGCGCTTGATCATGGGGTTTGCATCTCGGTTGCGTCGGTGCCAGCGGGATTGGCGCCGGGCGTGTCGGGCAAGGTGACCGTGGCGCGCGTGAATGTCCAGACCAGGTTTTCCGCATCATAGGTGATGCCATCGGCAACAATCGTCGTGCCGTCGGCGTGGTTGATGGTGACCGGCCCCTCGCCGCGCAGGAACTGGGCCGCGTAGTCGAATACGGAATTGACGATTGTGCCGGTGGTTCCGGCGGAGTTGGAAATAATGGCTTCGTCGATGATTTCGACCACCTGCAGGGCGGTATCGAGGATGGCGTTCTCCGCCTCGACATTGCTGGTCTCGCCATCGAGACGGCGAGTTTGCAGCGTCGCCCGGCTCAGCGCAATGCGATTGGTGGCGCTGGTGGGGGCCTGGGCCTCGGTAGCCGAAACGGTGTAAGTCGTGCCGTCGTCCAGCGTGCCGGTGTATTGGGGGGCATCGACAGTGACATTTTCGCGTGTCACCTCGATGCTGCCGATGCCGAAGCGGCTGGTCAGGCTCGAAATGTAGATCTGGCCGACCAGTGCCACCAGGGCGATCGCACCCAGGGCCGGCACGCCGACGCGCAGAATGGCAATGATCCGGTTGCGGGCCATCAGGCCCTTGTAGATGGCCAGGCGCTGCGCCGCGTCAGCATGCAGGTTCATGGCCGCTCCACGAATGCTCAGCTATGGGCAAAAATGTCGGTTTCCGCCCAACCCAGCAAGTCGAGCTCGCAGCGGGTCTTGAGGAAATCAAAACAGGATTGCGCCAGCTCGAGCCGGTTCTCACGGCGCAGCATGCGATCGAGATGGCGCTTGAGGTCGTGCAGATAGAGCACGTCGGAGGCGGCATAATCGAGCTGGGCATCGCTGAGCTTGTCGGCGCCCCAGTCCGAGCTCTGCTGCTGCTTGGACAGATCGACATTGAGCAGTTCGCGCGCCAGGTCCTTGAGACCATGACGGTCGGTATAGGTGCGAACCAGCTTGCTGGCGATCTTGGTGCAATAGATCGGGCCGGTGACCACGCCGAAGCGGTTCTTGAGCGCGGCAACGTCGAAGCGGGCGTAGTGGAAGATTTTGGTGACGTCGGGATCGCCCAGCAGCTTGACCAGATTGGGCGCCTCGCTGGCATTCTGCGGGATCTGCACGACATCGGCGCTGCCATCGCCGGGCGAAAGCTGGATCACGCAGAGCCGGTCGCGGTGCGGATCAAGCCCCATGGTTTCGGTATCGATCGCCACTTCACGGCCATAGCGGGAAAGGTCGGGCAGGTCGCCGCGGTGCAATCGGATGGCCATGAGTCACTCGCATCAGTTTGGTGTAACTCCCTGATGACACAGCATCGGGGCGATGGGAAGGCAACGAGATCAAGCGTGTGGATGGCCCGGGCCATTCGAGCACAGCTCTCAAGGCCTCCTCCCCTAAAATCGCTCCACCGGAGCGATTTTGCCTGAGGCCGGGTCGAAGAGCAAAAAACCCCGGCTGCGACTTCCGTCACAACCGGGGTTTCGAAACTGGTGCCCAGAAGAGGACTCGAACCTCCACACCTTGCGGTACACGGACCTGAACCGTGCGCGTCTACCAATTCCGCCATCTGGGCGCGGTGGTGTAACTAGGGGCGGCGTGGGCTTATGTCAATGCGCTTGTTGCGACTTTGTCATTTTCCGCACAGGCCTACCAATTGGCGCCATCCCAATGCTTGATCGCGGCGTGGTCGACGGTCACGGCAGGCTCGAGGCAGTTGACGTTGATCATCACCATGCCATTGCCCTTGCCGTCCGAACCGCGTGCAAAGCTTTCGATGCCGCATGTCTTGCAGAACAGATGGTCGATGTTCTCGGTGTTGAAGCGATATGCCGTGAGATTGTCCTCGCCGCTGAGCAGCGTGAACTGTTCGGCGGGCGCTGACTGCAGCACCCAGCCGAGGCGCCGGCAGCGCGAGCAATTGCATTCGCCCATGCCGTCGAGCGCCGTGGTGACATCATATTGCACGGCACCGCAGTGGCACTGGCCGTGATAGGTTTTGCTTTCGGGCATCAGACTTCCCTTCCCAAACTCAACTCGAACAAAACAAGAACATAAACGACTTTGAGTCAAGGCGATTCATGGCTTGAGGCATGGACAGCGGCGCTCCGCTTGCGATAGAAGCGGGGCGTTGAGACCTTTATTGCCGGAGCCCAAAATGGACCGTAACCAGCCCAAGATCGTCACCATTTTTGGCGGCGCGGGATTTGTCGGGACCCAGATCGTCCAGCTCCTGGCCAAGAAGGGCTATCGCATCCGCGTCGCCACGCGCCGCCCCAACCTGGCAGGCCAGGTGAAGATGTATGGCAGTGTGGGGCAGGTGCAGCCGATCCAGGCCAATGTGCGCAACCTTGCCTCGGTGCAGCATGCGGTGCGTGGCGCCGATGTTGTGATCAACCTGGTGGGTGTCGGTCACTCCAAGGGTGTGCAGAGTTTTGACGCGGTGCATGTGGATGGCGCGCGCAATGTCGCTCAGGCCGCCAAGGCTGCCGGCGCTGCCACGCTGGTGCATATGTCGGCGCTGGGCGTCGATAGCGCCGCCGAGGTCAGCGATTATGCCAGGAGCAAGTTCGAGGGCGAAAAGGCCGTGCTCGAAGCCTTCCCGCAGGCCGTGATCATGCGTCCGTCGATCCTGTTCGGCATGGGCGATGGCTTCTTCAACCTGATGGGCACGCTGGCGCGCCTGTTCCCGGTCCTGCCGCTGATCGGCGGTTCGTCGCGCTTCCAGCCAGCCTATGTCGGTGATGTGGCCGAGGCCTTCGTGCGCGCCGCGGAAGGCGAGGCAAAGGCTGGCAAGATCTACGAGTTGGGCGGGCCGCAGGTCGAGACGCACAAGGACTTGCTGGCACGCATCCAGCGCGAGGCCGCGCGCAAGCGTCTGGTCGTTCCTGTTTCGGCCGGCATTGCCAAGCTGATGGCCCTGCCCTTCTCCTTCCTGCCGTTCAAGCCGCTGATCACCGCCGACCAGGTGGAATTGCTGGGCAAGGACAATGTGGTCAGCGACGCGGCCATCAGGGACAAGCGGACCCTTGCCGGTCTGGGCATCACGCCGACCAGCATGGATACGATCCTGCCGACCTATATGTATCGCTTCCGCAAATATGGCCAGTATGACCGCGACAACGCACCGGCGCCGGTGCTGTAGGTTTTATTCAGCGACCAAGACCAGCGCGAGACCACCCAGAATGGTCAGCGCGCCATAAAGCAAAAGCCCGACCGGTCCCTTCGACCGTGCGGGCTTTTCCGTTTTCAGCGGTGTGGCCGGCTTGTTTCGATCAAGCATTTCATCCTCCTCTTGGACTTCATCCTCCGGTGGAAAGAATGCGCCCTGCGCGGGCGGGATGCAATCACTCTCCAAAACAGTCGTAAGATATATCTTGAAACTACGATCAAGCGTGCCAATCTCCCCTTCAAGGGCTGACACGATATATCGGAGACAGATCATGAGTAATGATTGGAGAGACGGCGAACCCAATTGGCGGCGCATGGAAGCCATGGCGCGGCGCGGCTGGGGACGCTTTGCGGCGGGCCTTGAAGGCGGCGGCGAAGGCTGGGGCAATATGGGCGGCAACTTCCGCATCGGACGCATGCTCGCCTCGGGCGACCTGCGGCTGGTCGCGCTCTATCTCATCGAACAGCAGCCGCGACACGGCTATGACCTGATCAAGGCCATCGAGGAAAAATCGGGGGGCTTTTATACGCCCAGCCCCGGGATCGTCTATCCGGCCCTGACCTTCCTCGAGGAAGCGGGCTATGTGACCTCGCAGGCCGATGGCAACAAGAAGCTCTATACGATCACCGACGAGGGCCGCGCCCACCTCAGCGACAATCGCGAGGCCATCGAGTCCACGCTGGCATTCCTGGCCAAGGCGGGCGAGCAGATGAACCGCTTCCGCGAATTCGCCAAGGCGGACTGGCCATTTGGTCGTGACGAGGGCGCCGAATTCGGCAATCGCCCGCCCCATCGTGGGCATGGCCCCGGCTGGGGCCCTGGTCCGGACGCCGATCGCGACCTCAAGGATGTCGTCCCCGAGCTCAATGATGCGCGGCGCGATCTCAAGGCCGCAATCAAAAAGGCCCGTCGGGGCACGGAAGAGCAGCAGCGCCATGCGGCAGAAATCCTCAAGCGTGCTGCAGCCGAGATCGACGCGCTGGGCGATGACGAGGTCGATATCTAGTCGCCGCTCGGGCGGTTTCCACGCTGCGGAAGCGGCGGGCAAAGCCATCTTCCGGGACCTCAACTGACATGTTAGCGTCTGGAGCATGCAGCAAGCTCCAGACGTCCTCTCCCATGCCAACCATAGACAGACGCCGGATCGGCAGGCAGCCGGTGAACGGGTCGCGGCGCGGCTCAAGGGCAAGGTGCGGGGCGCCGTCCACACCGATCCGCTGATGACCTACGCCTGGAGCGGCGATGCCAGCTCCTATCGGCTGATTCCGGCCGTGGTCGTCTTCATCAATTCGGAAGACGATGTGCGGGCGGTCATGGGTGCCGCGCGGGCGGAACAGTTGCCGATCACGTTCAGAGCGGCTGGCACCTCGCTATCGGGGCAGGCGGTGACCGATGGCGTGCTGGCGGTTCTGGGCGATGGCTGGCGCAGGCTCGACATCCATCCGGGCGCGGAGCAGATCACACTGGGACCGGCGGTGATCGTGGCGCAGGCCAATGCTGCCCTCAAGAAGCACAACAAGAAGATCGGGCCCGATCCGGCCTCGCAGGCCACGTGCAAGATCGGCGGTGTGGTCAACAACAATTCGTCCGGCATGTGCTGCGGCGTGGCTCAGAACACCTACCACACCATGGCGCGCCTGCGGATCGTGCTGACCGACGGGACCATGCTCGACAGCGGCGACGAGGCGAGTTTTGACGCCTTCCGCCTTAGCCATGCCGCCATGCTGGATGGGTTGCATCGCCTGCATCACGAGGTGATGGCGGACGAGGAGCTCGTGGCGCTGATCCGCAGGAAGTATCGCATCAAGAATACCGTCGGCTATTCGCTCAATGCGCTGGTCGACTATCACGACCCGCTCGACATCCTGATCCACCTGATGGTGGGCTCGGAGGGCACGCTCGGCTTCGTCTCGGAAGTCACCTACAACACCGTTCCCGAGCATCCCTTCAAGGCAACGGGCCTCGTCCCCTTCCCCGATCCCCAATCGGCCGGGCGGGCGATCATCGAAATGGCCAATGGCGGCGTGCATGTCACGACCGGCATTACGGCGGCCGAATATATCGAGCGGCGTGCCCTGGCGACGGTGGAGCATCTGGCGCCGATGGCGCCACTGTTGCCCTGGCTGACCGATACGTCGCCAGCCGTGTTGATCGATGTGACCGCTCCGGACGAGGCGACGCTTCAACGTGAACTTTCCAAGGCCATTGCGATCCTCGAGCGTCATGGCGCTTCTCATATCGATCTGTCCACCGACCAAGCCCGCAGCCAGGCGCTCTGGGATATCCGCAAGGGCTTTTTCACCTCGGGCGGCGCAGCGCGGCCCAAGGGCACCAGCATGCTGACCGAAGACGTGGCCGCCCCCATCGAGCGATTGGCCGAATTCGTGATGGATATGCGCCATCTGCTCGACGCGCATGGTTACGACGATGCGATCATCTTCGGTCACGCCCTGGCGGGGAACCTGCATTTCCAGATGAGCGACAATTTCGCACAGGCCGGTGCCGCGGAGAAATTCGACGTCTTCAACCAGGAACTCTCGCAACTGGTTTCGGTGCAATATGGCGGCTCGCTCAAGGCCGAGCATGGCACGGGACGCGCCATTGCCCCCTTCGTCGAGGCGGAATGGGGCGCCAAGGCCTATGGGCTGATGTGGCGGATCAAGCAGCTGTTTGATCCTGAGAACCTGCTCAATCCGGGTGTGCTGCTCAACCACGATGACAAGATCCATATCAAGCATCTCAAGGTCATGCCGCCGGCCGACGAGCTGGTCGATCTCTGCATCGAATGCGGCTTCTGCGAACCGGCCTGTCCCAGCCACCAGATGACGCTGTCGCCGCGCCAGCGCATTGCCGTGACGCGCGAACGGGAACGCTTGCGCGCCTCGGGCGAGGATCCGGCGCTGCTCAAACGCCTCGACGCGGATTTCAAGTATCCGGGCCTTGATACCTGCGCGGCCTGTAATCTCTGCTCGCTGCGCTGCCCGGTGGGGATCGAGACCGGCACGATGATCATGGGCCAGCGGGCGCAGCGACGCGGCAGCACGGCACGGTCGATCGCCGACTTTGCAGCCGATCATCGCGGCGCCGTCGAGACGATGATGCGCGGCGGCGTGGGCTTGGCCGAGGTGGCGCGCAAAGTGGTGCCGGCAGGCGCGGTGGAGGCGATGACCGACACGGCGCGCCGATTGAGCGGCGACCGCGTGCCGCGCGTGTCGCGGGCCCTGCATCGCGGCCCGGGCACACCACGGCACAAAGACAATCGCCAGGACCCGCGGCGGACTGGCTTTCCCGTGCCGATCGCCCAGACGGGCCGGCCGGAAGTGGTGTATTTTCCCGCCTGCCCCAGCCGCATGTTCGGCGCGCCCGAGACCGAACACGGCCTGTTGCCGACGACCGAGGCCATGGTCACCCTGCTGGAGCGCGCCGGGTTCGACGTCGCCCTGCCGCTTGATTTCAACGGCCAGTGCTGCGGCCAGCCGTTCCAGTCCAAGGGCTTTCCCGAACAGGCCGCTGCGGTCAATGCCGAGCTCAATCGGGCACTGACCGCCTTTTCAGATGGCGGCGAGGTCAGGGTGGTCACCGACGCCTCGACTTGCGCCAAGCAACTCAAGGAGTTTTCGGGCCATGCCGAAGTGGCGGATTCGCCGCAATTCCTGCTGCTGAACGTGCTGCCAAAGCTGACCATCACGCAAAAGCTCGCATCGGTGGCCGTGCACCACAATTGTTCGGCGCAGCGTCTGGGCGAGCAGGCAATGACCGAGACTCTGGCGGCGGCCTGCGCCGACATGGTCGCGGTGCTGAAATCAGTGACCTGCTGCGGCTATGCCGGCGACAAGGGCATGTTCTTTCCCGAGCTCAACAAGCATGCAACGCGCTTTGCAAAGCAGGACATACCGGAGGGCTGCACATTGGGCGTTTCCACGGTCAGCACCTGTGCCTCGGGCCTCACCGAACACGCGGGCCTACCCTTTGTCAGCCTGGCAAGTCTCTTGGAATGGGCCAGCCGGTAGGGTGACCTTTGTGCGGAAACGCGCTAGGGGAGACTTCAGCAAGCCCCACTGAAGTTTCCATGACCATTACCACGACGATCTACAGCCTCGGCCACAAGGGCGAAGGCATTGCCGAAATTGACGGCCGCAAGGTCTATGTGCCACTGGCGCTGCCCGGCGAGCTGGTGACGATCACGGCCGAGGAAGATCGTGGCACGCTGCTCGACATCCTCGAGCCGGCGGCAAACCGTATCGAGCCTTTCTGCAAGCATTTCGGCGCCTGCGGCGGCTGCCAGCTCCAGCATATGGACCGCCAGAGCTACGAGGCATTCAAGATCGACCTGATCGAAACGCCCCTGCGCTTTGCGGGGATCGATGCAAAGGTTGGCCGCTTTGTGGACGCTTCGGGGGAAGGCCGCCGGCGGGCGACCCTGCATGCGCGCAAGGAAGGCTCGGGCTATATGCGGCTCAAGAGCCATCAGGTGCATGACCTCGACACCTGCCCGATCCTCTCGCCGGCAATGGCCAAGGCGCCCGACATCGCTCGTGCCGTGATGCAGGCGGTGGGCGAAGCCGATGTCAGCGTCACGGCAACCCTGAGCGGACTCGATGTCGTCATTCGCACCGAGAAGAAGCAGGCGCGGCACGATCGCGTCTCGCCGCTGGTCGGGCGGTTCAAGCTGGCGCGACTGTCGATGAATGGCGAAATGGTGCTGCAGGCGCAGGCGCCGGTCGTGGAGATGGGCAAGGCACAGGTCGAGATCCCGATGGGCAGCTTTCTCCAGGCGACAAGCGCCGCCGAAGAGGTGCTGGCCGACTATGTGGTCAAGGCGGCCGGCAAGGCCAAGACGGTGGCGGATCTGTTCTGCGGCGTCGGCCCCTTTGCGCTGCGGCTGGCCGAGCAGCGGCCCGTGGCGGCTTTTGACAACGACAAGGCCGGCATCGCGGCACTGGACAAGGCACGGCGCTTCGCCAAGGGCATTCGCGAGGTGACGGCAAAGGCGCGCGACCTGTTCCGCGACCCGCTGACCCAGTTCGAATTGCCATATGAAGTCGTGGTGCTCGATCCACCGCGGGCCGGGGCCGAGGCGCAGGTCAAAGAGCTGGGCAAGTCCAAGGTCAAGAAAGTGATCATGGTTGCCTGCGATGCCCGCACCTTCGCGCGTGACGCCCAGACCCTGATCGCCGCAGGCTTTGCCATGAGTGATCTGATCGCGGTCGATCAGTTCACCCAATCCACACATATCGAAATTGCTGCCACATTTGCCCGCTAATCACGATTGGCCATGGCGACGCAACCGGCTTGAGACCTGATGCGTTGGCTGGACATCAATCATCTAGATAAGCGACTGCCTGGGGCGGGTGTTGTCGCGTGGAGCAAACCATGCGTATTCAGAAAATTCTTGCCATTGGCGCACTCTGTGCCGGCGCTGCAGTTCCGGTGTTTGCAGCGACTGCTGCCGATCCTAGCGGCACGTTCGTCGACAGCTATGGCACGTCATTCAAGTTCTCGCTGTGCGGCGATGGCACGGCGCTTTGTGGCGTGCTGACCAATCTCGAAGGCGAATCGGCCACCGAAGAAAACCTGGCCTTTGTCGGCAAGCAGGTGATGCAGGCCGAGCAGGTCGGCGAAAATGAATGGAAGGGTGCCCTCGAAGCCGGTGGCATCAGCGCCGAGGCGACCGTCACCATGACCAGCCCTGACACCATCGACATCCAAGGCTGCCGTGCGGCCATCCTCTGCCAGACCCTGACCTATAACCGCGCCTAACAGACGCGGACTGTCATGATCAACGCGGCGCGCGCTTGGCGAGAATTCGCTGCAGCGTGCGCCGATGCATGTTGAGGCGGCGGGCCGTCTCGGACACGTTGCGGTCGCACAGTTCATAGACACGCTGGATATGTTCCCAGCGGACTCGGTCAGCCGACATCGGATTTTCCGGCGGCTCGGGCTTTTCCTCGCCCGTGGCAAGCAGGGCATTGATCACATCGTCAGCGTCAGCGGGCTTGCTGAGGTAGTCGATGGCGCCCAGCTTCACAGCAGTGACGGCCGTGGCGATATTGCCGTAGCCGGTCAGCACCACAGCGCGCGCTTCCGGCCGCTTGGTGTGCAAGGCCGAGACCACTTCCAGGCCATTGCCATCTTCGAGGCGCAGGTCGACCACGGCATAGGCCGGGGGCTTTTCCGCGACGGCCGCGAGGCCCTCGGCGACGGATCCCGCGATGCGGACATCAAAGCCGCGGCGCGCCATGGCGCGCTCGAGGCGCTGGAGGAAAGCTGCGTCATCATCGACAAGCAGCAGGCTGGGGTCAGTGGCCAGGAGGTCTTCGATCGTGCTCATGGGCTTTCCATAAGGCTTTGCCGCGAAAAGGTCAAAATATCGCGGACTTTTAGGCCTCCGTATTTTCCCTAGGGACAGCTGCGGAGGCCAAGTCTCTCAAACGACCGGATTTTCCGTTTCAATAGCGTGTCGCGGCCAGACGATGCGCGCCCGGGCATGGCCTTCTGGCGCAATATTCTCGAAAGCCAGGCGCCCTCCGGTGCGCTCGAGGAGCGTCTTGGCGATGAAGACGCCGAGGCCGAGGCCGCCGGGCTTGTTGGCATCGGGGCCATGGGGATCACGCGGGCGGCTGGTCAGATAGGGTTCGCCAAGTCGCGCCATCAGTTCGGGCGCGAAGCCCGGACCATCATCGGTGATGGAAACCGATACCGCGTCACTGTCCCAGGCTGCCTCGATGCGCACGGTGGTGCGCGCGAAGTCGGCGGCATTTTCGATCAGGTTTCCCAGACCGTAGAGCAGGCCGACACCGCGCGGAAAGACCGGGGGCGGTCCTGCGGATTTTTCATAGTAGAAGAGGATGGCCTTGCCGCGCCCTTCATGGGGGCGCGCGACTTCGGCGAGCAGGTCAGTCAGCGGGACGGCTGCGAAAGGGTCGCCCCCTTCAGTGCCGAGATTGCGCAGCTTCGCCAGAATGGCGCGGCAGCGCGCGGCCTGGGCGATGATCAACTCCACATCGTCTGCAAGGTCGCTGCCCGGCTCGGCCTCGGCGCGCATTTCCTTGGCGGCGAGAGCAATGGTGGACAGTGGCGTGCCCAGTTCGTGGGCGGCGGCAGCAGCCAGGCCATCAAGGGCCGACAGGCGTTCCTTCTGGGACAGCGCGAGTTCGGTCGCGGCAAGGGCGTCGGCCATCTGGCGGGCATCATGGGCCACGCGCATGGTGTAGGCGGAGATAAAGACCACGCCGCAGACGATCGAGACCCAGATGCCGATAACGTAGATGCGGTTGAAGACGATGCGCTCGCCCGGCTCCCAGGGCAGGGGCAGATGCCAGATCGACAGGATCGATGCCAGCAGCACGGCCAGGGTGGCTATGGCGATGGTGACGCGCTGCGGCAGGGTTGAGGCGGAGACGGAAACCGGGGCCAGCAGCAGCAGCGAGAATGGATTGTGCAAGCCGCCGGTCAGCGACAGCAGGCCCGCCAGTTGCAGCAGGTCAAAGACGATCTGGCTGGCAGCGGCCCGCGAGGTGGGTTGATGGCTATCACCGAGGTGGAACACCAGCCAGAGATTGACGCCAGCAGAGAGGCCGATCAGCAGGAAGCATTCGACCAGCGGCACCTGGAAGCCGAGGCCGAAGGCAACGAAGAGCACGCCAAAGGCCTGGCCGCCGACGGCCAGCCAGCGGAGAAGTACCAGGGTCTGCAGCCGAAGTGGCCGCCAGGTGGAGGGCAAGGGCAGGCCATCGGCCTGGGTGGTGTTCATTTCAGGGCCTCTCCGGGGCGAATATGTGCCTCGCCATAGTGAGGCAAAAACTGCATTTCAAGATCAAAAAACCCATGGGCACAGGATTGATCCTACCCCAGGGCGGGCCACGTATTGGTCATCGTGACTGGGAAAGTGAAACCGAAATGACCACAGCAATCATCAAACCTCAATGGTCCCCTTTGACCATCGCCCTCATGGTTCTGGGCTTTATCGCCTTCTGGCCGCTTGGCCTGCTCGTCCTTGGCTATATTCTCTGGGGCGAGAAATTCGGCGGTTCGCCGGAAAAGGCACAGGCCTACTGGAACAAGGGCAAGAGCTGGTGCAGCTCGAACGAGGGCCACTATCAGCGCAACTGGAACAACCGGAGCCACGGCGTGAACTCGAGCGGCAATGCAGCCTTTGACGACTATCGCGCCGAACAGCTCAAGCGCCTCGAGGAAGAGCGCGCTCGCCTCGACGCCGAGATCGACGCCTTCCACGAATACATGGCCAACCTCAACAAGGCCAAGGATCGCGAAGAGTTCGACCGCTTCATGAACGAGCGCCGCGGTTCGCGCCAGGGTTACGGCGAGACCAAGCCGAGCGATCAGAACAATGACGGCTGGAACAACAACTAGTCCAGCCGGACGCCTCCCTCCTGAGTTGGTCTCCCAATGACCAGACTGGCGCCCCGCAAGGGGCGTCTTTTTTGGTGGCGCATGATAGGATGCGTCGACTCAAATCCGGGCATCGATGAACCTTTTCTTCCGCGCCAAGCCAAAGATTCCCGCCAGCACCACGATCGAGATCGATGGCGCGCCGGTGACGGTTGCGGTCAAGGTCAATGCGCGATCCAAAAGCTATCGGCTGTCACTGCCCGGCAGCGGACCGGTGCTGACGCTGCCGCCGCATGGCAAGTGGGCCGAAGCAGAAGCCTTCCTCCATCGTCATCACAACTGGCTGGCGGCGCGCATCAAGCGGGTGCCGGAAGCAACGAGCTTTGCCCACGGCAGCACGATCACCCTACGTGGTGAAGAGTACCGCGTGGTCGCCACCGGCCGAGTGCGCGGGCGGGTGGAAGTGGCGGAGATGGATGGCGAGAAAGTGCTGCTGGTGCCCGGCGACGCGGCGCATCAGGCACGGCGCTTGACCGACTGGCTCAAGGACGAGGCGCTGGCCGACCTTGAAATCCGCAGCGCCTATCATGCGGCGCGATTGGGTGTGACGATCAAGGCGATCCGCATGCGGGAGCAGAAAAGCCGCTGGGGCTCATGCTCGTCGACCGGCAACATCAATTACAACTGGCGGTTGATCCTGGCGCCGCCCTTCGTGCTCGACTATGTCGCTGCCCATGAGGTTGCCCATCTGGTCGAGATGAACCATTCGGCGGCATTCTGGGCGACGGTCAAGAAGACCATGCCGGACATGGAGCGTGGCAGAGCGTGGCTAAAAGCACACGGTCGGGAGCTGATGGCATAGGCCCGACCGGCTAAACTGCTGATCTGCCTATATCTTGCCCCATTCTCTGTTCTATCACCGTCCCATGCGTCGCCTTGTTGCCTTCATTGTCCTGATCTTTGCCTTTGCCGCCGTGGCAGGGCCGACGGTTGCGCATGCCCATCGCTATGTCAGCACCCCCATCGTGGTGCTCAACCATGTCGATGGTGACAACAATTCCATTCCGGTGATTGTCGAAGTGCAGCGCGGGGATATCGATCTCGGCTCGGGCATTTCCATGCCCTGCGGTGCCCATCACGGCATTCCGGTCGATGTCGCCCAGGTTTCGGTCTGTCCGCCGGCTGTGGGCATGGTCCGCAGCGTCAATGATGGGGCGCCCGTCTGGTCGAGCATTCGCGAGCTGCGCCCACCCAAGCAGGCCTGACGACTTCTGGTAACCCGCTCGTCTTTTGCTTGAGGCCCCTTGCTGGGCCAAGGAATCCTTTGATGTCGATATCTGTCCGCGCGCCTCTGTCGCGCCGTTCCGTGCTGGCCGGTCTTGCCAGCGTCAGTGCACTCGCCCTTGCCGGCTGCACCACCACTGCCCCTGCCCCGGTCGTTCCGACCGGCCCGGTGCGTCACGCGGTGCCGCCCGAGGTGGCCATGATGTATGCCGCGCGCCCCGAGGAAGAATATCCGGTCCCTGCCGCCGATATCTCCATGGTCGACCCGCTCTACTGGCGCCAGGAGGTGGAAAACACCACCGGCCAACCGGCAGGCCGAGTCGTGGTCGATACGGCCAATTATTTCCTCTACTGGACCATGCCCAATGGCCGCGCCATGCGCTATGGCGTGGGTCTGGGTCGGGCCGGCTTCGAATGGAGCGGCGAGGGTCACATTGCCTACAAGCGCAAGTGGCCGGTCTGGACCCCGCCCGGCGAAATGGTCGATCGCCAGCCCGAGCTGGAAATGTATCGCCACGGCCAGCCACCGGGCCTGCTCAATGCCCTTGGCGCCCGCGCGCTCTATATCCACCAGGGCAATCGCGACACCATCTATCGCGTGCATGGAACCATGGACCCGTCAACTATCGGCAAGGCTGTGTCGAGCGGCTGCGTCAGGCTGCTGTTCCAGGACGTGATGGACCTCTATGACCGCGTGACACCCGGTGCACCGATCCTCGTGATCTGAACATGCAAAGGCCGCCCCGAGGGGCGGCCTTTTTGTATAGAGGGTACCCCCTCCTAGCCTCCCCCTGATAGGGGGAGGGACAGATCGGGCTTTTTGCGCAATCAAGCCCCAGCCACTGGGCGTTCCCTCCCCCTTTTCAGGGGGAGGTTAGGAGGGGTACTCTCCCTAGTTCTGTTGATCCCCGAAGATCAGGTCCATCAGCGTGCGCTGGCTGCGCTCGTTTTCGATCGGGACCGGCTGGCCAAGATTGGCCGGAGGAACGATGCCCTGCGGCTGGATCTGCTGGGGCTGCAAATATTGCTGGTTCTGCTGAGCCGGAGCACTTGGCACCCAGACCTGCTGGCCCGTGGCCGGGTCGGTGACCAGGGTCATCGGCAGGCCGGTGGCCGGATCGAGCGGGGCCTGGCCGACACCATTGTTCTGCTGCAGCGGATAGCCGGTGACCGGGTCGATGGCCTGGCCCTGCGGCTGAACCACCTGGTTGCCGCCTACGACCTGACCGACAACCTGGCCGGTGGCCGGATCGATCTGGTTGCCATTGGCGTCGACCAGATAGCCGCCGCCACCCATATTGCCGTTATTGACCGGCATCCCCGTATTGGGGTCGATCTGCTGGCCGGTGGTGGCGTCAAACTGCGGCTGGCTATTGTTGATGGGCATGCCCGTGGCCGGGTCGACCTGGGGCTGGCCCGTGTCGATGGCCGGATAGGCATTGACCGCATTGGCCGGCGCGTACTGGCCAGTGGCGGGATCGAGACGCATCAACTGGCCCGTGGCCGGGTCGGTGGTGGTCTGGACCGGCTGGCCACTGTCGGCATCGAGATATTGCGTCACAAGCTGGCCGGTGGCCGGATCGACGACCTGATTGGCCACCAGCTGGCCGGCATAGGAGCCGCCCGGAATGGCAGCAACCTGCTTGCCCTGATGCGCCTTGACCATGAATTCGGACCAGATGGCGGCCGGGACGTTGCCGCCCGACAGGGTGGTCTTGGTGTCATTGTCATTGCCCAGCCAGACGCCGGTGACCATGGCCGAGGTATAGCCGACGAACAGCGCGTCGCGGGCGTTCTGGGAGGTGCCGGTCTTGCCGCCAAATTCCCAGCCGCCCAGGTTGGCGCCCTTGCCCGTGCCCACTTCCACGGCGGTTTCGAGCATGTCGTTCATTTCAGCCAGAACCTTGGGCTCGACCACACGGCCGGGGCCGGCATCGGAAGACTGGTAGAGGACGGTGCCGTCCTTGGCCTGGATGGAGGTGATGACATTGGGGATGACGCCCATGCCGCCATTGGCGAAGGGGGCGTAAGCCGAGGTCAGCTCGAGCAGGTTCACTTCCTGGGTGCCGAGCGCGATCGAGGGCACGGCGGTCAGGGCTGAGGAAATGCCCATGCGCGTGGCCACATCGATCACCGCTTCGGGGGTGACGTCGATGGCGAGACGCGCGGCAATGGTATTGAGCGAATAGGCGAGGCCCTGACGCAAGGTCACCGTGCCGGCATATTTGCCCGAAGCATTGCGCGGGCTCCAGCCGTTGTATTCGAACTGGGCATCCTCGGCCAGAGTGTCGGGCGTATAGCCCTTTTCCATGGCGGCCATATAGACGAAGGGCTTGAAGGTGGAGCCGGGCTGGCGCTTGGCCGTGACGGCGCGGTTATACTGGCTGGCCTGGTAGTCGACGCCACCCACCATGGCGCGGACAGTGCCATCGACATCCATGGCGACAAGGGCGCCCTGGCTGAAGCCGCGATTGGGGCCTTCCTCGGCCACCTTCTCCTTGACGATGAATTCGGCGTCCTTTTGCATCTTGTAGTCGATGGTAGTCTGGACCACGACGTCGGATTTGATCTCGCCAATATAAGCGGTCATCAGCGACTCGACCCAGTCGGCCACATAGGATTCCGACCCGGCGACGCGGGTGCGGACCGTCTGGTCGGGGTCGATGCGGGCGGCATCGGCCTCTTCCTGGGTGATGAAACCGTCGCGCGCCATGGCATTGAGCGAAAGACGCTGGCGCTCGATGGCCCGCTCGGGATTGCTCTTGGGATTGTAAGCAGAGGGCGCAGGCAGGATGCCGGCGAGCATGGCCGCCTGGCCAAGCGAAAGATTGCGCGCCGAGACGCCGAAATAGGTCTGGGCGGCCGCCTCGATACCCGTTGCACCGGCGCCGAAATAGACGCGGTTCATGTAGAGTTCGAGGATTTCTTCCTTGGTGTAGTTCTGTTCCAGCCAGACCGCGAGAATGGCTTCCTGCACCTTGCGGCCCAGGGTCTGGTCGGGCGTGAGGAAGAGGTTCTTTGCCACCTGCTGGGTGATGGTCGACGCGCCGCGCGTGATGTCGCGCGCCTGGACGGATTCGATGGCCACCGAGACAAGGCCGATCGGATCGACGCCGAAATGGCTCATGAAGCGGCGGTCTTCCGAAGCGATGATGGCGGCGGGCACGTAGTAGGGCAATTCGCGGAAGGTGACCGCTTCGCCGCCGGTGGCGCCGCGATTGGAGATCAGGCTGCCGTCAGCCGCTAGGATGCGGATATTGGGCGGACGATCGGGAATGGCCCAGGTGTTGGACGAGGGCAGCTGGGCGCCGTAATAGACGATGACGCCGATAACGGCGATGCCGCCCCAGAGGCAGGCAACAAAGCCCCACCAGAGCAGGCCCAAGAGAAAGCCGCCGCTACGCGAGCGACGCTTTTTCGGCTTTTCGGTCTTGCCACGGCGGGGCGGCTTCGGCGGCTTGCCACCACCACCGCCACTTCTGGTCTTTGGCGTTGGACGTTCGTCGGCAACCGAGAAGCCCATGGAATTGCCCATGGTGGCGCCAGCGCCCCCGAGCGAGGGCTCAACGCGCTGTCCGGCCTTTGCACGCGGCTGTGCCTTGGGCTTGGAATTGCCCTTTGCTGGCTGATTGCCTACGCGATCATCGGCGGAAATGCGAAAATCCATCAAGCAGACCCTTGGAAAACTGGTGCCTTTTGCCCGCTTCTAACCTGTTCGCCCGCGTCGGGGAATATAAGGTTGTCGAAAGGTTAAGGCTAAACCTGATCGTCTCGCGGGCACGGCTTGTCCAGCACAGGCGCCTGTCGCGCGATCACCAGACCCTTCTCATGCTCAATTGTGGCCGGTTTATGGGACGTTTTGCAGGTTTGACCCAGCTGTTGCGGGGGTGTCACAGAGGCAATGGCGTGCTAGGTCGCCAGAGACGACCCGTGGAGCACTTATGTCTGTCTTCGCCAGCACAGCCCTGATCTATACCTCCGCCGCGCTGGCCGAAATTGCCGGATGCTTTGCGTTCTGGGCGTGGCTGCGGCAGGGGCAGTCCGTGCTCTGGCTGGTGCCGGGCGTCGCGTCGCTGGTGGCCTTTGCCTGGCTGTTGACCCTGGCGCCGGCCGATCATGCCGGGCGGGCGTTTGCGGCCTATGGCGGTGTCTATATCGTGGCGTCGACCCTCTGGGGCTGGCTGGCCGAAGGACGCATGCCGGATCGCTGGGATGTGATCGGCGGGGCCATGGCGTTGGGTGCTGCCGGGATCATCCTGTTTGCCCCGCGCGACGCGTGACGGGTTTGATCAATCGCGGCGACGCAATTGTTTCGACACAGTCGATGCCAATCATGGCGGCAGGGTAAGCCGGAGAGAGCATGCGACTGAAATTGATGGCTTTTGTCGCCGTGCTTTGCGGCATGGCTGTGCCGGCCCAGGCCAATGATGCGGCGACGCTGGAGCGGGCACTGGGCGCTGCGACGGATACATTCGAGGCGGCACTGCCCAGGCTCGGCCAGACCGAGTTCGGCGTGGATGTCGCGGCCTATCGCGATGCGCTGACGCTGCAGAATTTCCGCTCGTCCTATTGGGGTGGAACGGTGGACGTGGCGCTGGATATCCGCGACGGGGCGACCGGGTCGTGCGGCAGGTTTGCGGCCTTTGTTCGCGTGCCCCCGGAAAATGGCACGGTGCGGCTGGTGCTCTGCCCGCAGTTTTTCACACCAGACGCCGATGCGCTGCGCGAACTGACCATTCTGCATGAGATGGTGCATGTAGTGGCCGGCACCAACGAGTGCCAGGCCATGGCCTTTGCCGCCAGGGTGGAAATGGCGGCAAAGGGACGGTTCACGCCGGTGAATGCCTATTGGCAGGCCAGCGGGTGCAACGGCGGGCCCTATGCCCTGCCCTGAGGTCAGCGCCAGCCGAGCGCCGGGGCAACGTGCTTGAGAATGCTCTCGATGACATGGGCGTTGTATTCGACGCCAAGCTGGTTGGGCACGGTGAGCAGCAGCGTATCGGCTTCGGCAATAGCCTCGTCCTTTTTCAGCTCCTCGATCAGCTTGTCGGGTTCGCCGGTATAGCCACGGCCGAACACGGCGCGCTTTTCCGGCTCGATATAGCCGAACTGATCTTCCTCGGAACGGCCGGTGCCGAAATACATGCGGTCCTGATCATTGACCAAGGCGAAGATCGAACGGCTGACCGAGGTCCGTGGTTCGCCTTCGTGGCCGGCTTCTTTCCAGGCGTCCTTAAACAGGCGCAACTGCTTGGCCTGCTGGACATGCAGCGGCTCACCCGACTCGTCGAACTTGAGCGTCGAGGACTGCAGGTGCATGCCAAGCTTGGCGGCCCAGACGGCGGTGGCATCGCTGGCGGCACCCCACCAGATGCGGTTGCGCAGGCCCGGCGCATGAGGCTCGAGACGCAGCTTGCCCGGCGGGTTGGGGAACATGGGACGCGGATTGGGCTCGGCAAAGCCATTGCCCTTGAGCACTTCGAGGAAGACCTCGGTCTGCTCGCGGGCCATGTCGGCGTCGGTCTTGCCCTCGGCCGGGGCATAGCCGAAATAGCGGTAGCCATCGATCACCTGTTCGGGCGAGCCGCGGGAAATGCCCAGCTGCAGGCGCCCTCCGGCGATGAGATCGGCCGCACCGGCATCCTCGGCCATGTAGAGCGGGTTTTCGTAACGCATGTCGATGACAGCCGTGCCCAGCTCGATCTTTTTGGTTTTCGCACCAGCTGCGGCGAGCAGCGGAAAGGGCGAGGCGAGCTGGCGGGCGAAGTGATGGACGCGGAAATAGGCGCCGTCGGCACCCAGTTCCTCGGCCGCGACGGCCAGGTCGATCGACTGCAGCAGGGCATCGCCGGCCGAGCGCGTGCCCGACTGGGGCGAAGGGCTCCAATGGCCGAAGGAGAGAAAGCCGATCTTTTTCATGATGCACCTGCAGGTTTGCGGTCGCGTTTGACTGGAGCTTACCTATGTTGCCGCAGACCGGCGAAAAAGCCAGCAATAGGGAACGCAGTGTTCAGCGGGGTGAACGTTGGGCTGAACCATGGACAGGTGGCTGCGTTGGGTCCTGGCAATGGAGGATAGAGGATGACTGCGCAGATCGTGACGAAAATGGTCGAGACGGCACCGGGCGTGACGCTTTGCACCGAGGCCTGGGGCGAGCCAGAGCGCGGGACATTCCTGCTGGCGATGGGCGCCACGGCATCCATGGTGTGGTGGCCGGACAGCCTGATGCAGGCGCTGGCGGATGGCGGTTATCAGGCGATCCGTTTCGATCATCGCGACACTGGCCGATCGACGAGCGGCGCGCCGGGCGTGGTCGACTATGATCTCGATGCTCTGATGGGTGATCTCCTGGCCATTCTCGACGCCCATGGCGTCAGGCAGGCGCATCTGGCGGGGATGTCGCTGGGTGGCTATGTGGCGCAGATCTTGGCGCTGCAGCAACCTGATCGCGTCCAATCACTGACGCTGATCGCCAGCGAGCCGCTGGGGCACACCTACGAAGGCGAGGGCATTTCGGATGAATTCATGGCCCATTTCGGAAGCATGGGAGCGCTGGACTGGTCGGACCGCGCGGCGGTGAGCGCCTTTCTGCTGCGGATTGCGGAGCTGAGTGCGGGACCTGCCGGGTTCGACGGCGTTGCGGCGCAGCGGCGGATCGACAAGGAGCTCGATAGGACGAGCAATTTACAGAGCGCCTTCAACCATTCCATGGTTGGTGGGGATGTCGATGGGCTGGATATCTCCAATGTCACCCAGCCGGTGCTGGTGGTGCATGGCAGCGATGATCCGGTGATCTCGGTTGCAGCCGGGCGGAAGATTGCCGCGGTGGCCCGGGACAGCGAGATGCTGACGCTGGATGGCCGCGGGCATGAGTTGTTGGAGGCGGATGTGGCGAAGATAGCTGGGGCAATGCTGGGCGTGGCGGAGCGGAGCTACTCTGCCGCCTGATAGTATTCGGCCGATGGGCGGATGGCCGCGACCACGGCACCGACACAATCCCGCTGAAAGTCCGCATCCTGCCTCAGGGCTTCGAGGCTGCGTGGGGTTGGTTCTTCGCCGATCCAGTCCTCAAGAGCAAAATCCAGCGCTGAGGCTGCTTCCGCGATCGCTTCGTCGAGCGTATCGGCGACAGCTGTTACGCCAGGAAAATCGGGAAAGGACACGCCGTAGCCGGAATCGGCGTCCTTGTGGATCAGGGCAATATAATGGTGGTCATGCATCGCTGTTCCAACCTGCCTGCCGGTAGATCGAGCGCGCGGTCCCGATCGGAATGTCCTTGCGCGGATGCGTGACGATCACGACGCGACCACTTTCGACATGCCGATATTTATGATGCGAACCGCGGATTGAAACAAGCACGAAGCCATCGGTGGTCAGGCGGCGGATGATCTCTCGACCATCTCGCAGCATGACCACCACGGCATTTAAACGTCCAGGTTGCTCACGCTGAGGGCATTGTCCTGGATGAAGTCGCGGCGCGGCTCGACGAGGTCACCCATCAGGGCGGTAAAGATCTGGTCGGCTTCGTCGCTCTGGTTGATCTCGACCTTGAGCAGGGTGCGGGCATTGGGGTCGAGCGTGGTTTCCCAGAGCTGGGACGCGTTCATTTCGCCCAACCCTTTATAGCGCTGCAGCGACACGCCCTTGCGGCCGGAATCGGTGACGGCCTTGAACAGGGTCGACGGCCCAAAGATGTTGATCGTCTCGCCCTTGCGGGTCAGTGTCGGCACGCCGCCATAGATTTCGTCCAGGCGATCGGCCAGCTGACGGAGCTTTCTGGCGTCGGCGCTGGCCAGCAGCGGCTTGTCGAGCAGGTGGCGCTCGGCGACGCCGCGCACTGTGCGCGAGAAGGCCAGTTCATCGGCATCGGTGATTTCGCCCGTCCAGCCCTGTTCCCATTCATCGGAAATGCGATCGAGGCGATTGCCGACCCTGGTGAGCACTTCGCCCATCTTGTCGGCATCGGCCAGGCCATCGGGATCGAGGCCGCCGACGATCGCTGCTTGTTCCACCAGGTTGCGATTGTAGCGCGTATTGAGGTTGTAGATCGCGGCGACAATGCTGCGTGCCTGCTGCACGATGCCATGAAGGTCCGGACCTGCATGCTGATGACCGTCGCGGGTGGTGAATACGGCGTCTTCGAGCCCTGCAGCGATCAGATAGTCGTTCAGCGCATCTTCGTCCTTGAGATACTGCTCGGAGCGGCCACGAGTGGCCTTATAGAGCGGCGGCTGGGCGATATAGACGTGACCGCGCTCCAGCAGCTCCGGCGTCTGACGGTAGAAGAAGGTCAGCAGCAGGGTGCGAATATGGGCGCCGTCCACGTCGGCGTCGGTCATGATGATGATCTTGTGGTAGCGCAGCTTGTCGGCGTTGAACTCTTCACGGCCAATGCCGGTGCCCAGCGCCGTGATCAGCGTGCCGACCTGGTCGGACGAGATCATGCGATCGAAGCGCGCGCGTTCCACATTGAGGATCTTGCCGCGCAGCGGCAGCACGGCCTGGTTGGAGCGGTCGCGGCCCTGCTTGGCGGAGCCACCGGCGGAGTCACCTTCCACGATGAAGATTTCCGACTTGGCGGGGTCGCGCTCCTGGCAGTCGGCCAGCTTGCCCGGCAGCGAGGAGATTTCCAGCGCGCCCTTGCGGCGGGTCAGTTCACGCGCCTTGCGGGCGGCTTCACGGGCAGCAGCGGCTTCGGCCACCTTGCCGACGATGACCTTGGCTTCGGCGGGATGCTCTTCAAACCACTGGCCGAGCTTCTCGTTGACGATATTTTCGACAACAGGACGCACTTCGGAGGAGACCAGCTTATCCTTGGTCTGCGATGAAAACTTGGGATCGGGCACCTTGACCGAAAGCACGCAGGTCAGGCCTTCGCGCGTGTCGTCGCCGGTCAGCGAGACCTTTTCCTTCTTGGAAATGCCCGAGGATTCCGCATAGCCGACAACCTGGCGCGTCAGCGCGCCGCGCAGGCCGGCAAGGTGGGTGCCGCCATCGCGCTGGGGGATGTTGTTGGTGAAGCAGAGCACGTTTTCGTGGTAGCTGTCGTTCCACTGCAGCGCGACTTCGACGGTGATGCCGTCCTTCTCGCTGATCATGGTGATCGGCGCCGGCACGACGGGCGTCTTGGACTTGTCGAGATATTGCACGAAGGCCTCGAGGCCGCCTTCATAGAACAGCTCGGTGGTCACCGGCTCGGGGTGACGCAGATCGCTCAGGAGGATGCGAACGCCCGAGTTGAGGAAAGCCAGTTCGCGCAACCGGTGTTCGAGCGTCTTGAAATCGAACTCGACCATGGTGAAGGTTTCGGTCGACGGCAGGAAGGTCACCGCCGTGCCCGAACGCCCCTCATAAGTGGCCGGCTGCTTGTCCTCGACATAGGTACCGATCTGCTTGAGCGGCGCCACGGCATCGCCATGGGCGAATTCCATCTCGTGGATTTCGCCGTCGCGGTTGATGCGCAGGCGCAGCCAGACCGACAGGGCGTTGACGACTGACACGCCCACGCCGTGCAGGCCGCCGGAAACCTTGTAGGAATTCTGGTCGAATTTACCGCCCGCGTGGAGCTGGGTCATGATGACCTCGGCCGCCGACACACCCTCTTCGGCATGGATGCCGGTGGGGATGCCTCGACCGTTGTCGATCACCGTCACCGAACCATCGGCATTGAGCGTCACCGTCACCAGATCGGCGTGGCCGGCCAGGGCCTCGTCGATGGCGTTGTCGACCACTTCATAGACCATGTGATGCAGGCCCGAGCCGTCATCCGTATCGCCGATATACATGCCCGGGCGCTTGCGCACCGCATCAAGACCCTTGAGCACCTTGATGCTGTCGGCGCCGTATTCACTGGCAGTATTTTGGGGGACGGGATTTTCGCTATCGGTCATGGGGTCCGAATCAGTCGTTTTCAGTTGGATTTTGTTCTACCGGATAGGGGTTTGATCCCCAAGCAAAATGGGCTTTTCAGGGCCGTTTGCGGGGGATTCCTGTCCGCCTGGTTTCCAGAAAATTTCAGTCGTGCGCCAGGCGCCCGTCCCTGACCGTCAGCATCTGTGCACGATCACCCAGAGCTTCGAACAGCAGGCGGTCGGTACCGGTCAGAAAGCACTGCGTTCCCAGCCCATCAAGCGCGGAGAACAGGGCCCGGCGCCGATCCGGATCGAGGTGGGCGGCGATTTCGTCGAGCAGCAGGAAAGGCGTGATCCCGGTCCGCAGCTTGACCAGGCGGGCATGGGCGAGAATGAGGCCGATCAGCAGGGCTTTCTGCTCTCCGGTCGAGCCCAGCGGGGCCGGCATGGCCTTTTGTGCATAGGTGACTTCGAGATCGACACGATGTGGTCCAGATATGGTGCGTCCGGCCGCACGATCAACCCCTCTGGAGCCCCGCCAGAGCGTGCCCAGCGCCGATTCAAGCTCGGCCGAGGACGATGGCTCTGCGCCCTGTTCGAACAGCGGCGTCAGGGCCAGATGGGCCGCGGGAAAGCTCTCGTCATCAAGGCTCTGCTCGATCAGGGCCTGAAGGTGATGGAGGCTATCGGTACGCGCCAGGTGGATGGATGCACCAAGCTCGGCCATCTGCGCCTCGATGGCGGCCAGCCACGAGGGATCGCCATTGTCTTCCAGCAGCCGATTGCGCTGGCGCATGGCCTTCTCATAATCGCTGACCGAGGCCGAATGGGACGGGATGAGCGTTGTCACCAGCCGATCGAGGAAGCGGCGGCGATCTCCAGCCGGGCCGGAGAACAGGCCATCCATGGCGGGGGTGAGCCAGAGCACGCGCAAATAATCGCTCATCGCCTCGATGGAGCGGGCATTGGCGCCGTTGATGCGAACGCGGCGGCCGCCATCGGGCGAAGCGCCGGTGCCGATATCGGAAGGACCATCAAGCGTTTCGACCGTTGCAGCGACCGCCCAGGGCTGATCGGAGCCTTGCGCGTGCAAGGTGTCAAAGCTCGCGCCGCGCAGGCCTCGGCCGGGCGAGAGGACGGAAACGGCTTCGAGCAGATTGGTTTTGCCCGCGCCATTGGGGCCGGTCAGGACAACATGGCGGGGATCAAGGTCCAGCGCCGCCGCCGCGTAGTTGCGGAAGGCGGTGAGGCGCAGGCGGGAGAGGTGACGTATCATTTCAGGTCGCCCCGCCCTGCGAGCATAGCTCTTCGGGCCTAGCCGGCTTAAATCGCTCCACTGGAGCGATTTCCCCTTCGGGACGCCGCCTAGACACGCATGGGCATGAGCACATAGAGCGCCCGGGTCTCGCCCTCGTCCTTCACCAGCGTCGGCGAGCCGGCGTCGTTGAACATAAACACGGCGCTTTCAGACCGGATCTGGCTGATGATGTCGAGCAGATAGCGGGCATTGAAGCCGATCTCGAAGCCATCGGTGTCGAACTCGACGGCCAGCTCTTCGCTGGCGGTGCCGTGATCGGGATTGGTGACCGAGAGTTCAAGCAGGCCATCCTTGGCCTGGAGCTTGACGGCCTTGCCGCCACGATCCGAGGCAATGGTCGAGACGCGATCGACGGCGGTCGCAAAGCTCGCGCGATCGACATTCATCTGCTTGTCGTTGTTCTTGGGCGTCACGCGATCGTAGTCGGGGAACGTGCCTTCGATCAGCTTGGACAGCAGGACAACCGAGCCAACGGTGAAGCGGATCTTGGTGTCGGAAACTTCGATCCTGGCATCGCCATCGGCGCCATCGAGAAGCTTCTGGACTTCGCCGACGGTCTTTTTCGGCACGATGATGCCCGGCATGCCGGCCGCGCCTTCCGGTGCAGCGATTTCGGCACGGGCCATGCGGTGACCATCGGTGGCGACGGCGCGCAACACAGTGCCGACGTTGGACACATCGACGGTGTGGAAATAGATGCCGTTGAGATAGTAGCGCGTCTCTTCATTGGAGATGGCGAACTGGGTGCGCTCGATCAGCTCGCGGAAGCTCGACGCCGGCATGGTGAATTCATGGCCGAAAGCACCGGACTTGAGATCGGGGAAGCTGTCGGGGCTCAAACAGGCCAGATTGAAGCGCGAGCGGCCGGAGGTGAGAACCATGTTCTCGCCGCCATCGGTTTCGAGGCGCACTTCGGCGCCATCGGCGAGCTTGCGGACGATTTCGTAGAGCGTATGGGCCGGAACCGTGGTGGTGCCGGGGGTCGAGACCATGGCGGGCACGCTTTCGGTGACCTCGATATCAAGGTCGGTCGCGCGCAGCTCGACCTTGTCGTCGCTGGCCTTGAACAGGACGTTGGCCAGGATCGGGTAGGTATTGCGCCGTTCCACGACCCGGTGCACATGGCTCAGCGACTTGAGCAGATGATTGCGTTCGAGCGTGACTTTCATGCGACTACATCCCTGGCACTACGCGCTGCCCATGGCAGCAAGACCCCGGCAGACCGGGGTTGGACATTTACAATTTCATAACGGATTAGCAAGGGTTGGCACGCTCAAGCGAGCGGAAATCCCCGATTTCGCGTGGCGCTAGTTCGTGTCGAAGATGATATTGATGGCAAAGCGCTGGTGCGCCATCAGCCCGAAGTCGCGCAGGCCCTCGAATGGTGTGCAACGCTGGAGCGCGGACGTGATGCTCTGGACCAGGACTTCGTTCTTTTTGGCGGATTTTCCGTCGAGCTTTACTTCAGGCTCCTGGGTCAATGATCCATCGCCCATGAAGGTGATTGCGATCTCGACGGCGCGACCATCGAAGCCGGGCGGCGCGGACCAGCAGCGCATCAAGGACTGGCGCAGGTGCCGGCCGAGGGCCTGCTGATCGATCACTGGCGGCGGTGGCGCCGTTGGGATCGGCGCCTTTGGCTGAGCCATGGCGGGACCAGCCAGCAAGGCGACCGAAAACATCATGATGAGGAAACGCTTGATCATGAGACCAGGTTTGATGAAGGGCATGGCAGGAAAATGACAAAGACCCCGACCATGACGGAAGGGGTCTCTGGAATTCGTGCCCTGCGAATATAGCTCTCCGGGCGTAAGGATCTAAAATCGCTCCACTGGAGCGATTTTGCGCCGAGCGCCGATCCTTACTCTTCGAGCATGCGCTTCAGCAGTTCGATCTCCTGCGCCAGCTCCACGTCATCCTTGATCATCTGCTCGACCTTGCGGACCGAATGGAGAACGGTGGTGTGGTCGCGTCCGCCGAAGCGACGGCCGATTTCGGGCAGGGAGCGGCTCGTCAAAGCCTTGGCCAGGAACATGGCGATCTGGCGCGGACGGACGACGTCGCGCGAACGGCGGGCAGAGAGCAATTCGTTGCGCGGCACCTTGTAGTGGCGCGAGACGATCTTGAGGATGTCCTCGATGCGGACGCGGCGGGCTTCGCGCGAACGGATCAGGTCGCCCAGGGTCTTTTCGGCCAGCGGGACGGTGATCAGCTCGCCGGTCAGCTGGTTGGCGGCGACAAGACGATTGACGGCGCCATCGAGATCGCGACCGTGGCTGATGACAGCGCGGGCGACATAATCGATGACAGGGGCAGGGAAATGCATGCCGAAGCGGGCGGTCGCCTGATCGGCACGGCGCTGCACGATGGACTTGCGCAGGTCGAGATCAAAGCCCGAGATCGGCACGACCAGGCCACCCGAAAGACGCGAACGGATGCGCTCGTCGATCATTTCGAGATCACGCGGCGGCGCATCGCCGGCCACAACGACCTGCTTGGCGCCGGTGAGCAGGGTGCCCAGCGTATGGCCGAATTCGGTGGCCGACTTGCCTTGGAGGAACTGCATGTCGTCGATCAGCAGCAGGTCGACGCGGCGGAGCCATTCCTTGAAGCCGAGCGCAGACTGGCGCTGCACGGCGGTGATGAAATGGTACATGAAGTGGTCGGCGGTCAGATAGACGATGTTCTTGGATGCATCGGCCGACTGCACGGCATGGGCGATGGCATTGAGCAGATGCGACTTGCCCAGGCCCACGGTGGAATGGATATAGACCGGATTGAAGGTCACGGTGTTGTTGGCGGCGGCATTGGCGATCTGGCGGGCAACGCCCAACGCCATTTCATTGGCTTCGCCAGCCACGAACGTATCGAAAGTCATGCGCGGATCGATCGCGCTACCGGCTAGGGCATCGCCCTTCTGGGCCGAATTGTCGCGCACCAGGCGCGGCTGGCTGAGCTGCACCGGGGCGGGCGCTGCAGCAGCCTGACTGGCGGAGACCGAGGCCTGCGCGGGAGCGGGTTCGGCGGCGACAGGGGCAAGGCGGGGACGAGCCTGGCCATTGACGCGCAGCGTCACCTGGATGCGGCTGACTTCGGGCACGTCCTGGCGGAAGGCTTCGAGGATCAGCTCGGAATAATTGGACTGGACCCAGGAGCAGAGAAAGCGCGTGGGCTGGGACAGGTGCACGACGTCATCGACCAGCTCTTCGAGCTCGAGACGGGCGAACCAGGACGCAAAGACATCCTCGCCAACACCGGCCTTGAGGCGTGCGCGGACACGGTTCCACATTTCGCGCTGGCCTTCGGCAGTATCGGGGGAGTTCATGACAGGATTTTCGCTCTTAACGGTCGAGAGAGTGGTGGAGGCTGTAGAGGGCTGGGCCCAACTATCTCCACCGGCGGTCGCCTGTCGCATCATAAAGTGCCCCAATTTTTCAATGTGCCGAATGCCCGCATAGCACCCGGTTTTGTTTCCATGCCGCGTCCACATCCGTCCTGGATGAAGACAAAGCTCCGCCACTTCACCTGCCGGTGGCAGGCAATATTCATCTGCCTGGCGGGCGAACCCACCAGTGCCAAAACTAGTTCTTTCGTGAACCCGGCCAGACCGGCCGAAGGCTTTGAACTAAACTCTGCCGGCCTCGATCGGACCGGGAGCCAAACATGCTACCAACACAACCTTCACCGGAATGAACCACTTGGCATAGCTGCCAAGGTGCCAAAACTAACGCCCTGAAATGACCCTGCCACCTTGGGTGGAACACTCTATTTTGGTGTTCTTTCCGTCGTTGACCAGATTACTTTAGAGGGTGGATTTTGGGGCCGCAACCGTGGAATCAGCAAAATGAGGGCTTGACTCTGAGGTTGTATTTTTGGCTTCCGCAGCCCTCCAAAAAACCTTCCGAGCAAGGGTCTGTGACTCAAGGCAGAATCTCGTCACACACCGTCATCGAAGGGTAAAAATATTATTTCCGTGACAGTCGTTTTTTATCTTCCAGCGCGCAGGGAACCATCCTCAACCACGCCATAGACCATATCTAACTTATTGATATGTCTAGAGAAGGACAAAAGGCCGACGACGCTGCGACAGGGGGTCGCTGGTGTCACGTACGCGACACAAAACTGTCAAATCGGAAAAAGCTTGCGCTCACACCGACAAAGAAAATGGGCCCCTTGCGGGACCCAATTTCATCTACCGCCGGCTGCCAGTCAATCGGCGCCGCGGCTACTTGTCTTAGGCGCTCAGAGCCTTAACACGGCTGTTGAGGCGGGAGATCTTGCGGGCTGCCAGGTTGGCATGGATGATGCCCTTGGTCGAAGCGCGGTTGATCTCGGGAGCGGCTGCATTGAGCGCTTCCATGGCGACCTTGTGGTCACCGGCAACAATGGCTTCTTCAACCTTGCGGATGAAGGTGCGGACGCGCGAGCGGCGCGACTTGTTGACCGCGGTGCGGGCTTCGATCTTGCGGGTAGCCTTTTTGGCTGAAGGCGTATTGGCCATAACGGTCCTCTTGGCGTCCAACCGGCCGTTAGCGCTCGAAAGTCGCAGGCGTCCGGAGATAAAATGAAATCGGCGGCACATCGACTGCCGCCAAGTTGGGGCGGTCTATAGGGGATGGGGCGGCAAGCGTCAACTGGATTCAGCCAAGCACAGGTCAGGGTTTCTTCTGGCACACGGGGCAGAAGAAGGTGGAACGGCCCGACTGGACGATGCGCTGGATCGTGCCTGAGCAGAGCGGCGTAGGGCAAGGCTCTCCTTCCCGGTCGTAAACGGCAAAGCGGTGCTGGAAATAGCCCGAGCCGCCCTCGGCATTGCGGAAGTCACGCAGCGTCGAGCCGCCAACCTCGATGGCCTCCACGAGGACCTGCCGCACGGCATGGGCGAGGTCTTCGAGCGCGACCTTGGGCTTGCCCTTGGCGGTGACCAGCGTGCCGGCCAGCACTGTGGGCAGGATATGGCTGCGATGCAGCGCCTCGGCGACATAGATATTGCCCAGGCCCGCCACCACGCGCTGATCGAGCAGGGCCGCCTTGATCGGCGTCTTCTTGGCCTTGAACTTGTCGGCCATTTCATCGGCATTGAAGTCATTGCCCAATGGCTCGGGCCCGAGACCCTTGAGATAGGGGCTGTCCTCGATGTCGTCATAGAGGTCGATGAAGCCAAAACGGCGCGGGTCGGCATAGATGAGATGGCTCTTGCCGTGCTCGGGATGGGAAATGTCCCAGACCATATGGTCATGCCTGGGCTCGGTGCCCGGTTCGTAGTAACGCGGCGGCTTGTCGATACCATGTTCGGCAAAGCGCCAGGAGCCGGTCATGCCCAGATGGCTGAGGACGGTCCTGCCATTGTCGAGCTGGATCAGGAGATATTTGGCGCGGCGGCCGACCGAGGTAATGGTGGCGCCTTCAATGGATTTCGCCAGGTCTTCCGGAAAGGGGAAGCGCAGATTGGGCCGGTTGAGCGTGACCTTGTCGATGCGGGCGCCGGTAATCCAGGGCTCAAGCCCGCGGCGGACGGTTTCGACCTCTGGTAGTTCGGGCATTGGCTTCTCTTTTACCTGTGCGTCTTTGTGCCATGGCAAAGCCGGATTGGGTTGAATATGGTGCGCGCCAGCAAAAACCTATAGGCGATAGCCATGACCAACGCGCAAGAAACCACTCATTTCGGCGAGCAGACCGTGGCGATGGACGACAAGCAGGGCATGGTCAACGCCGTGTTCCACAATGTCGCCACCCGCTACGACCTGATGAACGACCTGATGAGCGTGGGGGTTCACCGCCTCTGGAAAGACGCCATGGTCAACGAGCTGGCGCCGCCGAGGACGGGAACGCGGCCCTATCGGGTGCTCGACATGGCTGGCGGCACCGGCGACATCGGCGAGCGCATCATCAACGCCTCGGTCGGCTATGCCGAAGTTACCGTCAGCGACATCAATGCGGACATGCTGCGCGTCGGTGCCGAGCGGGCGAAAAGCTGGCGCTATCCGGCGCAGGCCAAGTTCGTCGAGGCCAATGCCGAGGAATTGCCCTTCGAGGACAACAGCTTCGACGCCTATACGATCGCCTTCGGCATTCGCAATGTGCCGCGTGTGCAGAAGGCGCTGAACGAGGCGCATCGCGTGCTCAAGCGCGGCGGGCGCCTGCTCGTGCTGGAGTTCAGCCAGGTCGACGTGCCGGGATTTGACGCCTTCTACAAGCTCTACTCGGACCGGCTGATCCCGCCGATGGGCAAGGTCGTGACCGGCGACAGCCAGCCCTACCAGTATTTCATCGAGTCGATCCGCAAGTTCCCGGCGCCGCCGGCCTTCTCGTCGATGATCGGCCAGGCCGGCTTCAAGCGGGTCAAGCACCAGAGCTTTACCGGCAATATCGCCACGCTGTTTTCCGGGTGGAAGATCTAGCCGATGATTTTGAGTGCCTATTATCGCCTGTTCCGCGCGGGTTTCGTCCTGGCGCGCGAGGGTGCGCTATCGATCGTTTCGGAACTGCCGCCGGCGCTGGCGCCGCTCAAGTTCGGCATCTGGCTCGGTCGCCTGGTCGAACGCCCCAGCGTGCGCAAGACCGGCCATGTCGAGCGGCTCAACAAGGCGCTCAACCGCCTCGGCCCGACCTATGTGAAGTTCGGCCAGACCCTGGCCACGCGCCCCGATGTCGTCGGCCCCAAGATTGCCAATGATCTTGCCGGGCTGCAGGACAAGATGGAGCCCTTCGATCCGGCGCTGGTTCCGGGCATATTGAGCCTGGCGCTGGGCGACAAGGCGGCGGAGCTGCTGGAACTGTCGCCGCCCGTGGCAGCGGCCTCGATTGCGCAGGTGCACAAGGCCCGGCTGAAGCCGGCAGGCGGGATTGCCAGGACGGTTGCCGTCAAGGTGCTGCGGCCCGGCGTTGAAGCCCGCTTCATGGCCGATATCGAGAGCTTCTATGCCGCTGCGCGCCTGGCGGAAGGTTTCGTGCGTTCCACCCGCCGGCTGCGGCCAATGGATGTGGTGGAGACGCTCGATCGCTCAGCCCGTCTGGAGCTCGACCTGCGGCTCGAGGCTGCCGCCATTTCGGAAATGACCGAGAATATCAAGGATGACGAAGGCTTCGTCATTCCCGAGGTCTCCTGGGATCATATCGCGCAGAATGTGCTGACCACGACCTGGGTGGACGGCATTCCAATCCGCGATCACGCCGCACTCGATGCAGCAGGCGTTGATCGCAAGGCGCTGGCTTCAAAGGTCCTGCAAAACTTCCTCAAGCATGCCATTCGCGACGGCTTCTTTCACGCCGACATGCATCCGGGCAACCTGTTCGCCGATCCGCGCACAGGCGATGTGATCGCGGTCGATTTCGGCATCATGGGCCGGATCAATCGCAAGGAACGCCGCTTCCTCGCCGACATCCTCTATGGCTTCATCACCCGCAATTATCGTCTTGTGGCGGAGCGGCATTTCGATATCGGCTATGTGCCCAAGGACCAGTCGGTCGACGATTTCGCGCTGGCGATCCGCTCTATCGGCGAGCCGCTGCATGGTCGCACGGCCAGCGATATTTCCATGGCCAAGGTCCTGGGGCAGCTGTTCACTATCACCGACCTGTTCTCGATGCAGACGCGGCCCGAACTGGTGCTGCTGCAGAAGTCCATGGTGCTGGTCGAGGGCGTCGCCCGCGCGCTCGATCCCGATCTTGATATCTGGACCGTGGCCGAGCCGGTCGTTGGCGACTGGCTGCGCAAGGAAGAGGGCCCGCTGGGGCGCTTCGAAGATATCAAGGACCACTTCAAGACCATTGCCGAGGCCGCAGGCCGCTTGCCGGTGATCGCCGCGCAGGCGGAACTGGCGCTGGCCGACTATCATGCCAACAAGGCCAAGCCGCGAGACCTCTTGATGCGGCGCGCGATCCTTGGCCTGATGGGCCTTGGTGCGATCGTGCTGCTGGTCGGCCTCTATCGCCTGCTGACCATGTCCTGAAGGTCATGTTCTGCGCTATAGAAGCGGCTTAGACCTGATTTGGGATTGTTGATGGGCAGACCTGCCAAAGTCATTATCACGCTTCTGCTCGGCTTCAGCCTTGGCGGTTGCGTGGATGCCAGCCTCGATGTGGCGCTGACCAGCGCCAGCACGGCGAGCGCCACGCTGACGCAGGAAATGCGGCCAGACGCCTATGTCGCTACGGGCGTGGTCGACGCCATCGGCGGCGAGACTTGGTTGGCCGGCATGAAGGCCGTCGAGGATGCCGAAAAGGCCATTGTCGATACCGAGGCCAATGGCAAGGATGCGTCCAGCATCATCGTGCCACCCGCGCCGGAGCCCTATTATTTCGTGGCCGACAGTTTCTGCACGCGCGGCGGACGGATGCTGGAGCGCGTCGATGGCGGGGCGACCTGCATGGATTCGAGCGAAGGCGCCTTTGCCGAGATTTTCCTGGGCGCGCTGGACGACCAGATCGAATTTGTGCCGCAAGCGGACGGAAGCGTGCGTATTTCGCTGCCCACCGCGCAAATTCAGCGCGCCATTGCCGGCGAGATGGACATTACGCAGGAGTCCGCAATCATCACCCCTGCCCTGTTCAAGGATCGCAAGATCACGCTCAGATTCTCTGGCGATGCCGTCACCGATACGAATATGAAGCTGGCAAAGGACGAGAAATCCGCCAGCCAGACCATTCTCATCCTCGATCTCCTCTCCGGCACGGCAGACCTGCCTGCCGAATATTATGCTGTGGTACGTGCCCCATGAATGCTGCGACGCCTGTTTCCGTAAATGTCCGTTTTCTTGCGCATGGCGCGGGACTTCCCCTGCCGAAGCAGCAGACGGCGGGCGCAGCCGGGCTTGACCTGATGGCAGCGATTGCCGAGGGCGAGGTGCTGGAAATTGCGCCCGGCGATTATGCCAAGGTTCCGACCGGGCTCGCGATGGCCTTGCCGGAAGGCTATGAGGGCCAGGTCCGCCCCCGCTCGGGCCTTGCAGCCAAGCATGGCGTGACGGTGCTCAACAGCCCCGGAACCGTCGATGCCGACTATCGCGGGGAAATCATGGTGCTGCTGATCAACCACGGCAAGGAGCCTTTTGCCCTTCGCCGCGGCGAGCGCATTGCGCAGATGGTGGTGGCACCTGTCAGCACAGTGACGCTGGTCGGGGTGGAAACACTGGATGAGACGGCGCGCGGCGAGGGCGGGCATGGTTCGACCGGCCGCTGACCCGCTTTCGCCCGACGAAGTCAAACGCTACGCCCGCCATCTGACCCTCAAGGGCATGGGCGGCGCGGGACAGCAGGCGCTGAAACGGGCAAAAGTGCTGGTCGTGGGCGCGGGCGGCCTCGGTAGTCCGGTGATTGCCTATCTGGCAGGTGCCGGGGTCGGGACGCTGGGCATTGTCGATCAAGACACGGTATCGCTGAGCAATCTGCATCGACAGGTCATTCACAGCGAGAGTGGCGCCGGCAAGGCCGAGAGTGCAGCGCGCTTCGCTCGCGGGCTCAATCCACATGTCAACGTGGTCGTTCATGACATCGCGCTGTCAGCGGCTAATGCCGGCACGCTATTGGCTGGCTACCATCTCGTGCTGGACGGTACGGATAATCTCGTCACCCGCCGGGCAGTCGCTGCTGCCTGCGAGACGCTCGACTTGCCCCTGGTTTCTGGTGCCGTGTCGATGTTCGATGGGCAGGTGACCGTATTCGCGCCGGGCGGCCCGCGCTTTGCCGACCTCTATCCCGCCGAAGCCGATGACGGCGATCTGCCATCCTGCGAGGCTACGGGCGTTCTGGGGCCGTTGACCGGCGTCATCGGCACGCTGATGGCCATGGAGGCGATCAAGCTGCTGACCGGTATTGGCGAGCCGCTGATCGGGCGCGTCCTGACCTATGACGGCCAGGGTGCGCGGTTTTCGGAGTTTTCGTATTAGTTTGAGTGGAGCCGCACCCACGGTGTCACCCCGGCCTTGAGCCGGGGCCCATCTCGAGATCAAACCACGGCCGCAAGGTGGATCGAACGAACCAGCTCGCGGCTGGCCATCCATCTCAGGATGGGTCCCGGCTCAAGGCCGGGATGACATCGTGCTTGTTGCTGTCTCAGTGGCCGAGGTATCAGGCGTCGGGGTGCTTGAAGACCAGGGCTGCATTGGTGCCGCCGAAGCCGAAGGAATTGCTCAGCACTACGCCCAGATCGACATTGTCGCGGCGCTGGCGGAGAATCGGCATGTCCTCGAAGGCCGGGTCGATCACGTCGATATTGGCGCTTTCGGCGATGAAGCGGTGCTTCATCATCAGGATCGAATAGATCGATTCATGCACGCCGGTCGCGCCCTGGCTATGGCCGGTCAGCGACTTGGTCGCCGAGATGGGCGGGCACTTGTCCTCGTTGCCGAACAGGCTGCGGATGGCTTCGATCTCCTTGAGATCGCCCACCGGGGTCGAGGTCGCATGGGGATTGATGTAGTCGACCGTCTGCTTGACGTTGCGCAGCGCCATGCGCATGCAGCGTTCCGCGCCTTCGCCCGAGGGCGCCACCATGTCGACACCGTCCGACGTCGCGCCATAGCCGACCAGTTCGGCCCAGATCTTGGCGCCACGAGCCTTGGCATGCTCGTATTCCTCGAGCACGAGCACGCCCGCGCCGCCGGAGATGACGAAGCCGTCGCGGTTGGCATCATAGGCACGCGAGGCCTTTTCGGGCGTCGCGTTATAGTTCGAGCTCATTGCGCCCATGGCGTCGAACAGGTCGGAAAGCGTCCAGTCCAGATCCTCGTGGCCACCAGCAAAGACAATGTCCTGCTTGCCCAGCATGATCTGTTCCATGGCATTGCCGATGCAATGCTTGGAGGTCGCGCAGGCGGCGGTGATGGAATAGTTGATGCCCTTGATGCCGAAGGAGGTCGCCAGCGTCGCCGAGGCGGTCGAACCCATGGCCTTCGGAACGGCCAGCGGGCCAATGCGCTTGGGAGAGGTGTTCTTGCGCACGATATCGGCCGCTTCGACGATCGTGCGGGTGGAAGCGCCGCCCGAACCCATGACAATGCCCGTCATGGGATTGGAAATGTCGCTCTCTTCAAGACCCGCGTCGGCGATCGCCTGCTGCATGGCCAGATAGTTCCAGGCCGCGCCCTTGCCCATGAAGCGGGTGACGCGACGGTCCAGCACTTCGAAGGGATCGAGAATCGGATCGCCCTTCACCTGGCTGCGAAAACCGAGTTCGGCATAGTCAGGCGCGGCAATAATGCCGGGCTTGGCAGCGCGCAGGCTCGCGGTCACCTCGTCCAGCGTATTGCCGATCGAGGAAATGATACCCATGCCGGTTACGACAACTCGTCTCATTGTATCCTCGTGCTCGTCTTGTGCGGGTGTCTATTGGTTCGACACCTCATTTAGGAAGAAGATGGGCCCAACTTAAGGCCGATCAGGCAGCTTTCTGCGTGTCGGTAAACAGACCAACGCGCAGATCCTTGGCTTCGTAGATCAAATTACCGTCAGCCTTGACCCAGCCATCGGCGATACCGAGGGTCAGGCGGCCCTTCATGACGCGCTTGAGGTCGATGCCGTATTCCACCAGCTTGACGTCGTCGGTGACCTGGCCGGTGAACTTGATCTCGCCACCGAGGGCGCGACCGCGGCCGGGCTGGCCGATCCAGCCGAGGAAGAAGCCAGTCATCTGCCAGACGGCATCGAGGCCCAGGCAGCCGGGCATGACGGGATCGCCGATGAAATGGCACTTGAAGAACCAAAGGTCTGGATTGACGTCGAGCTCGGCGCGGACTTCGCCCTTGCCGTAGGCCCCGCCGGTCTCGGAAATGGTGGTGATGCGATCGAACATCAGCATGGGCGGCGCCGGCAAGCGGGCATCCATCTGGCCCGGCAACTCGCCACGGCCATGAGCCAACAGCTCATCTTTCCCAAAACTGCTTTGACGCTCGGCCATGCCCTGAACCCCCAATCAACCCTTAAGCTTTCGTCTCGTATAGATGCAGGGTATGAGGGTCAAGTCAGCCCTCCGGCGCAATCCGCCCACAGGCCTTGCCGCGACTTGTGCGAAATTTCTGCCATAGTTATAAGCAAGTGAGCATTTCCCGGCCTTTTCGTCTATCAAGGACCCAATGACCGACCGCAACCAGACCGCCGCCCGCACTCTTCCCTCGCGCACGCCCTGCCTAACGGCCGTTCTGCGCATGGCCGGATTGCGCCCGACCCGGCAGCGCGTTGCGCTGGCGGAACTGCTGTTTGGCGGGCCACATCGGCATGTGAGCGCCGAGCAGCTGCATGGCGAGGCCACCGAGGCCAAGGTCGGCGTGTCCCTGGCCACCATCTACAATACGCTGCACCAGTTCCACGAAGCGGGCCTGCTGCGCGAAGTGGCGGTTGATGCCTCGCGCTCCTATTTCGATACCGATACCTCGGACCATCATCACTTCTACGTGGAAGACGAGCAGCGGATGATCGACATCCCCGCGTCCTCGGTCGAATTCCTCAGCCTGCCCGAAGCCCCCAAGGGCATGAAGGTCAGCCATGTCGACGTGGTGATCCGCGTCCGCAAGGCGCAGGCCTAGTTCCAGCCTATCCAGGCGTGTCGGGCCGGTTTGCAGCTTGCAGGCCGGCCTTGTCTTTGCATCGAGGCGTGTCTTGTCCAGCCCCTGCCTGCGGCTAAATCGCCCTGCAGGGCGGGTGACAGCGCGCCTTCCATCCCCCATATTCAGCGCTAACGACAATAGACCCAAGGGTGGCCAATGAGCCAAAAGGTCAATCTGAACGCCTATTTCGAGCGAATCGGCTTTGCCGGATCAATCGCCCCGACCTTGGCGACGCTCGAAGCCATCACCGCTCTGCATCCTGCGGTGATCCCTTTCGAAAATCTTGGCCCGCTGCTGGGCCACAAGGTCGATCTCGACCTCAAGGCCATTGAGAAGAAGCTGCTGTCCGAGAAGCGCGGCGGCTATTGCTATGAGCACAATATCCTGCTCGCCGCAGTGCTGCGCGAGCTGGATTATTCGGTGCGGCAGTTGGCGGCGCGCGTGGTCTGGAGCAATCCGGATGCCAGCAAGTCCGACCATATGCTGCTGCTGGTCGAGATCAGTGGCACGAGCTATCTGGTCGATGCCGGATTTGGCGGCTCGACACCGACGGCGCCGCTCAAGCTGCGCGCCGATACCGAGCAGACCACGCCCCACGGCGTCTATCGCCTGAGCGGTGGGCAGCCGGAATGGCTGCTGGAGGCCAGGATCGGCGACGACTGGAAGGCGGTTTATGCCTTCGAGACCGTCGAAAAATCCGTGGCCGACTATGAGGCCGCCAATCTTTATCTCTCGACCGATCCCGCATCGGCCTTCGTCACGGAGCTGCGCGTGGCGCTGTCGCCGCCGGGCAAGCGACTGGCGCTGTGGAACAACCGGCTCAACACCCATGTCGAGGGCGAGCCCACCGAAACCCGCGAGCTGACCAGCGTGGTAGAACTGCGCGAAGTGTTGACCACGAGTTTCGGCATCCAGCTGCCTCCGTCCGACCAGCTCGATCCCAAGCTGGCCGAAATTCTCGCAAAAGCGGGCGTCGTGGAGAGCTGAATGGCGCCCGTCTTCGTCGATCCAGCCAAGGTGATGGAGTTCCCCAGCAAGGACGATTTCTACGCCTGGCTGGGCAAGAACCACGATACGGCCGACGAGATCTGGATCCGCATCTTCAAGAAGGCCACCGGCAAGGCCACGATCACGCCGGTGGAGGCGATCGACGTCGTGCTCTGCTGGGGCTGGATCGATGCGATCAAGAAGTCTTACGACGATGAAAGCTTCGTCCAGCGCTATACCCATCGCAAGAAGAAGAGCGTGTGGAGCCAGATCAACCGCGACAATGTTGCGCGACTGATCGACGAGGGCAAGATGACCGAGCATGGCTTGGTCCATGTCGAGGCAGCCAAGGCCGACGGGCGCTGGGACGCCGCCTATACGATCAAGATGGACCCGCCCCAGGATCTGCTCGACGCCATCAAGGCCAGCCCCAAGGCGCAGGCGCTTTACGAAACCCTGTCGAGCCAGAACCGCTTTGCCCTGACCTTCCGCACCATCAATCTCAAGACGGAAGCCGCTCGCGCCCGCAAGATTGCCGGGTTTGTCGAGATGCTGGAAAAAGGCGACACCATCTATCCGCAGGGCAAGGGGAAAGCCTGATGGCGCTGTGGTTCGCGTTTCTGCAGGGCATAAACCTGGGCAAGCGGCGCATGAAAATGGCCGATCTCAAGGCCTGCCTCGAGGCGGCTGGCTTTGGGGAGGTAAAAACTGTCCTGGCCAGCGGCAATGTGCGGCTTGAGGCCGAGGGCACGGAAAAATCCATCAAATCCAGGCTCGAAAGCACCATCGAGGCGCAGTTCGGCTTTGCGGTGGGCGTCGTGCTGCGCAGCGAGAACGAGATGAAGGCCATGCTGGAGGGCCATCCCTTTGTCAGGCTCGATCCTAAGGCTGACCTGACGCGGCATGTGATCCTGTTCGACGCCGCTCTTCCGGCGGTGACGCTGGTGAGCCGGAAGGGCGATACGGAAATCCTGCGGACCGACGATCGCGAGCTCTATTTCGCCGGTTATCGACAGGCCAATGGGCGCTATACGGAAAATGTGGAAGAGGTTCTCAAGCCCCTCTACAAGCAGCTGGGCAAGGTCAATGGCGGGACCATGCGCAATTGGAACACTATGGAAAAGATGCTGACATGATCACTGTATTCGGTTCGACCAATCTCGATCAGGTCGGCACTGTCAGCCGCCTGCCCAAGCCCGGCGAAACCGTTGCGGGCGGCACCTTCTCGATGGCCGCGGGCGGCAAGGGCGCCAATCAGGCGCTGGCCGCGCGCCGCGCCGGCGCCCAAGTGCGCCACGTGTCGGCCGTGGGGCGGGACGCCTTTGCCGATCTGGCGCTTGAACTGCTCGAAAAGGACGGCGTCGATCTGTCCGGCATGAAGGTTGTCGACGGGGCGACCGGCATTGCCATGATCTTTGTCGATACGCATGGCGAGAATGTCATTGCCATCCTGCCCGGCGCCAATGGCACCGTGACCGCCGAGGACGCCGACACGGCGCTGGCCAATGTCTCGGGCGGCGTATTGCTGTTGCAACAGGAAGTGCCGCAGGCCGCAACGGAGCGGGCGCTGGATATCGCGAGGGAAAAAGGCCTGACCGCCATCCTCAACACGGCGCCCTTCCTTGAAACGACCAAGGCTGTCGCGCACAAGGCAACGATCCTCATCGCCAACGAGACAGAATTTGCCCTGCTGACCGGTCGCGGCATCGAAGACCTCGACGCTGCCATGGCTGACTGGGCGCGGCAGCACAGCCAGACCGTGATCGTGACCCTGGGCGGCGAAGGCGCCCGCGCGGCCACCGCCGATGGCAAGACCATCTCGGTGCCCGCACTCAAGGTCACGCCGGTCGACACGGTTGGCGCCGGCGACACATTCTGCGGCTATCTCGCAGCCGGGCTCGACGCCGGGCTCGAACTTGAAGCCGCAATGAAGCGGGCGGCGGTCGCTGCCAGCCTTGCCTGTCTGACGCCGGGCGCCCAGCCGGCCATTCCCTATGCGGCGGATGTAGCCAGCGCTGTGGTGGTTTAGGGGTGGGTAGCGGACTGGCCGGTTTGGGACGGCAACCACCGAGAGCAGAACTACATCGGATGCCGTCGCAGGTTCGACCCTGAAGATCTGCTAGCGGCTTTGGCCCTCTGTTTGCGCTCTCAGGCGCATGATCACGCTGGCCATGAGGCGAACGCTCTCATTCCTGTCCGTGACCAGAGGCGCGATAGCCTCAAATATCTCATTGTGTTCACCCTCATCGACAAAGAAGGAAAGTCCGTACAGGGCCTGATATCTCACATCTCCCTCCGGGTCACTTAAACTGGCCAGCAGGTGCGGAACGACGGCGGAATCCTCGCTGCGTCCCAAGACTTCGAGAGCAGCACTCCGCACACCACCCGACGTCGATCGTAGGGCAGCCACAGCTGTATCGAGAATGGCAGGTCGATGGCTCTCGCTACCCGCTAGTAGGTGGCCCAGCAATTTCAGAACGGCACCCTGCCTGTCCGTTGGTAACCTATGTATAGCGTCGATCAGTCTCGGTATTGCCGCCAAATCGGTTTCAGTTGGCTCATGTTGCAACAACCGAAGCACCTCCGCATTTGAGGCCTGCACAAAAACATTGGTATCAACGGAGCTATCCGTCGCCCGCTCCGCCAGGTCGCTCAATGAGCCCTCCGCCGCCGCAGGACCTGCCATTGCCAAAAACCAAAGCAGCAGGATGGCCTTGAGGCTTGTGTTCATCGGCATCGAACCTGTCTCCATTGCCCGCATCTAAGATTGGACGTTGCGGAGACGATCTATCTTGGTCGGTCAATCAGATTGGAATGCTTCAATCTGGTCTGTCTCCGGCTTCAGGAAACTCAAATAGTGCGCTACGTGGCCGCAATGGGACGAAGGGAGAACCTGAGGAACTCAATGCCCCTCGACCTCTTGTGCTATGAGCGAGAGGAGAAAACTCATGGCCATCGACAAGAACGACGTACACGGATTCTTTGAAGACTACGGCTCAACACTTCAGGCTCGCGATGCCAAGAAAATCGCGCGTCATTGGGCGACTCCAAGCTTCGTCGTCAGCGACCAGGGCGGCCTTTCCGTCAAAGATGCCAGTGAGGTCGAAGCGTTTTTCTCGGCATCTATGTCCCAATATGATGGCGTTGCTGAAGCCGAAGCTACAATCACTGATGTGGTCCAGCTGACTGAGAACGTGGTCGCGGTACAAGTCGAGTGGGAGCACAAGGACCATGAAGGAGCCACGGTTGGCGGCGAGCGCGGTTTCTACATGCTGACCAAAAACGACGATGGCCGCTTAGCTATTTCGGTCTATGCCCCAAGGTCGGAGGCGTAGAGCGGATATGCCGCCGTCTGCTACGACCGCTTTCAGTGATCCTCAGCGACATTGCGCACGTCCGAAATGGGGTCGCAACCGGCCAGCCAGCTCGTCTCCCCCAAACAAAAGGGCAGGTCCATCGGACCTGCCCTTTTCAAATTCCTAAGGTGCCGGCGCCTTACTTGGGCGCGAGGACCATGACCATCTGGCGGCCTTCCGAGCGCGGCTGCGACTCGACCTTGGCGATGGTTTCGGTCTGTTCCTTGACCTTGATCAGAAGCTGCATGCCCAGTTCCTGGTGCGCCATTTCGCGGCCACGGAAACGCATCGTCACCTTGACGCGGTCGCCATCGTCGAGAAAGCGCTGCACTGCCTTCATCTTGGTCTCGTAGTCATGCGTGTCGATATTCGGACGCAGCTGGACTTCCTTGACCTCGATCACCTTCTGCTTCTTGCGCGCCTCGGCAGCCTTCTTCTGTGCCGCATATTTGAAGCGGCCCAGGTCGAGCATCTTGGCGACCGGCGGGACAGCATTGGGAGAGATCAGGACGAGGTCGAGACCTTGTTCCTGGGCTTCTGCGAGCGCGGCTCGGGTGTTGACGATACCGCGGTTCTCGCCCTCAGCGTCGATGAGCTGAACATCGGGGCTGGTGATATCTTCGTTCGACGGCGGCCCATCTTTCTGGGGCGCGACTTGTCTCATTGGACGACGAATGGCTCAGGATCCTTGTGTAATTTAGCCAAGTGGTGAAATCGGCCATAAAATCGTGTTAGCGGAGAGATAAGTCAACAGGCAAACAGCCAGAATTTCTGGCCTGTTGCGCCTTTGGAACGCCGGGAGCAACCAAGTGGTTGCCGTGGCTAACGACTCGTTTCCGCCGCAGGACCGATAGCATGACCATAACACAGAGCAAGCCCTTCCGCATCCCCGTCGGATCGGGCGACCAAAACCGTGACATCGCCGTCCAGCAACGCGACGGATATGGCCCGGGCCTGTTGTGGCTGGGGGGCTATCGTTCGGACATGATGGGCAGCAAGGCGCTCGCGCTCGATGCACTGGGCGGCGAGCGGGGCATGGCAGTGACGCGCTTCGACTATTCCGGCCATGGGGACTCGGGCGGCGCCTTCGATGACGGCACCATCAGCCGCTGGCTGGAGGAGGCCGAGGCCGTGCATGCTCTGACCCAGGGCCCGCAGATCGTGGTCGGCTCATCCATGGGCGGCTGGATCGCGCTCCTCCTCGCAAAACGGCTTTTGGCCAGGGGCACGCCGGCCCATGGCCTGGTGCTGATCGCACCGGCGCCGGACATGACGCATGAACTGATGCTCAAGGAGTTCACCCCGGACGAGCACGAGAGCCTGCAGAACAAGGGCTATGTCGACCAGCCCAGCCAATATTCCGAGACGCCCTATCGCATCACCCGCGCGCTGATCGAAGACGGCAAGCAGCACCTGCTGTTTGGCGGCGTGATCGAGACCGGCTGTCCGGTGCATATTCTTCAGGGGGGGCGGGACCCAGACGTGCCGCAGGCCCATGCCATCAAGCTGGTGACGCACATGCTGCATGACCCGGTGACGCTGACGCTGATCCCCGATGGCGACCACCGCCTGAGCCGCGACGAGGACCTCGCGCGGCTGCGGGAAGCGGTGCTGGGGCTGCTCTAGCGCGTCTGCAGCCTGCTTTTCTGCATGCCATCGGGCCCGAAATTGTCCGGTGACAGCCAGCGCTCATATTCAGCGCGCAGGCCTGGCCATTCGCTGTCGATGATCGAGAACCAGGCCGTGTCACGCGACTCGCCCTTGAGGATCATGTCCTGGCGGAACAGGCCTTCCTGGGTGAAGCCGAAGCGGGTGGCTGCGGCCTTTGACGGCGCATTGCGATCGTTGCATTTCCACTCGAAGCGCCGATAGCCCAGATCGTCGAAGGCGTGGCGGGCAAAGAGAAACAGCGCTTCTGTCGCCAGCGGTGTGCGCGCCATGGGCAGGCCCCAATAGACGCCGCCGATTTCGATCGAGCCATGTTCGGGCCGGATCCGCATCCAGCCCTGCTGGCCCACGGCCTGGCCACTGGCCTTGTCGACCACGGCGACATAACGATTGTCGCTGGCCCAATCATTGCTGGCTATGCGCTGCTCGACTTCGGCCAGCGTTTCGGGTGCGTGGCTGAACAGCCAGCGATAGCGCTCGGCGCCGCCCGGCATGGTCGAGACCGCAAAAATGTCTGCCACATGCTTTTGGGCGAGGGGTTCGAGGCGGACAAAGCGGCCTTCGAGGGTGGTGGGTTGAGGACCGGACTTTGCCGGATGCGGCGCGTTCATTTGCTGGCCTCCCAGATGGCCTTGAGGCTCTCGCGATAATTGGGATGCAGCAGCTCCACGCCCAACGCCTGCTTGATCGCGGCGTTGGAGACGCGCTTGTTGTCCTTGTAGAAGCTCTTCTGCATGGGGGTGAACTCCGCCTCTTCGAAAGGCACTTCCGGAGGCGGCGTGATGCCCATCATGTCGGCGGCATAGGTCACGAGATCCTGCGGCGGGGCCGGCTCGTCGTCCGCAAGGTTGAATGTACCGGCGAGCCGTCTGTCGGCCGCCAGAGCCGTGATGCGGCCAATGTCCTCGACGTGAATGCGGTTGAACACCTGGCCTGGCTTGATCACCCGCCGTGCGGTTCCATCGCGCAGTTTGTCGAAGGTCGAGCGCCCCGGACCGTAGATGCCGGCAAGGCGCAGGATGCAGAGCGGCACGCCGCGTTCCTGCGCATAGTCGCGCCAGGCCTGTTCGGCGAGGACGCGGCGATCGGACCGATCGTTGCGCGGCACCAGCGGGGCACTTTCGTCGATCCAGGCACCGCCGAAATCCCCATAGACACCGACTGTGGAATAATAACAGAGCCATTCGAGATTTCTGGCCGCATCGAGGGTGTCGCGATGATGGAGCAGCGCCGGGTCGCCCGCTTCGCCCGGCGCGATCGAGAGAATGACATGGGTGGCCGCCTGCAGATCGCCACCAAGCGTCGCGCCGGGTGCAGTGCCGTCAAAGACATGGGCGTTCAAACCCTCGGCCTGTAGCATGTCTGCCTTTTCGGCGGTGCGAACGGTTCCCGCAATGACAGCATATTGGCCCGATATGCGCATCTGGATCGAGGCTGATGTGGATGAATAACCCAGGCCAAAGAAGAAGGCGTTCATGAAAGCTCCCCGGTCCATTCGCTGCGCACCGAGCTATCGCTTTCCGCCGACAAATAGGCAAGGCTGAGAGCATCCGCACGATCCGGCGCCAATCGCCGCAGCGCCCAGATCGCGGCGCCGCGGACCAGCGGATCATCGGCCACCAGCCGCGCCTCCACCGCCGGCAGAAATTCCGAATTGTCCGAATTTCCAATGGCGATCAATACGTTGCGCAGGAAGCGGCCATGGCCGATGCGCTTGATCGGCGAACCCGAGAACAGCGTCCGGAAGGCTTCATCATCCAGCGCAACCAGATCGGCCAGCTGCGGTCGCTCGAACTCCGCGCGCGATCGAAGTTTTGCCTCGCGGCTGACCGAGGCGAACTTGTTCCACGGGCAGACCGCCAGGCAATCATCGCAGCCATAGATGCGATTACCCATGGGCGCGCGAAATTCCACCGGTATCGGGCCTTTATGCTCCACGGTCAGATAAGCGAGGCACCGCCGCGCATCGAGCCGGAAAGGCGCCGGAAAAGCCTGGGTCGGGCAGACATCGAGGCATCGCGTGCAGGAGCCGCAGCTTTCCACGCCGGGCTTGTCGCCAGGCAGTTCGGCCGAGGTCAGGATGGCGCCCAGAAACAGCCAGGAGCCGAATTCGCGGCTGACCAGAACCGAGTGCTTGCCCTGCCAGCCCAGGCCCGCCGCCTCCGCCAGGGGTTTTTCCATCAGGGGCGCGGTATCGACAAAAACCTTGACCTCTTCGCCTGAACGGCGCGCCAGAAGACCCGCCAGCTCCTTGAGCTTGCCCTTGATGATTTCGTGATAATCGCGATTGCGGGCATAGACCGAGATCGTGCCCAGCGAGCGCTCGCCCAGGATCGCCATGGGATCGGTTTCGGGGCCATAGTTGATGCCCAGAAGGATCACCGATCTCGCGTCGGACCACATTCCATGCGGGCTGGCGCGCCGCTCGGCCGTCTCCTCCATCCACTCCATGTCACCATGCCAACCCTCGGCAAGGGCGGCGTTGAGCTTGGCCGGCAGGTCCGGCCGCGCATCGGCCGGCGCAATGCCAAAGCTCTCGAACCCCAGTGCCAGCGCCCGGGCCCTGAGCTCGGCAACGAGCTTTTTGGGATCAGAAATCGAGATTGGCATATCCCGACTGCGGTGCGATGGCGGTCACGCGGTCGTTGAGCAGCGTGCGGAAGGCGGGGCGGGATTTGATGCGCGAATACCAGTCGCGGGTTTCGCCGGCCTTGCCCCAGTCGATATCGCCCAGATAGTCGAGCGTCGAAAAATGGGCGGCCAGCGCGAAGTCGGCAAGGGTCAGCGTGTCGCCGGCCAGCCAGGCGCGATTGGCGAAGAGCCAGTTGAAATAGAGCATGTGCTCGTTGAGATTGGCCTTGGCGACGCGCAGCACGGCCGGGTCTGGCGTCGCGCCACGGTGGTCGCGCTTGACGATCTTTTCTTCCAGCACATAGCGGGTGACTTCGTCAGCCAGCTTGAAGATGACCCATTCGACCAGTCGCCACATTTCGGCGCGCATGCCGGGGTCGGCGGGGATCAGGCCCTCGACGGAGGTCGGCGTATAGAGGTCTTCCACCAGGTTGATGGAGGCCAGAACGCCCACGATGGGTTGGTCGCCATCACCCAGGAAGATGGGCAAGGTGGCCGCCGGGTTGATCTCCAAGAGCTCCGCGTCGCGCAGCCAGGGCTTGATTTCCTCCATGTCGAGCGGAACGCCATATTCGGCGCACATCAGCCGAATAAGCCGCGAGGACGGGTCGAGAGGATGATGGATCAGGCTCGGCATAAGTGACGCTCGTCTCTTTTTAGGGCCCCAGCTATGCCCGGCGCGGCTTGGCGCTGATGGCGAACACAGCTAGAGCTTGCCGGATTGTCGACCCGATGGACTGAATTAGGGGATCAAATGAACGCCGATCAAGGTATTTTTGTGCCACTTGTGCTCGGAATTCTCGAAGGGCTTACTGAATTCCTTCCGGTCAGCTCCACCGGGCATCTGCTTCTGGCTGGCCATTTCTTCGGATTGACCCAGCCGGCCACCTTTATCGTGCTGATCCAGCTGGGCGCGATCCTGGCCGTTGTCACCGTGTATTTCGCCAAGCTGGGCATGCTGATCCGCGATGCGCTGACCGGCAAGGCCTATGCCTGGCAGTTCGCGCTATCGGTCATTCTCGCCTGTTTCCCGGCGGTGATTGCCGGCGTCATACTGCGCGATTTCATCCAGGGCGATCTCTGGGAATCGGCATCTTTGATCTGCTGGAGCCTGCTGATCGGTGGCGTCGTGCTGCTGGTGGTTGATCGCCTGCCGCTCAAGCCCAAGTACGACGATATATACCAGTTCCCCTGGCATATCGCGCTGGTCGTGGGCCTGTTCCAGATGATCTCGCTCATCCCAGGCGTCTCGCGTTCGGGTTCGACCGTGGTGGGTGGCATGCTGTTTGGTGCGTCCAAGCGCGCGGCGGCCGAATTCACCTTCTTCATCGCCCTGCCCATCATGGTCGGCGCCTTTGGCTATGATCTCTACAAGAGCCGCGACCTGATCGATGGGTCGATCGCGCTCAGCGTGGCCATCGGCTTTGCCGCGGCCTTCGTTTCCGGCGCGGTCGTTGTCCGCTACCTGCTCAATTTCGTCAGCAAATATGGCTTCGCGCCCTTCGCATACTGGCGCATCGCCGTGGGACTGGCGGGCCTCGTCGCCATCTATGCTTTTGGCATGTAGTCTTTGAGTGGTCGCGTGTTCGCTGGCTCGGACCCAAAGGGTTCGAACCGCAGAACCGGCCACCACTTTCGCTGAAATGCTCCAGAAACAAAAATCCCCGCCTTGGCGGGGATTTTCTTTTACTGTTCCAGCGGTTTGAACGTCGCCGGGATGGAGAAGAAGGAGCGCGGGATCTGCACGTCCTTTTCGACATCATAGAGCGAGAAGGTCAGTTCGGCGCCACTCGGCTCGACCAGGCTCCACTGCGCCAATTCCTTGGTGTCGGTATCGAAGACCAGCGAGACCTGGACAGTGCCGGCGACTGTCTCGTCGATAATGGTCACCGACAGATAGCCATCCGAGGTCGTCAGATCGACCACCTTGGCGCTGAGCAGCTGGACCTTGTCGCCGAGGAACTGGCGGAGCGGGATCGAGTCCTGCGGGTAGGCGTAATAGGTCTCGTCGCGGCGATTGAGGACATAGAAGCCGCGGCCGATGGAGACGATTTCCTCGCGGCTGGGCGGGTTGTAGCGGAAAGCCACCTTGTCGGGGCGTTCGAGGAAGAATGTACCCTCGGTACGGCCGCCATTGGTGTCGATCTGGAGGAACCGGCCGACCATGGTGCGAATGGCGGAGTTATGCGCGTCGATTTCGCCGACCAGCTGCTGCTCCTGGGCCGTCAGGGTCCGGCTCTGGCCGAGAGCGGGCAGGCTCAGGGCAAAGGCGGCAGAAAAGCCGAGCAGCAGGGCATCGCGTCGAATCATGGGTGGGTTCCCGGTAGAAGTGTCGGTGTGAAGGGTAGCCTAGAAAGCAATTGAGGCAACAGGTGGTTCCGCAACCACTTGGCGCCATGGGACAAGTCGTGCTTTGTCATCACGTTTTCGCGCTGGAGAATTTCAAATGCATCGATTTGTCATGGCGCTCGGCCTCACCCTTCTGGCGAGCAGCGCTGCGCTTGCCGCCCTGCCGCCACAGTATCAACGGCAGGCAGAGTTGCTGGCCATCATCGGCAACAGTGCCGTGGTAGACGCATTCGAAATGGAGGGTATCGACGCCATCGAGATGATCGACACCGATCAGTTCGAGGTGCGTGGTGGCGGCTGCGTTCTGGACGTGCGGATCGTGGACACGCCGGGCGATCATGCGCCGGGCTGGGTGGGGCCACGCGAGTTTGGCGTCGAGCTGGGTCAGCTCAATTGCCCCAATGCCGGCAATTAGTCGCCACGCGCCTTCTTGCCGCGTGCAATCTCGGTCGCCAGGGCGTCAAGCCGCACCGGCCAGAAGACCCGGAAGCGGTCGAGCCAGTCATTGATGTCACGCAGGGGCGTGGCATCGAGCCGGTAGACGCGACGCGTGCCTTCGGGCCGCACATTGGCGAAGCCGGCATCGCGCAGGACCTTGAGATGCTGGCTGACGCCCGCTTGGGAAATGCCGAACTCGGCTGCAATGACGTCCACGACCTCGCCGGAGCTGTGTTCATGCTCGGCAAGGAGTTCGAGGATGCGGCGGCGAACAGGGTCGCCCAGAACGTCGAAAGCGTGCATCAGCTCTCCATGGGCGCTTCGCCGGTATAGAAGCGCCGCGTTGCTTCGGCGGCCTTTAGCGCCTCCTCGCTGTCGTCGCCACCTTCTATTGCGGCACGTCCCCAGTCCTTGGCGGCGGCGCGGATCAATTTCTTTGCCTCCTCGGAAGCCTCCCAGCCATTCATGCCCTCGGCACGGACATCGTCCTTCGGGCGCTTGAGATGTTCGGCGAGGCCCAGCAGACCCAGCTCCCAACCGACGCCACCGGCACCGGCGCCATATTGGGTCCAATGCGGATTGGGGTGTGGCGCGATGTGGTGGATCTCGAGGCGAGCCTGCTCTCCCTCGGCAAGCACGGCAACCTTGATCCAGCTGGTATAGCCGCCAAACTCCCAGGTGCCGGCGTATGACTGACCGGGTTCGCAGGCGGTAATAGTCCCCGAGGCATTGCCCTCGATATGGAAGCGGCCACCCAGTTTCAGCTCGCCCGTGACCGGGGCGAACCAGCGCGTGATCCGTTCGGGATCGGTGACAGCCTCCCAGAGGTCCGCGACATCGGTTTCATAGAGGCGAGAGGCAATGACGTCCTTGGCCGGCTGTCCATCCAGCGTGACATTGCGGACTTCACGACGCGTCGCCGCGAAATGCGCGGCAATATCGAAGGGCATGATGATCTCCTCTGCTTCATCTTGCACTTATATAAGTGTTAGCTGAAATAAGGTCCAATCACGATGTCCAAGACGCAAAACCCCGGCACGAGGCCGGGGCTTAGTCATGTCGATATCGTTGAGCGATCAGTAACCGTCGGCGTTGTTGCCGACGAGGATTTCGCGCTTGCCGGCGTGGTTGGCCGGGGAGATGACGCCCTCGTTTTCCATGCGCTCGATCAGGGTGGCGGCCTTGTTGTAGCCGATGCCGAGGCGGCGCTGGACATAGGAAGTGGAGGCCTTCTTGTCGGTCAGCACGATATGGACGGCCTTGTCGTAGAGCTCGTCGCCAGAGCCGGCATAGCCGTCGCCGCCAGCGCTCGAACCCGCATCGCCGCCGAACTCGCCGCCTTCATCTTCCTCGGTGACCGAGTCGAGATAATCCGGGGCGCCCTGCGACTTGAGATGGTTGACCACGGCTTCGACTTCGCTGTCGGCCACGAAGGGGCCGTGCAGACGCTTGGTGCGGCCGCCGGAGGCCATGTAGAGCATGTCGCCGTTGCCCAGCAGCTGTTCGGCGCCCTGTTCGCCCAGAATGGTGCGCGAGTCGATCTTGGACGTCACCATGAAGGAAATACGGGTCGGGAAGTTGGCCTTGATCGTACCGGTGATGACGTCGACCGACGGGCGCTGGGTGGCGGTGATGATGTGGATGCCAGCGGCACGGGCCATCTGTGCCAGACGCTGGATAGCGCCTTCGATGTCCTTGCCTGCCACCATCATCAGGTCGGCCATTTCGTCGACCACGACGACGATATAGGGCAACGGCTCGAGATCGAACTGCTCGCTCTCGAAGATCGCCTCGCCGGTCTCGCGATCGAAGCCGGTCTGGACGGTGCGGGTAATGACCTCGCCCTTGGCCTTGGATTCGGTGACGCGTGCGTTGAAGCCGTCGATATTGCGGACGCCGATCTTGCTCATCTTGCGATAGCGATCTTCCATCTCGCGCACAGCCCATTTGAGCGCCACGACCGCCTTGTGCGGATCGGTGACGACCGGGGTCAAAAGGTGCGGGATGCCGTCATAGATGCTGAGTTCGAGCATCTTGGGATCGATCATGATCATTCGGCACTGCTCGGGTGTCATCTGGTAGAGCAGGCTCAAGATGAAGGTATTGATACCCACGGACTTGCCCGAGCCGGTGGTGCCGGCAATGAGCAGGTGGGGCATGCGGGCGAGATCGGCAATCACCGGTTCGCCGCCGATGGTCTTGCCCAGGCAGATGGGCAGCTTGCCCTTCATCTTCTCGAAGTCGGAAGAAGCGAGCATTTCGCGGAAATAGACGGTTTCGCGCTGCTGGTTGGGCAGTTCGATACCAATGGCATTGCGACCCGGCACCACGGCGACGCGGGCGGAATGGGCTGACATCGAGCGGGCGATGTCGTCGGCCAGCGAGATCACGCGGGACGACTTGATACCTGGAGCCGGCTCGAGTTCGAACAGGGTCACGACCGGACCGGGACGGACATTGATGATGTCGCCCTTGACGCCGAAGTCCTGCAGCACTTCCTCGAGTTTGCGGGCCATGGCTTCGAGACGCTCGGGCGCGTGCTCGGGCGACGGACCGCTATGCCGCGGCTCGGACAGCAGGCTCAGCGGCGGCAGTTCGAAGCCGCCGGGCTCGTCGAGGAAACTGGTCTGAGCCTCGCGCATCATGCGCTGGCCCTGGGCCGGACGCGGCGCGGGGGCAGTGACGCGGGGCTTGGCCGGATCGACCGGATGAAAGCGGGAATCGCCGCGCTGCTGGTGATTGACCGGCGGCTGGGTCGCGGGGAGGTCCGGCACGAAGGGCACAGCGTCGTCCTCGACCTCTTCAGGATAGTCGAGTTCGGTATCGTCATAGCTCGGCCGCGCGTTGACGCGTGGCGAGACCACGGGCTCGTCGCGATAGCTGGGCTCGTCAAAGCTTGGTTCCGCCTGGAAGGCAGGCTCGACCGGAGCGTGGATACGGCGCGTCGATGGCGCCATTGCCGGTTCACGGCGATCGACCACGGGTTCGCGCCCATCCATGCTGGGTTCCATGTCATCGTCGCGCCAAGTGGCTTCTTCGGCAGCACGGCGCTCGGCATGATTGGCACGGGCACGACGGAAGGCGGTGCGCATGGAGTAGCCCATGTGAACCATGGCGCCCAAAGCGACATCGAGAACGGGATTGGTTTCGGGCTCGTCGTCGTCAACATCCGCCGATACGGACTTGCGGCCAGAGGCGGAGGCCGCAGCGCCCTTCTTCCTTGGCCCGGTGGGAACGGACTGACCGAGACCCATGGCCATCCAGAAGGTGGCGAGTGCCGGAACCGACAGGATGATGGCAAAGAGGGCGGCGGTAATGGCTTGTGGCGCTTCGCCGGTGACGAGTGTCGCCAGGTGAGAGAAGCCATTGCCGACGAGGCCGCCGAGACCGGTGGGCAGCGGCCAGGTGGCAGGCATGGCGACAAAGGAGAGAACGCCGGCCACCAGCGCAGTGGCGGCAATCCAGGTCAGGAAACGCATGCCGAGATGGGTCGGCATGCGGCGGCGCGCCAGCGACCAGCCCCAGAGGGCGGGCGGCACAAGAAAAGCCAGCGCCGAAAGGCCCATGGTCTGGAACAGGATGTCGGAGATGGCCGCGCCGGGGAAGCCGAGCCAATTGGCCGGCGCCTTGGCGGTCGCATAGGAAAAGCTCGGATCATCCACCGACCAGGAGGCCATGGAGACAAGACCGATCGCCACCAGCCCGAGCAGGATAAACCCTGCCAGGCGCGCCGGGATCCGAATCGACAGCGCCGGGGGCGGCGCCGGCAGAGCCTTGGCTGCGCTGCTGCGCGAAGCACGCTGCGGCACGGAGCGGATTTCGTCGAGGACTGGCGAGGGAGAACTTGGCATGGGCGAACTCAATACTGCCCGGCAGACCGGGCCCACATTGACTGCATGCTAGATCGGTCTGGTTAACCCGAGGCTAACCATGGGGCCTTGGCCCGGCCGAAAAAGAAAAGGCCCGCCAGGAAAGGCGGGCCAGTCTGCCGCTAAAGTCACGAGGGAGGTCGAGACTGCGGAAATGATCGTGGAGTGCGGCCCGTGCAGTTTTGCGAGTGGGAAGCCTCTGTGGCGGGCCAAGAGGAACACGAACCGCACGCCACGATCATCTTCGAAAACCGGGCGGCGCGAACGCCGCCCGGGGAGTCGATCAGTTGTAGGCGCGTTCGCCGTGGCTGGAGAGATCGAGACCATCGGTTTCCGACGATTCGGCAACGCGCAGGCCCATGACGGCCTTGACGATCAGCAGGGCAACGAAGGTCACGACGCCCGACCAGATGATGGTCACGACGGTCGCCGAAACCTGGGTCACAAGCTGGCTGCCCAGATCGTAGCCTTCGGCGCCGTAGCCGCCGAGCGCCGGGACGGCGACGATAGCGGTGCCGATGGAGCCGACGATGCCGCCGATGCCGTGGATGCCGAAAGCGTCGAGGCTGTCGTCATACTTGAGGCGAGCCTTGAGGCTGACCACGGCCCAGAGGCAGACCAGCGAGGTGACGGCACCGAGGATAATGGCGCCGAGCACGCCGGAGAAACCGGCAGCCGGGGTGATGGCAACGAGGCCAGCGACGGCACCCGAGGCCGCACCGAGCAGCGATGCGTGACCACGCAGGAACTTTTCACCCAGGGCCCAAGCCAGGGCGCCGGCGGCGGGAGCCAGGATCGTGTTGAGGAAGGCGACGGCAGCGGTGCCATTGGCATTGAGAGCCGAGCCGGCGTTGAAACCGAACCAGCCGATCCAGAGCAGCGAAGCGCCGACAAAGGTGAAGGTCAGGTTATGCGGGGCCATGGGTTCCTTGAGGAAGCCGAGACGCGGGCCAAGCACGATGGCGGCGACGAGAGCGGCCACACCGGAGTTGATGTGAACCACGGTACCACCGGCGAAGTCGAGCGCACCCATGCCGAAGAACAGGCCCGGACCGGCCCAGACCATGTGGGCAATCGGGATATAGGCAAAGGTGAACCAGAGCGCCATGAACAGCATGACGGCGCCGAATTTCATGCGTTCGGCAATGCCGCCCAGGATCAGGGTGCCGGTAATAGCGGCAAAGCTGAGCTGGAAGCAGACAAAGACCAGTTCCGGAATGTCGCCGGAAAGCACGTCTGGCGTCACGCCGGCAAGACCGAACTTGGAGAAGTCACCGATGAAGGCAGAGAGTCCGCCTTCAGTGGGGCCGGCAAAGGTCAGCGAATAGCCATAGGCCACCCAGAGCAGGGCCAGCAGGGCAAATGTGCCCATAACCTGGGTCAGCACGGACAGGATATTCTTGGAGCGGACGAGGCCGCCATAGAACAGCGCAATGCCCGGCACGATCATCAGCAGGACGAGCATGGTGGAAGTGAGCATCCAGGCCGTGGCGCCGGTATCGGCGCTGGCAACCTCTTCAATCACTTCGGCGGCAGGCGCGGCGGCGTCCTGTGCAAATGCCGGCAGGGCCAGCAGGAGGGAGGCCAGTGCAACGCCCCCCAGGATCTTCGACGTCTTCATTTGTTGTTTCTCCCGAGGACGCTTAGAGGGCAGCCGCGCCGGTTTCACCGGTACGGATACGGGTGACGGCGAGCAGGTCGAGGATGAAAATCTTGCCATCGCCGATGCGGCCAGTCTGGGCGCTGTCACGAATGGCGGTGCTGACGGCATCGGCCAGCGCGTCATCGACGGCGATCTCGACCTTCAGCTTGGGCAGGAAATGAACGGCATATTCGGTGCCGCGGTAAATTTCTGAATGGCCCTTCTGACGGCCGTAGCCCTTCACTTCGGTGACGGTCATGCCGTGCACGTCGAGCGAGTTGAGAGCCTGGCGAACCTCTTCGAGGCGTGACGGCTTGATAATTGCAATCACCAGTTTCATGTGTGCCCCTTTGCGACTTGGCGCTTGTCTGGAATGCCAAGATAGACTCAAGAGCCGTGCCAACTTGGCCATCCCCTTGAAATCCACACGAATTCAATGGGTTACCGGAATTGCTGAATCACTGCGCAGAGTGAGCCGTCAATCCTGCCCAGATTTTAGGCTGACGAATCTGGTTTTGCGCAAAATAACGGCACCGCCCTGCGACGGCGCACTGGCTTGCGCCGCACCGCCGCGAAAGTGCAAATGGGCACAAGGAGATCGAGATGAGCGACAAAACGGGCAGATATGACGTGGTGATTGTCGGCGGCGGCCATGTGGGGCTGACCCTGGCGCTGGCGCTCGTCCAATCGGCCAAGGGCATCAAGGTCGCACTGATCGATCGCCGTCCACTGTCAGTGCCGCGTGATGCACGGGCGTCTGCCATCGCGGCGGGCGTGCGCCGGATTTTCGAGGCCCTCGGTGTCTGGACAGCCATGGATGCCGCCAGCCAGCCGATGAAGGCGATGCGGATCACCGACTCGGGGCATGGCGACATTGCCAGGCCGCAGTTTCTCGGCTTCGACGGCGACGTGGCGCCGGGCGAGAGCTTTGCCCATATGGTGCCCAATAGCGTCAGTGCGCAGGCCCTGCTTGATGCCGTGAGCGACAAGATCGATGTCATCGCACCGGCGAGCTTTTCCGGCTTTACAGCGGAAGGCGGGCGGGGCCGGCTGACGTTGGATGATGGCCGGGTGCTGGAAGCGCCGCTGGTCGTCGCGGCCGATGGCGGCATGTCAGCGCTGCGCGGCATGGTCGGGATCACGACGCTTGGACATGACTATGGCCAGACGGGCCTTGTCACCACGATCGCCCATGAATTGCCGCACGAAGGTATTGCCTATCAGCATTTTCGTCCTTCCGGTCCCTTCGCCAGTCTCCCCCTGCCCGGCAATCGCTCGTCGCTGGTCTGGACCGAGACCAGCGACAATGCGCGCAACTATCTCGCCATGGACAATGACGCGCTCGCGGCCGAGATCGAAACAGTGATGGGCTCGACGCTGGGCGCCGTGACGCTGGAGGAAAAGCTCCAAGGCTTTCCGCTGCGGCTACAGATCGCCCGCGACTTTGTCGCGCCCCGTCTGGCTTTGGTGGGCGATGCGGCCCATGTGATGCATCCGATCGCCGGCCAGGGCCTCAACCTCGGCCTCAAGGATGTGGCAGCATTGGCGGAAGTGGTGGTGGAAGCCATTCGCCTTGGCCTCGATCACGGTGGCGATGACGTGCTGGCGCGCTATCAGGCGTGGCGTCGCATGGATACGACCAGCATGGCGGCAATGACCGACACGCTCAATCGCCTGTTTTCCAATGACGCCGCCCCGGTCCGCGCCCTGCGCGACTTCGGGCTGGGACTGGTGGATCGCTCGGGGCCCGTCAAGTCGGCACTGATCCGCACAGCCTCGGGCATTGCGGGCGATGGGCCAAAGCTGCTGAGCGGGCTGCCGATCTAGGCGCAAGTTGGCGCGCCACGTGATTAGCCTTTCAGCTCCGGCAGCTTTTTGAGCGCCTCGGGATCGACATTGCGCGCCTCGTCGAGGCTGAGCAGAGGCACGCCCTTGACGATGGGGAAGGCCAGGCGAGCCGCGATGGAGATCAGCTCGCTGCGGTCCTCGCTCAGGGTCAACCGCGTCTTGGTCAGCGGACAGACCAGCATTTCGAGCGTTCTGACATCGAAGACGTGACGGGGACTGACGGCGGGCACCTGGCTCATGGTCAGTTCAGCGGTGAGGCATTGCCGGCGCCCCGGGCAATTTCATACTCGGTCATGGCGATCAGCGTTTCGGCGCGCTGCTCCAGCGTCTGCGCCTCGAGCAGCAATTGCTTGTCGGCGGGGCCATAGGGGCCCACCATGCAGCAGAAATTGACCAGGTCAGCCGTGCCGGTGCGTTCGATCTCGTCCCAATTGAGCTCAATGCTGGCAAATTCGGCATAGTCGCGCATCATGCGGACGAAGCGTTCGCGATCGACGGCCTCCTCACCGAAGTCACGGGTGAAGTCCTGCGCATAGTCGTCGGCCGCCACGACACCCTGGCGATAGGGCGTCATGACGGTCAGCTCATGGGCGAGGCGGAAACGCGTCACGCCTTCGAGAATGATGAAATAGCGCCCCTCGCCGCTTTCCTCGAAATGCGTCAGCCGCCCAAGGCACCCTACCGTCTGTAGCGGGGAACGGCCCTGGGGGCTTTCCTCGCTGGTGTCCTCGGGCTGGATCAGGCCGATCAGCCGATCACCCCGCAGGGCCGCGTCGACCATTTCCACATAGCGCGGCTCGAAGACATTGAGCGGGCGATGTGAAAAGGGCAGCAGCAGCTCCCCGGTCAGTGGAAAGAGCGGAGCGGACTTGGGCAGATCGGCAGGACTGGCAGGACGCTTGGGCATCAGGCCTCCTCAGGAAAACAATGCAGCGGACAGCATGCGGCGGCCCTTGTTGGTGGCCGGATCGCGCGGGCCCCAGGCATCGAAGAATTCGAGCAGCTTCTTGCGCGCGCCGTCCTCGTTCCATTCACGGTCGCGCTTGAAGATGGCCACCAGCGCCTCGGCCGCTTCGACGCGCTTGTTTTCGGCGTTATAGGCCAGCGCCAGGTCGTAGCGCGCCTGGTGGTCGTCCGGATTGGCCGTGACCGAGGCTTCGAGCGCAGCGGTTTCGCTGAGGCCCGACGCTTCATCGAGCAGGCGAATCGAGTTGACGAGCGCCGTATAGGCGTCGCCCTTGCGCTCTTCTTCGGGCAGCATGTCGAGCGTGGCCTTGGCCTGTTCGGTTTCGCCGGCCGCCATATAGGTGCGCGCGAGGCCGATCAGCGAGACGGCATGATCGGGCTGGTGCTGCAGCACCATGCCAAAGATCTGCGCGGCCCGGCCGAGGTCGCCCTCGGTCAGGGCCTGTTCGGCGGCAGCGACAGCTTCGGTGATCTGGGCTTCCATCGAGCCTTCTTCAGGCTGGGGCGTCGGGCCGGCAGCGATCACCTTGTCGGCGAAACGGCGCACTTCGCCCTCCGGCATCGCACCCATGAAGCCATCGACAGGACGCCCGCCGGAAAAGGCGAAGACGGCGGGGATCGACTGAATACCGAGCTGGCCGGCAATCTGTGGGTTTTCGTCGATATTGATCTTGATCAGCCGGATGGCACCGGCCTTTTCATTGACGACCTTTTCGAGCGCCGGGGTCAACTGGCGGCAGGGGCCACACCAGGGCGCCCAGAAATCGACCAGCACCGGCGTCTCAAGCGAAGCATCGATCACATCGGTCTTGAAGCCCTGATCGGTCGAATCCTTGATCAGCGCCCCGGCGGGCGGAGCGGACTGGGGAGCAGCGGCGGTACCGTTGAACGGAGTGGACATGAGCGAATCTGGCCCTTCAGATGCAATGAAACTCTATTATTTGCGGACCTTTCTGCGCCCGCAAACGGTGGTGTGACAAGCCCCTCTATCCACAAGGCGGCACTAAGATGACAGTGACGTCAAAAAGTGGGTTGCATTCGGGGATTCGATTGGGCATATAGCGCCTCGTCGCCGGACAACAAGAGTGACCGGCAACAAACGGAGCGCGGGTGTAGCTCAGGGGTAGAGCATAACCTTGCCAAGGTTAGGGTCGTGGGTTCGAATCCCATCGCCCGCTCCAATCTTTCCTCCGCAAGGAAGATACGATCAAAAGGCCGAACCTACGGGTTCGGCCTTTCGTCGTTTATGGGCGTGATTTCGTCTCGTGGTGGGCATGGCCGGCCACCGTGGCGGCCGACCAGCAACCTGTCAGGGCAGCGTATGCCCAGCGGCGCGGAACAGACGGTACCATTCCTCACGGGTCAGTTGCACATCCGAACCGGCGGCCGAATCCTTGACGCGCTGCGGGTTGGTGGTGCCGAGCACGACCTGGATATTGGCCGGGTGACGGGTAATCCAGGCGACGGCGATGCCGGTGGGGGTGATGCCATATTTGGCGGCCAGCTCGTCGATGACATCATTGAGCTCGGCAAAGTTCTCGCGATCCCCCAGGAAGACCCCCTTGAAGAAACCGTGCTGGAAAGGCGACCAGGCCTGCAGCATCATGCCGTTGAGACGCGAATAGTCGAGCAGGCCATTGTCGCGCGACACGGACTGATCGAGCCCTGCCATATTGGCCGCCACACCTTGCGCAAAGAGCGGGGCATGGGTGATGGACAGCTGGACCTGATTGGCGACCAGCGGCTGCTTTACCGCGGACTTGAGCAGTTCGATCTGGCCGGGCGTGTGGTTGGAGACGCCGAAATGGCGGACCTTGCCGGCGGCGGCGAGCTGTTCGAAGGCCTCGGCGACCTCTTCGGGCTCGACCAATGTGTCGGGGCGATGCAGCAGCAGCAGGTCGAGATAGCCGGTCTTCAGCGCCGCCAGTGATTCATCGACGGTTGCGAGGATGTGCTCTTTCGAGAAATCGAAATAGCCCTTGCGGATGCCAACCTTGGAGGTGATGAAAATCTCTTCACGCTCGGCCTTGCCCAGCGTCACCGCCTCGCCGAAGCGCTTTTCGCAGAGGTGGCGTTCGCCGCCATAAATGTCGGCATGGTCAAAAGCGGTGATGCCGGAATCGCGTGCCGCGCCATAGAGCGTCTGGATTTCCGCATCGCTCATCTTGGGAATGCGCATCAGGCCCAGAATGACGCTCGATACCTGGCGAGACGAGTGGGGCAGCTGGTAGTTCTTCATTATTATGCAGCTCCTTGGGTGGATCTGGGACAGGCTAGCACCTGTCCCATGGCCAGACTATGGAGCCTGAAGCGGTTTACTCCTCGTCGCCGCCGTCATCTCCACCATCGTCGCCGTCGTCTCCGGCATCATCCCCTTCATCGGCATCATCCATGCCGTCGCCATCGTCATCGCCATCCTCGGCGTCATCAATGCCGTCACCGTCGCTGTCTTCGTCGGTGATGTCCTCGGATTCCTCGCTGGAGATTTCCTCGCTGAACTCCTCGCTGGAGACCGTCTCCTCGATCAGGGTTTCCGAGCTTTCATAGCTCTCGGTCAGTTCGACGGAGTATTCCTCGTAGAATTCTTCATAGGAGAAGCTGGTCTCGACCGACCATGAGGTCCAGCTGGCGACGCTGGTCATGTCCACGGCTGCTTCATAGAGCTCGAGCGTGATGACCCAGGAGGCGTTGCTCAACACACCGGCACGATAGAAGTCGAAGGCGAAATCGAAGTCACCCTGTAGGATCCAGTAATAGACCACTTCGTCGAGTTCGATCGGGTCGGTGATCTTGTGGCCATGGACCGAAGAGATCACGTCACCCGGCTCCAGGCCGAGGCTATCGGCCACGCCGCCCGGTTCTGTGGCCAGCACCAGCACGCCCTGATCGGCCGGATCGAGAGCGAAGGTATCGCGCACGGTGTCGTCGATCGGCAGCAGCACAGCGTCGAGCGCGCGCGAAACATAGGGGCTAGGCAGGGTAACGTCGCCGGTCAGGGCATAGGCGGACGTGGAATAGGCAAGCGGCGCCACGGCCAGATGGGTCGCCGCAGCGGCCAGGACCAGGACTTTCGCAAATTTCAGCATGTCGAGATTTCCCAAGGATGCCAGACATCTGGCAGCGCTAAGGCGCGCCGATTGCGCTCGACTGTCGATAATTAAATTCCGCCGTGGAATATGCCTAATGAAGAAATCCCGCTGGACTTTCGCGACGGCGCTTCGTCAGCGCGGCAAAAGTCCGAGAAAATCGCTCAACTCCCGCGCTGCGGCGCTGCCGGCACGGTTGGCACCGATGGTGGAGGCAGAGGGACCATAGCCCACCAGATGAATGCGCGGATCCCTGGCCACCTGCGTGGCCAGCCGTCCGGTCATGGTGATGCCGCCGCTGTCTTCCCGCAATTGCAGCGGCGCCAGATGATCGAGCGCCGAACGGAAGCCGGTGCACCAGAGGATCACATCGACATCGAGCGCGTGGCCATCGGCCCAGCGCACGCCTGTCGTGGTAATCTCGCTGAACATATCCTGGCGCTCCAACACACCACGGCGGCGCATGGCCTCGATGGCTGGCGTGATCGGCAGGCCGGTGACTGAGACAACGGCATTGGGTGGCAGGCCGGCACGGACGCGATCCTCCACCAGCTTGACGGCGGCGCGGCCGGCCTCCTGGTCGAAGGGTCCTTCGCGGAAGCGCGGCGGGGTTCGGGTGACCCAGGTCGTCCTGGTCACCTGCGAAATCTGGTCGAGCAACTGGATGGCGGAGATGCCGCCACCGACCACCAGCACATGCTTGCCGGCAAAATCCTCGGCAGCACGGAAATCGGCGGTGTGCAGATGCTGGCCAGCGAACAGGTCGTGACCGGGATAGTCGGGAATATAAGGCTTTTCCCAAGTGCCGGTGGCATTGATGATGCCGCGCGCCGAGAAGATGCCGCGGTCGCTTTCGACGCGCAGCCGCTCGCCACGCGGGCAGACGACGCTGACCGCAGCCGGCCGCAGCACGTTCAGCCCGTAGTGCTTTTCGTATTCGTCGAAGTAATGCGGCACGGCCACAGAGGCACGCACCGTATCGTCACCGCCGGCATGATCGGCAAAGCTCATTCCCGGCAGGTCATGCACGCGATTGACCGTGGTCAGCGTCAGCGATGGCCAGCGATATTGCCAGGCCCCACCGGGCTGCGGCGCCTTGTCGAGCACGAGGAAATCCCGACCGGGCGCAAGGCCGAGCTGTTTGAGATGATAGGCCGAAGAAAGACCCGCCTGCCCGGCGCCGATGACGACGATATCGAGCTTGAGAGCGATAGTGGCGCTGGGGGTGGTCATGGTGGGATGGATGTAGGCGCCTGTCCATGGAAGCACAAGGGAACGACCGGAGCGTCACTTGAGTGACAGGTTTCTTCCGCCCAGCGAGACCTTCACATTGTCGAGGACGTTGAACAGGACATCGGTTGAATAGCCAATCATGAAGGCGACGATCACCGGAGAAAGCTGGCCCAGCAGATCTCCATTCTTGTCGCTCAGCCATCCAACGATAACGCCGGATATGGCCGAGAGAATGATGCGCGGCCAGTAATAGGCATATTGCCGGGTCAAGAGCTGGATGTTCTCGCGGCGCGCATAGGTATCGCGAATGATATAGACGATGGCGCCGAGGAGGGCCGAAAGGACGGGCAGAACAAAAGCGGATAACAGACCATTGATGGCCTGCTGGTTAATAACCGCGTTCCTGTCAAAGACATCAGGGCGGAGGGGTGGATCGCTTGCTTCTTGTTTGTCGAGCAGAAATGCACCTGGGAAACTCAGAATACGCAATCTTCGGTCGTTGTCGATAATCTCCGTTGCGATCTGTGAGAGTGCACGGTCCTTCGTCCTTAAGGGGTCTGCGTAGTCTTTGGCTATCGATCCCGTGTCTGGAGCGGCTTCAGAAGTGTTGGTCGTCGTCGCCCCGACTATCGATGCATCCTCACCACCAGGCGTTGGCGGCAAAACGCCGTCCAGCCGCGTGCCAGCATAGTTTCCAGCGACAATGGCGAGGAATTCTTTCGTCTTTGTCTGGTTCTCGGCAATTGCTCGGTCGGCGAGGGCGAGATAGGCACCAACGATTAATGTGCCAAGGAAAATCAGTACCGCCGCACCCCAGAACGCGTAGCGTGCGCGCCGATCCCGATGGTCGATCATGTCGACGCCGATTTCCTCGGCAATGGTGCTGTTGCGGATCGTGTCTGGTGTAGCTGGATGTACTGCCGCCGAGAGTTCGCCAAGGAAGGTCCACAAAAAGACCTCTTCGCTCGGCAGAATCACCTTACTGCGTTCAATGCTGTGCAGCACTTTGAGACACGCGACGGGAATAAGGGCTTCATCCCTGGCGATGGTCGGCCGATAGGTTCGCGACAGATAGCTGACTAGAACGCGCACATCCTTGGCAGCATTGGCAATTATCTTGTTTTTGTTCTCGCGAAATTCGTCGTCTGGCTTGACTTCGTTGCCTCGTGTTTCGCGCAATACTTCTTCCGCTACGTCGCGAGAGGCTTCGAACATGCGGCCTCGATAGGCCGCGATTTTTGTATCCGACGCGGTGGTCTCCCTTTCCTTTTGACCGAGGTTCGTTGTCTCCTTCGGCACTTCTGTAGCGACCGGGTCGACTGTCGGCTTGGTGGCCCCCCCGCCTGTCTGTTGCCTGCCTTCAGCCAGCTTCTGTTCCTCAGGCATGAACGCACCACGAGAGCCGGGTCGGTTCATGCACAATCCATACCGATTGGGTCACCGCGCGACCTCACTGCTCGCTGACCGACAAGACGCCAGCTTCGGACAGTCGCCGGACAATGCCCATCGGTTCTGGTGCCGTTGTGGGCCAGCGGCTGGCTAGGAAGCGCGCTTGAGGAATTCGCGTGACGGAAACCTGGTCGGACTGGTTGCCACCCAGCACATGATATGCCTCTGCATCTTCCCCTACGTAAAAGCCCACGTGGCCATAGGGACCTTGCTTACTGCCCCGCCAAAAGACGATCACGGCGCCAAGCTGCGGACTGCAGTCTTGGCCGAAACTGCCCCAAGCCCGGGCTGACAGGGGATAGGCCGGCAGACTCTCTTCAATCATCTGCGAACCGATGCAGTGGGCGACGAAGAGGCCGCACCAAGGTACGCCGTCGTCAGCGTAGTCTATGTCCAGATCGTGGCCCCAGCCCATGATCAGGGGATTGCTTTGCGAAGAAAGATCCTCGTGAATGCCGATCAGCCGCAGGGCTTCGACCATCCAAGGCTGCGACAGGGGCACGACGCCACCATCAGAGACGGGTACGCCACCGAGCAGCGCCGACATCGTTTGAGGGCCGGCTATGCCGTCAATTTCAAGCTTCCGCGCCGCCTGGAAGGCACGAATTGCCGCGATGGTCTTGCGGCCGCGAATGCCATCAATCGGGCCAGGATCAAACCCAAAGGCCTTGAGAGCCTTCTGCACGTCCGCGGTATTCATGACTAACGCCTCGCTGGTACTCTCACAACCGAGGACGCAACTGCCCATTTTGTATTTTAGTCCCGGCAAGAGCCGAACGCTCCTTCGGCACAATACGTACCGAGGTCCTCTCCAACCTGATTTCACCCATCCTGCCCTAAGCTGGCCAGTTGAAGGTGGCGCGATCCGGCTCGCAACCTCCGGCCGTGCGAGGTGTTCTGGTGGACCAAGGAGTTTGCAATGGCCCACGTGACTTATGATGTCGTCGAGCATGACGGCGGTTTCGCCTACAAGGTCGGAGACGTGTTCTCCGAAACCTTCCCCACCCACCAGGCGGCGCATGATGCAGCAGTCGCTGCCGCGCGGCGCCAGCAGGTCGAAGGGCAGGACGAAGCTATCCAGTATCAGGACAGCAAGGGCGTCTGGCACGAGGAACAGGCCGATGCCGGCGACCGGCCCGAGACGGATGTCGAGGACGATCTGAAGGACTAGGTGCGCGCTGCCAGATGCTGGCCGGTCAGTGAATTTTTGGCCCTGGCCAGATCGGCGGGCACGCCCTCGAACTGGATTGTGCCTCCATCCTGACCGGCGCCGGGGCCGAGGTCGATGACCCAATCTGAACGGGAAATAACATCGAGATTATGCTCGATGACGATGACCGAGGAGCCGGCGTCGACCAGGCGGTCGAAGAGACCGATCAATGTGTCGACGTCATTCATGTGAAGACCCGTCGTCGGCTCGTCGAGGACGTAGATATTGCCCTGCTTGCCCAGCTCGGCCGCGAGCTTGAGGCGCTGGCGTTCGCCGCCGGACAGCGTCGACAGTGGTTGGCCCAGGGTCAGATAGCCCAGGCCCACATCGTTGAGGCCGCGGATGATCTTGGCCACCGCGCTTTCCGTGAAAAAGCTCGCGGCTTCCTCGATGCTCATCGCATAGACGTCGCTGATCGACTTGCCGCGCAGCTTGTGGTCAAGCACTTCGGGCAGGAAGCGCTTGCCTTCGCAGGTCTCGCATGTGGTGATCATCGGATCCAGGTGCGCGAGATCGGTATAGATCACCCCCAGGCCATTGCAGTCCGGGCAGGCGCCCTTGGAGTTGGCGGAAAACAGCGACGCCTCGACGCCATTGGCCTTGGCGAAGGCCTTGCGCACATTGTCGAGGATGCCGGTATAGGTCGCGGTATTGGAGCGGCGCGAACCGCGGGCCAGGTTCTGGTCGATGATGATGGTTTCGGGATAGGCCTGCGGCAGACAGGTCTGGATCAGCGATGACTTGCCCGAGCCCGCGACGCCGGTCACCGCCGTCAGCACGCCGCGGGGAATGGCGACGGAGACATCCTGGAGATTGTTCACCCTGGCGTGGTCGATCCTCAGCGGATCGCCGGATGCCTTGCGGACCTTGTCCTTGATCGGCTGGTGCTTTTTCATGTGATTGCCGGTCAGCGTGCCGGAGGTCAGCAGGCCGGCAAAGTCGCCCTGATAGACCACTTCACCGCCCTTGCTGCCAGCGAGCGGACCCATGTCGACGACATGGTCGGCAATGGCGATCATGTCGGGCTTGTGCTCGACGATCAGCACGGTATTGCCCTTGTTGCGGAGCTGGACCATCAGCCCGGCCAGGCGCCCGACGTCGTGGGGATGCAGGCCCACCGAGGGCTCATCGAAGACATAGGTCATGTCGGTCAGCGAAGAGCCGAGATGGCGGACCATCTTGACGCGCTGGCTTTCGCCGCCCGAAAGGGTCGAGCTTTCGCGGTCAAGACTGAGATAGCCAAGGCCAATGGTCACGAGGTTTTCGAGCCTCAGGGCCAGGGCTTCGAGCATGGGGCCGACCTGGGGCGCATCGAGGCGTCGGATGAAGGGCGCGAGATCGCTGACCTGCATGGCACTGAGATCGGCAATCGACTTGCCTTCGATCGTGCTGGTACACGCCGCAGCATTGAGCCTTGTGCCGTGACAGGCGGGGCAGAGGGCGCGGGTGAAGATCTTTTCATATTCGCGCAGCACATGGGGCTGCAGGCTTTCGGGGTCCTTGCTGCCGAGGCCGCTCTTGAGCTTGGAGACGACGCCCTCATAGGTCAGGCCGATCTTGCCGACCTTGATCTTGCGAGCGTCATTGAGATGAAACAGGTTGTATCTCTCTTCCTCGGAAAAATCGCGGACCGGCTTGTCCAGGTCGAACAGGCCGGAATTGGCGTAGATTTCCCACCACCAGGTGTCGACGGCAAAATCCTTGGGCAGCAGCGCGCCCCCATTGAGCGAGCGGCTCTCATCCACCACCGCACTCATGTCCATGGCTGCAACCTGACCGATACCTTCGCAATCGGGACACATGCCGCGCGGATCATTGTAGGAATAAAGCGACGGCGGGCCGAGGCGCGGTTCGGCAAGGCGGGAGAACATGACCCGCAGCATCTGCGCGGCATCGGTCACCGTCGCCACGGTGGAACGGGAATTGCCGCCGAGCCTTTGCTGGTCGACGATGATGGCGGCGGAGATGTTTTCCAAGAGGTCCGCATCGGGCTGGCCATATCGTGGCATGAATTGCTGGACGAAGCTGGGATAGGTTTCATTGATCAGGCGCTGCGATTCCGCGGCGATGGTGCCAAAGACCAGCGACGACTTGCCCGAGCCCGAGACGCCGGTAAACACCGTGATCTGGCGCTTGGGTATATCGAGCGAGACACTCTTGAGGTTGTTCTCGCGCGCATTGCGAATGACGATCGAGCCGTAAAGCGAAGAACTCATCCAAGGGCCTCCCTGTTGTGGGCCCCAAATGACAGCCCCTGCCGACACGACGTGTCAGCAGGGGCAATTTCGACCAGGCAGAGAGATTTTTGAAGCCTAGATCGCCAGCCCGTCCGCATTGAACAGATGCAGCTTGGCCGGGTCGGCATAGGCGGCAATGGTGGCGCCGAGGTCGATAGCCTGCTGGCCCTCGAGCACGATGTTGAGCGGCTGGCCATCGCTGGTCGTGGCATAGACCACGGTCTGGCCGCCCAGGTTTTCCACGAGATCGACGCGCAGGTCGGCCAGCTTGATGCCCGTGCCCTGGCTCAGGGTAATATGCTCGGGACGAATGCCCAACGTCGTCGCCCCATCGATGGACCGCGGAAGGCTCAAAGCATTGCCCGCAACCTTGAGCGCATTGCCCTCAGCCGCGGCCTTGAGGAAATTCATCTTGGGCGAACCGATGAAGCCGGCCACGAAGAGGTTTTTCGGGTTGTTGTAGAGCTCGAGCGGCGCGCCGGCCTGTTCGATGACGCCCAGCCGCAGCACGACGATCTTGTCGGCCATGGTCATGGCTTCCACCTGATCATGGGTCACGTAGATCATGGTGTTGCCGAGATCATTGTGCAGCTTGGCGATCTCGACGCGCATCTGCACGCGCAGTTCCGCGTCGAGATTGGACAGCGGCTCGTCAAACAGGAAAATCTTGGGCTCGCGCACGATGGCACGGCCGATGGCGACGCGCTGGCGCTGGCCGCCCGAGAGCTGCTTGGGCTTGCGCTGCAACAAGGGCACGATCTGGAGGATTTCGGCGGCACGCTGCACACGCTGCTTGATCTCGTCCTTGGGTACCTTGGCGGTTTCAAGGCCAAAGGCCAGGTTCTGATAGACCGACATATGCGGGTAAAGCGCATAGGACTGGAACACCATGGCAATGCCACGCTTGGCCGCCGGAATCTCGTTCATGCGCTGGCCATCGATGAGCAGGTCGCCTCCCGAAATCGGCTCCAGCCCCGCGATCATGCGCAGGAGCGTGGACTTGCCGCAGCCGGAGGGACCGACAAAAACGGTGAACTCGCCCGGATCGATATCGAGGTCGACGCCGTGGATGACCTGCACATCGCCATAGGCCTTGATGAGTTTGCGGAGCTGGATGCTGGTTGACATGGCGGTCTCCTAGGCAGCGCGGAACTGGGCGGGCACCCAGCTCTGGTAGCAGGGATGCTGGGTCGGGATGGGCAGCGGCACGTCCTCGTGGCTGGTCGAGGAATGATAGAAGGCCGTGACGATTTCGAGTGCCCGGCGGGAATCCGCCGATGTCACCGGAAGCGGTGCCTTGCCGACGAGGGCATCGTGGAAGCGGGCCATCTGGGTCTGGAAGCGTGACGGCACATGCGTCCAGTCCTTGAGCAGGGCAGCGATCTTGTCCGCCGTCTCGGCGTTGCGCGGCTCGATGGTCCAGGGCTTGTCGCCGGGATTGTAGGCGGCGTGATCGCTTTCGAAAGTGACATTCTCGAAGGCAAAGCGCAGGCGCGTCATATTTCCGGCCGAACCGAGCGTGGCGGTAAAGCTGCCCAGGGCGCCATTGCGCAATTCGAGACTGGCCGTCACGCAATCTTCCACTTCGATCTGGTTGACGCGGGTCGCGACGCGGCCGAACAGACGGCTGACATCGCCCATCAGATAGGTGAAGAGATCATGCTGGTGGATGGCATGGGTCATCAGCACGCCGCCCAGTTCGCTGGCCCATTTGCCGCGCCAGGGCACGGCGTAATAATCCGGTCCGCGTTCCCACATGGTTTCGACCGTGCCGACAAAGGGCTTGCCGGCGATGCCGGCATCGATGATGGCCTTGGCCTGTTCGATGCCGTCGCCGAAGCGATATTGGAACACCGGCATCAGCAGGCCCTTGCTGAGCTTTTCCTGCGCCATCACTTCGTCGACCTGAGCGAGCGAGCCGACCAGCGGCTTTTCGCAGACCACGTGTTTACCGGCCTTGAGCGCCGCCATGACCATGGGGAAATGCAGCATGGGCGGGGTGCAGATATCCACCACGTCGATATCGTCCATGGCGAGGATGTCATCGAAGCTGGTGACGCGCCGTTCGACGCCGAATTCATCGGCAATCGGGGTCATGCGCTCGACATTGAGATCGCAGAGCGCCAACACTTTGAACTTGTCGGCATTGGGCACATAGCCCTCGACGATATGGGACCGGCCAATGCCGACCCCGATCACGGCAACGTTGAAGATCTTGTCGCTCATTGGGCCCACTCCGTGCCGCGTTCGGCCAGTTGTTGTGCCGTCAGGGCCAGTTTCATGGCGTTGAAGGCGCGTTCCTGCGGCATGGCAGTTTCGGTGCGATTGCGCACGTCATCGAGGAACTGCCGGCCAAAGGGTCGATCGACCTGGGAGCAGTCGATGTGGTGCGGCCCTTCGTGGTTGACGATAAAAAGGTGGTCGGCGCCCGGCTTGCCTGCAATGTCGATGTATTTGCGCAGCTCGATATAGCCTTCGGTGCCCAGGATCGTCAGGCGGCCGTCGCCCCAGGTGGGCAGGCCCGATGGGGTAAACCAGTCGACGCGGATATAGCCCGAGGTGTTTTCGGTTCTCAGATGCACATCACCCATATCCTGCAGGCCCGGACGGTCAGGATTGCCGCGATTGGCGACCGTGGCCGAGGTGACCTCGGCATCCATGGCGTTGGAGAAGAACAGGAATTGTTCGAACTGGTGGCTGGCGATATCGCAGAGAATGCCGCCATAGCGCTGACGATTGAAGAACCAGTCGGGTCGCTGGTTGTTGCGGATGGCGTGGGGGCCAAGACCGACCGTGTTGATCACCTTGCCGATGGCACCCTGGGCAATCAGATTGCCGGCCTCGACCGTGGCGCGCACTTCGAAATGCTCCGAATAGAGCACCGAATAGATGCGGCCGGTTTCCTGCTGCACGCGGCGCAACTCGTCGAGCTGGGCAAAGGTGGTCATGCCCGGCTTGTCGGTCAGAACGTCCTTGCCGTGCTGCATGGCAGCGATGGAAATCGCTGCGCGATCTGCCGGGATGGCCGAAGTCAGCACCACGGCGACATCGGGGTCTTCGAGAATGGCCCGCGGGTCGGCGACGCGCTTTGCCTGGGGATATTTTGCCCCGAAGGCCTCGGCCAAATCATCTTCCACGGCGTGGAAAGCGGTGAACTGTGCACCAGCTTCGAGCAGGCAATCGACCTGACCATAGATATGGCTGTGGTTGATGCCGATGGCGGCGAATTTGATATCACTCATGGGTCTAGCGTTTCATACCAGTCGTGGCGATGCCTTCGATGAGCAGTCGCTGGAAGAAGAGGAAGAACAGGAAGATCGGGATCAGGCTGAGCACGCTCATCGCAAACATGCCGCCGAAATCGGACATGCCGGTATTGTCGGTGAAGGTGCGCAGGCCAAGCATGACCGTGTATTGGCGCAGGTCGCTGAGATAGATCAGGGGCCCGAAGAAATCGTCCCAGGTCCAGATGAAGGTGAAGATCGCCGCCGTTGCCAGAACGGGCATGGAAAGCGGCATGATGATCTTCCAGTAGATGCGCCAGGGGCCGGCGCCATCCATGCGCGCCGCTTCATCGAGCTCCTTGGGCAGGCCGCGGAAGAACTGCACCATCAGGAAGATGAAGAAGGCATCGGCGGCCAGGAATTTGGGGACCACCAGAGGCAGGAAGGTGTTCACCCAGCCCAGGTTGAGGAAGAGCACATATTGGGGAATGAGCGTGACCTGCGAGGGCAGCATCAGCGTCATCAGCATCATGGCGAACCAGAAATTGCGACCGGCAAATTCAAGCCGGGCGAAGGCATAGGCCGCCAGCGAACAGGCCAGCACGTTGCCGCAGACGCTCAGGATCGAAATGACAAAGGAGTTGATGAACAGCCGGCCGAAGCCGCCGCGCAACCCGTTCCAGCCGCGAACGAAGGAATCGAGGCTCCAGTTCAGCGACGGCATGATGGAGGCGCCCGAGGTGAAAATCTCGTTCTCGGGACGGAAGCTTGCCGCCAACAGCCAGAGCAGCGGATAGAGCATCACGATCGACGCCAGGATCAGGGCGGCGTGAGCGAGGACCGACATGACCTTGCGGCGGGTCGGCGAGGTTGCCGTGACCACGGTCAGGCGCTCGACATCAGTCGTCATAGTGCACCCAATATTTGCTGGTGAGGAACGAGAAGCCGGTAAAGAGCGCGACGATGATCAGCAGCACCCAGGCGAGCGCCGAGGCATAGCCCATGCGGAAGAAACCGAAGGCCTCGTTGTAGAGATAGAGCGTGTAGAACAGGGTCGAGTTGATCGGCCCGCCCGTGCCGCCTGAGATGATGAAGCTTGGGGTAAAGCTCTTGAAGGCCTCGATGGTCTGGATGATGGCGTTGAAGAAGACCACTGGCGTCAGCATGGGCAAAGTGATCTTCCAGAACTGGCGCCATTTGCTGGCCCCGTCGAGGCTTGCGGCCTCATACATGTCCTGCGGGATCTGCCTCAGGCCGGCCAGGAAGATGATCATGGGCGAACCGAACTGCCAGATGGCGAGGATGATCAGCGTCCAGAGCGAGTAATTCGGGTTGGAAATCCAGCTTGGGCCCTGGATGCCGAAATTGGCGAGCAGCTGGTTGACGAGGCCGTTGCCGGCAAAGATCTGGCGCCAGAGGATGGCGATGGCGACCGATGCCCCGAGCAGGCTCGGCAGATAGAACAGCGCGCGGTAGATGGTGAGGCCCTTCATGCCGCGATTGAGCAGCAGGGCAACGCCCAGCGCAAAAGCCAGCTTCAGGGGTACCGAGAAGATGACGAAGAAAAAGGTGACCCGCATGGACGCCGAGAATTTGGGGTCATTGGTGAACATGCGGACATAGTTTTCCATGCCGGCCCAGCGCGGTGCGGTCAGCAGGTCGAAATGGGTGAAGCTGAGGTAGAACGAGGTCAGGATCGGCCCGATGGTCAGGCCGAAAAAGCCGATGAACCAGGGCAGAAGGAAGAGGTAGCCGGGGGCGTGGTTCTGCCACACCCCGGACCAGTAAGATGGAGAGGCCACGCGGGCGGCTCCGGCTGAAGCTTTTGTATCGACCTGCGTGGCCATCGTCTCGTCTCCGGGTTATGCGGAGCGTTGCAGAATGGCCGTGGCTTCGGTGACGAAGTACTGACCGGCATCCTCTGGCGAACGGGCGCCAAAAGCGACTTCCTGGCTCAGCGTGCGGAGCAGGGAGATGTCGATTTCACCAGCCGCAGCGGGCGGCGGCGGCGGGATGGGGCCGAGCAGGTCACCCAGGTTGGAGACGTAGTCGAGCGCGATCTGATCCTGTTCGCTGAGGTCGGGCGCGATGGTTTCACGCACGGCTTCGAAGCAGGGAATGCCGCGTTCGACACCGAGCACCTTGGCCGCTTCGAGATCGTTGACGAAGAAGCTGAGATATTCGGCGGCCAGTTCCTTGTTGGCGGAAGAGCCACCGATCGAAAAGAACATGGAAGGCTTGCGATAGTGACCGCCACCGACACCGGCCGCGATGCGCGGATAGGAGGTGATGGTCAGTTTGTCCTGCATCAGGGTCTGGAAGGCCACGAGCTGGTTGGAGTTGGACGGCATCATGGCCGCCTTGTTCATCACCACCATGGTGGTTTCGAGCGGGCCGTTGGTATCGAGGGCCTGGGTTTCCGCATCGACGCAGATGCCGGCTTCGCGGAATTCCTGCCAGAGGGCGAACCACTCGGTCATTTCCGCTGCGGTAAAGCCGAGTTGGCCGTCTGCGGTATAGAGGGCGAGCTGCTTCTGGCGCAGCCAGTTGTCGAGCATGGGTTCGGAGCCCGAACCGTCAGCGATAACCTTCATGCCGCCGCGGATATTGGCAGTCTTGAAGGCCTCGCCCATGGCGCGCAGGTCGTCGAGCGTGGTGTCGCGGTTGGGCAGTTCGATACCGGCTTCCTCGAAAGCCGTGGTGTTGACCACCTGGGCCACCGAATTGGCGCCGAGCGAAATACCATAGAGCTTGCCGTCGACCTTGCCGCCTTCGAGCTGATCTTCATCGAAGCCATCGAGCTTGAGGCCGGCGCCGACATATTCGTCGAGCGGGGCGATGGCGTTGCGCTTGGCGTATTCGACGATGTAGCGATAGTCCATCTGGATGACGTCGGGCGAGTTGCCGCCAGCGGTTTCCGTGGCCAGTTTGGGCCAGTAGTCGCCCCAGCCAAGGAAGCTGGAATCCACCTGGGCGCCATTAGCGGTGGCGAAAAGCTCGTTGACGCCATAGGTGCGGTCGGCGCGGGCCTGGCCACCCCAGAAGAACTGGCGCAGCGAGCTACCCTGGGCAAAGGCCGGGCTGAAGCCGGCGGCACCGGCGGCCATGAGGGCCGAAGAGCCCATCAGGAACTGACGGCGGTCGAGACGAATAGTCATAGGGTGATCCTCCCAATCTGAAAGTTGTGGCCGGCATCTACCTGACCTGTGACCCGCAACCTCCCCGTCGCTAAGTCACCAACTGGTTACAAACCTATGCGGATTGATCGTGTTGTCAATCCGCCTTGTTACATCCTTCTTGCGGCCCCATACAGGGCAGGCATTTCCCGCAACTCACCAGACAGTTCATCCAGCCAATGCGGCGACTTCGTGACTTTATTCTTGTATGGAAGTTTTGGAAAGAGCGGATTTCGCCGTCCAGTCGCCTCCGCGCCATCACAGCATTGCCCAGTCCTGCGCAAAAGAAAAATATGAAATGCTGGTCATCACCATAGATAAAATCTATGGCTGAGCATGGAGGGATGCTGATGGACAAGCTGCTGACGCAATTTCTGGCGGTGGCTGACGCTGGCTCGATCACCGGCGCCGCGACTGCCCTGCTGGTCACCCAACCGACCCTCACCTTCAACATGCGTAAGCTCGAGGAGAACCTGGGCGTAACGCTGTTCCAGCGCAATTCGCGCGGGGTGACGCTCACTGCCTATGGCGAGACGCTTTACGAGAATGCGCGGCTGATGGCACGCCTCCATCACAATATGCTCGGCGCCATTGCCGACCAGCGCCAACGCAATGAACGCGGTCTCTCGATTGGTTCGGGCTATTCATGGTGGACCATGTTCCTCAAGGACATGGTGGTCGACTATCACAATGAATTTCCCAATGCGCCGGTGCAGGTGAGTCTGGGCAATCAGCTGCGCTGCATGGACCAGTTGATCTCGGGCGACATTTCGCTGTTTCTCGCGCATGAAATCGACGGCCTCAGCCCATCGATCGGCGCCGAATTCATCGCTCTCAGCACGGTCTATCACGCCTATTTTGCCCGGCGCGGGCATCCATTGCTGGAGCGCGCCCGGACCATTGCCGAGATCGACGCCTATCCGGCCGTCAGCTCGACGCCGCCGGAAAGCCGGCATCAGCGCTACTTCGACACGACGCGCCGGCGCGCCCGGATCGAGACCGTCTTCGACCATTCCAGCGTCGCCTTTGCCTCGAACTCGCTGGCGGCCTGTGTCGACTACACCTGTGCCAGCGACGGCGTCTTGCGACACACCCATATCATGCGGGACAATTTTGCCGGCCGTGGCCTCGTCGAAGTGCAACAGGCCAAGCCACCCGTGGTCAGCCGCATGGGCATCTATCGGCTGGCCGAGAGCCGAGACGATGTCCGGATCGAAGATCTGATTGCCCGCATCACCGCTGCGGCAAAGCCCGTGCTGCCGCCACTCTAGACTCTATGTTGCCGCGCTTTTGCTGACAGCGCTCTAGCCTGTCCGTGTCTTGAGATAGTCCACCACCATCTGCACGGCCTGGGCCTCGCGCTCCTGCACCATGTCGATGCCGCTCAGATCGCGATCGAAGATCACCGACAGCGTCGACATGTTGGAGACGTAGAAGAACCCTAACGCGGCGATGGAAATATAGAGCTGCACCGGGTCGACATCGCGGCGGAAAATGCCGGCATCGGCGCCGCGTTCGACAATGGTGCGGATCTGTCCGACCAGCGGCGAGTGCAGCGCCGGAATATCGGGCAGGGACTTGAGGAACCGCGCATTCTCGATGTTCTCGGTGTTGAGCAGGCGGGGAAACCAGGGATTGGCGAGGAAGTGGCGGAAGGTGAAACGCACCAGCCGGTCCATGGCATCGACCGGGCCATATTGGTCCAGCGACAACGCCCGCTCGCCGCGGCGGATTTCACCATAGGCATCCAGCAGGACCGCCCGGTAGAGATCCTCCTTGTTGCCAAAGTAATGATAGAGCAGCCGCTTGTTGGCCCCGGCGAGCGTCGCGATCGCATCCACCCGCGCGCCTTCGAAGCCCCGCGCGGCAAACTCAGCCCTCGCCGCCACAAGAATGGCGGCCTTGGTCTTTTCCGCATTGCGGGTGCGCTTGGGAGCGTCAGCCCCGCGCGTCTGCGGTGCCGCTACGGCGGGCGAAGAGGTTTCTGACACGCTTGGATACCGGGGGAATGGACATCAAAATCGTCGCGACGATAATCAGGCAGATAACAGCGGAGATCGGCCGGGTAAAGAAGGGCGTCGGATCACCATTGGTCAGCATGAGCCCGCGCCGCAGGTTGAGGTCGAGCAGGTCGCCCAGCACGATGCCCAGCACCAGCGGCGCCATGGGGAATTTCATTTCCCGCAGGAGGAAGCCGACAACGCCGAAGAACAGCATGACATAGACGTCGAACATGCGCTGGGTGATGGCAAAGGAGCCGACCACGCAGAGCACATAGATGACGGCCATCAGCCTTTCACGCGGCACGGTCAGCACCTTGATGAAGAGCTTGGTCAGCGACAGGCCAAAGATCAGATTGGCCAGCGTCGCCAGCAGCAGCATGGCCACGACCTGGTAGAGGAAAATCGGGTTTTCGACCATCAGCATGGGGCCGGGGCGAATGCCATGGATCAGCATGGCGGCGATCAGCACGGCAGCTGCGGCCGAGCCGGGCAGCGCCAAGGTCAGCGTGGGGATCATGGCAGCCGAGACCACGGCGTTGTCGCCGGTTTCGGCGGCGATCAGGCCTTCCTGGCTGCCCTTGCCGAATTCTTCGGGATGCTTGCTGGCCTTCTTGGCGGCGGCATAGGAGGTCCAGGAGCCCACATCCTCGCCGACGCCAGGAATGATGCCGACGAATGTGCCGATGATGCCCGAGCGGATGATGGTCTTCCAGTATTGGAATATCTCGCGCAGGGTCGGCACGACGCGGTCATTGACCGGGGCGATATTGGCGACGGCCGTCCGCTTCATCGAGGAGAGGATTTCCGCGAGGCCAAAGGCGCCCACCATGGCGGGAATGATATCGACGCCGCCGCCCAGCGCCGGAATGCCGAAGGTGAAGCGCTGATAGGCGTGCAGCGTTTCCATGCCGACCGTGGCGACCAGCAGGCCCAGGATGCCGGCAATATAGCCCTTGAGCGGGGTGTCGCTGCCGGTCATCTGGCCGGAAATGACCACGCCGAACAGCGCCAGCCAGAAGAATTCATAGGAGCCGAACTTGAGCGCCGCTTCCGAGAGGATGGGCGCGATGATGGCGAGAAAGAAAATGCCGACCAGTGTCCCAAGGGTCGATGAGGTGGTGGCAAGGCCCATGGCCAGCCCCGCCTTGCCCTGCAGCGCCAGCGGGTGGCCGTCGAGCGTCGCTGCGGCATTGGCTGGCGTGCCGGGAATATTGAGCAGTATGGCCGTGCGGCTACCCCCATAGATGGCGCCGAGATAGACGCACATCAGCGTCAGGATGGCCTGATCGGCCTGCATTTTATAGGTCAGGGTCACAAGCAATGCGACGCCCATGGTGGCGGTGAGGCCGGGCAGGATGCCGATGACAAGGCCGAGCAGGGTGGCCCAGACGACGTTGAACAGCGAGCCCGGCGTCAGGAAATGGGCAACGCCTGCGCCCAGCATGAGGAGACCGTCGAACATGGTGTGCTCCTAGGGCAGACGCACGAGGAAGATGCGTTCAAAGACATAATAGGTGCCACCGCCACCGACGGCAGCAATGCCCATGGCCCAGAGCAGGGCCGGGACCAGCGGCTTGGGCGTATCGGCCATGACGGTCTCGAACAGCATGATGAAGGCGAAAATGAACAGGCCCGAGGCCAGCCAGAAAGGCACGCGGCCCATGAGGCCAAGCGTGAAGATCAGGGCGAGACCCAGAACCACCAGAACCCGCAGCGCGGTCCAGGAGAACATGAGCCGGATCAGCGAAGCGCCACTTCCCGGCGCGCTGAGCTTCCAAGAGCGCACCAGCAGCAATGAGCCGCAGAGAGTTAGCGCCATGCCCAGAATCAGCGGCACAAGGCCGGGAATGGTCGCCGGATTGATGCGGCGCACTTCGAGCCGGTCCATGGTCCAGGAGGCATAGGTGACGGCGATGCCGAGCGCGACGAGAATGACGGCGGTGATAAAATCGGCGCGGGCGCGGACGGCCTCTTCGCTCGTATCCGGCATGCTCATGGCGACCTCGAAACTGCGCCGCCGCGGCAGCGCGAAAAATGAGGGCGAGGCAGAGCCCCACCCTCGCCTTACCTATTGCGCGCCGACTTCGGTGCGCGTTTCGCAGTCGATACCGATGGTCGAGGGATCATTGACCGCCTCGCCACGACCAACCGAAGAACAAGCCTCGAGGATCACGACCGGCATGGCCTTGGCGCGGGCTTCGGCGCCATAGGAGGGTGCAAAGACCGCGCCGAAGGTCTCGGCATAGGTCTTGAGGGCATCGGAGCTCGAGACCTTTTCGCCCCAGATTTTGTCGAGCGTGGCGACCACTTCATCAGGCACGCCGACCGGCACGAAAATGCCGAAATAGTCGGGCGCCAGTTCCATGTCCGGGATCCAGTCGGTGATCGGCGGAATGGGATCGACGCCCTCCAGGACCAGCGGCTCGTCGGAGAGTACGGCCAGGGCCTTGAGGCGGCCACCGCGGATCAGCTCGGTCTGTTCCACGGCCAGTTGAGTGGTGACCATGGCTTCGCCGGATGCCGTGGCAATGGCTGCCGGCCCGCCGCCGTCATAGGTGATCATGTTGTAGTCAAAGCCGTCGGCGGAATCGGAAAGCGCCGCAATGGCCGTGCCGCCCGACGAGGTAATGCCGGCGGTTGCCACCGTAACTTCATTGCCGCGCGTCTTGAAGGCTTCGAGCAGCTGGCCGAAATCCTCGAATTCGCTGCCGGCGGGCACCGAAACCACGGGCACGTTGGCGACGGAAAGATAGATGTGCCAGTCGTCGATATCGGTATCGGGCAAGAGGCCAGTCACCGAATAGGTGGCATTGTTGGCAATGGCATTGGCGGTCCAGGTGTAGCCGTCCTTGACGGAGTTGAGCACTTCCTGAGTGCCGATGGCGCCCGATGCGCCAGGCTGGTTGACCACAACCACATCGACACCGAGCGCTTCGCCCAGGATCGGCGCGGTAACGCGGGTGACCTGATCGGTCGAGCCGCCGGCGCCCCAGGGCACGATCAGGTTGATCGGTCGGTCAGGCTTCCACTCGGCAGCGGCCGCAGCGTCTTGGGCGAAAGTCATGGTGGTCCCGAGCACCAGGAACGACGTTCCCGTGGCCAGGACGAGTCGCAATGTCTGCATCGTCCATCCTCCCTCTGTGGCGCCGGATCTGGTTGTTTTGACTCTGGGCGCAATGGAAAGACTGCGGTGCAAAAACCATCGAGTCAAGCAGGAAGTAACCATGTGGTGATTACATTCGGCGTGCGTGTTGTTGAAAATATCCCTTCCAGAACCGAGACTTTGCTGTGTAGCTTTTTGACAGAACTGCGCGGTTTGCACCAAGCCGTGCTTTGGGGAAAACAATGGAACTCGATCTGACACGCTGGCTGATCATGGGGCTGGCACTGGCCGCCGGTGCCGTGGTCAAGGGCGCGACCGGGATGGGATTGCCACTCATCGCCTTGCCTGTCCTGACCTCGATCCTGGGCATCCAGCATGCCGTCGGCCTGATGACAGTGCCACTGATCCTCACCAATTTCTGGCAGGTCTGGCGCTTCCGGAGCGTGATGCGGGAAACAGCGATGGGCTTCCTGCCGCTGTTTCTTCTCGGAGGGAGCTTGGGCATCGTTATCGGCACCTGGGCACTGACCAGCCTGCCCGAACGCGCCCTGGTCTTTGGTCTAGGCGTGATCCTTCTGGCCTATGTGGCGCTCCGCCTTGCAAAGCCGCACCTTACCATCGGCCCCAATGCCGCCAGGCGTTTCGGCCCTATTGCAGGAACAGGCGCCGGCATCTTGCAGGGTGCCACCGGCATTTCAGCGCCGCTGGGCGTCACTTTCATCCACGCCATGGGCTTTGCCCGCGACCATCACTTGTTCGCAGTCTCGGCCATGTTCCTCACCTTCTCGGTGGTGCAATTGCCCTCGCTGATCGTGGCCGGGGTGATGGAAAGCGAATGGCTGCTGGAGGGCCTCATCGCGCTGGTGCCCATCCTGCTGTTCATGCCGATCGGCCAATGGATCAGCGGAAAACTCAGCCGCAAGGCCTTCGACCGGATGATCCTGATCTTCCTGGGATTGCTGGGCGTGAAGATGGTGCTTGGGTTGTAATACCAATCCGCTCTTGACGGCGAATGATCGCCCGCGCTAGCTAAGTAACTAATCGGTTACACGCAAAATGCGGATAGGAGGATATCGCGATGGCGGAACAACGGCTCGGGCTCATCATGCACGGCGTCACCGGACGCATGGGCTATAACCAGCACCTGGTGCGCTCCATTCTCGCCATTCGCGATCAGGGTGGCGTGGCGCTTTCCAATGGTGATCGCCTCGTGGTGGACCCGATCATCGTCGGCCGCGATGCCGACAAGATCGAACGTCTTGCCAAAAAGCATGACATCAAGCGCTGGTCGTCCGACCTTGACGCCGTCCTTGCCAATCCCGAAGACACGGTGTTCTTCGATGCCGGCACAACGCTGATGCGCGCGTCGCTGATCGAAAAGGCGCTGGCCGCCGGCAAGCATGTCTATTGCGAAAAGCCAACCTCGGATTCGCTCGATATCGCCGTCAAGCTGGCCCAGACCGCCCGCGCTTCGGGTCTCAAGCATGGCGTGGTGCAGGACAAGCTGTTCCTGCCCGGCCTGCTGAAACTGAAGATGCTGCGCGACAGCGGTTTTTTCGGCGACATCCTCTCGGTGCGCGGCGAGTTCGGCTATTGGGTCTTTGAAGGCGACTGGCAGCCGGCGCAGCGCCCAAGCTGGAATTATCGCAAGGCCGATGGCGGCGGCATCATCCTCGATATGCTCTGCCACTGGCGCTATGTGCTCGATAATCTCTTCGGCGAGGTCAAGGCCGTCTCGTGCCTCGGCGCCACGCACATCCCCGAGCGCGTCGACGAGAAGGGCAATCGCTACAAGGCCGATACCGATGATGCGGCCTATGCGACCTTCGAGCTCGAAGGCGGCGTGATCGCCCAGATCAACTCCTCCTGGACCACCCGCGTGCGCCGCGACGACCTTGTGACCTTCCATGTCGATGGCACCAAGGGCTCGGCCGTGGCGGGCCTGCACAAATGCTGGACCCAGCATCGCGTCAACACGCCCAAGCCGGTGTGGAACCCCGACCAGCCGCAGACCATGAATTTCTTCAACGACTGGGAAGAAGTGCCGGACAATTGGCCGCCCCAGAACGGCTTCAAGGCGCAGTGGGAGATGTTCCTGCGCCATGTCGCCGAGGACGCGCCGTGGGAATATGGCCTCGAAGCCGGCGCCAAGGGCGTGCAGCTGGCCGAACTGGGCCTCAAGAGCTGGGCCGAGCGCCGCTGGCTGGACGTGCCGAAGCTGGAGTTCTAGGCCATGGCCAGCATCAACCTGCCCAATGCGGATCGCTCGATCACACCCTACACGCTGACCGGGGAGCCCATCCCCTTCGTCAAGCACAAGGCATCCGACTTCAATCGGATCGCCTATGCGGCGGCCCATGTGGTGGCCGATCCGCTGGCCAGCAATGATCCCTGGCTGACGCCGGCGATCGACTGGGACACGACGCTGAAATTCCGTCACCGATTGTGGGACCTCGGGCTCGGTGTTGCCGAAGCCATGGATACCGCGCAGCGCGGCATGGGTCTGGGCTGGGCCGAAGCGCAGGAACTGATCCGCCGCGCCCAGGCCGAAGCGCGCACGCGCGACGATGCGCTGATTGCCTATGGGGCCGGCACCGACCATCTGGCCCCCGGGCCGGATGTGACCATTGATGACATCATCCGCGCGTATGAAGAGCAGGTCGGCTTTGTCGAAGCCCAAGGCGGTCGCGTCATCCTGATGGCCTCGCGCGCGCTGGCTTACGCTGCCAAGTCACCCGAGGACTACGCCAAGGTCTATGGCCGCATTCTCTCGCAGGTGAAGCAGCCGGTGGTGATGCATTGGCTGGGCGAGATGTTCGATCCGGCGCTGGCCGGCTATTGGGGCAATGCCGATCACGACAAGGCGATGGATGTCTGTCTCGACGTCATCGCTGCCCATTCCGAAAAGGTCGACGGGATCAAGATTTCGCTGCTCTCGGCCGAAAAGGAAATCGCCATGCGCCGGCGGCTGCCGCCTTCGGTCAAGATGTATACCGGCGACGACTTCAACTATGCCGAGTTGATTGCCGGCGACGAGGAGGGCTTTTCGCATGCCCTGCTCGGCATTTTCGACGCCATCGCCCCGGCCGCCTCGGCCGGGCTCGTCGCACTGGGCAATGGCAACACGCAACAGTTCTTCGACCTGCTCGAACCGACCGTGCCCTTGAGCCGGCATATCTTTGCCGCGCCGACCCGTTTCTACAAGACGGGCGTGGTGTTCCTTGCCTATCTCAACGGGCTGCAAGACCATTTCCAGATGGTGGGCGGGCAGCAATCGACCCGCTCGGTGCAGCATCTGAGTGAGTTGTTCCGGCTGGCGGACAAGGCGCGTGTGCTGGGTGATCCCGAATTGGCGATAAAGCGCATGAAGGCAGTGCTCGCAGTCAATGGAGTGCCCGCATGAGTGAGCGCGCCATTTCGTTGAACCTGGCCACAACGCGCCAGGTGTGGGGCTTCAAGGACGCCGTTGATGGGTGCCTCAAGGCCGGTATTACGGCCATTGCACCCTGGCGCGACCAGATCGCCGCCATTGGCCTCGACGAGGCCGCCCGCATCGTGCGCGACAACAAGCTCCAGGTCACCGGCGTCTGTCGCGGCGGCATGTTGCCGGCCGAAACTGCCGAGGGCCGGCAGGCGCAGATCGATGACAATCTGCGCGCCATTGATGAAGCCGCAGCCCTCAATGCCGATTGCCTTGTGCTGGTGGTGGGTGGACTGCCGGGCAGTTCCAAGGACTTGCCGGGCGCGCGGCAGATGGTCAGCGACGGCATTGCCGCCATGCTGCCCCATGCCAAAGCCAGCGGCGTCAAGATCGCCATCGAACCGCTGCATCCCATGTATGCCGCCGATCGGGCCTGCGTAAACACGATCGACCAGGCCCTCGATATCTGCGAGGACCTTGGCGAGACGGTGGGCGTAGCGGTGGACGTCTATCACGTCTGGTGGGACCCGAAGCTGGCGCAAGCCATTGCCCGGGCGGGACGAATGAAGCGCATCTTTGCCCATCACATCTGTGACTGGCTGGTGCCAACACGCGACATGTTGCTTGATCGCGGCATGATGGGCGATGGTGTCATCGACCTGCCCGCCATCCGCAAGATGATCGAGGACGCCGGTTTTTTCGGGCCGCAGGAAGTCGAGATCTTCAGCCAGGACAATTGGTGGAAGCGCCCCGGCGACGAGGTGCTTGCGGTCATCAAGGAGCGGGTGGCGACGGTCTGCTGAGCCTTTGCGCCATCAGCCAGGTCAGGGCCAGCAAGGGCAGGAGCAAGGCGAAGGCCATGCGAATGCCCAGGCCCTGCGCCACTGCGCCGATCAGCACCGGCGCACCCAGATTGACGAATTGAAAGATCAGCGTCGTCGCGGCCACATTCTGCGACGCCGGCCGATCACCTAGCCGCGCCGCCGCCGACAGCATCAGCGGATAGAGCACGCAGATGCCGAGCCCAAGCAGGCCGAAGCCGGCAAGGGCCGCCCAGGCATTGGGCGAAAAGACCACCAGCAACAGGCCGCCAATGGCAATGCTGGCCAGCGACCGTGCCACCACCACCGGGCCAAAATGATCGATCCAGGGATCGGCGACCAGCCGGCCCAGGGCCATGGTGACCAGCAGCGCCGGGAGCGCCAGCGACTCCACCCAGGCGGCCACATCAAAACTGTCGCGCAGCAAGATGATCGACCAGGTCCGCGACGAACCCTCGGCCAGTCCGGCGCCCAGGCCGAAAGCGACCAGACCCAATGTTGCCAGGGTAGGCCAGGCGAGTTTCTTCGTGGCCTCGCCGGTATGCGGCCGCGGCGGGGTGACCGGCATGGGCGCGACGACGGTCCAGAGCAAAAGGCCGACGACCGGCACCAGTGCCCACATGTGCCAGGCTGGCGAAACATCGAGTCCGCGCAGGGCGGCGCCCAGCAGGGAGGTGGCCAAAAAGCCAATGCTCCAGGCGCCGTGGCAGGTGTTCATGATGCGCTGACCGGACGCCGCCTCGACGCGGTCGGCTTCGACATTGATGGCGATATTGGTCAGCGAGAAGACCAAACCGTTGACGGCCAGCAAGGCAAACATGGCAAAGGGATTGAGCAGGATCGTGACCAGCGCGGCGCTGATGGCAGCGAGGGGCAGCATGACCAGGATTACCTTGCGCGGCCCGAAGCGCTCGATGATGCGACTGGAGAACAGGAACATGGCCAGGCCGCCCAGCGGCTGGCCGATCAGTACGAGCCCCAATTGCGCCTCGGACAGGCCGATCTGGAGCTGGATGTCGGGGATGCGGGTGTGGATGGCGCCAGTAGCCAGCGCATGAATGAAAAACAGCGCAATGACGCGCCAACGCACGATGGGGATGGTCATTATTTCGGGCCGGGATCCATCAGAACATGGATGCGGTCGGCGCCCATGCGGGCAAGCTTGAGCATCAGCGCCTTGCGGCGGGCACCGGCCATGGGGGTCAGCGGGCTATCGCGCATGACATGGCCATCGTGCCCGTCGGCCACGATCAGGCCTTCGCTTTCGGGGAAGATTTCGGCTTCGAGTTCAGGCGGCTTGGCGAAGAAGAAGCGGTCGGAAAACTCGCGATACTCATGCCATTTCCGATCGACCTGGAAGTCGGTCAGGCTCGACTTGATTTCGACGATCCAGATCTCGCCCTTTGGTCCAACGCCCAGCACATCGGCGCGGCGGCCGGAACGCAGGGTGACTTCGGCATAGCAGGCCATGTCGTAGGTTTCGCGCAGCAGCCGCATCACCCCGCGCTGGACGCGCAGGGCGGTGGCCGATTGGCGGAGATCGACGATGGGCCCGAGTTCACTCATGACTGTCAGCCGTGCGGCGGGACCGGTTCGGGCGGCAGGCCGTGTGGCGCTTCCACCTTGCGCGTGCCCAGGGCAAAGCTCGATGCCCAGAGCCCGGCCAGCAGCAATGGCAGGCAGATGAGATAGGAATTGCGGATGCCCAGATGTTCGGCGACGAAGCCGAGCAGCGGCGGGGCCATGAAGAAGACCACGAAACTCACCTGCCCCAGCGCCGCGACATTGACGGCAGCGGGCCGGTCGGTGCGCTGGGCCGCGGCCGAGACCGCCAGCGGATAGACGGCCGAGCAACCGATGCCCATCAGGGCGAAGCCGGCCAGTGCGACGGTGGGCATGCCTTCGGGCGCCCAGCCCACCATCAGTACGCCGACGCTGGCGAGGCTGAGCAGGACCATGGAGACATGGCGCGGGCCGAAGCGGGCAACGACCGGGTCGGCCGTCAGGCGCATCAAGGCCATGAAGAAGGCAAAGAGCGTCAGGCCCATGCCACTGACGAAGGGTTCGGTCGAGAAGATTTCGTCCATATAGATGGCCGACCAGTCGATGCCAGCGCCTTCTACGAGGAAGGCGGCAAAGCCGATGAGGCAGAGCGGCAGCAGGCCCCAATTGGGGAAGGCGATCTGGTGACCGGTCTCGCCTTGCATGCGCGCCGGCTTTGGCGCTGGCCGAATGCCGGAAATCATGAAGCCGCCGATCAGAACCACGATGGCGGCGATCAGGCCCAGATGCGCCTCGACCGAGAGGCCGGATTGGCGGATGCCGGCGCCGAACAGGGCGGTGACGAAGAAGCCGACACTCCAGAAGCCATGGGCGCGGTTCATATACCGGCCGCCTGTATGCATTTCCAGGCGATCGATTTCGACGTTGAGATTGATCTCGAGCGCACCAGACAGCAGGCCGGTCAGGAACAGCACGCCGAAGACGAAGGGCGCAAAGCCCAGCCAGGGAATGGTGGCAAACAAGAGCGCCGGGCCGAGCACAGTGAAGAAGGCTGTGGTGCGGACGCCGAGGCGTTCGATCACCGCCGCTCCGAAAGTCAGCGAGATCAGCGAGCCGATCGACATGCCGATCATCGTGAGGCCGAGCTGGCCCTTGTCGACCTGAAGATGGGCCTGAATGTCCGGCAGACGCGCCATCAGGGCGCCGGTGGTCAGCGCGAAGAGGAAGAAGCAGGCATAGAGACGGTGTTGTGGTGCGATGGTCATGGCGTGACAACCTTGGTGACCGGGCGCGGCGCCAGGACCTGAGTGGTGGCAAGGCCGAGCAGAACCAGCGGAATGCCGACACCGAAGATCCAGTGCAGGCCGAAATGCTCACCGATATAGCCCAGCAGCGGTGGCCCGAGCAGGAATGCGGTGAAGGAGAATTGCGCCAGCGCGGCGACATTGATGGCCGCCGGGCGGTCGGTCTGCTGGGCCGCCGCCGACATGGCCAGCGGGAAGAGAGCCGAGGAGCCGATGCCGATCAGGGAAAAGCCGAGATAGGCCACCCAGGCGAAGCCGATCGAGGGCGCGAAGAACACCAGCAGGACGCCAATGCCCATGACGGCAATCAGCACACGAGCCACCAGAACCGGGCTGTAGCGATCGACGAAACCATCGGCGAAGAAGCGGGCAAGAGCCTGCGAACCGGCCACGGTCGCGACGGCGATACCAGCCCAGAAGGGCGTCGCCTCGAATATATTGCGCATATAGATGGCCGACCAGTCTATGCCGGCGCCTTCCATCAGCATGGCGGCGATGCAGACGGCCACCAGCATCATGATGGTCACCGTCGGGCGTGCAAAATGGGGCGTCTCGTCGCTGCTGGAGCCGGTGCGGTGGGCCGCAGGCTGGAAGCGGCCGAGAATGACCAGCGTCGCAAGGATGATGACCGGGATCATCAGCATCAGGTGATACTGCGGCGACAGGCCCGACTGGGCGATGAAGGAGCCGACCATGCCGGCGGCAAAAAAGCCCAGGCTCCAGAAGGCATGGGCACGGCTCATGATGCGCCGGCCAATGGCATGTTCGACGCGATCGGCCTCGATGTTGATGATGATCTCGATGCAGCCGATGGTCAGCCCCACGGGCACCAGCAGCAGGAAGAAGGCGAGCGGGTTCTGCGCCCAGCTGGCCAGCGCATAGAGCAGCGACAGAAGCGGAATAGCGGCCAGCAGCACGCGACGATAGCCCACGGCCTCAAGGAAGCGACCGGCGAAGGTCAGTGAAATGAGCGTGCCGCAAGCCGAGCCGATCAGCGCCAGGCCGAGCTGGCCCTCGCCGACGCCCATGGCCTCCTGAATGGCCGGCAGGCGGGGAAACAGGCTGCCCATGCAGAATGAGTAAACGAAGAACGCCCCGAAGACCTTCATCTGGGGCGGCAGGTCGAGACCGAACTTCATGGCCAAACTACTCGCGAAATTGTCGGGGCGAAGCTATGCGAGAATCAGGGCATCGCCTAGGGCGCGTGCAAACGTTTTCGCTCTATTTTTGCAACGTTGCATTTTTGGCGCTAGATGCCGTGTAACGGTTGCTCGCCACGGAAGAGCGCAGCATGGCGTTTCATCAGCGCAACGATGCGATCCCCCACCGCCCGCACCGAGGGCTCGTGACGCTCTTCATGATGGCTGACCAGCCACTGGTCGGTTTCGAGTTCCTTGATGACCGGGGCAATGCGGATCAGGCGGGGATCGCTGTCGCCGACGAAGCAGGGAAAGACCGACAGGCCCGCTCCATGGGCGACCAGTTCGCGCACGCTCATGGCATCATTGCCGCGCAGGGCGATGCGGTCGCCATGCCGGGCCTGGATCCAGCGCGCCGAATGGGTCTGGCTCCCCTCACCTGCCACGCCGACGAAATAGCCGGCCTCGACGCCATTGATCAGCTCGCGCCCCGAGTAGAGGCCATAGGCCACCTTGCCGATCAGCCGCCCGGCTAGCCATTGCTCGGTCGGCCGTTGATTGCGAATGCCCAGATCGGCATTGCGACGGCCGATGTCGACCTTCTGGTTGGCGGTGACCAGTTCGAGGGTAAACCGGTCGGCCACGGTCCAGATGTCGCCGATCTGGCTGGAGAGAAAAGCCGAGGTCCATGGGCCAGCCGAGAGACGCACCACGCGACCACCGCTCGAACCCTCCTTCCAGCGTCGCAGAGACAGCATGGCCGCCTCGACATCCTCGGCACGCGCCAGCAGATCCTCGCCCGCCGGGGTCAGGCGGTAGCCGGTCTGGCTGCGATGGAACAGCGGCTCACCGACCTGCCGCTCAAGCGCAGCGACGCGGCGCCCAAGCGTTGCCGCACTGAGCCTGGTTGTCTCGGTAGCGGCACTGAGCCCGCCCAGTCGCGCGACATCGAGGAAAAGCCGCAGATCGTCCCAGCTGAAATCCATTTTTCATTTCTGCAAAGAGCATTGCAATCCCGACTATAGAGAATGCTCCGCGAAAGGCGCAAGTATCGGAACAGCGGCACTTTTGGCCGCGGAACATCACAGCAAGAACCACCAAATCTGCAATCCGGAAATTCGCATTTCCGGCCATGGCGGAGCCTTGCTGGAAAGGATCTCAAATGCTCAATGCAATCCAGAACAGACTTTCTGCCTGGTGGCAGCGCGACATAGCCATCCGCAAGCTCAATGCCATGGACGACCACCTGCTGGCGGACCTGGGCACCAGCCGAGCGGACATCGCTCGCTTCATCCGCAGCACGGAAGAGGCGGGCCCGCCGACAGCGAAATCCTATCGGCACAAGGATACCGTGCGCTTCCGGCTCGACTGCGTTGATGCCTGAGATTTGTGGTCACATTTTTGTTGCAAGTGCTGCCTAGCGTCTGCCTCATTTGAGAATTTCGAGGTGGATTATGGACTTGCGGTTCGGAATTGGCCTTTTGACCCTGGTGCTGGCGGTCAGTCCCGGTCTGGCCAGGGAAGAGAATTTGAATGGCGTGGTGATTGACGTGCCGTCTGGCTGGACCGTGGAGCGCGGCGAGGCCGGTTCGCTGTTGATCGCCCAGGAGTTTCCCGAAACCGACGACTACGAGCAGGGCGCGGTCATCATCCAGCTGATCGCGCCACGCGGCATCGAGGGCACTCTGGCGCAGGGCATGGCGCAAGTGGTCAATGCCTTTCCCGACATGGCCGAGGAGGACACGACCACCGACAGTGTGGGCGTCACCAGCAATGGCTACGAGATGATCATGGAATATCGCTGCTGTGGAGAAATCCAGGACATCAGCGCAGGCCTCACCACGATTGCCGTGGGCAGTCCGACCAAGCAGGCCTATCTGCAGATGGTATCGATGAACATGGATGGCGATCGCGAGGACGAAATTGACGCCGAGTTCGCCACCATGGCCCGCACCATGCGGCTCAACGAGGGTGACAAGCCATTTGCCGTCGAGCCACAGGACGGCGATGGCGGGCTTGAGGGCGTCTATACCTATCTGCGCACCGGACTGACGCTGAACCCGTTTGGCGGCATGGATTTTACCGCCGACAGCGAGATCACGGTCTTCGACACGTCGGGCCTGTTCAGCGACACCATTCCGGCCAACATGGATATGGCGGCCCATTGCGCCGACAATCCGCGTGACTGCGGCACATACAAGGTTACCGGCGGCGGCTTCTGGGGCGGTGCCAAGCAGCTCGAAATGCGCAGCGTGATCGACGAGTTCGGGACCTTCGAGGTCGAGGTATCGAGCCTTGATGACCAGGATGGCGGCTTGTCGATCGACGACAATTTCCACGCCAAGCTACCAGCTTTCGATGCCGGCACGACATTTGACGGCCAGTGGCGCTATTTCTGGGCGCAGACCGGGAGCATGGCCTTCAGTTCCAACAGCATCGCGGTCGAACGCCTGCTGACCATGACACCCGACGGGCGTTTCGAGCAGACCGGCTTTTCCGGTGCCAGCGGCAGCATGGATAGCGGCATCGGCACGACCAGCTTTGCCACCAGCAGCGACCGGCCGCCAGAATCGGGCAGCTATCGCGTCGATGGCTATACGCTGGTACTGAGCGGCGATGACGGCAAGGAGCAGGTGCTCAGCATTTTTGCGCCCGACATCGGGTCCGACGAAGTGCTGGTCATCAACGGCAGCAATTACCTCAAGCAATGAAAAGGCCGCCCCGGAGGGCGGCCTGAAACGGCAGCAAGTCGGCGCCGTCTTGATGCTTAGCTCTGGGCGAGGCAAACCGAGGTTACGCCGCGATTGCGGAAACCGAGGGCGTTGGCTGCTGCCTTGCTGAGGTCGATGATGCGCTTGCCGTGGAAGGGACCACGATCATTGATGGTCACCTCGATGTGGTTGCCGGTGGCCTGGTCGGTCACGGTCACCTTGGTGCCGAAGGGGAGGGAACGATGCGCCGCCGTCATGGCGTTCTCGTTGAAGATTTCTCCCGATGCGGCCCGCTTCCCGTTGAAGCCGGGGCCATACCAGGAAGCGCCGCCGCATTGGGCATAGGCTGCAGTGGAGAAGGAAAGAAGGGCTGCAGCAACAATGGCGGCGGATACGGCTTTCTTGATCAAACTTCTGAACTCACGTCTGTTACGGTGAGCGTTTGATTAAAGGCATCCACCGGCCAGAATGTGCCCGATTTGCCTCAACTCCGGGGCAAGAGGCCCGTCCGGCCTGATGGACAGGGTTTTGCCGCTGCATTTCTGCCGGCTTGCTGAATGTCTCCGCCGATCTTGAGGAAATGAATCCACGAAGAAGACGAATCTGACGTGAATCAGCGCCAGACTCGTCAAGGGGTGGATTCATCTTGCGCGGTGTGGCCATGAGGTCACGGTTCCGGCTCAACTGCCCAAAACATGGATTTTGCGGCTGGTTCCGTGGAAAACCTGCGCCTTATCGGGTCTCACGGGCGCCAAATGTGGCGCAAATGCGGCCATTTAGGCTGTGCAAAATGCGGAGATGGCCCTCACGACCCGCCTCAAGGGGCCAGTTTATGTTTCAGAGCGGCACAGATTTTTGAGACACTACCAGTCGCCGTCATTCATTTCTGAATACCTGATACCGAAATAGCGGCAATTTCAAACGCGAGTGAATGACGGCACAGTCTGGGTCTCGAAACCGGAGCTATTGCCATGAGCAAACACTATCGCCTTGCCGACCCCATCCTGTTGCAGCGTCTCGAAGGCGTGGCCGCGTTGGGCCTCGGCATTGCCGCCTATGCGTGGCTGGGTCAATCCTGGCTTGTCTTCGCCCTACTGTTCCTCGCGCCGGACCTGTTCATGCTGGGCTATTTCGGATCACGAAAGACCGGGGCGCTGGTTTACAACCTTGGCCATACCTATGCGGCCCCCGCCCTGCTGGCGCTATCCAGCCTGGCTCTGGGTCCCTTGGCCCTGGGGATCGCTGCCATCTGGACTGCGCATATCGGGTTCGACCGCATGCTGGGCTACGGGTTCAAACTGGGCGAGTTCAAGTCGACCCATCTTGGCGGAATGGGCAAGCCAGCTAAGGCTTGACCACGTCGTAGTCGAGGTGGGTGACGAAGCGCGTGGCCCGGGCGCCGGTGGGTTCGAGCCTGGCGGTCAGTCCATCCCACAGACGTTCCCCCTGCCCGGCGAGCATTGGGACCAGCTTGATATGCAGCCGGTCGACGGCACCGGCATTGAGATAGTGGCGGAGCGTGCCGACGCCACCAGCGATCGAGACATTGCGCGAGCCCGCCGCTTCCCTTGCCCGTTGCAGCGCGACTGCAGGGCCTTCGGTGACAAAGTGGAATGTCGTGCCACCTTCCATTTCCATCGGCGGCCGCTGGTAGTGGGTCAGCACGAAGACCGGCGCGTGATAGGGTGGATTGTCGCCCCACCAGCCGGTCCATTCCTCTTCCCAGACGTTGGGGCCGGGCGCGGCAAACATGTTGCGGCCCATGACGAAGGCGCCATAGTCGGTGACGGCTGCGACCTCGTCCTTGTTGTTTTCGCCATCCTCGAACATCCAGCGCGCGAACTGGCGCGGATCGATGGTGCCGAAGGGGCGCTCGCGGCTTTGGCCGGTGCCGGTGCCATAGCCGTCAAGCGACAGCATCATATGGGCGCGAACCTGTTGGGTCATGGCATCCTCCGGAATGGCGCGAGTGTCGGGCCGAAACCGAGGCTTTGTCAAATGCCGGATGGTGCTATTTGCGCGGGGTCAGGCCAAACAGAAACAGCTGCTCGAGATAGCGCGCCGCATCCTCGAAACGCCCCTCGCCACCGCGGCCGGGCCCCAGCACGGCGCGGACCTGAACGTCGAAATCGGCGTAGTGCTGGGTGGTGGCCCAGATGGAAAAGATCAGGTGATAGGGATCGGTGCGGGCCAGCTTGCCCTGCTCCATCCAGGTCAGCAGGACCCGGGCCTTTTCATCGACGAGGTTCTTGAGGTCGACCTCGATCATCTCGATGATACGCGGCGCGCCCTGCAGCATTTCATTGGCAAAGAGCCGGCTTTCGCGCGGAAAGTCGCGGGCCATTTCGAGCTTGCGGCGGATATAAGAGCGGATTTCGGGGAAGGGATCGCCATTGGCGTCCATTTCCTCGAGCGGCGCCAGCCAGTTGACCAGCAGTTCGGAAATCAGCCGGCGGTGAATCTCTTCCTTGCGGGGAAAGTAGTAGAGCAGGTTTGGCTTGCTCATGCCCGCCACCTCGGCGATCTGGTCGATCGTGGCGCCTCGAAAACCATGCAGGGAAAACACTTCCAGCGCCGCTTCGAGGATGATGTCCTGCTTTTCGCGCTGGATGCGGGTCAGCGGGCGCGGCTTGGCGGGCGCACCTGTGGCGGCCTTGACGTCAGCCTTGTGCTGCCGCGTGGGTGTGATTGGCGCTTCTGCATTTTTCAGCTTTGAGGGCGGCATTTTCGCCTTGCGAGAAAGTTTGGGAGTGCTAACCTTTTTCCAACTGGTCAAAATTTCGGGACTTCACGGTTCGCCGTCAAGAGCCAAAATCGATCAGGCCAAGACTTACTGGGAGCGAGGGGTTTCCGTGTCTAATCCAAGTGCCGTTGCGCCGAACGACCTGAGTGCGTTCTGGATGCCGTTCACCGCCAATCGGCAATTCAAGAAAAACCCGCGCATGTTCGTCGCGGCCAAGGACATGCATTACACGACCAGCGATGGCCGCCAGGTGCTGGACGGCACGGCAGGCCTCTGGTGCGTCAATGCAGGCCATGCGCGGCCAAAGATCGTCGAGGCGATTGCCAAGCAGGCTGCCGAACTCGACTATGCGCCGGCCTTCCAGATGGGCCATCCCAAGGCATTCGAGCTGGCCAACCGCCTAGTCGATATCGCCCCCGCGGGGCTCGACCACGTGCTTTATACCAATTCGGGTTCGGAATCGGTCGAGACTGCGCTCAAGGTGGCGCTGGCCTATCACCGCGTGAAGGGCGAAGGCGCCCGCACGCGTCTGATCGGCCGCGAACGCGCCTATCACGGCGTCAATTTCGGCGGCATTTCGGTGGGGGGCATCGTCACCAACCGCAAGATGTTCGGCACGCTGCTGGGCGGCGTCGACCACATGCCGCATACCCATAACCTTGCCAAGAACGCCTTTTCCAAGGGCGTGCCGGAATATGGCACCGAGCTGGCCGACGAGCTTGAGCGTATCGTCACGCTGCATGACGCGTCGACCATTGCCGCCGTCATCGTCGAGCCGGTCGCCGGCTCTACTGGCGTACTGATCCCGCCTGTTGGCTATCTCAAGCGGTTGCGCGAGATCACCAAAAAGCACGGCATCCTGTTGATCTTCGACGAAGTCATCACCGGCTTTGGTCGCCTCGGCACGCCGTTCGGCGCCGATTATTTTGGCGTGACGCCAGACATCTTGGTCACCGCCAAGGGCCTGACCAATGGCGTGATCCCGATGGGCGCCGTGCTGGTCAGCTCGGAGATCCACGACGCCTTCATGGGCGGGCCGGAGCATGTCATCGAGTTCTTCCACGGCTATACCTATTCGGGCAATCCGATAGCCTCGGCGGCGGCGCTGGCCACGCTCGAGACATACAAGGACGAAGACCTGCTGACGCGGGGCACCGAGATGGGTGTGCATTTCGCCGAGGCGCTGCACTCGCTCAAGGGCGAGCCGCATGTCATCGACATCCGCAATATCGGCATGGTCGGCGCTATCGAGCTCGAGCCGATTGCCGGCTCGCCAACCAAGCGTGCCTTCTCGGCATTCCTCGCCGCCTATGAGGCCGGCTTCCTGATCCGCACGACGGGCGACATCATTGCGCTCTCGCCGCCGCTGATCATTTCCAAGGCGCAGATTGCCGAACTTATCGACGGCATTCGCGCCGTGCTGCGGAGTATCGACTGATGAACACGATCGAAAATGCCGTTGCCGGCAAGCGCTATGTTTCGGCTTCGACGCGTCGCGTGCCCGTGTTTAATCCGGCCACCGGCGAACAGAGCGCCGAACTGCCGCTGTCGACGCTGACCGAGCTCAACGAGGCTGTGGCTGCGGCCAAGAAGGCGCAGGTCGCCTGGGGCAATACCCCGCCGATGAAGCGCGCCCGCGTCATGTTCAAGTTCAAGGCGCTGCTCGACCAGCATGCCGACGAGCTGGCGCGCGAAATCTCCAAGGAACACGGCAAGGTGCATGACGATGCGCTGGGCGAAGTTGCCCGCGGCATCGACTGCGTGGATTTTGCCTGTGGCATCCCGCAGCTGCTCAAGGGCGAGTTCAGCCGCAATGTCGGCCCCTCAATCGACAGCTATTCCGACCGCCAGCCCCTCGGCGTCGTGGCCGGCATCACGCCGTTCAACTTCCCGGCCATGGTGCCGATGTGGATGTATCCGGCGGCCATTGCCTGCGGCAATGCCTTCATCCTCAAGCCATCCGAGCGCGATCCGTCTGCGCCCATGCTGGCCTGGAACCTCTTCATGGATGCGGGCCTGCCGGAAGGCATTCTCAATGTCATTCATGGCGACAAGGAAATGGTCGACGGCATTCTCGATCATCCCGACATCAAGGCCGTGTCCTTCGTGGGTTCGACCCCGATTGCCGAGTATGTCTATCAGCGCGGCACCAAGGCCGGTAAGCGCGTGCAGGCCCTGGGCGGCGCCAAGAACCACATGGTCGTGCTGCCCGATGCCGATCTCGACCAGGTTGCCGACGCGCTGATGGGCGCCGGCTATGGTTCGGCCGGCGAGCGCTGCATGGCCATCTCGGTCGCCGTGCCGGTGGGCAAGGAAACCGCCGATGCGCTGGTCGCCAAGCTCAAGCCACGCGTTGAATCGCTCAAGATCGGCCCGGCGACCGACAAGGATGCCGAAATGGGTCCGGTGGTCACCAAGATGCATCGCGACAAAATTGTCGGCTACATTGACTCAGGCGTCGAGCAGGGCGCCGAGCTGGTGGTCGATGGCCGCGGCTTCACGCTGCAGGGCTATGAGAATGGCTATTATGTCGGCGGCACGCTGTTCGACAATGTCACGCCCGAAATGACCATCTACAAAGAAGAGATTTTCGGTCCTGTCCTCTCGGTCGTTCGCGCCAATGACTATGCCGAGGCCGTCAAGCTCATCAACGAGCATGAATATGGCAATGGCACCGCCATCTTCACCCGCGACGGCGACGCCGCCCGCGAATTTGCCGACAAGATCGAGGTTGGCATGGTGGGCATCAACGTGCCGATCCCGGTGCCGGTGGCCTATCACAGCTTTGGCGGCTGGAAGCGCTCGCTGTTTGGCGATCACTCCATCTATGGACCCGAAGGCGTCCACTTCTACACCCGCCTCAAGACCGTCACCACCCGCTGGCCCGCCGGCATCAAGGGTGGCGCCGAATTCTCGTTCCCGAGCGTCAAATAGGAAACATGACCATGTCTGCCCCAGGAGAAAACCTTCGTATCAACGGCGACCGGCTCTGGGACAGCCTGATGGACATGGCGAAAATTGGCCCCGGCATTGCCGGGGGCAATAACCGCCAGACACTGACCGACGAGGACGGCGAAGGCCGCCGCCTGTTCCAGCGCTGGTGCGATGAGGCGGGCCTCACCATGGGCGTCGACCAGATGGGGACGATGTTCATGACGCGGCCGGGGACGGATCCGGATGCCCTGCCGGTCTATGTCGGCAGCCATCTCGATACGCAGCCGACCGGCGGCAAATATGATGGCGTGCTGGGCGTTCTCGCCGGGCTCGAAGTCGTGCGCTCGATGAACGACTTGGGCATCAAGACCAAGCATCCGATCGTTGTCACCAACTGGGCCAATGAAGAGGGTGCCCGCTTCGCCCCTGCCATGCTGGCCTCGGGCGTCTTTGCCGGTGTGCACAGCCAAGACTATGCCTATGGCCGGATGGACCAGGAGGGCAAGACCTATGGCGAGGAACTGGCTCGCATCGGCTGGCGCGGCGAGGAAGAAGTGGGCGCGCGCAAGATGCATGCCTACTTCGAATATCACATCGAGCAGGGTCCGATCCTCGAAGCCGAAGGCAAGCAGATCGGCGTCGTCACCCATGGCCAGGGCCTTTGGTGGCTCGAATTCACCCTGACGGGCAAGGAAGCCCATACCGGCTCGACGCCGATGAACATGCGCGTCAACGCAGGGCTCGCCATGGCGCGGATTCTGGAAATGGTCCAGGACGTCACCATGGATCATCAGCCGGGCGCAGTGGGCGGCGTGGGACAGATGAAGTTCTCACCCAATTCGCGCAATGTCCTGCCGGGCACGGTGGTCTTTACCGTCGACATCCGATCGCCGGAATTGTCCAAGCTCACGTCGATGCGCCAGCAAATCGAAAGCAAAGCACAAGCAATCTGCCAGCATGCTGGCGTCGGTTATGCCATGGAAGCGGTCGGTCATTTCGACCCCGTGGCCTTCGATCCAACCTTGGTTGGCCGCGTTCGTGCTGCTGCCGAAAAGCTCGGCTACAGCCACATGGACATCATCTCTGGCGCCGGCCACGACGCCTGCTGGACCAATCGCCTGGCCCCCACCACCATGATCATGTGCCCGTGCGTAGATGGGCTAAGTCATAACGAGGCCGAAGAAATTTCCTCGGAATGGGCAGCGGCTGGCGCCGATGTGCTGTTCCACGCCGTGCTTGAAACTGCCGAAATCGTGAGTTGATCCATTGCTGTTTGCCCGTTCCGCCGCCATCGCCATCCTGTTCGCTGCCAGCCTTGCCGCACCATCTGCCCATGCCCAGAGCGTGGATGACTTTGCCGGCTGCACCGGCGTCGACAACGACATCGAGCGCCTCGCCTGTTTCGACCGCGTCGCGGCACCCCTGGCTGGCGATGGCGAGATGAGCGCAGCGGTCTGCACGCCGATGACGGTGGAAGACCTCAAGCTCGACTACAATGACATCCTGGGCACCTGCGCGGAAGTCGCCGGCTATGTCATGCAGGCCGGCGATATCGTGTTGCTGATGCAATCGCAGATGGATGCCAACCCGTTCTATGTCGACGCCAGCGAATTGACCCGCGACGAACGCCGGATCCTGCTCAATTGCCCGACCGGCTGCCAGCTTACCGTCACCGGCGTCGTGGGCGAGTTCAACTACAACAAGGGCATGAAAGCGGCGACGATCCGCCAGTAGAACACCTGGTCCGCCTGCGCTGAGGGGCGCGGGGAGGGCTTTGAATGGAGACACGCCGAACGGAGACGGCGCAGACTAGAGGGAATGCAGCATGAGCAAAGTGATCAAGGGCGGCACGGTCGTCACGGCTGATCTTACCTACAAGGCCGATGTGAAGATCGAGGGCGACGTGATCGTCGAGATCGGCCCCGATCTTTCCGGCGACGAGGTGCTGGACGCCAGCGGTTGCTACATCATGCCGGGGGGTATTGACCCACACACGCATTTGGAGATGCCCTTCATGGGCACTTATTCGGCTGACGATTTCGAAAGCGGAACCCGGGCGGGCCTGGCTGGCGGCACCACCATGGTGGTGGATTTCTGCCTGCCCAATCCCGACCAGAGCCTGCTCGAAGCCCTGCAGATGTGGGACAACAAGACCGGCAAGGCTTCGGCCGACTATTCCTTCCACATGGCCATAACCTGGTGGGGCGAGCAGGTTTGGCGCGAAATGGCCGAAGTGGTCGATCGCGGCATCACCAGCTTCAAGCATTTCATGGCCTACAAGGGCTCGCTGATGGTCAATGACGACGAGATGTTCTCGTCGTTCCAGCGCTGCGCCGACCTCGGCGCCCTGCCGCTGGTTCACGCCGAAAATGGCGACATTGTCGCTGCCATGACGGCAAAGTTGCTGGCTGAAGGCAATAATGGGCCGGAAGGCCATGCCTATTCGCGTCCGCCGGAAGTCGAAGGCGAAGCCACCAATCGCGCCATCATGATTGCCGACATGGCCGGCGTGCCGCTTTATGTGGTGCACACTTCATCCGAGCAGGCGCATGAAGCCATCCGCCGCGCACGCCAGAAAGGTATGCGCGTCTATGGCGAACCGCTGATCCAGCACCTGACGCTCGACGAAAGCGAATATTTCAACCAGGACTGGGACCATGCCGCACGGCGCGTCATGTCCCCGCCCTTCCGCAACAAACAGCATCAGGATTCGCTCTGGGCGGGCTTGCAGTCGGGTTCGCTCAGTTGCGTTGCAACCGACCATTGCGCCTTCACCACCGAGCAGAAGCGCACGGGTCTGGGCAATTTTGCCAAGATCCCCAATGGCACGGGCGGGCTGGAGGATCGCCTACCGGTGCTGTGGACCGCAGGGGTCAATACCGGCCGCCTGACCATGAATGAGTTCGTGGCCGTCACCTCCACCAATATCGCCAAGATCCTCAACATGTATCCGAAAAAGGGTGCTGTTCTTGTCGGCGCCGATGCCGATCTCATCGTCTGGGACCCGGCCCGCAAGAAGACCATTGCCGCCAAGGGCCAGCAGTCGGTCATCGACTATAATGTGTTCGAGGGTTTCGAGGTCACCGGCCTGCCGCGCTATGTGCTGAGCCGTGGCAAGGTCTCCATTGTCGAGAACGAGGTCAAGGCAGAGCCGGGACATGGCAAGTTCGTCGCGCGCGAAGCAAAGAACCCCGTCAATCGCGCACTGTCGCAGTGGAAGGAAATCGTCGCGCCGCGAAAAGTGGAACGCGCTGGTATTCCCGTGACGGGCGTGTAGCAGTGTGATGAAATAACAGGCACTTGCCAGGAGGATCAGGGCGGCCGGGAGGAGAAACCGGCCCCCTGAAAACGGCACAGCGCTTGCATTGACAGTCTGGCCATGGGGTGGCGGCGGTTCGCTGCGTCTCCCGATGGATATAGCGAGAGGGGCCCAGAACTTTGTCCGAGACGACGCCGCATTCCGTTTCCAATATTTCGGGCACCAGCCCCGTCGTGTCGGCCAATCGGCTTGGCCTGACCTTCAAGACCAATGACGGCGATGTCGTTGCGCTGAGCGACGTCAACCTGACCATCAAGAAGGGCGAGTTCGTCTCTTTCATCGGCCCTTCGGGCTGCGGCAAGACCACGTTCCTGCGCACTATTGCCGATCTCGAACAGCCCACGTCAGGCACGTTGACCATCAACGGGCAGACGCCGGAGAATGCGCGCAAGGACCGGGCCTATGGCTATGTGTTCCAAGCGCCGGCGCTTTATCCCTGGCGCACGATCGAGAAAAATGTCGCCCTGCCGCTCGAAATCATGGGCTATGGCCAGAACCAGCAGGCCGAGCGCATCAAGCGCACCATGGACCTGGTCAATCTGTCGGGCTTCGAGAAGAAATATCCCTGGCAGCTGTCCGGCGGCATGCAGCAGCGCGCTTCCATTGCCCGCGCCTTGGCCTTCGATGCCGACCTGTTGCTGATGGACGAGCCCTTCGGCGCATTGGACGAAATCGTCCGCGACCATCTCAATTCCGAATTGCTCAAACTCTGGGATCGCACGCAGAAGACGATCTGCTTTGTCACCCATTCGATCCCCGAGGCGGTTTATCTGTCGACCAAGATCGTCGTCATGTCGCCGCGTCCCGGCCGCGTTACCGATGTGATCGAGAGCAACCTGCCGCGCGAACGCCCGCTCGACATCCGCGAGACCCCCGAATTCCTCGCTATCGCCGCAAGGGTCCGCGATGGCCTGCGGGCAGGACACTCCTATGATGAGGATCACGTGTGATGGGGACGGCGCTCAACCGCATTTTGCCCATCATCACCATTCTCCTCGCCATCGTCGTCATCTGGTATGCCGCAGCAATCAGCATGAATGCCCCCTGGCAGAATACGCTCAACGGCCGTGCCAATCTGGTCGACGTGCCTTTCACCGATTTCGCGATGCAGACCTGGGGGCAGGACAAGCCGGTGCTGCCGGCGCCGCATCAGGTGCTGGGTGAAATCTGGAATGCCACGGTGGCGCTTGAACTCACGTCGCGCCGATCGCTGGCCTATCACGCATGGATCACGCTTTCCTCCACCTTGCTCGGCTTTGTGCTGGGCACGGTGCTGGGCGTGGGGCTGGCCGTGGTCATCACCCATAATGACGCCTCCGACCGCTCGCTGATGCCCTGGATCATTGCCAGCCAGACCATTCCGATCCTGGCCGTGGCGCCGATGGTCGTGGTGGGGCTGGGTGCAGTGGGTCTCACGGGCCTCGTGCCCAAGGCGTTGATCTCGATGTATCTGAGCTTTTTCCCGGTGGTGGTCGGCATGGTCAAGGGGCTGCGCTCGCCCGAGGGCATCCAGCTCGACCTGATGCGCACCTATGATGCCAGCGTCTGGCAGACCTTCTGGAAGCTGCGCTGGCCCGCGGCCATGCCGTTCCTCTTTGCCTCGATGAAGGTGGGCATTGCCATTTCGCTGATCGGCGCCGTGGTGGCCGAACTTTCCAATGCCGCCGGTGGCGGCTTGGGCGTGCGGCTGCTGACCGGCTCCTATAATGGCCAGACCATCCAGATCTGGGCCGCCCTGTTCATTGCCGCGGCGCTGGCCGCCGTGCTCGTGATGATCGTGGGGGCCGCAGAAAAGACGGTCAATGCCCGCATGGGGGCGCGCGCATGAGCCAGTTGCAATTCTTCATCGCCCTGGTCGCTGGCGGACTCTCGGCCGCGGGCTTTGCTCTGAGCTTTGTCACGCCCTTTGAACAGGCACTGCTGCTGAAGGCCTTCCTGGGCCTGGGCTTTTTGTCGCTGATCCGCTTCTTTGTGCCACTCGGGCTCTGGGCCGATGGGGCCTTTGCCGTGCTGGGTGCGGTCGCGGTGCTGACGTCCATCGGCATTTTCCAGCCAACGCCGTCTTTCTTCTGGATGGCGCTGATCATTGCCTGGCTATTTTCCTGGCTGTTCGTCGAACGGCTGTCGGGCGTGCTGGCGCCACGGCTGACGGACAATGCAGGGTTAGGCCTGCTGATCCCGATCACCTTCGGCGCCGCGCTGCTGGTGATCTGGGAAGTGGTGACCCGGGGCGCCAATGTACCGCCGGTGCTCTTGCCGCCGCCCTCGATGATCGGGGCGCAGCTGGCCAATTCGACCGGCATTTTGTGGGCCGATTTCGTCCAGACGTTCATCAAGTCGGTGCTGCCCGGCTATGTCATGGGGTGCCTCGCGGGCCTTGTGGTCGCGGTGCTCGTCGATCGGTCGCCTTTCCTCAAGGCGGGGCTATTGCCGATCGGCAATTTCATGTCTGCGTTGCCGATTATCGGCATCGCGCCGATCATGGTGATGTGGTTTGGCTTTGACTGGCAATCGAAAGCCGCAGTCGTTGTCGCCATGACCTTCTTTCCCATGCTGGTCAATACGGTGGCCGGGCTCAATGCCGCGTCCAATATCGAGCGCGACCTGATGCGGACCTATGCCGCCAGCTACTGGCAAACCCTGGTGAAACTTCGGCTCCCGGCTGCGGGGCCCTTCATCTTCAACGCCCTCAAGATCAACTCGACTCTGGCCTTGATCGGCGCAATCGTAGCGGAATTCTTCGGGACGCCCGTTGTGGGAATGGGCTTCCGAATTTCAACAGGCGTTGGCCGTTTGGCCATCGATCTGGTCTGGGCAGAGATCGCCGTTGCAGCGATCGCGGGGTCTGCCTTTTACGGGGTGGTCGCCCTCATCGAAAGGGGCGTCACCTTCTGGCATCCGTCTGTCCGTGGTGGACGGGCGTAACAGGGAAAAGGGAACGAAAATGAAAAAGTCTATCGGAGGTTTGCTTGTCAGCGCCCTGGCGCTTTCGGCCGCTCCCGCAATGGCACAGGACGCGCTGACGCTGCAGCTCAAGTGGGTGACCCAGGCGCAGTTTGCCGGCTATCTCGTTGCTGAATCCAAGGGTTTCTATGACGAGGAAAATCTCGACATCACCATCCTGCCCGGCGGTCCCAATATCGCCCCGGAACAGGTGATTGCCGGCGGTGGCGCCGATATCATCGTGACCTGGATGGCCGCCGGTCTTGCAGCCCGCGACACTGGCGTGCCGCTGGTCAATATTGCCCAGCCATTCAAGCGAAGCGGCCTGATGATGATCTGCCCGAGCGAAAAGGAGATCAAGACGGTCGCCGATTTCCCCGGGCATACGCTGGGCGTCTGGTTCTTCGGCAATGAATATCCGTTCTTTGCCTGGATGAACAAGGAAGGCATTGCCACCGATGGTTCGGATGGTGGCGTCACCGTGCTGCAGCAGAGCTTTGACATCCAGCCGATGATCCAGGGACAGGCCGATTGCATTTCGGTGATGACCTACAACGAGTACGGCCAGGCGCTCGACGCCGGTTATGGTCCAGAGAACCTTACCATTTTCAACTATACCGAAATGGGCAACGACCTGCTCGAAGACGGTCTCTATGTGATGGAAGATTCGCTCGACGATCCGGCCAAGGTCGATGCCTATACGCGCTTTGTCCGGGCCTCGATGAAGGGCTGGGAATATGCAGCCGCCAATCCCGAGGAAGCCGCGCAAATCGTTGTCGACATGGACGAAACCGGCGCCGCCACGATCGAGCATCAGCTCTATATGACCGGCGAAGTGGCCAAGCTGGTCGACCCCGCCGACGCGGCCCTCGACATGACGACCTATGACCGCACGGTCAAGGCGCTGCTCGACCAGGGCATCATCAAGGCCCAGCCGGAAGGCGCCTATACGACGGCAGTGACCGACGGGCTTTAATCGCAAGCATGCTTGACGACTTCTTGCGAAAGGCGGGGCTTTGGCCCTGCCTTTTGTTTTGTGATCCGCCCTGCCGCAATCTGCACATATTTGATGCAATCCCGGAACGATTCACGGCCCGCACGGTTGAAAGCGCACATGCGTCAACCAGAAGGGCTTACTCCCATGAATTCGATCATCTATCTCGTCGGCCTCGTCGTCATCGTCATGGCCATCCTGTCGTTCATCGGCCTCGCCTGATCCAAAATGGCCAGAGCCACCAAAACAACAACAGGAGCTGCTGCCATGACCATTGACGCGCCCGCGGGCGTAGCCATCGTCGAATCTCCCGCCGCCAATCGCGACCAGTCCTCCTATGTCGACTGGCCAGCCATCATCGCCGGCATCGTGCTAGCCTCGGCCATTTCGCTGATCTTCATCACCTTCGGTTCGGCGGTCGGCCTCAACTTCCTCGACTTTGGCTATAATGCCTCGGCCAATCCGATCTTTGTCGGCATCGCTGCTGCGTCCTGGTTCCTCTGGGTGCAGATCTCCAGCTTCATGGCTGGCGGCTATCTGACCGGCCGCCTGCGTCGCCGCTATTTCGATGCGACGGAAGACGAAAGCGACCTGCGTGACGGTGCCCATGGCCTGCTCGTCTGGGCTGGTGCCGCCATTCTTGGTGCCGCGATCGCCGTTGGCGGTGTCGGTGCTGCAGCCAATGCCGTCGGCAATGTTGCGGCCACGGCAACGACCGCCGCGTCCAATGTCGCTGAAGGCGCTGCCGATGCGATCGATCCAAACGCCTATTTCATCGACACGCTGTTCCGTTCGAACCAGCCGGTCGATGCTGCACAGGCACGCGGTGAAGCCGGTCGCATCTTTGCACGGGCGGCACTTGGCGATGGCACGGTAACTGCGGACGACCGCACCTATCTGGCCAGTGTCGTTGCTGCCAATACGGGTCTGGCCCAGCCAGAAGCGGAAGCCCGCGTCGACCAGGTCATCACCAATGTTGAAGCCGCCCGTCAGGACGCCATCGAAGCTGCCCGCGTTGCCCGCAACACGGCCATCATCGGCGCCTTCCTGATCGCTGCCTCGCTGCTGGTCTCGGCCATCGGTGCCTTCTGGGCCGCCCAGAAGGGTGGCAATCACCGCGATGACAACACGGTCTTCGCCGACGTGTTCCGTCGCTTCTAACGCCAGCTCAGAAAGGACAAATCATGTTTCGTGCTCTCGGACTTTTCCTGCTCGGCGTGCCGATCTGGCTGATCATCATCATCATCTTCTTCCTGCGCTAGGAAGAGAAAAGGCGGGGATAACTCCCCGCCTTTTTCGTATCAGTTGAACACCCGTTTCGGCTTGAACTGGCCGAATGCGACCCAGCCCGTCGCAAGGCATTCGCCCTTGAAGCTGGCCCAGCATTCATCAAGCGATGCGGGTGCGCCGGCGCCGGTCAAAAGCACCGGATTGCCATGGCGCACGGCCGTCGCCTGAACCGGGTCAAGGCGGATTTCCGGCAGGTCGGCAAAACCGGCGGAGACCGGCTTAAGCAAAGCGTCGCGCTCTTCGAGGGTCAGCGCCTCGAGCTGGTCGATGGTGACCGCATCTTCATCATGGAAAGGGCCGACATCGGCGCGGTGCAGGGTTCCAACATGGCCCCGCGTGCCCAGCGCCTCGGCAATGTCGCGGGCCAGCGAGCGCACATAGGTGCCCTTGCCGCAGACGACTTCCAACACGGATTTGTCGGCGCCATGCTCGATCAGCTCGATTTCGTCGACTTCTATCTCGCGCGGTGCAAGCTCGACCGTCTCGCCAGCACGGGCAAGGTCATAGGCGCGTTCGCCATCAACCTTGAGCGCCGAAAAAATCGGCGGGCGCTGCATGATCGTGCCAGTGAACTGGGGCAGGAGGGCCTCAAGCGCGGCGCGTTCGGGCCGTACGTCGGATGTGGCGATGACTTCGCCCTCGGTGTCGTCAGTCGTGGTGGCCTGGCCCCACACCACCGAAAAGCGATAGACCTTGGTGCCATCCTGCACCTGCGGCACGGCCTTGGTGGCCTCGCCCAGGGCAATCGGCAGGATGCCGGTGGCCAGCGGGTCTAGTGTGCCGGCATGTCCGGCCTTCATCGCGCCAAACAGCCAGCGGATCTTGCCGACCGCCTGGGTCGAGGTCATTTCATAGGGCTTGTTGAGCACGACCCAGCCGGAAACGGGGCGCTTGAGACGTTTTGGCTTGTCGGTCACGCGTCGTCGCCGTTGTCGTCATCTTCCAGGTCGCGCTGCACCTTGTCGGAGCGCAGCAGCGCATCGATGCGGCCGGCTTCCTCGAATGTGTCGTCGACATAGAAGCGGATATTGGGCGCGTATTTCATGTTGATCTGCGGCGCCACGCGGCCGCGGATGAACTTGGCGTGCCGGTTCAGCGCCACCACGACCTCTTCGGCATGGGCGCCGCCCAGCGGCATTATATAGGCATTGGCCAGCTTGAGGTCGGGCGTCATGCGCACTTCGGGCACGGTGATCACAATGCCATGCAGCGCATCGTCCTCGACATCGCCACGGGCGAAGATGGCAGCCAGGGCATGGCGCACCAGTTCGCCGACGCGCAGCATGCGCTGCGAAGGGCCGGTTGGTTTGTTGTCTTTGCTCATTTGCCGGAATTACGGCTTCCCCGGCCTCGCGTCAATCGGCAGCGCGGGGCGGGCGGCCATGCATGCCCTCGGGCAGCACGCGGTGGGGCGGCTGATGGCCATCCATGAAGGTGCGGATATTGACGATGACCGTCTCGCCCATTTCGACCCGCGCCTCGAGCGTCGCGGAGGCCATATGAGCGGTCAGGACGACCTTGTTGGCTTCAGCCAGGGCCAGCAGCCGCGCATCGATGCCATTGCGGTTCTCGAAGACATCCAGTGCCGCGCCGGCCAGATGCCCCTGTTCGATGGCGTCGAGCAGGGCGGGTTCATCGAGCAGTTCAGGCCGACTGACATTGACCACGAAACTGCCCGGCTTCATGGCGCGGATGCGTTGGCTGGACAGGATATGGAAGGTCTCGCGCGTATGGGGCGTGTGCAGCGAGACGATGTCGACCGCTTCAAGCATTTGATCGAGATCGGCCCAATAGGTAGCGCCCAACGGATCCTCGACGCCGGGCGGGCGGCGGTTGCGGGAGAAATAGTGGATATTGAGACCAAAGGCGCGGGCGCGCTGGGCGACGGCCGTGCCAATGCGACCCATGCCGACAATGCCGAGCGACTTGCCGCGCAGGCGATGGCCGAGCATGGAGGTGGGCGACCAACCGGCCCAGACGCCGTCACGCAGCAGCATCTGGGTGCCTTCGACGAGGCGACGCGGCAGGGCCAGCATCAGCGCCATGGCCATGTCGGCAGTGTCTTCGGTAAGGACGGAGGGTGTATTGGTGACGGTCAGGCCCGCGGCCCAGGCGGCTTCGACATCGATATTGTCGACGCCATTGCCGAACTGGGCAATCAGCCGCACGCTCTTGGGCAGGCGGGCGATCAGTTCGGCATCGATACGGTCGGTGATCGAGGAAACCAGCACATGCTTGCCGTCGAGGCCGTCGACGATGTCGTCGCCGGTCAACGTCACGTCACCCTCGTTGACATGAGTGTCGAAGAGGGTGGCCATGCGCGCCTCGATGGTCTCGGGCAGGCGCCGTGTCACGAGAATTTGCGGTTTGTGGCTAGCCATGCGGTCCGGGATCAGCGGCGCGGCCGACCGGCAAAAATGCCAAGCTTCAGCGCCCATTAAGGATCATCGGCTAGTGATAGGTTAAATTCCCATTCCTGAAAAGTCATGTTTGACGAGACCGTGAGACCCAGCATCGCCCGTCATTTCGTCGTTATTGGCGCAAGCCTCTTCCGCCGCCTGCCTGCCTTCGTTCTTCTGGCCCTTCTGCTGGTGCCAGCGGCCCATGCGCAGGCCAACAATCCGAGCGGATTGCCGCTGCCGCGCTTTGTCACGACGCGCAGCGAGCCGATCAATGTGCGCGTCGGACCGGGCGAGCGCTATGACATCGTCTGGACCTATGTGAAATCGGGCATTCCGGTCGAGATCACTGCCGAATTCGACACCTGGCGCAAGATTCGCGACATGGATGGGGAAGAGGGCTGGATTCACCAGAATCTCCTCGTCGGCACGCGTGCCGGATATGTGACGCCGATCATGGCCAATGCGCAGGTTCCGCTGCTGTCGACCCGCTCGGACGATGGCAGCGTGCGGGCGCAGTTGGGCCCGGGCCTCAAGGTCACGATCAAGGAATGCGACGGCAACTGGTGCGAGGTTTCGGCCAGCGGCCAGGCACAGAACCAGCGCAACACGACCTATTCGGGCTATATGCATCAGGACGAAATCTGGGGCGTCTATCCGGACGAGGTTTTTGACTGAGTGCCGGACAAGGCGCAGATCACGGCGCTGATCACGCTGTCGGACGCTGTCGCCGAGCCCAAGAGTGCCGGCGTCCACAGCGGATTTGAAGCGCACCACAAGTTTCCCGAAATCGACTTTCTGGCGGGCGGCTTTCACAGCTACGGCGATGATGCGCTGCATTATCCGGGCGAAGAGCTGGTCGCCCGCATCGCCTTTCCCAGCTGGGCATATTTCGGGTCAACCCTCCAGGTTGGTGATGCGTTCGAAATCTACGAGCACCAAAGACCCATAGGCCGCGGTGTGGTGCAGGCGATCCACGCGCCGGATTAGGCCAGTTCCGCCAAGCCATTGGCCGTTTGCCTCGCCACTCGCACGGCGTCGTCCTGCTTGGGGCAGGTCGAACAAAAGCGGGTCTCGTCGATCAGATAGTCGAGGCAGCAGCCCTTGCGGCGAACGATCAACAGGCGCTGGCCTTCGGGGCCCTCGACGCGCTGCAGGTCGCCCTGGCCGGTGAGGCCAAGCGCCTCAAGCCAAAGCGCGGAATAAGTTTCAATTGTCTCGAGCGGCAAATCGCGGCGGCGGTGGCTGAGCCAGACCATGAGGCTCAGCATGCGATCGGCAAACAGCCGCCGCGCCGGCAGGGGCTTGAGCTTTGCGAAGCCATTGACCTCGTCGAGCATGGTTGCGGCCATGGGGCGCAGCTGCGCAGCAGCCAGCCTGATCAATGCCTCGGAATCACCTGTCGTCTGCGCGCCCGGCAGCAGGCGGTAGCCGTCGATGTAGATGCCGCGCCTTTGCTGGCTAAGCGTAGCCAGGTCCGACATGGCACCATGAATATGCGCCGCGATAACCGCCAGATAGGCCGGCTGCCACAGGAGGTTGGTCCAGAGTCTCACCGCATGAAAGGCGGGACCGGCCTTGGGATAGGTCGCGGCCAGTTCGGCATGGAGTTCGGACAGCACCTGGCTGTTGTCGCTGCCCGGTTCATACCAGCCCGCCCTGGCCGCACCGGGTTCGCCCTTCATGAATCCGGTGACGCGCGCAGCCGTCGCGATCAGCCGCGTGGTGGCGGCATCGGCAGAGTCTTGCGCGAATAAAAAGGAGCGGGCCATGGGGGCTTTTATCGTCCCGAGGCGGGCCCGCAAAGCCCCTCGTAGATTCCGGCTTGACGCGCTGTTTTAGTGTGCTAGTTATATAGCACACTACACGAGCGAGACACATGGATGATTTCCACTCCAGCCAGCCGATCTTCGTGCAGATCCGGCAAAGGCTCACCGAGATGATCCTGCGCGGATCGGTCAGGGAGAGCGAGGCTCTGCCTTCCGTCCGCCAGATCGCCGCCGACCTTTCGGTCAATCCGCTGACCGTCACCAAGGCTTTTGAAGCCCTGGTCGATATCGGCGTCGTCGAAAAACGCAGAGGGCTAGGGATGTTCGTCAAGACCGGAGCGCGGGCCGAGCTGCTCGCCCATGAACGTGACAAGTTTCTGAAGGAAGACTGGCCGCGCATCGCGGCGCAGATCAAGGCGCTGGAGCTCGATCTCAAGAGTCTCATCGCTCAACCGTCCACCGAGGGTCCGAACCATGACTGACCTGTCCGCGACTGTCCCCAATGCCATCGAACCGATCGTTTCCGCCCGCGGGTTGCGCAAGAAATTCGGCCGCAAGGAAATCCTCCATGGGCTCGACTTCGACATTCCCCCCGGCCGCATCTATGGGCTGATCGGCCACAATGGCGCCGGCAAGACCACGACGCTCAATGCCATGCTGGGTCTCACCAGCTGTGAGGGCACCATCCGCGTGCTGGGCGAGGACCCCTTCGCCAAGCGCGCAAAACTGATGGAAAATGTCGCCTTCATTTCCGATGTGGCCAGCCTGCCGCGCTTCCTGCGGGTGCGCGAACTCTTCGCGCTCCTCAACAATATCCATCCCAACTTTTCGCAGGAAAAGGCGCGCAGCTTCCTCGAGGGCACCGACATCAAGCCCGAGATGAAGATCAAGCACCTTTCCAAGGGCATGGTGGCGCAACTGCATCTGGCGGTCGTGATGGCCATCGATGCCAAGCTCCTCGTGCTGGACGAGCCCACGCTTGGCCTCGACATCACTTATCGCAAGCGTTTCTACCGGCGGTTGCTGGAAGACTACATGACCGAGGAGCGCACGCTGATCATCACCACCCATCAGGTGGACGAGATCGAGTTCATGCTCTCCGACATCATGTTCATCCGCGATGGCGAAATGATCCTCCACATGCAGATGGAGACGGTGAACGACAAGTTCACCCAGCTTGTCGTCAACGAACCCGAACTGCAGGCCGAGGCGCGCCAGCATGGCCCGGTCTACGAGGAGACCCGCTTCGGGCAGACGGTGATGATCTTCGATGGGGTGGACCGCGCCACGCTCGAGCCCTTTGGCCGGCTGTCGACGCCGACGCTTTCCGATCTCTTCGTGGCGCTGATGCAGCGACCCACAGCCAATCCGGAGAGCGGTCGATGATGGCCTTTACCGCGCTCGTCCATCGCGAGCTGATCGAACACAAGGGCGCCTTCCTGATCGGTCCGCTGATCCTTGTCGCCGTCCTGTTCGGCGCCACGCTGCTGGCCTTCACCGTCGGCCGGGTTGATGCCCGCTTCTCCGGCCAGCTGTTCACCGTGGCGCCGCTGCGCGTCTATGAGGTGGGGTTCCTGGCCTTTGGCTTGGGCTGGTCGCTCTACATGATGGCCGTGCTGTTCTTTTACTGCGCCGATGGCTTTGCCGCCGACAAGCGCAACAATGCCATGCTGTTCTGGAAGTCGATGCCGGTCAGCGATTTCAAGGTGCTGCTAAGCAAGCTGGTGGCGGGGATCACCGTGCTGCCCGGCACGATCTATGCCATCGCGCTGCTGAGCGGGATCCTGCTCTATGGCGTGGCTTATACGACCATGTTGATCAATGGCTCGGCCAGCATTGCGACCCTGGGCAATATCGTGGGCATCTACGGGCAAGTGGCGTTGACCATCCTCGTCACGCTGGTCTGCGGACTGCTGTGGTATCTGCCCGCCATGGCGCTGGTGGGCGCTATCGCCACGGCCGTCGGACGCTGGGCGATCCCGATCGCCGTGCTGTTGCCCTCCATCGTCTCGACGCTGGAATGGGTGACTTTGGGAGGATTGCATCCCTTCGACACGCAGACCTGGCGCTTCATGGAGTATCGCGGTGCCTTGCCCGACACGCCCTATGTCGAGGGCTGGCTGATGTCGCAGGACGGCTTCAGCGGCATGGCCTATGCGCTGGATTTGATCGGCAACATGGACTGGCTGCAGGTGGGCACCGGCGCGATATTTGCGGTGGTGGTGATCTATCTCGCCAGCGAATATCGGCGGAGGGTGAACGACAACTGATGCAAAGGCCGCGCCGGAGATGGTGCGGCCCTTGTTCACTTAACGCAGGCCGAGCTTTTTCTTCCACCAGCGCTGCCAGCGATGCCGGGCGAAACGATAGAAGAGGTCGTTGGTCATGACGTGGCGGTAGCTGCGGGCATAGGCGGTGCTGCGGAAGATGCCGGCCAGGACAGCCCACGGCTTGATGTCGCCGGTGAAATGCAAGATGGCGGGATCCAATGCTTCATGGGCGAAGTGGGTGTCGATGACATTCCAGCGCCAGGGCAAGGCATGCCAACGCTCGCGGAAGATCAGGTTGAGCATATCCTGATCAAAATAGAGGCGGGGCAATATGCCCCGTTCGGCCAAAATGCGGATCTCTGACGCCATGTCCATCCGACGCCACTGCTCCAGATCGATCAACAGCATCCCCGAATTGAAATAGGGGTCGGCGGGATCAAAAATGTCTGCATTCTGACGCATGTCTCGGCGCACAATCACCCATGGGGAGAGTGAGTCGCGTACTGCGCCTAGCGGCAGGCCGGCCAAATCTGCCTCAAAAAGCTTCTCGATAGGCCAGCGCACCATCATGTCGCAATCCAGGTAGAGCACCCGCTCCACATCCCGCGAAAGCAAATCGCCCAACATGAGCCGGGCATAGACCACCTTTGGCCACTGTGCGCTGGTCGGAAGGTCGGCAACGAAAGCTTCGAATGAAGGCATTTCTGCCAATGGATAGAAACGAAGCGTTGCGCCATATTCTGCGGTGATCTTTTCGAGATCGTCCTTGTGCGTTGCATCAAGCGGCATGTGGATCAGGTGAAAAGCCAGATCCGTTCGGCGCTTGGTCGACAGACAGATCGAGCGCATGACGGCATATGCCGGTGCCCAGAAGTTATTGTCGAAACAAAGAACGACGTGGATCTGGTCAGCCATGGGCAGCGCTTCGTATGTGTATGGCGGGCAGGAAGATGAGGGCAGCAGAAACAACCACAAGAGCGAATTTTGGAAGCTCGACCATGAACAGCACGTCGGTCGATCCGCCGACGAAAATTCCGATAGAAAAGGCGGCAGCCAGGTAGGTCCGTAGGCTCCACTTCCCCTCATGGCCATGGCCCTTTCGTGCCAGCAACGGCGCGGCCAAGAACAGCCCATAGGCGATCACGCCCATAATGCCGGCTGCGACCGCGAAACTCAGGGCATCGTTGTGGATATAGGCCCACCCTTCGTTGGCGTAGCCCGTTTGACCTAACTCCGACATAAACGGCAATGCGGCGGCAACCTGGTTACTCCAGCCATGACCGATCAGCGGGGAATGAATAAATGCTTCCCAGCCGCCGCGATACATTTCGATCCGGTAGGCCGTTGATAAGTCGCCGCCAAGCTCACCGGTAAAACTGCCCCATGTGGCCCGCAGGGCGTCAAACGGGCGGGAAAAACCTGCGATGCTGGCCAAGTAGAAGACCAGCACCACTCCTGCGGCGAGCACAATGGGCGTCATTAGCTTCTGCCAGAGTGGCATGACCCGCCGTTGCATCCAGAACAGGCCATAGACCAATGCCAGCGCACAGCCTACGACCAGCGCCGCACGCGTGCCGGAAGCGACTGAGGCAACAAAGCCCAACAAGGGGCCTGCCAAAGCCAGCCAGCGCCAGCGAGACGTGCTGGTCAGTGTTAGGCCCAGCCCCATGAAACCTAGTGTCACGGCCAACGCAGCAAAGTGGATCGGGCTGAAGCTGGGCGCCGTAACGCGCTCTTGTCCCTGCGCCATTCCTAGGAGCCCCACAAGAGCGGCGAGGGCGGCTCCGACGATGCAGACTATGGCGAGATGCTGCAGCGTCGCTATCCGCGCAAGCGGGGCAATAGCAAGCATCAGGAGAGGCGCGAGGGCAAAGACCAGAAAGCTGACGACAGAGGTCACGCTTGGCCAGCCGGGTTGGAACAGAAAGGCAGCAGTCAGCAGCAGGAAACCAGTCCAGAAGGCCCAGAGCGCGGGCGACGTCAGCAAGCGCTGCCCATCAGTTGGGTTCCAGCCGACAGCAACGGCAGGGATCGACATGATCAGTGCGACATAGGCCGCACCGTTGCCGAGGAACGGCCAAAGCAGGAGCGTTGCCAGAAGAACGGCTGCGCTCAGGCCTGCGGCCGTCCGGTCGCGCATGGAGATCGGTGATTGCATTGCGGCCGCCTTTCCTGCTCGCTATCGCGAAATTCCAACACTGGGTCAACAAACAACTTACTTGCGAATGATTTGCAATTGCACTAGCCTTCAATCGAGCCCCATCGGAGTGCGTTATGCGTCGTCGTTTGTTTTCTGCCATGCTGCTGACCACCGTCCTTACCGCCACCCTGCCCGCCGCGGCCCAGGAGCGCCTCAAAGTGGTGACCACCTTCACCATCATCGCCGACATGGCGCGCAATGTGGCTGGCGATGCAGCTGATGTGGTGTCGATCACCAAGCCGGGTGCCGAGATCCACAATTACCAGCCGACGCCGGGCGATCTGATTGCGGCGCAGGATGCGGACCTGCTGCTGTGGAACGGGCTCAATCTCGAACAGTGGTTCGCGCAATTCCTCGCCAATCTGGGCGATATTGCTTCGGTGACGGTGACCGAGGGGATCGCGCCCATGGGCATTGGCGCGGGGCCCTATGAGGGCAAGCCTAATCCCCATGCCTGGATGTCGGCGACGGACGCTCTGATCTATGTCGACAATATCCGTGCGGCGCTGAGCGAGGCCGATCCGGCCAATGCCGAGGTCTATGCCGCCAATGCGGCAGCCTATGGCGAGAGGATCGCTGCAGTCGTGACACCGATCCGGGCCGCGATCGACGCTATTCCGGAGGAACGGCGCTGGCTGGCGACGTCGGAAGGCGCCTTTTCCTATCTGGCGCGCGATTATGGGCTCAAGGAACTCTACCTCTGGCCGATCAATGCCGACCAGCAGGGCACGCCGCAGCAGGTGCGGCTGGTGATCGATGCGGTGCGCGAGAACAATGTGCCGGCGATCTTTTCCGAATCGACCATTTCCTCCAAGCCGGCCGAACAGGTGGCGCGCGAAACCGGCATTGCCTATGGCGGCGTGCTCTATGTGGATTCGCTGTCGGAGGCCGACGGACCAGTCCCGACCTATCTCGACCTCCTTTCGGTCACCTCCAGCACCATCGTCCAGGGCCTTACCCAATGAACCAGGTGTCCAATCCGGGCCTTGTGGTCAGCGACATTACCGTCGCCTATCGCAATGGCACCACCGCCATCAAGCACGCCAGTTTTTCCATTCCGCGCGGCTCGATCACGGCGCTCGTCGGGGTCAATGGCTCAGGCAAGTCGACGCTGTTCAAGGCCATCATGGGCTTTGTGCCGCTGGCCTCGGGCTCGGTCGATATCCTGGGCGTCGCGGGCCGGCAGGCGCTCAAGCGCAATCTCGTTGCCTATGTGCCCCAGAGCGAGGATGTGGACTGGAATTTCCCCGTGCTGGTCGAAGACGTGGTGATGATGGGCCGCTATGGCCATATGGGCATGCTGCGCCGGCCGAGCAAAAACGACCATGACATGGTCACGTCCGCCCTTGAACGCGTCAACATGGTCGAGTTCCGCCACCGCCAGATCGGCGAGCTGTCAGGCGGGCAGAAGAAACGCGTGTTTCTCGCCCGCGCCCTGGCGCAGGAGGGGCAGGTCATACTCCTCGACGAGCCGTTTACCGGTGTCGACGTCAAGACCGAGGATGCCATCATCGACCTGCTGCGCGCCTTGCGCGACGAGGGCAAGGTGATGCTGGTCTCGACGCATAATCTCGGCTCGGTGCCCGAATTCTGCGACCGCGTGGTGCTTGTGAAGGGCACGGTGCTGGCTTCTGGTCCGACCGGTGAGGTGTTCACCCGCGAACGGCTGGAAGAGACTTTTGGCGGTGCGCTGCGCCACTTCGTGCTGGCCGGAGCGGGCCTCCATGACGATGACGATCCGCGGCATCTGTCGGTGCTGACCGATGATGAACGGCCTTTGGTCATGTATGGCGAAAAGGGCAAGATGACGCACAAGCAGTCGGATCGGGTGCAGGAATAGTCAGATCATGATCGAGCACCTGCTGCTACCCTTCAACTATCACTACATGATCAATGCCATGTGGGTTTCGGCCCTGGTGGGCGGGGTCTGCGCCTTTCTCTCGGCCTATCTGATGCTCAAGGGTTGGTCGCTGATCGGCGATGCGCTGAGCCATTCCATCGTGCCGGGCGTGGCCGGCGCCTATATGCTGGGACTGCCCTTTTCCATCGGCGCCTTCTTTTCCGGCGGGCTCGCCGCCGGCGCGATGCTGTTTCTCACCCAGCGCACCAAGCTCAAGGAAGATGCCGTCATCGGACTGATCTTCACCGCCTTCTTTGGCCTGGGCCTGTTCATGATCTCGCTGTCGCCAACCTCGGTGAATATCCAGACCATCGTCATGGGCAATATCTTGGCGGTAACGCCGGAGGATACGCTGCAGCTGGTGATCATTTCCGTGGTGACGCTGGTGGTAATGTTCTTCATCTGGAAGGATCTGATGGTCATCTTTTTCGATGAATCACATGCCCGCTCGATCGGGCTCAATCCGCCACTGCTGCGGGTGATCTTCTTCACGCTGCTGGCTGCCTGCACCGTTGCCGCCATGCAGACTGTCGGGGCCTTTCTCGTCATCGCCATGGTGGTAACGCCGGGCGCCACGGCCTATCTCCTCACCGATCGCTTTCCGCGGCTGATCCTGATCGCCATTGCCGTGGGGACGCTGTCTTCGCTGTTTGGCGCCTATATTTCCTTCTTTCTCGATGGGGCGACGGGCGGCGTGATCGTCGTGTTGCAGACCCTGGTCTTCCTCACTGCCTTCTTCTTCGCACCCAAGCACGGCATGCTGGCGGCACGACGCAGGGCCAAGGCGGAGATGGCGTCATGAGCGAATTCCTGACCTATGCGCTCTGGCCGTTCAGCTTCCCCTTCATGACGCAGGCCATGGCGATCGCGGTGATGGTTGCCATCCCGACGGCGCTATTGAGCTGCTTCCTCGTCCTCAAGGGCTGGTCGCTGATGGGCGATGCGGTGTCCCATGCCGTGCTGCCCGGCGTGGTGCTGGCCTATATCGTCGGGCTGCCACTGGGGATCGGCGCCTTCATTGCCGGCATGGGCTGCGCCCTGTCGGTGGGCTTCCTCAAGGAGAATAGCCGCATCAAGGAAGATACGGTGATGGGCGTGGTGTTTGCGGGGCTGTTTGGCCTCGGCATCGTGCTCTACACGTCGATTCAGACCGATGTGCATCTCGACCATATCCTGTTCGGCGACATTCTCGGCGTCGGCTCGGACGACCTCTTGCAGACTGGGATCATTGCCCTTGTGGTGACCGGCATTATCCTCGCCAAGTGGCGGGATCTGCTGCTGTTCATCTTCGATCCGCAACAGGCCGGGGCGATCGGCCTGCCGGTGCGCTGGCTGCATTATGGCCTGTTGACGCTGCTGTCGCTGACCATTGTCGCGGCGCTGACTGCGGTCGGCATCGTGCTGGTCATTGCCCTGCTGGTGGCGCCCGGGGCCATTGCCTATCTGTGGAGCAAGCGGTTCGGGCCGATGATGCTGATCGCTGCGGCTGTGTCGGTCAGCTGTTCGCTGGTGGGGATTTACCTAAGCTTCTTCATCGACAGCGCACCGGCCCCAACAATTGTCCTGCTGATGAGTGCGACATTCGTCGTGACCTTTCTCGTCACCACATTGCGCAAGCCACAGGTGGCTTTGGTCTAGGACTTATCCCCCTGCCGCCAGGATGGCGGATAATCCATGGCAAAGGAGACCTTTGCCATGGATCAGACACAACGCCTCAGCCTGCCCTTCATCATGCCGAGCCAGGCGCAGAAGCACGTGACGCATAACGAGGCCATTCAGGCCCTCGACGTTCTGGTGCAGCCGGTGGTCGAAAGCCTTGGCCTCACCGCGCCGCCCAGCCTTCCCCTAGAGGGCGAGGCCTATGTGGTGCCCCCGGGTGCCACAGGTATTTGGGCCGGGCATGGCAGCGAGATCGCGGCCTTTCAGTCCGGCGCCTGGGCTTTTTACGACCCCGCGCCGGGCTGGCAGGTGTATTGCCGCGCCGACCGCACGCAATATGTGTTCGACGGGGCCATCTGGGTGCCGCTGGCGGGCGAAGCCGCGCTGGCGCCGATCATTGCCGCCTTGCAGAACCTGTCGACGCTGGTGCTCAGGTCTTGAGGCCGCGGATCAGCGCCTTGATTGACTTGCGATAGTCGCCCAGTTCTTCCGGCGCGGCCAAGGCCGCCCGGTCGAACAGGGCGCCAAACAGATTGGCGAGGGTTTCCACCGGCAGCTTGCGCAGGGCGCCAGAATCCATGGCGTCGCGCAGGCCGCAGATCAGCGTGTCCTTGCCGTGGCGCGCGTCGATATCGTCCACCGCAGCCCGGCCCAATACGGACGGCGCGTCGACCAGCATGATCTGGCGCCGGCCAGGGTCCTGCATGGCATCGAGAAAGGCGTCGCAGCCGGCCAGCAGCGCCTTGATCGGGCCGGTTTCCTCGTCGTGACCTGCCCCGGCATTGATGGCCATGGCGACCAGCAGATGCTCCTCTTCCAGCACTGCAGCAAACAGTGCCGTCTTGTCGGCGAAGTGGTGATAGAGCGCGCCGCGTGTCACGCCTGCCGCTGCGACAATATCTGGGGTGCTGGTGGCGGCAAATCCCTTTTCGGCAAACAGCTTGCGGGCAGCGGCGATCAGATGCCTCTGCGTATGCTCCCGGCGCTCAGCCTGGGTCCGTCTCATTTCCACTTGCGTACACCTTGTACGTATGTTAGTCATTTAGATACAGGCAGATTGTATTCTTCTGTCACAAGCCTGACAAGGAGTTTTCCAGATGCATACCGAAAGCCTTTACCCACTGATTCAGGTCGAAGATGTCGAGACCACGGCCCGCTTCTACGAAAGCCACCTCGGCTTCACGCGGATTTTCTCCAGCGACTGGTATGTCCAGCTGCGCGTGACCGGCGACCACCCGTTCGAAATCGCCCTGATCCGCTTTGATCACGACTCGATCCCCAAGCCAGCACAGGTGCTGACCACGGGTATGATTCTGAGCTTTTACGTCCAAGATGTCGACAAGGAACATCAACGTTTTCAAGATGCTGGCATTCCGGTCGTGCAGGAATTGCGCAGCGAGGTGTTCGGTCAGCGCCACTTTATCGCGGGTGATCCGAACGGCTTGCTGCTCGATATCATCACGCCGATCGAAGGCTAGCCTCTAGTCACATCCTTCCGTCCTCGCTAGTCTGACGTACGTATGTCAGGGAGGACTGCGCGCATGACCAGCAAGCGCCTCGGTGTCGGCTTTATCGGCACCGGCAATATTTCATCAGCCTATCTCAAGGCTATCATCGGCCAGGACAATCTGGCCGGTTTCCCCGTCCTCGACATCAAGGGCCTGGCCGATATGCGGCCGGAAGCGGCAGAGGCGCGGGCAAGCGAGTTTGGGCTACAGGCCATGAGCATCGAGGCGATGCTGGCCAGCCCGGACATCCAGCTCGTGGTCAATCTCACCATTCCCCGCGCGCATGTGGAGGTCGGGCTGAAGGCCTTGGCCGCCGGCAAGCATGTCTATTCGGAAAAACCGCTCGGCATCACCTATGCCGAGGGCAAGACCCTGCTCGACGCGGCCAACAAGGCGGGCCTGCGCATCGGCTCGGCGCCGGACACCTTTCTCGGTGGTGCGCATCAGCAGGCACGGGCCGTGGTGGACAGCGGCGCGCTGGGCCAGATCATTGGCGGCACGGCCTTCATGCAGGTGCCCGGCCACGAGGCCTGGCATCCCGATCCAGCCTTCTATTACGACATTGGCGGCGGGCCGGTGCTCGACATGGGACCCTATTACATCACCGACCTCGTCAACCTGCTTGGCCCGGTCGCCCGCGTCTCGGCGATGGCGTCACGCCTGCGCGCACAGCGCCCCGTGCTGTCCGAGCCCAGGAAGGGCCAGATCATGGAGGTCAAGGTCGATACCCATGTTACCGGATCACTCGGCTTTGCCAATGGCGCCGTCGTGCAGGTCGGCATGAGCTTTGACGTTGCTGCGCACAAGCATGTGCCGCTCGAACTCTATGGCACCGAGGCAAGCCTGATCATTCCCGATCCCAATCTGTTCGGCGGCGATGTCGAGTTCAGGAAGCGCGGGCGCGACGAGGCGTGGACGCCGGTGCCGGTCACCCAGCCCTATGCCGACGGCAATTATCGCTCGCTGGGCGTGGCCGACATGGCACAGGCCATTCTCGACAACCGCCCCCATCGCGCCAATGGCGACCTGGCCCTGCATGTGCTCGAAGTCATGGAAGCCTTCGAGATCGCCTCGCGCGAGGAGCGCACCATTTCCATCAAGACCCCGGTCAACCGACCTGAGCCCCTGGCGGTGTCGCTCAAGGACGGCCTGATCTAGCTACCAGCGCATGGCGAGGCTGGATGCTTCCGGCTCGTTCATGAAGATCGTGACTTCCACATCGGCGGCGGGATCGTATTCGCCGCCGATATACTGGCGCTGCAGCAGGGTGACGACATCGGCTTGAGGCTCGGCACCCAGGTAAAGATAGTCGAAGCAGTCGTCGCGATCGGGCGTCGTCACCATGGAAGCGATCTCCTGCTTGAGATCATGCAGCGGACGACCGCTGACCGACGCGGCATTGTCGCGGCTTTCGGCCCAGACAGTCTGGATCCAGTCATAGCCGCTCTGGCAGATCCTGTTGTCCTTGAACACCGCATGGTCGGTGTAGCCGATGTTGCGCTCTGCATCCCAGGCATTGGTGATTTCAAAGCTCGCATCGACATCGTCGACTTCGAGATAAGTGTCCGCCCAGGCGCAGCTATGGTCGACATGGTCATAGCACCAGCGGGCGCTTTCGCGCATCAGCGTGCCCACATCGCGGAAATCGACCAGCTTGCCCTGCTTGTATTTGCCGACGACGGCATCGACCGGCGGCTCGAAAGCCTGGGCGCCCGTGGCGGTAACAAGGGTGAGCGCGATTGCGGCAAGCCATTTGGTCATCAGCGAAATCTCCCGTTTTCGTGCCATCGAAGATAACAGCACATTATGTCTGGGAAAGGTCGAAGGCGGATAAGGGTTGACAGAAAGCAATAATGTAACAATGTAAGTTACATGAAACGCTCTAGCCGCCTCTCCCTAGCCCTCCACGCCCTCGTTCACCTGCACAAGCAGCCGGACGAGGCCATCACATCAACCACGCTGGCCACCTGCCTGATGACCAATCCGGTCGTGGTGCGGCGTGTGCTGGGGGAATTGCGGGAGGCGGGCATCGTCGCCTCGAGCAAGGGTCACGATGGTGGCTGGCGCCTGCTGCGGCCGGGCAAGGAGATTTCTCTGCGCGCCGTCTATGCGGCGATGGGCGAGAGCCTGCTGATCCGCACCGAGAGCGATCCGGGCGATATTGCCTGTGGCATCGTTCGCACCGTCAATTCCGTCATGGGCGACTTTCTCGCCGATGCCGAGGCCTTGCTGGCCGCCCGTCTTGAGCGCGTGTCGCTCGAAGACATTGCCCGGCAAGCCACACCCCATCCCCTTCATCCGCAAAACCATGGAGATCATCAACATGGATGACGTCATCATCATCGGCGGCAGTTTTGCCGGCCTGGCCGGAGCGCTGCAGCTGGTACGCGCGCGCCGCAAGGTCACGGTGCTCGACACCGGGCTCAACCGCAATCGCTTCGCCGGTCACTCGCATGGCGTGCTCGGCCACGACCACAAGACACCGGCACAGATCCTGGGCGAAGCGCGGCAGCAGTTGCTGCGCTATCCGAGCCTGCGCACAATCAATGCCCGCGCCACCGCCATCATCGGCGCGCCGGATGATTTTTCGGTCACGACGGACGACGGCCAGACCATCAAGGGGCGCCGCATTCTCCTTGCCTATGGCGTCACCGACCAGATGCCCGACATCCCCGGATTTGCGGAAAGCTGGGGCAAGTCGATCGTCTCTTGTCCCTATTGCGACGGCTTCGAAGTGGCCGGAAAACATTGGGGCCTGCTCTATGGCGGACCGCATAGCCTGCACGCCACGCAGCTGTTTGCCGACTGGACCGACCAGCTGACGGTCTTTGCCAATGGACATGAGATCGCCGAGGAGGAGCGCACCAAGGTGCTCGCGCGCGGGTTTGCCATTGTCGATGGCAAGGTGACCGGCATTGCCCATGGCGAGGGCCAGATCCATGCCGTGCAGACCGAGGGCGGTGAGACCGCTGTGGACGTGCTGTTTGCGCATCCAAACTATCGTCCATCCGCCGATCTGCACGAGTTCCTGGGCGTAGAGATGGAGCACAATCCGATCGGCCAAACGATCAAGGTCGACGAGATGCGCCAGACGTCCGTGCCCGGCGTGTTCGCCGCCGGCGACCTGATGAACCCCATGGCCAGCGTCACCTTCGCCATGGCCAGCGGCGCTTTTGCGGCGGTCTGCGCGCAGCGGAGCATGCTGGTCTGAGAGGATCCGACTTGCGCTTACATTAGAATGGTTCTAACTGTTGTTTAGAACCATTCTAACTTATGAGCCATCATGCTGTCTTTCCTCACCGACAACCGTCGCGCCTTCACCGCGCTTTCCGAACGCGAGATCCTGTCGCTGGCGATTGCGGCGGAGGAGGAAGACGGCCGCATCTATTCCGAATTCGCCACGCGGCTCGCCGATACCTACCCGGGCTCGGCGGCACTGTTTGAGGGCATGGCGGCCGAAGAGGATGAACATCGCCGGCGCCTGCTCGACCTTTACGTCGCGCGGTTCGGCACGCGACTGGTCCCCATTCGCCGCGAGCATGTGAAAGGCTTCCTCCAGCGCAAGCCTATCTGGCTGATGAAGGCGCTGAGCCTTGAGACCGTGCGCCAGCAGGTCTGGGAAATGGAAGAAGGCGCCTATCGCTTCTATATGGAAGCAGCCAAGCAGGTGACTGATGCCGACATTCGCAAGCTGCTGGGCGATCTGGCCGCGCAGGAACGCAAGCATGCCGATGCTGCCGACCGCATCGATGCCGAAGCCCTGGGCGCCGAGGGCCGCGACAGCGAAGGCCACGAGCAGCACCGTCAGTTCGTCCTGACCTACGTACAACCGGGTCTGGCCGGATTGATGGACGGTTCCGTCTCGACCCTTGCTCCAGTGTTTGCTGCTGCCTTTGCCACGGGCGACACGCATCAAACCTTCCTCGTCGGCCTTGCCGCCGCAATCGGCGCGGGCATTTCCATGGGCTTTACCGAGGCTGCCTCCGACGATGGCAAGCTCACCGGCCGTGGCTCTCCCATCAAGCGCGGCTTCGCCGCCGGCATCATGACGGCGGTGGGCGGTCTCGGCCATGCGCTGCCCTATCTGATCCACGACTTCGCCGTGGCGACAACCGTGGCCGTGGTCGTGGTGCTCCTCGAACTCTGGGCCATCGCCTTCATCCAGAACCGCTACATGCAAACGCCCTTCTGGCGCGCCGTGATGCAGGTGGTGCTGGGCGGTTCGCTGGTGTTTGCGGCGGGTATATTGATCGGCAATGCCTGACGGCTTGCACTGACGGCCTCTGTCCTGTCTGTTGCGCCCACCAGGGTGGACCGATGGCACAGAAGTTCTTCACCGGCGTGGATGGCAATCGCCTCGCCTATCACGACGTCGGCCCGCTCCAAGGCAGGCCGGTCGTGCTTTGCCATGGGCTTTGCGCCAATAGCGCGCAGTTTCTCGCCGACGCCGATTTCTTCGCAATGCGGGGCTATCGACTCCTGCTGCCCGACATTCGCGGCCATGGCGCGTCCTCCGCGCCGGCCCATTATCCTGACGAGGGCTTTTCCATTCCGGTTCTGGCCTCCGACATGGCGACAATGCTTGATCATGCAGGCGTTGGACCGGTGCATTGGGTGGGCAATTCGCTGGGCGGCATCATTGCCTTCCGTCTGGCGGCCGACCAGCCGGAACGTTTCGAAAGTCTCGCCACATTCGGCACCGCACACCGTCTGTCCCTGCCGGCCATTTCGCCCAAGGCAATCCCCCTGCTCTACCAGCTGTTGGGCCGGCGTCTCGCCGCCTGGTCCACTGCGCGCGGCACCACTGCCAACAGGGCAGCGCGTCCGCTGATCGCGGCCATGCTGACCGCTCTTGATCCACGCGTGGGCGAAGCCATCGCCCGTCATGTGCGAAATTACGACCTCACCGAAGCGGCCCTCTCCTATGCCGGCCCGACGCTCCTGCTGCATTGCGGGTTCGACAGCGCCGTCAACCTGGCGCTAGCCGCGACGCTCAAGCGCTTTGCAGGGCGGGACAGCTTTACCCGGATCGAGCTCAAGACGGGTGGCCACATGGCCAACCTCGATGCCACCGACGAGTGGCGCGCGGCCCTTTTGCAGTTCTGGCAGAAGGTGGAAGGCTAAGCGTATTGCGCACCGATCAGGCTTGCCGCCTTGCTGCCGATGGCCATGGCGGGGGCATTGGTATTTCCCGAGACGATCTGCGGCATGATCGAACAGTCGATGACGCGCAGGCCATCCAGCCCATACACCTTGAGATCGGGGCCGACCACCGCCGTCGGGTCGCTGTCGAGCCCCATGCGCAAGGTGCCGACGGGATGGTAGTTGGTCTTGACCGTCTGGCCGCAATAGCTTTCCAGCTTGGCTGGATCAACCATGACATCGGCGCCGGGCAGCAGTTCGTCGGCAATGCGCGACTTGAAGGGTTCGGTGTCAAGCAGGCTGCGAGCGGTTTCCAGCGCCTTCATGGTCAGGCGCAGGTCGTCGGGGTCACCGAAGAAATTGCAGTCGACCAAAGGCTGATCATCCGGGTTGGCGGAGCGCAGCGTCACCGAGCCGCGCGCCTTGGGCCGCAGCAGGCATGAGGTAAACGTGACGCCCCAGGTCGGCTTGGCGGCGCTGACGTCACGGTCGAGATAGACGATGGGGGCGCAATAGAGCTGGATGGTCGGCCGGTCGCCGCCATCGGGATCAAAGAACAGGCAGGCCTCGATGCCCGTCGTGGTCACCGGGCCCGAGTTGAACAGAAGATATTGCAGGCCGTTGCGGATCATGTTCCAGCCCTTGTCCTGGCCGAAATAGCCGGACGGGGCCTTGGTCGTGGCAATGACCGGGACTTCGTGGTGGTCCTGCAGATTCTGCCCGACGCCGGCAATGTCGGCAACGACGTCGATTCCATGTTCGCGCAGATGCCCTGCCGGGCCGATGCCGCTCAGCAGCATCAGCTTGGCGCTGTTGTAGGTGCCCGCGGCCACCAGCACTTCGCGACCGGCGCGGGCGGTGTGGGTAGCACCGCCCTTGCGATAGGCGACGCCGACGGCCCTGCCACCTTCCACAATCACGCGGTCGACCTGGGCGCCGGTGACAATGGTCAGGCGGCTGTCTTCGGCCAGGTCATCGAGGAAGGCCTTCTTGGCATCGGAGCGCTCCTTGTAGCGGCCCCATTGGCCGTAGGTATGCTGCATGATGCCGACGCCGTTCTGCCGGGCGCCGTTGAAGTCGGGATTGTAGGCATGGCCGAGGCGCTGCGCTGCCTGAAGGAAGTGTTCGGTGGTGGGCGACAGCTGGCCGGGATCGGAAATGCGCAGATTGCCGCCAATGCCATGATAGCGGTCGTTGAAGCGCGCATTGGCTTCGACACCGGTGAAATGTGGCAGCATGTCCGCGTAGGACCATTCGGTGGCATTGCCCATGCCGGCGGCCCAGCCGTCATAGTCCTCGGCCTGGCCGCGCATATAAACCATGGCATTGACCGCGCTGCCGCCGCCCAGCGCCTTGCCCACCGGCACGATCGGCGCGCGACCGCCGAGTTGCGGCTGCGGCACCGTCTTGTGCATCTCGAGGAAAGTGTCCTGGGCCAGATATTTCATGTAGCCGGCGGGCATGGCCATGACGCGATTGGTCCGGGCCGGCCCGCGCTCGAGCAGCAGCACGGTAAAGCCAAACTCACGCACCAGGCGCATGGCAGCCACCGAAGCGGCAGAACCGCCGCCGGCAATCACGAAATCATAGTCAGCCATGAGAATCCTCCGGGGAGGAGATTAGGCAGGGTCCGCAAAGGCCGCCAGCCTGCGGAGACGCATTTCGTCCAGCGCGTCGAGGATTTTTCCTCGGCTCAGTCCGCCTTGTTGCGCTCCCGCGAGGCTTCGGCCGTTGCCCGTTTTGCGGCCTTGCGCTCGGCAGCAGCCGTGGCTGCCGCATCGCCAAGGTGAGCGACGCCGCGCTTCTTGCCCAGTTCCATCTGCTTTTGCCGTTCTGCGGCGGCCTGGTGCTTGGCAGTTTCACCGATGCAATGGGGGCAGGAGACGCCTTCGACATAGTCGAGGCTGTGGCGATCGTCCTCGGTCAGCGGATGGCGGCAGGCGCGGCAGAGCGTGGCGTCGCCTTCGACAAGGCCATGGCCCACCGAAACGCGCTCGTCGAAGACGAAGCATTCGCCGGCAAAGCGGCTTTGTTCTTCAGGCACGACTTCGAGATATTTGAGGATCCCGCCACGCAGATGAAAGACCTCCTCGAAGCCCTGGCTCAACAGGTAAGACGAGGCCTTTTCGCAGCGGATGCCGCCGGTGCAGAACATGGCGACTTTCTTGTCGCGCGTCGGATCTAGGTTTTCGGCGACGTAATCCTTGAACTCGGTGAAATTCTTCGTCGCCGGATCGAGCGCGCGCTGGAAGGTGCCGAGGCCCACTTCATAGTCGTTGCGGGTATCGACCAGCACGACGTCATTACGCTCGATCAGCGCATTCCAGTCTTGCGCCTCGACATAGGTGCCGACCTGCTTGTTGGGATTGGCTTCGGGGGCGCGGAGCGTGACGATCTCGGGCTTGAGGCGAACCTTCATGCGCAGGAAGGGCATGTCCTCGGCGGTCGAATATTTGACTTCCGCACCGGCCAGCCGCCCGGCCATCACCGCGCCGGAGAACAGCCACTCCGACAGGGCGTCGATCGCCTCCAGCGTGCCCGCCACCGTGCCATTGATGCCTTCGGGCGCCAGGATCAGCGTACCCTTGATGTCGCGCGCGCAGCAGAATTTTGCCAGCACGGGCTGGATCGCGTCGGCGTCGGGCAGGTCGGCAAATTTATAGATGGCCATCACCTTGTATGGTTGATGGCTCTGGGGCAGATTGGCGTTCATATTGCGTGGCCGTCCATTCATCGGCCCGCTCATATCACTGTGGGCCCCTTGGGCCAAATCGAGAAATCGCCGGGAGACAAAGATGACCTATCGGGCCGATACGGCACGCTATGACGACATGCAATATCGCCGCTCGGGCAAGTCGGGGCTGAAGCTTCCCGTCGTCAGCCTGGGCCTGTGGCAGAATTTCGGCGGCACGCGCGACTATCCCTCGGCGATGGAAATCCTGGGCTATGCCTTCGACAAGGGCGTAACCCATTTCGATCTGGCCAATAACTACGGCCCACCGGCCGGCTCGTCCGAGGAGCTGTTCGGCCAGGTGATGAAGCGCGATTTCCGCCCCTATCGCGACGAGCTGATCATTTCGACCAAGGCCGGCTATACGATGTGGCCCGGCCCCTATGGCGATTTCGGCAGCCGCAAGTATCTGCTTGCCAGCCTCGACCAGTCGCTCGGCCGGATGGGTCTCGACTATGTCGATATCTTCTATTCCCACCGCTACGATCCCGAGACCCCGCTCGAAGAGACCATGGGGGCGCTGGCACATGCCGTGCGCAGCGGCAAGGCGCTCTATGTCGGCATTTCCTCCTATCCGGAGAAGGAAACCCGCGAGGCCTACCGGATCCTCAAGGAAATGGGCGTCGCCACCACCATCCACCAGCCTAGCTATTCGATGATCAACCGCTGGATCGAGAACGATCACACGATCGAGGCCTGCGGTGAGCTGGGTATCGGCATGATCGCCTTTTCGCCGCTGGCGCAGGGCGTGTTGTCGGGGAAATACAATAGCGGCGGCACGGAGGGCACGCGGGGCGGCAATCCCAATGGCACGTTGCGCGCCAGCCATATCGAGCCGCGCGTGCTCGACGCGGTCGACAAGGTCGGCGAGATTGCCCGGTCGCGCGGCCAATCCATGGTGCAGCTGGCGCTGAGCTGGGTGCTGCGCCGGCCCGAGATGACTTCGGCGCTGGTCGGGGTGCGCAATCTCGAACAGCTCAAGGACAATCTGGGCGTGCTCAACAATCTTGCATTGAGCGCCGAAGAGATCGCTGCCATCGAGGAAGCGACCAAGGACGGCCAGATGGAATTGCATCCCCGGCCAAGTGGCTGGTTGCGCTGATCAATAGAAAATCGGCACCTACGTAGTTTTGCGTATCTTGCATTTACTTGAAATGGGCGCGGTAAACGCGTGTTAACCGCGCCCAAGTCTGTGTTGGCACCGGATATTCTTCGCAACGTTGGCTCCTCATCAAAATTCCAAGGAGCGGAACATGCGAACCAATAGTTCTATTTCGGCCATCGCCCTCGCCGCCGCACTGCTCGCGGCACCGCAGGCCACGCAAGCCGCCGGACTGGGTCTCGGCCTGAGCCTGGGTGGCAGCGACGGCGTCAATGTCGATGTCGGGGTTGGCACCGGCGATGGCCTGGGCGTCGATGCCGGGGTCAGCGTCGGTGGCGATGACGGGCTCAATGTCGACGCCGGCGCCAATGTCGGCGGCAGCCAGGGCGGGATCGGCGTCAATGCCGGCCTGAGCTCGGGCGACCGCGGCTCGGATGACAACCTTGTCGATGTCGAGATCGGTACCAATAATCACGACAGCGGCGGGAGCCTGGTCGACGTCAACCTGGGCAGTTCCGGACAGACCGGCCCGCATGGCGGCTCGGTGATCAGCCTGGGTGGCGGCAGTCAGACCGCCAATACGGGCGGCGCGACGACGTCGGCACCGGTTTTGAGCAATAACCTGCTCAATGGCGGCATCCGCATCGGCTCGCTGGGTACGGGCGAGCGCAATGGCGCCTTGCTCGGCCTGATCGATAGCCCGAACCTTGCCAATATCGACCTCGATGCCACTGTCGATGACCGTCGCGTCTCGATCATCAGCGCCGTCGACCTGCTGGGTACCGAAGATCTCATCGACCTCGAAGCCCATCTCGACCTGGGTGGCGAGGGCCGCGACGAATTGCTCGATGCCCTGACCAACAGCAATGTGCTGGGCTCGGTGCTGGGCAATGAGGGGATCGACCTTTCCGATGTGCTGGCCGTGCAGGTGGCCGAAAACGGCGCCACCGAAGTCATCGTGCTTGATGGCGTGACCCGCGTTGCACTCCTTGGTGACGATGGCGACCTGGCCGATCTCAGCCTTGGCGATCTCGCCACGCTTGATATCGACCTCTTGTCCGACGAAGAACTTGCCCAGATCGATCTGGCCCTGCTGCCCGACGATCTGCGGACCGAAGTGCAGCTTCGCCTCCTGGGCCTTGATGGGGACGGCACGGGCATTGACCTCGCGGATCTCAGCGCCGGTGAGCTTGCAGATCTCGATATTGACCTGCTGACCGACGAGCAACTGGCCCGGATCGACCTCGATCTCCTGCCCGATGACTTGCGCACCGAAGTGGAAATCCGCCTTCTCGGCGGCAATGGCGATCTTGCCGATCTCACTGTCGACGAATTGGCCAATCTCAATATTGACCTGCTTTCGGATGAAGAACTGGCCGAGATCAATCTCGACCTGCTCCCCGAAGAGTTGCAGACGGCGGTGCAGATTCGGCTGCTCGGCAATGACGGCGACATAGCCGACATCAGCGTCGCCGAGCTTGCCCAGATCAACCTGAGCCTCCTGGACGATGGCGAAATGGGCACCGAAAGCATCCCCGGTGACGGTACCGGTGGCGGCGACGATGGCACGGGGGGCAATGGCGGCGGTACAGACGGTGGCGACACCGGTGGTAGCGACGACGGCGGCAACACTGGTGGTGGCAATACCGGCGGCGGCTCCGACGATGGCGGCAGCAATGGCGGCGATACCGGTAGCAACAATGGTGGCAATGGCGGTGGCGGCACCGGAGGCGGCACGGGTACGGCTCCCCTTCCCGTGGGCGTTGACGAGACGGTCGTCGGCTCGATCGGCACCATGCCGGGGGCCGAAGTCGAAGCCGGCTTCACTATCGCGGCGCTGGACTGTGGCGTGGGCGTCCTGGCCCTGGCCCAGGGTCTTGAAGCCAGTCCGAGCACCATCGCTTCGGCCGACAGCCTCGAACTGGTGAGCATTGACGGCTGCGCCCGCAGCCTGGTGTCGCCCGATGCCGAAAGCATCCGCGCTGCCATCGAGGACAACCCAGCCATCAACCAGGTGCTCGACAATGCGCAGATCCCGCTCGATCAGGTGATCGGTGCCACGATCCAGGCCGGCACTCTGACCGTCTTCATCGAGCCGGCAGCCGCCAGCTAAGGGCGGTCGCAACACGCTTCAGGCCCGACCGGTTCGCCGGCCGGGCCTTTTTTCGTTCAGCGGATTTGGCGGCTCTGGTGCACATAGCCGCCAAGGCTGTCCGGGACTTCGACCTTGAGCCAATCGCGGAAGGCACGCAGCTTCCGGGTTTCGCGACGGCCTTTGGCGGTTACGAGAAAATAGGCCTGAGGGCCCTCGACGGGGCGATCGAAGGGGCGAACCAGCCGCCCATCGCTGACCGCATCGGCGCTCATCATGTCGGCCATCATCAGCACGCCCTGTTCGGAAATGGCCGCATCCACCGCCAGCGACGCATCGCTATAGGTCGGTCCAGGCACCAGGGTCATGGCAGGGTCGAGCCCGACATGCTCCATCCAGGCCGACCAGCTCATCATCGTGGTCAGGTCCTGAATCACCGGCACAAGCGCCAGATCACTGGGCGACCTCAGCTTTCTGCCGACATTGGGCGAGCAAACCGGCTGATAGGTGGCGCCGCCGATACGTTCGACCTGGGTGCCCGGCCAGTCACCCAGGCCATAGCGGATGCCGCAATCGACATCGGGACGGCCAAGATCGAGCATGGCGCCGGTCACATTGAGCCGAATCTCGATGTCGGGGTGGAGCATGGTAAACTTGTGCACCCGCCAGATCAGCCAGCGCGAGGCAAACACACTGCCCACGGTGAGGTTGAGCACACCTTCGCCGCTGCCGCGCAGCTCCGCCAGACCATCCTGCAGCGCAGAAAATCCGCTGGTCAGTTGCGGCAGCACGGCCTTGAGCGCTGGCAGGGGCCGCAGGCCCGCAGGCGTACGCTCAAACAAATCCATGCCCAGTCGCTCCTCGGCCCGGCGCAAATGCTGGCTGACCGCACCGATGGTCACGCCGAGCTCTTCGGCCGCCGGGGCGAGCGCACCGCGCCGGGCGACGATTTCGATGGCCCGCAACGCATTGAGCGGAATGGGAAAGGGCGAAGTCATATAGATTTTCTATAGCAGGGCCGAAACCTTGTCCATTGTCGCGCCCGCCAGCCGGGGCGCATAGAGAAAGCATCCAAACCGTCCGACCTGAAAGGAGGTCACAAAATGTCTAGTATCTTCCAGATCATCGCACGCCTCGTCGTGGGTCTGTTTGCCAGCGAACGCCCGGTGCCGGATGTCGATGCCATGAGCCTGCATGACTGGGCCGACCTGCCAGCGCATCACCCGCTCGGCAATTGTGCGCCGCGCTGAGAACACATTCGGGCTTTTGAACGTTGTGGGACAGACCAAGAAGAACCCGCTCAAGGAGCTCCCCATGATCCGTTCAATCGCCGCACTGGCCACCGTGGCCCTGCTGACCAGCACTGCCATGGCCCAGGAGACCCTGCCCGCCGACGCGCCCGTACCGCCCGCGGCCGATGTGACCATCGATCCCAATGCAGCCGTCGACACGACGCCCAAGCAGGCCAATATGCTGACCGGCTTTTATGCGACGCAGGCGGTGATCGAAATCTGCGCGCTCGATATCGAAGCCGATGTGCTCGAGGGCATGAAGGCCGACCGTGTCCGGTTGGAGCGCTCGCTCAATATGGATGAGGCCACGGGCACCAATGCTTTCAACCAGGTCAAGACCGATGTCGAAAAGACCACGCCCGATTGCGCCGAGGGCAGCACCGACCGCATCAGCGTCGATGCCGTGACCTCCATCTACAAGGCGCAGATCGCCGCCGGCACGCAGACACCCAGCGCAGCGCCGGCCGATGGCGCCGCAGTTCCCGCGACTCCAGCAACGCCTGCTGCACCCGCAGCGCCTGCCGAGCCGGCAGCGCCCGCAACGCCTGCTCAGTAATGTCTCGGGCGGGGTCAAAAAGCCCCGCCTATTCGCAGATGCGCGCCTCGCAGCTTTCGCCGTGGCAGCCGAGGTCGAGGTGGAGATGATCTTCATGCTCGGCATTGGCTTCGGGACCGAGCGTGGTCATGAAGCTGGCGCAGGCGCTGTCATGGGCCAGCCGCAACAGCCTGCCTTCGGGGGCCGTGGCCTTGTCCCAATCGGCCTTGACGCCGATCGACGTGCCATCCTCCAGCGTGAAACCCACCACATCGACCGCATTGGCAAAGCCGTGCTCGGAGGTGAAACCCTGGTCGCCGCCATTGCGGGCGCGGCACATGTAGCTGGTGCCGGTATCAACGCTGGCCAGCCGGCTGTCCAGCATGGTCTCGGCATAGCCATCCACATCCGCCACCCAATCGGGCAGCGCCGAGGCCATCTGGCAATTTGTGGTCACCGGACTGGACAATGGCACCATGCGGCCACGGCTCAGCACTGCCGTCACCACCAGCGGCGACTGTTCGCCACAGATCCCCTCGCTCAGCGGCGGCGCCATTTCCGCCTCGACCAGTCCCTGGATCACCGCCGGACAGGCGACCTGATAGACGCGGTCAGGCTCCGGCGGTGCAGGCTCTTGCTCCGGCTCGGCCACGACCTCGGGCTCCGCTGGCTCCTCAACCGGCGTTTCCTGTTCCACCACGGGTGGCGTCACCTCCGGCACCACTGGCCGGTCGGGCGGACGCGGACGGGGCACCGGCGCGATTTCGGGCGGAGCCTCCGGCGTCGCATCGGGCGGCACTGGGCGCGGCGTGGTCCGCGGTGGCGGCTTGGTCAGGTCATTGACCAGATCTTCGAGACCACCGAGAAAATCCTGCGCCGCGACAGGCGTTGCCAGCAGGATCGGAACGAGAGCGAGCGTTGTCAAAACTGTGCGCATCACGCCACAACGCGCGACACAAGCAAAAGGCACCGTGGGAGACGCGGTTAACTTGGCGGAAACCATCTTTGCGCCCTCACCGGCTTCTGCTATCAGCGCCCTATGACAACGCCGCTTTCCCATATTCGCAACTTCTCCATCGTCGCCCATATCGACCATGGCAAGTCCACCCTGGCCGATCGCCTGATCCAGACCACGGGCGGGCTGGAACAGCGCGAGATGAAGGAGCAGGTGCTCGATTCCATGGATATCGAGCGCGAGCGCGGTATCACCATCAAGGCGCAGACCGTGCGCCTGAGCTACAAGGCGCAGGATGGGGAAACCTATATCCTCAACCTGATCGACACGCCCGGACACGTCGACTTCGCCTATGAAGTGTCGCGCTCGATGGCCGCCGTCGAAGGCTCGCTGCTGGTGGTCGATGCCTCCCAGGGCGTCGAGGCGCAGACCCTGGCCAATGTCTACCATGCGCTCGACGCCAATCACGAGATCGTCCCCGTCCTCAACAAGGTCGACCTGCCCGCCGCCGACATTCCGCGCGTCAAGCAGCAGATCGAGGACGTGATCGGCATCGATGCCTCCGAGGCCGTCGAAATTTCCGCCAAGACCGGCCTCAATATCGAGGGCGTGCTCGAAGCCATCGTCACCCGCCTGCCGCCGCCCAAGGGCGATATCGACGCGCCGCTCAAGGCGCTGCTGGTCGACAGCTGGTACGACACTTACCTCGGCGTGGTGGTTCTCGTCCGCATCATCGATGGCGTGATGAAGAAGGGCCAGAAGATCCGCATGATGGCCTCGGGCGCCGTCTATGAGCTGGATCGCGTGGCCGTCAACACCCCGAAACTGGTGGAAGTCAAGGAGCTCACTCCCGGCGAGCTCGGCGTCTTCACCGCCTCGATCAAGGAAGTTGCCGATACCAATGTCGGCGACACGATCACCGACGATCGCAAGCCCACAAGCACGCCATTGCCGGACTTCCGCCCGGCACAACCCGTCGTGTTCTGTGGTCTGTTCCCGGTCGATGCCTCGGATTTCGACGAGCTGCGCGCTGCCATGGGCAAGCTGCGCCTCAATGACGCGAGCTTTTCCTTCGAGATGGAAACCTCGGCAGCGCTGGGCTTCGGCTTCCGCTGCGGGTTCCTCGGCCTCCTGCATCTCGAAATCATCCAGGAACGCCTCAGCCGCGAGTTTGATCTCGATCTCATCGCCACCGCACCGTCGGTGGTTTATGAGGTGCAGATGCGCGACGGCGAGACCATGATGCTGCACAATCCGGCCGACCTGCCGGATGTGATGCAGATCGAGGAAATTCGCGAGCCGTGGATCAAGGCAACCATCCTCACCCCCGACGAATATCTCGGCGCCATCCTGAAGCTTTGCCAGGATCGCCGCGGCGTCCAGAACAATCTGAGCTATGTCGGCAATCGCGCCATGGTCGAATATGACCTGCCGCTCAATGAAGTCGTGTTCGATTTCTATGATCGGCTGAAGTCGATTTCCAAGGGCTATGCGAGCTTTGACTATCATCTCGACACGCATCGCCCCGGCGATCTGGTCAAGCTGACGATCCTGGTCAATGCCGAGCCGGTCGACGCGCTCTCGATGCTGGTGCACCGCTCCGTCGCCGAGACGCGCGGCCGCGTGATGTGCGAAAAGCTCAAGGAGCTGATTCCGCCGCATCTCTTCGTCATCCCGATCCAGGCGGCCATCGGCGGCAAGATCATTGCCCGCGAAACTGTCCGCGCCATGCGCAAGGACGTGACCGCCAAGTGCTATGGCGGCGACGCCACCCGCAAGCGCAAGCTCTTGGACAAGCAGAAGAAGGGCAAGGCCAAGATGCGCCAATACGGCAGCGTCAACATCCCGCAAGAGGCGTTTATCAAGGCGCTGAAGATGGGCGATGACTAAGGGCAGATAATCCGGAGGGATTTTTGGATCAGCCGTCGACCGAAGCGTTCGATCTCGAAGCTTACCTGAGCAATATCGAGCGCGTTTCAACGGACCTCCAGAAGATCCCTCATGCCTATCTGGGACCCCAGGGTACCAAGCTTCCCGACATCGGCTGGTACGTGCTGGCAGCGATCAAGAAGACCAATTCCCTGTCACATGCCTTTTGCACTTTGGTCCGCGCGAAAAACAGCTTGGCGGCTACGGCACTGATCCGGCTGCAAATCGACACGGCGCTTCGAATATTTGGTCTATCCTTGGTCGCTGACCTCGACGTCGCGGGCGAGCATCTAATGAACGATCGCAGCTATCGAAAGCTGAAGTCACGAGATGGCAAGCCGCTTGATGACGCCATGCTTCACCGCAAGCTGGACGAGTACTATCGAGGACTGAGTGGCGTCTATGAGCGAACATCCGCCTATGTCCATCTGACCGCTGCGCATATCAAGACGGTTCTATCTAAGCGCGCCGACACACGGATACTTTTCTTCAATCTGAACGGCGTCGAGGAAACGCCTGACGACGAGTGGTTCATCGATATGGTGGATGCATTCGATCAGGCGACTCGGCTTGCGGCTGAAGTGATTGAGGACTTCATGCGATATAGGTATGCGCCAGCGTACAACGTGTGCCGAATAGAAAAAATCTCCGCCGATACAGGTGCTGACTTCACTGCTTGAAGCAGTTCTCGCGATGCCATTGCAGAAATGCCGGATGCGGCCGGTCGCGTGACGCGATCGGCCCAATCAGTTTTCCCGTCTTGTTGATCAGGCTTTCCACGCCATCGCGATCATTCACATGCCGCGAGACGATAATGTCCAGATCATCGCTGAAGCCAATCAGCCCGCGATCAAACATCCAATGTGCCGTGCCGGAGAGCGCTACGCCGTTATTCACAATGTCCGGCCCGCTGTGCTCAACTGGACGAATATGGGCGGCATCCACTTCCGCGCGACCACCCCCATTGATCAGCTTCAGCCCAGTCACCGCGCAGCGCTCGTCATAGGCACGGAGAATGACCCGGCGAAACACGCGGTCACGCACGACACGTGTTGTCATCGCTGTTACGCGCTGACGGTCTATCTCAAAAGCAAATGGCGCCTGCTGATCCTCGCCAAACGCATTGGCGAGATCAGGCAGCAGATGTGCAGCGCCAATGCGCGGCAGCAGGGGCTGGTCTTCGGCTAGTCCCCGCTTCAGAATGCGATCGAAATCCATGGGCGAGATTGGCCGAACTGCCGCCTGGGCGCGGCCAGAAATACGGCCCTGCTCGTTGAGCAAACCGGCTTCGATGACACCCGAACCATCGTCGAACGGCACGACATTGGGAAACTCAAGGTACGTCCCCGGCTCGATCAGCGCTAGGTACATATTTGGCGCCGTCGGATCGGGCACAATGCGCTCAACCTTGGCGATAGCGTAATAGCCCTTGGAGTTTCGGACCTTCACCGGCTCGTAATAAACGACCCAATCGCCAATGCAGGCCGATGCTCGCTCGAGATATTGGCGCGGGAATTGATACTGCTTGGATGGACTGTCGTCATAGATCGAGTCGGCACGATGGATGAAAACGCCGAAGGTCACGAATACTCCTGGGGCGAGAACTGTGGCTAAGCCACTGAAGCATAAGTGCGCCCGCCTTGTATCGACAATTCAGAACCCAAGTCATTGCAGCTGCACCATCAGCCAAACAACCACCACTCGTGATGGAACCTCCCACCCCTTCATCCTTTGTTGACCATAATTCCCTCCCCGGTACCGGTCATGCCTCACCTCAAGCGCCTTCTGCCCAACGAACGCCAGCCGCGTGATGCGGTGATTGTTACCGTGCGGCGGGCGCCTGGACGGATGGTGGCGGATGTGGCGGCGGAGGAGGTCATCGCCGGTTTTCCGCAGCCGGTGCCGCAGGCCCTGGTCAGTGCAGAAAACCTGCGGCAGCGCGAGGGGCTGGGGCATATTGCGGTAATCGTCGATGACGGCGATTGGCGGCCCGAATGGGGTGCCTTGGCGGACTGACTTATCCCCCTACTCCGAAACGGGCCTATTCTCTCCTGTTGCGCATGACGCGCACAGAGAGAGTAAAATGGCCGAAACGAAGCGGGAGACCGCCGAACGCCACGAGGCGCTGTGGCTTAAACTGGCAGCACTGCACAAGGACATGCTGGCCTTGGGCGCCAGGAAGCCGGCCGCGCCAGTGTCGGAACCGGTGCGGATCGAGGCAGAGGGACTGCTCAGCGACAGCGTGCCGTTTTCCGCCACGCGCCGAAACCGGCTGCCGGTGGCGGCGCATGACCTGGCGGGGCTTGCCGTGCAACTGGGACAGGCCATTGCCGTGCTCGAGGCCTGGCAAAGCCAACACACCGAGATTAGTCCCCTCCACCAATGCCTGATGTGGGATCTGGGGGGCAGCTCCCGCATTCCGGTGATGCGGCTCAAGCCGCCGGCTGCCGCCATCCCGCGCCCGCTCGACATGGTGGATATACGCGCCAAGCTGGTCAAAAGGATCGATCAGCGCAATCGCGCGATCTATAACGATGGCTTCAAGGCCGGCCTTGCTGCGCGCGTTGGCGCAGTCGAGAAATCCCAATCGGATCAAGTACCTGCGGCGGAGCCGGAACAAACTTATCCCCGTGTCCGCTGGCTGGGTTAACATCGGCCCATCCTTTCGCACGGGCGGCGTGCAGGCGAACAGTGGCGGAGGGAGCCGGGCACGGCTTTCGCTGGCACGTGCAGGTTCGAGAGGCTGGCCGGCTGTGGCAAGGATCACGGTCCGCGATAACCAGCCTCTGCTCCAAAAACCGGCGCCCCGAGGCACCTGTGTCTCATCTATAAAAATACCAGAGGCGCAAGCGCCTCGGGGCCTGCTCAATGCATCAACCGGAAGCCTGCGGGCTGGCCGGCGCTTCACCCTGCCGCCTTGCTCCTGCCATGGCCCGGCGGCTAGTCTGGCCACCAGACCGGAGAATAGCATGACCACGCTTGGCACCTTCACCCTTCCCCTTCTCGATGGCACCGCGCAGCCCCTGTCTGCCTATGCAGGCAAGGTGGTGCTGGTGGTCAATACCGCCAGCCAGTGCGGCCTCACCCCGCAATATGACGGGCTGGAAGCGCTGTGGCAGCGCTATGGCGAGCAGGGTTTCGTGGTGCTGGGCTTTCCCTGCAACCAGTTTGGCGGGCAGGAGCCGGGCACGGATGGCGAGATCGCCGAATTCTGCGAAACGCAGGCGGGCGTCACCTTCCCGATGTTTTCCAAGATCGAGGTGAATGGGGCGGGCGAACACGCACTCTACCGCTGGCTCAAGGCCGACCAGCCGGGCGATATCAGCTGGAATTTTGCAAAATTCCTCATTGGCCGCGATGGGCAGGTCAAGGCGCGCTTTGCCCCGTCCGACGAGCCGGCAGGGCTTGCTGCGGCAATCGAGCAACAGCTTTAGCCTGGTTCCTTCCGGCTGCGGAACCTCGCCTCCAAGTGCCCGTTGATGGGCCACGGGGCGGAACTCTTGGCGCGGGCCTCAACCGCGCTTCCGCAATGAAGGAACCAGAACAATGAAGAAAATCCTTTTGGCCACCGTGGCCACGCTTTCGCTTGCCGCAGCCCTGCCGACTTTCGCGCAGGATGTCGTTGTCGGCGTCGAGCCCAATCCCAATGCCGAGGCCGGCGCCACGATCGGCGCAGCCGGTGGCGTGACCGGCGGTGCAGTGGCCGGTGGCCTGGTTGGTGGCCCGATCGGGGCCGTGATCGGCGGCTTTGCCGGCGCGGTGATCGGCGCCGAGGCGGGCATTGCCACGTCCTCGGTCGATTACGCCGAAGCCAATCCGGTCGAGCCGATCTATTTCGACGGCAGCGCCGATATCGGCTATGTGCTGCCCGCTGACGTCGTGGTCTATCCGATCCAGGGCGACCCGGGCTATGGCTATGTCTATGCCAATGACCGCGTCTGGATCGTCGACCTGCAGTCGCGTGCACTCGTCCAGTCGCCCGGCTATCTCGTGCCGCAGACCTATACTGACTATGTGCTCGCCAATCCGGTCGATCCGGTCGGCGTGACCGGTGACGTGGTGGTCGGCGAAGTGCTGCCCGATGGCACGACGATCTCGACCATTCCCGATTCGCACTATGGCTATGTCTATATCAACGACCGCCCAGCCATGGTCGACACGACCACCAATACGGTGATCTGGATCAACTGATCCTGGTCTCATGACCTGCAGGCCGCCCGGTTCACCCCGGGCGGCTTTGCTTTGAGCGGCGGGCGTGGCAGAACTTATCCCCGCCTCCCGCCAATGGACTATTCTCGTGACCGACAAGCCCGTGCTGCGCATTACCTATTGCACCCAATGCAACTGGCTGTTGCGCTCGGCCTGGATGGCGCAGGAGGTGCTCTCGACCTTTAGCCTCGAAATGGGCGAGGTGACGCTGGTGCCGGGGACGGGTGGGGTGTTCGAGATCACGCTGGATGGCGCTTCGATCTGGGAGCGCAAGCGCGATGGCGGCTTTCCGGATGTGAAGCAGCTCAAGCAGCTGGTGCGCGACCAGATCGATCCCGAGCGGAGCCTGGGGCATATCGACGGTCACAAGACTGGACAATAGCGCCCGCGACCGATTCTATCCGGGCATGAGTGACACAGCCCGATTCCCCGATGTGATGCTGCTGACCGCCGGCGAGGAGCGGGCATTGACGCCGGTAGCCGGCCTGCCGATTGCCGAGCGGATCATGGCCAATGCCCGGGCCGAGGGCGCCCGGCATTTCGTGGCCAATGGCTTGGCCGGCGACCATGGCGTGCTGGCCCATTTCGGCGGGCTGGTGAAGGTCAGCCGGGAAGAGGTGGCGCAGGGTTCGGGCGGCGGCATTCGCCAGGCGTTGCCCATGCTGCATTCCGATCCGTTCCTGGTCATGACCATGCAGGGTTTCTGGCCTGCAGGCAGCGACAAGCCTCTGGCGCGGATGTTGTCCTCCCCCATGGGCAGCCATGATATCGTGCTGCTGTGCGTCCATCCCCGTGATGTCGTGGGCTTTGGACGGAGCCATGATTTCTGCCTCTCACCACAGGGGCTGATCACCAATGACTATGGTGCGCCGGTGGTGTTTGCCGGTGTGGCTCTGATGGGCAAGGCGGTATTTGCCGGCATGCCGGACGGGGCCTTTGCGCTGGACCTTCTGTTCGATGCGGCCATGGAGCGCGAGAGCCTTTATGGCGTGGCGCTGGATGCGCCGTGGTTTTACGTCGGTGATGACGCCGGCATTGCCGCGGCGGAAGGACAGCTGCAGCCATGACGCTTTACACCATCGCCCCGCATGGCAATTTCCTGCGCGTCTTGGCAGAGCGCATCCATGATGGCACGCTGTTGGGCGGCTTCGACCGCAGCAATCCGTTCTGGCTGAGCGATGTCACCGTCATCCTGCCGACGCGCCGCGCCAAGCTGGTTCTGGCCGACGAATTCATGCGGCTCGGCCATGGCCTCTTGCCCGATATCCGCAGCTTTGGCGGCGAGGTCGAGGACGAAGAGCCGTTCCTGCCGCCCTTCGATACGCCGAGGCCGCTGCCGGGGGCCAGCAGTCTCAAGCGACGGCTGGTGCTGTCGACCCTTGTCGATCAATGGGCCAATACCGAATCCGGAAAGCGGGCCTTTTCCAGCCCGCCCACTGCGGGCGAAATCCTCGCCATGGCGGAAGCACTGGGCACGCTGATCGATGATCTTCATACCGAGGAAATGGGGCCCGATGCGATTGCCGCCATTGCCCCGGACCTGTCGGGCGAGATCGGCGAATACTGGCAGCAGACGCTGGGCTTTCTCGATATCGCCCTGCGCTACTGGCCGTTGCGGCTGGAGCAGGACGGGCAGGCCGATGGTTCGGCCCTGCGCGGACAGCGGCTGGGCCGGCAGGCCGATGCGGCAAGGCAGGTCTATGGCGACCGCCCGGTCATTGCAGCCGGTTCCACCGGCTCGATTCTTGCCACGGCTCGGCTGCTCAAGGCGGTCAATGCCCTGCCGCGCGGCGCTGTCGTCCTGCCGGGGCTTGATTGCAGCCTGACGGACGACGATCAGGCCGCATTGCTGGAACCAAAAAATGCGCCACATGGCCATCCGCAATACGGGCTGGCGCGCCTGTTGCGGGTGCTGGGGGCACGGGTGTCTGACGTAACCGAACTGGTCCCTGAGAGGTCGGCGCGGACAGTGCTGGTCAATCATGCCTTGGCACTGACCAAGGACACCGCGCGCTGGGCGGAGCAGCGGCTGTCGCTGGAAGCGTTGGAACAGGCCGGGCAAGGTCTGTCGGTGATCCGGGCCCGCAACGAGGATGAAGAGGCGCGAGCCGTGGCCATGGCGGCGCGGCAGGCGCTGGCCGAAGGCCGGACTGCGGGCGTCATCACGCCAGATCGCAACCTGGCCCGGCGCATTGCTGCCGAACTGCGCCGCTTCGGCATTACGGTCGATGATGCGGCTGGCGTGCCGCTGTTCCAGTCGGCAACGGGGCGAATGCTGCGGCAGATCCTGGCGCTGGCGGGCAGCGATTGCGCGGCTGTCGATCTGGTTTCGCTGTTGCGCAACAATGCCACCAGTTTTGGCCTTGGCCGCAGCGCCATTGCCGAGCTGGCGGATGATGTGGAGCTGGGCCTGTTGCGCGGACAAAGGCCCAATCCGGGGCTGAAGGGACTGCGGGCGCTATTGGCTGCCAATCAGGATGGCACCACCAAATATCCGGCCCGCAAGCTCAAGCCGGCGGACGGGCCACGGATCGAAGCGCTGTTCCTGCGCATCGAGGCGGCGCTCAATCCGCTGCGCGCGGTAATCGGGCAGTCGAGCATCACAGCGGGCGATTTCGCCGCCGCACTCAACGATGCCTTTGCCCTGGTGACCGACGGCGCCGAATTGCCAGGCCAGAAGGAATTGGGCGACTGGGCGCGGCAGATGGCCGAACACGCCCGCGAGGGTCACCGCTTCGCACCGATCCAGCTCGATGGCGTGCTGTCGGCGCTGATGACGGGCTTTCAGGTGCGCAGCCGGCCGGGCGAAACGCGACAGGATATCGCCATCTGGGGCCAGCTCGAGGCGCGGCTGATGCATCCGGACGTCTTGATCCTCTCGGCGCTCAACGAAGACAAATGGCCCGAGCCGGCCGATCCCGGCCCCTGGCTCAGCCGCGGCATGCGGTTGGCGGCCGGGTTGCAGCCGCCGGAGCGGTTGCAGGGCCTTGCCGCGCATGACTTTGCCCAAGCCATGGGCAATGCCGAGGTGATCGTCAGCTTCTCCGACCGGGTTGGATCAAGCCCCGCCATCGCCTCGCGGCTGGTGCAGCGTCTCGAAGCCTTTGCCGGAGACTCGGCCTTCAAGGCCTGGCAGGGCAAGGGACAGCAATGGCTGGAGCAGGCGCGGCGCATCGATGCGGTAGAGACGACCATTCCCGCCCAGCGCCCCATGCCCAATCCGCCTGCCGACCAGCGCCCGCGCGCGCTCTCGGTCACCGAGATCGAGACGCTGATGCGCTCGCCCTATGACGTTTATGCCAAGCATGTGCTCAAGCTCCGCCCGCTTGATCCTTTGGGCGAAGCGCCGGATGTGCGCGAACGCGGCACCATCATCCATGCGATCTTTGGTGACTTCATCGAGCTGGGCCACCCCATCATGGCCGACAATGCCATCGACATCCTCGAAGCCATTGCGAAGGAGAAATTCGGCGGGCTGGAAGCCATTGCCGAACGACGCGACATCTGGCTGCGGCGCTTTTCCACCGCAGCGCGGCAATTCCTCGATTACGAGCGGACGCGCGAGCCCCTGGTGAAGCAGCGCCACGCCGAAATCGATGGCGAATGGCAATTGCAGATGGCCGAACCCTTCACACTGCGCGGCCGGGCCGACCGGGTGGACGAACTCAGGGATGGGACACTCGAAATCATCGACTTCAAGACCGGCTCGCCGCCCGACAAGAAGTCGATGCAGGCGTTCGAAGTGCCACAATTGCTGCTCGAAGCGCAGATGGCCAAGGCCGGCGCGCTCAACAAGATGTCTTCGGCCGATACCTCGGCGCTGACCTATATCAAGGTCGGCCTCGGCCCCGATGCCTTCATCCCGAAACCTTTCATTGCGGCGGATGGTCATGACGTGATGAGCGCTGCCGACGAGATTGCCCGCCGCATGCAGGCCCATATCGAGCTGTTCCTGCTGCGCGACACGCCCATGCCATCGCGGCTGCTGCCCCTGCCCGGCCAGCGCTTTGCCGGGCCCTACGATCATCTGGCGCGGGTAGCGGAATGGACCGCCGTCGATGGCGAGGAGGGCAGCGAATGAGCGAACGCGGCGCACTTTCCGTCCCCTTCGATACGACGCGCAATCAGGCGCGCGCCGCCGACCCCAATTGGTCGATCTGGGTGTCCGCCAATGCCGGGTCGGGCAAGACCTATGTGCTGACGCAGCGTGTGCTGCGCCTGTTGCTGGCCGGGGTCGAGCCGCAGGCCATCCTCTGCCTCACCTATACCAAGGCGGCAGCCGCCGAAATGCGCCGCCGCGTTGCGCAAAGGCTGGGTGAATGGGCGGTGATGGACGAGGCCGCGCTGGACGCAGAGCTGGTCGGGATCGAGGGCCAGAACTATCCAAAGCTGCTGCGCGAACGGGCGCGGACGCTGTTTGCCCGGGCGCTGGAAACACCGGGCGGGCTCAAGATCGTCACCATCCACGCCTTTTGTGAATCGGTGCTGCATCGTTTTCCGCTTGAAGCGCGCGTGCCCTATGATTTCTCGGTCATCGAGGATGACGAGCGCAGCGCCATGCTGCTGTCGGCGCGCGAGACGGTGATGGCGCAGGGCATCGGCATCGAGGGGGCCGTCGAAACGCTGTTCGAAACGCTGAGCGATGACCAGATCCGCGCATCCATCGACGCAGCGCTGAGCGATGGCCGCAAGCTCAAGGCAGTGCTGGCCGATCCTCAACGCGCCAAGGCCAATCTGGCCAGCGTGACCGGCGCCGGTTCGGCCACGACAGGTCAATTGATCGGCGAGCTGGTCGACGGCACCTTTCTGTCGGCGAAACTCTGCCGCGAGATTGTCTCGGTATTTGCCGGTGATCCAACCAAGACGCGCGGCGCGCGCTTCGTGGACATGCTGGCGCGGTGCAATCCCGACGCGATCACCGGCAATGAGCTGCGTGATCTTTTCGTCACCGATAAAGGTCCTCGCTCAACCCTGCTCAATGCCAGCCAGCAAGGGCAGAGGCCCGACCTGTTCCAGACGCTGAGCGACGAGCAGGAGCGCGTGGTCGAGATCGACCAGGCGCTGAGCGCGGCCGAACTGGTCGAGCGCAGCAATGCGCTGCTCGATATCGTCGGTGCCATCGCCCGTCAGTATGAGCAGCGCAAGCGCGCCCGCTCGCTGCTCGATTTCGACGACTTGGTGGAAAAGCTGGCCGATCTCTTCGAGCACGAGTCCGGCGAATGGGTGCGCTACAAGCTCGATGCCGGCATCGACCATATCCTGGTCGATGAATCGCAGGACACCAATGGCGAGCAGTGGCGCGTGGTCAAAGCCATTGCCGACGAGTATTTCGCCGGTGCCGGTGCGGTGCAGCGTCCCCGCTCGCTGTTCGCCGTGGGCGACCAGAAGCAGTCAATCTATTCCTTCCAGGGCGCCGAGCCGGCGCTGTTCGGGGAAACCGGCCGCGCCTATGCCAAGCGCGCCGAACAGGCAGAGGCCGATTTCGAGCCGGTGCCGTTGCGCACCAGTTTCCGCACCTTGCCGGAAATCCTCGCGGCAGTGGATCTGGTCAGCGACAATCCGCTGATCCAGTCGGCGCTGCTCGAAAGCGAAAATGTGCATCACGACACGGCCCGCACCATGCGCGGCGGCAGCGTGACGCTGTGGCCACCGCTGCAGCAGGCAGCTGGCGCACAGGGCGGCAGCGAATGGCCGACCACGGCGCTCGAAACCGAAAAGTCGGCGCCACGTCAGGTGGCCGAACGCATCGCGTCTGAGATCAAGACCTGGATCGCCGACAAGCGCCCGCTGACCGGGCGCGGTCGTGCCGTCACGGCCGATGACGTGCTGATTCTCGTGCAGTCGCGCGGGCCACTATTTCAGGAAGTAATTCGCGCCCTGCGGCTGGCCGACCTGCCCACGCCCGGCGCCGACCGGCTGAAGGTCACCGGCCATATTGCCGTGATGGACATGCTGGCGCTCTGCGACGTGTTGCTCAATCCCGCCGACGACCTGCAACTGGCAGCGCTGTTGCGCTCGCCGCTGTTTGATGTTGACGAAGATGCCCTCCATGCCCTCGCCCAGCCGCGCCCCAAGGGCGAGACGCTGTGGCAGGCACTGGCGCATTGCGCCGAGCCGAGCTGCGTCGAGGCACATGCACGACTGTTCCGCTGGCGCAGCGAGCTCGATTTCGAGCGACCATTCGAATTCCTCGCCCAGGTGCTTTATGCCGAAGGCGGGCTCAAGCGCTTCCACGCGCGGCTGGGCCAGGAGGTCGACGATGTGCTGGCCGAACTGCTGTCGCTGGCGCTCGACCATGAACAGGGCACCCAGCCAAGCCTGCAGGGCTTTGTCGCGGGCATGCGGCAACGCTCGGGCACGATCAAGCGCGAACTGCCGGAAGCCGGTGGTGGCGTGCGGGTGATGACGGTGCATGGGGCAAAGGGGCTCGAGGCGCCGATCGTCATCCTGGCCGATGCGGCCAGCAAGCAACGCGGCAATATGGTCAGCAAGCCTGTTTATCTCCTGGACGCGGCCCCCGGACCGCTGCTGGTCCATGCCAGCGGCGCCAAGGGCCACCTGCCGACGACCATGCCGATCAAGCAGGCGGTGGACGACAATGTGGGCGCCGAATACTGGCGCAGGCTCTATGTGGCCATGACGCGCGCCGAGGACGAGCTCTATGTCACCGGTGCGCTGACGCCGGGATCGGACGCCGGCAAGCAATTGGCTGGCACCTGGTATGAAGCGGTAGAAAATGCGCTGCGGCCACTGGCAGAAAGCGTGACGAGGGAAGATGGCGGCGAAAGCGCGCTGGTCTATCCACGCGAGCGGGTGGCGCCCCTACCGGCCCGCGGAACCGGCCCTGCTGCAATTGCCGCCCAACAACCGCTGCTGCTCGATGCCGTTCCGGCGCCTCTCCTGCCCGAGGCGGTTTCCCCGTCGCGCGTTGGTGGCAAGGCCGGTTCCGGCCAGGCGCTCGACACGCTGGCCGAGCAGGCGCGCGATGCCGATGCGGCCAAGAGCCAGGGTATTGCGCTCCACGCCATGCTGCAGCATCTGGGCCGGGTGGACCGCGCGCTCTGGCCGCAGGTGTTGCCCAAGGCACTGCTGGCTCTGTTGCCGGACGACGATGGCGAGCACCAGCGCATCGGCGACAAGGCCATGGCCATTCTCAACCGCCCGGAACTGATGGACTATTTTGGCGAGAACAGCCGCGCCGAGGTGGGTTTTGCGCTGCCGGCCCGGCGCGATGGGAAAGAGATTGTCCTCTCGGGCCGAATGGACCGGCTGGTCATTGACGAGGCCGGGGTATTGGTGATCGACTACAAGTCCGACGCGTCGGTGCCTGGGGGGCCGGGCGATGTGTCGGGGAACTATCTGACACAGCTCGGATTATATGCATTTGTTGCAGGTCAGCTTTTCCCCGGACGAACCGTGCGCGCGGCTATCCTATGGACACAACTGGAATCATTGATGTTTCTGCCCTCTGACATGCTTGCGGCAGCTACGCGGGGCTTCACCATGCGGTGAGCGAACTTGCCCCGAGGCTGGACTCTCACCAGCTTTAGGCGCACAGAGACCGCCGCTTTCAACCCAAAGGCAAATAGACATGACGACTCACGTTTCCGACGCCAATTTCGGCGAGGAAGTCCTCAACTCCAAAGAACCCGTCCTGGTTGATTTCTGGGCAGAGTGGTGCGGGCCGTGCCGCGCGATCGCACCCGTGCTCGACGAGCTTTCGAGCGAACTGGCCGGCAAGGTCAAGATCGTCAAGCTCAACATCGACGAGAACCCCTCGACCACCGTCAAATATGGCGTCCGCTCCATCCCGACCATGATCCTGTTCAAGGGCGGCGAAGCGGCCGACATGAAGATCGGTGCCGGCACGCCAAAGGCTGGCCTGACCAAGTGGCTGGAAAGCCACGCCGCCTAAGCTGCTGAGGCGACAAATTGCAAAACACCGCTGGGGCGACCCGGCGGTGTTCTTGTTTGGGGATATGCGCATCTGCTCCCCTCTGCAGCACGCCCTCGTTCGGCTGCATTTCCTCTGATAGAAGACGAATAGACTCAACCGGAGGATGCCTTGGCGCCGATCGATCTTTCCGCCGCTCCGTTCAATCTCGACGACGAGGCCCTGGCCTGGGTCGCTGCGACGCGCGACGCGCTGACGCCGCGCGACAAGCTGGCCCAACTCTTCGTGCTGCTGGCCCGCGGGACGCCGGATGAGACAACCGACATGGTGCGCAGCTTCAAGCCGGGCGGCATTACGCGCATCTATTCGGACAGCCTCGAGGCCGAGATCGCCCTGGCTCGCGACTTCGGTACGCTGAGCGCCATTCCGCTGCTGGTCAGCGCCGATCTCGAAGGCAGCCGCATGAGCCTACCCTTCGGCACGCCGGTGCCCAATCCGCTGGGCCTGGCTGCGGTGGACGATGTGGAGGCGACCAGCGCCATTTCATCGATCATGGCGCGCGAAGCCCGTGCCGTGGGGCTCAACTGGAGCTTTACGCCGGTCATCGACATCAACCAGGCCTGGCGCAGCGCCATTGTCGGCACGCGCTCCTATGGCAGCGACATCGATAAGGTGGAGCGCCATGCCATGGCGCAGGTCGAGGCCTTCCAGTCCAATGGCGTCGCCGCCACCGTAAAGCATTGGCCTGGCGAAGGCTTTGACGACCGCGACCAGCATCTGGTGACCACGGTCAATCCGCTCTCCATGGCCGAATGGGAACAAAGCTTCGGCCGGCTCTATCGCAAGGCGATTGCCGATGGCGTGCTCAGCATCATGTCGGCCCACATTGCCTTTCCTGCCTATGCCTTGGCGCTCGATCCTGGCGCGGGGGCGGAAGCCTATCGGCCCGCCTCGCTCAGCAAGGCGCTCAACCAGGACCTGCTGCGGCGCGAGCTGGGCTTCAACGGACTGATCGTCTCCGACGCCACGCCGATGGCCGGGATGGGCGACTGGGGCACGCGCGATGACGTCTTGCCGGAAGTCATTGTCTCAGGCTGCGATGTCATCTTGTTTTCCGACGATGCCAATGCCGACCTGATGCGACTGGTGAAGGCCGTGGCCGATGGCCGCCTCAGCCAGGAGCGAGTCGACGAGGCCGTCACCCGCGTGCTTGGGCTCAAGGCGGCGCTGGGCCTGCACAAGGACCGACCCGAGCCGAGCCTTGAGGCCGCGCAGCGCGTCGTGGCGACCGAAGAAAACCAGATGATCGCACAGGGCGTCACCGCCCGTGTGCCGACCATGGTCAAGGATGTGCGCAATATCCTGCCGTTATCGCCGCACAAGACTCCGCGCGTTCTCGTCTATTCGACTGGCGCCGTGCAACCCTTTGCGCCGCATCCTATCCCGCTCAGCCTGCCCGAACGGCTGGAAAAGGAAGGCTTTGCCGTCACGGTGTTTGATCCCGAGACACCGGCCAATCCCAAGGATTTCGACCTCGTAGTCTATCTGCTCGCCGAGGAGACCTTGCTGACCCGCAGCCGCATCTTCCTAGACTGGAAGGCGCTGACCGGCTCGGTGTTCGGCGCGATGCATCGCGTCTGGCATGACATGCCGGTACTGATGATTTCGCTGGGCTATCCCTATTACCTGCACGACGCGCCACGCGTGCCGGCCTATGTCAATGCCTATGGCTCCAGCGAAGCCATGCAGGCTGCCGTGCTCGAAGCCATCATGGGCCGCAAGGCATTCTCGGGCACCAGCCCGGTCGATCCCTTCGTGGGGAGCGAGCAGGGCAGATATTAATCGGGGAGCGTGCCGTTTCTGGCCAGCACATCGCCGGCCAGATAGAGCGAACCACAAATCAGCACGCGGGCATCGCCAAAGGCTGCAGCAGCCTTGAGGGCCAAGGTGACCGAGCGCATCGGGCGGGCCTCGAAGCCGGCCCCGCTGGCTTCTTGCGCCAGATGGCCGGCCTTGTGGGCATTGATCTCACCGGGAATACTGACAGTGAACACCTGCTGCGCCATGCCGGCAAAAGGCGCCAGCACCGCCGCTGGATCGCGATTGTTCATCAGTCCCATGATCAGCACCAGCGGCGCGGACCTGGCCTTTTCCAGATCGCGCAGGGCGGTCGCCACGGCCGCGGCGCCATGGGCATTGTGGATGCCGTCGAGCCAGAGTTCGGCGCCGGCAGGAAGCAGATCGCGGAGCTTGCCCTTGAGCGGCGTCATCCGCGCCGGCCAGGTCACATGGCGCAGCCCCTGGGCAAAGGCCTTGTCATCCACCGGCAGTTCAAAATGGCGGCTGGCCGCGATGGCGAGACTGGCATTGTCGAATTGATGTGCGCCGAGCAGGGCCGGTGGCGGCAGGTCGAGCAGGCCGTCTTCATCCTGGAACACCAGCCGCCCGTCCTGCGCGCTGCCATGAAAATCCTCGCCCTGCCAGATCGGCCTGACGCCCAGGCGATGCGCGGCCCGCTCCAGCACGGGCCGCGCCTCATCGCGCTGGATACCGATCACGGCCTTGGCGCCACGCTTGAAAATGCCGGCCTTCCACACCGCGATCTCGGCTACGGTATTGCCGAGGAAGGCCTGATGGTCGAGGTCGATCGGGGTGATGATGGTGCCGATCGGGCTCTTGATCACATTTGTCGTGTCATAAGTGCCGCCCATGCCGGTTTCGAGCAACAGGTAGTCCGCCTGAGTCTGTGCATAAAGCAGGAAGGCCGTGACTGTGGTGATTTCGAAAAAGGTGATCGGCGCTCCGGCATTGACCTGCTCGACATGTTCGAGCGCGGCATTGAGCCTGCGCGTGCCGACCAGCTTGCCGGCAAGGCGGATGCGCTCGTTGAAGCGCACGAGATGGGGTGAGTTATAGACATGCACCGACTGCCCTGCCGCTTCGAGAAAGGCGCGCAGATAGGCAATGGTCGAACCCTTGGCATTGGTGCCAGCGACGTGGATCGTGGGCGGCAAATGGTCTTGCGGATTGCCCAGTTCGCCCAGCAGCGGCAGCATGCGATCAAGGCTCAGATCGATCAGCTTGGGGTGCAGCGTTGAGAGGCGCTTGAGGATGGCATCGGTGCGGGACATGGGAGGTACTCAACCAGCGGCGGGCGTGGTTGAGTTACTCCCATTTCCCTTTGCGCTCAAATCAGAATTCGGACCAGTCCTGATCCACCGCCTGGGCCGCATTGCCCCGGCGCAAATAGCTGCCAGCAACGGCCTTGAGCCTGTCCTGCATGCCGCGAATGCCTTGGGTCGGCTGGGCGGCCGGCTGTGGCGCGACAGTGCGGTTTGGCGTCGCATGGATGGTGAAGATATCGACGATACGGTCGAGTTCGCTGGCCTGGGCTTCGGTCTGTTCGATGGCCGCGTTGGTCTCCTCCACCAGCGCCGCATTGCGCTGGGTCATCTCGTCCATCTGACGGACGGCGACATTGATCTCGCCGATGCCGCTGGCCTGGGCGCGGCTGTCGCGGGCGATGGCTTCGAGCGCTGCGGTATTCTCGCGGATGGCGCCGAGCATGCCGGTGAGCTTGGCCGAAGCTTCGGCAACCAGCTTGCTGCCGCCCTGCACTTCACCGGTGCTCTGCTCGATCAGGCCCTTGATGTCGGACGAGGCCGAGGCGGCGGACTGGGCAAGACGACGCACTTCGACGGCCACCACGGCAAAGCCTTTGCCGGCATCACCGGCGCGGGCCGCCTCGACCGAAGCATTGAGCGCCAGCAAATTGGTCTGGAAGGCGATGTCGTCGATCAGTTTGACGATATTGGAGATCTTGGCCGAGGAGGTGGTGATGCGGCCCATGGCTTCGGTGGCCTGGGTCATGACGTGACCGCCCTCCTCCGCGCTTTTCGACACGGCAAGCGCTTCGGCACTGGCTGTCTCGGCCTTCTGGGCGTTGGCCAGCACGGTTGCAGCAAGCTGTTCCATGGTGGCCGAGGTTTCCTCGATGGTTGCCGCCTGTCGCGTGGTGCGTTCGGACAGGTCGTTGGCGCCGGAGAGGATTTCGCCGGTCGCGGTCTTGAGCGCACCCGAGGTCGAGCGCAGCTGGCCGACGATCTCACCCAGCTTTTCGGCCACGGCATTGGTGTCGTGCTTGAGACGAGCAAAAGCGCCTTCGTAATGGCCCTCGACGCGCTGGGTCAGGTTGGTATCGGCCAGCGCGGCGAGAACCGAACCGGTTTCGCCGAGTCCACGATCAACCGTTTCCACCAGGGCATTGACCGAGCGGGCCAACGCGTTGAGCTCGGAATCGGGGAAACTTTCATCGACACGGCGGGTGAAGTCACCGGCGATGGCGGCATCGACCACATTGCCGAAAGCTCGCTGCAGGCTGGCCATCATGCGGGCGCGTTCGGCCTGGTTGGCGAGGACCTGGGCCGCTTCGGCCTCTGTCATCTGCGTCACCTTGAGGCCGTTTTCGCGGAAGACCTCCACGGTGCGCGCCATGGCGCCGAGTTCGTCGCGACGGTCGGCACCGCGCACTTCGGTGTCGAAATTACCCTTGGCCAGCGTTTCCATCGTATCCGTCAGGCGCGTAATGGGCCGGGTTATGCTGCGCGAGAAGATGAGGCTGAGCGCTGCAACCACGGCAAGGAGGCCTGCGCCGATCAACAGCATGGAGTTGCGCATGTTGGTGACAGGCGCCAGCACTTCGTCCGTGCCCTGCACGGCGATGGCCGCCCAGTTGCCGGTGCGGGTGGTGACAGGTGCCGCTGCGGCGATCATGTCCATGGCGCGATAGGCCGTGGTTTCGCCTTCCGATGCTGTTCCGCTCAAGGCGCTATCGAGCATCGGGCCGGCAAAATTGGTCACCAGGGCATCATTGTCGGCGGTAAAGGTGGAGTCCGAGCGCAGCATGCCGTCGGGCCCGACGATGATCACTTCGCCGGTTTCACCCAGACCCGTGCGATCGCCGATGACGGCATCGAGGCGTTCTGAGGGAAGCTGGATAGCCAGCACACCGACCTTGCGGCCCTGGGCGTTGAACACAGGCTTGGCAAAAAAGCTGGCCGGCAGGCCGCCCGCTGCCTGATAGGCAGTGAAATCAGCAAAGACCACGTCGTCGGGATTTTCGATCGCCACCGCTTGCTGGAACACCGGGCCCAGGCTGGACGATGCCAGCGGCCCACCATCGGCAAAGCTGGTGCCGAAATCGGCGCCCTTGTTGACCGAATAGACCATGAAGCCCTTGAGGTCGAACAGGTAGAGGTCGCGATAGCCGCGCGCCGAGATCTGGCTGCGATAGCCCGGGTGGAAACGTGTGTGGGTGACGTCATAGGCACCGGTCGTGCCCAGGGTGTCGAGCGCGGCGAGATTGGCCTTGTCGGGATTGTCGTCGACATAGAGCTTGCGCACTTCGGCGGTCGGATCGACCTTGAACTGCAGCCAGGCACCGCCAAAATCGCGCAGGGCCTGGACGGTTGCTTCCGAGCGCGAGGTGGCGACGAGATCGTCCTCGACAGATTTCAGATAGGTCGAGACCGCCGCGGCGCGTTCATTGGCCAGCGTCATCAGATTGGTTTCGGCGGCGCTGCGCAAAGCCTGGCTACCGATCAGGTAGCTGGCCAGCCCTACGCCGACACTGACCAGAAGCGCAGATCCCAGCAGCGCCAGCGGCAGCTTGCGGGCAATAGGCATGGACAGTTTGAACATCGTTCGGCTCCCCCCGAGCGGCAAACGCCGGGACCAGTTCCCAACCGGTCCAGACGCGAATTGCCGCAACCTAGAGGAGACGCCTTAAATGCGGGTAAAGACCCTATTCGGCGTGCGTGGCAGCCGGCGGGGTGATCAGATCGTCCGCATCGTCACCCTCGGCAGCCACGGCCGCGTCGCGCAGGCTGGCGCGGGCGGCGGTAGCAGGTGCCGTTCCTGTCAGGGCCGGCGATGCCTCTGCCTTGGTCAGGATGGCCGACAGCGAGCCAATGGTCGAGCGCAGGTCGTGGCGATGGACAACCATGTCGACCATGCCATGCTCATAGAGATATTCCGAGCGCTGGAAGCCCTTGGGGAGCTTTTCACGAATGGTCTGCTCAATGACGCGGGCACCGGCAAAGCCGATCATCGCGCCGGGCTCGGCCAGATGCACGTCGCCCAGCATGGCATAGGACGCCGTGACGCCACCCGTGGTGGGGTTGGTCAGGACGACGAAGAAGGGAAGGCCCGCTTCGCGCAGGCGCAGCACGGCAACGGTGGTGCGCGGCATCTGCATCAGGCTCAGCACGCCTTCCTGCATGCGCGCGCCGCCCGAGGCGACGAAGAGCACGAAGGCGGTCTTCTTGTTGGCGGCAGTTTCGAGGCCGGTGATGATGCCCTGCCCGGCAGCCATGCCTAGCGAGCCACCCATGAAGTCGAAATCCTGCACGGCAACGGTGACGTCGCGCTCATAGAGCTTGCCAGTGGCGACGATGACGGAATCATCGAAACCGGTTTTGGCGCGGTTTTCCTTGATCCGGTCGGGATAGCGCTTCTGGTCGCGAAATTTCAGCGGATCAACAGCGACGGAAGCAACGGGCACGAGCTTGTATTCGCCGTCGTCAAAGAAGGTCTTGAGCCGGTCAGCCGGCTTGATCTTCATATGGTAGCCCGAATTGGGCACGACCCACTGATTGGCTTCGAGGTCGCGATAGAACACCATCTCGCCGGACTCGGGGTCCTTGACCCAGAGATTTTCGGCAATGTCGGGCCGCTGGCCAAGCATGGAGCGGATTTTGGGGCGGACGAAATTATCGATCCAGTTCATAGCGAGCCTCGATAGCAGACGGTGTGCCACCTAGTGGCCAATTGTGGCAATTCTATCAGGCCCGACGCCCGAGGTTAAGGGCGCAGGCCGATATCCCACAGATGCGGGGACGGTCAGGCGCGAGCGCGCCTGGCGCCGGCGGCGATGTCGGAGACGAGACCGGTCAAAGCCGATACGGTGCGGTCGGTAGCCGCGCCCTCATCGAGTGACCTGGCAATGGCATCGACCAGCACAGTGCCCACGGCAATGCCATCGGCATGGCGGCCGATTTCCTCGGCATCCTCGGCCGTCTTGATGCCGAAGCCGACGATCACGGGAAGGTCGGTATGCTGCTTGATGCGCTGCACGGCCTCGCCGACCGCGGCGCGCGACTTGATCACCGCGCCGGTGATGCCGGTCATCGAGACATAATAGACAAAGCCGGAGGTGTTCTTGAGCACTACCGGCAAGCGCTGGTCGTCGGTGGTCGGGGTGATCAAACGGATGAAGTCGATGCCGGCCTTGAGGGCGGGGATGCAAAGCTCCTCGTCTTCCTCGGCCGGCAGATCAACGATGATCAGGCCATCGACACCGGCTTCCTTGGCGAGACCGAGGAATTTCTCGACGCCCATGGAATAGATCGGGTTGTAATAACCCATGATGACGATCGGCGTATTCTCGTCCTTGCGGCGGAATTCCTCGACCATGCCCAGGATGCCCATCAAGGTCTGGCCGGCCTTGAGCGCCCGTTGGCCGCCAAGCTGGATGGCGAGGCCATCGGCCATGGGATCGGAAAAGGGCATGCCCAGTTCGATGATATCGGCACCAGCCTGCGGCATGGCATTCATGATGGCCTGGCCAGTCGCCAGGTCCGGATCGCCACCCATCACATAGGCAGCAAAGGCGGGGCGGTTGGCGGCCTTGATTTCAACGAAACGCTTTTCGATACGCGACATGAGTTACAGCAGCCCCAAATAATTGCCGACGCTTTCGACATCCTTGTCGCCGCGGCCCGAGAGACACAGCACGATGGACTGGTCCCTGGACATGGTCGGCGCAATCTTCATCACCTGCGCCAGGCCATGCGCGCTTTCGAGCGCCGGGATGATGCCTTCCATCTTGGTGCACAGCTGAAAGGCTTCGAGCGCCTCATTGTCGGTGATCGGCTGATAGGTGACGCGCCCGGTATCGTGCAGGAACGAATGCTCGGGGCCGACGCCGGGATAGTCGAGGCCTGCCGAAATGGAGTGACCTTCGAGAATCTGCCCGTCATCGTCCTGCAGCAGATAGGTGCGGTTGCCATGCAACACACCGGGGCGACCGCCGGTCATCGACGCGGCATGGCCATTCTCGACGTCAATGCCATGGCCACCAGCTTCGGCGCCATAGAGCTTGACCTCGGCATCGTCGAGAAAGGCGTGGAAGGCGCCGATGGCATTGGAGCCGCCACCGACGCAGGCGACCACGGCGTCGGGCAACCGGCCTTCCATCTCCTGGAACTGCTGCTTGATCTCGGTGCCGATGACCGACTGAAAATCCCGCACCATTTCCGGATAGGGATGCATGCCGGCGGCGGTGCCGATCAGGTAATAGGTGTTTTCGACATTGGTGACCCAGTCGCGGATCGCCTCGTTCATGGCGTCCTTGAGCGTGCCCGCACCGGCTGTCACGGCGCGGACTTCTGCGCCCAGCATCTTCATGCGCAGAACGTTGGGGCGCTGCCGCGCGACGTCGGTCGCGCCCATGAAAATCGTGCAGGGCAGGTCGAACTTGGCGCAGACCGTGGCCGTCGCCACGCCATGCTGGCCGGCGCCGGTCTCGGCGATGATGCGGGTCTTTCCCATGCGCTTGGCCAGGAGAATCTGGCCCAGGCAATTGTTGATCTTGTGGGAGCCGGTGTGGTTGAGCTCTTCGCGCTTGAACCAGACTTTCGCACCGCCCAGCTTTTCGGTCAGGCGCCCGGCAAAATAGAGCGGGCTGGGGCGGCCGGTATAGTGTGTCGCCAGATCCTGCAATTCGGCGGCATAGGCCGGATCGAGCTTGGCGGCGCGATATTCCTTTTCGAGGTCCAGCACCAGCGGCATCAGCGTTTCGGCGACGAAGCGCCCGCCATAAATGCCAAAGCGCCCATGCTCGTCGGGGCCATTGCGCAGGGAATTGGTGCCGTCCATCTGGATACCCCTCGAAGCGCCGAGGGAACCCCGGATCGCCAGTTAACTTGCTGCTGCGCGCGCGTTGCGGATAAACGCTTCGATCAGCCGCTTGTCCTTGACCCCGGGCCGGCTCTCGACACCCGAGGACACATCCACCGCGAAGGGGCGGACAGTTCTTACGGCATCGGCAACGGTTTGCGGCGTCAGGCCACCGGAAAGCATGAAGGGGATGGACGGGTCAAGGCCTTCGAGCAGCGACCAGTCGAAGGTATCGCCCAATCCGCCCGGCCGGTCGGCACCCTTGGGCGGCTTGGCATCGAGCAGGATTCGGTCGGCGACATCGACGAAATCGGCAATATGGGCCACGTCTTCGGCCGATCCTATCGATACGGCCTTCATGATCTCGACACCAGCCTCGGCGCGGATCGCCTCGACGCGATGCGGGGATTCGGGGCCATGCAGCTGGATCCAGTCGGGTCCAAGCGCGGCCACTTCGGCAACGCAGCTATTGTCAGGGTTGACCAGCAGCACGCAGGTTTCGATGCGACCGCGCGCAGCCGAAATCAGCGTGGCGATCTCTTCGATCGAGACATGGCGCGGCGAGCGTGCGAAATGGACAAAACCGACCATGTCCGCGCCAGCATCGATGGTGACATCCAGCAGGTCGAGAGTCTTGATGCCGCAAATCTTGATGATCAGGGGGTCGGCCATGGCCTTGCTCAGCGCAGCTCCAGCAGATCGTCGACTTCGGCCTTACGGCCGTTGGCAGCCTCGCCATGGCGGCGGCGCAGGCTTTCCAGCTCCTTGCTCAATTGGCTCGCCTCGCGGCGCCAATGCTTTTCGCTGCGGCGGTGCCGGGCTTGCGAGAACCAGGTGGCAATGCCGCCCAGCAGCACACCCACCAGCAGCACGACAAACATGACCACAAACAGCGGCACGCCATAGCCGGGCGCAACAGCGCCATCGACCGAAACGAAGGGATTGAAATTGACGGCGACGAAGTGGCGATTGGCCAGGGCGAACACGATCAAACCCAGACAGAGCGGGACGAGGACCACCCAACCGACGATTTTGTTGACCATATACGCGATGCCTATGGAGCCCTTGCCCCTTTACGTGCGGTTGAGCCGCTCGCGGATTTCCTTGCCAGCCTTGAACTGGGGCACGTATTTCTCGCCCACATCGACCTGCTCGCCGGTGCGTGGATTGCGACCGACACGGGCGGGACGGTTCTTGACCGAAAAAGCGCCAAAGCCACGCAGTTCGACCCGGTCACCCCGGGCCATCGCGTCCCCGATCTCGTCGAGGATGGCATTGACGATATTTTCGATATCACGCTGGAACAGATGCGGATTTTCCGCCGCGAGTTTCTCGACGAGTTCCGACTTGATCATCCCTGGCTCCGGTTAAGGCCGCTGCTGCTCCAATTCGTCAGGAGCGTGAACCAACCTGCCAAAGTGAGACCAAGCCGTCAAGCGTGACGGGCCCATTCGGAAGGCCCAAAGCGGCCTTTATCTGACTCCCAAGCAGCAAGGAGAGCCAATCCAGGCCCTGTTCGGGCATCGGATATACGGTAACGACTTCAATATCTTCGGGCAGGTCGCGCTCGGCCTCAAGCCAGGCGAGAGCCTCCAGTTCGCCGCCGATAGCGTCGATCAGCCCGGTCTCGACACCCACCCTGCCACTCATGATGCGACCATCGGCAAGGGCAAGCGCGGCCGGCCGGTCCATGCCGCGACGTTCTGCCACGACATCGACGAACCACTGGAAGCTGTCATCGACCAGTTCGGCTATGGATGCGCGGGCTGCCCCTTCCATGGGCTCATCGAAATCCGGTTCGGCCTTGAGCGGCCCCGATGCGACCTTGTCGAGATCGACGCCGATCGTATCGAGGAGCTTGCCGGCATTGACGTGCTGGAACAGCACTCCGATCGAACCGACGATCGATAGGCGCCGGGCAAATATATGGTCGGAGGCAATGGCGGTCATGTAGGCGGCCGATGCACCAACCTCCTTGATGACCGACACCGTCGGCTTTGCTTCGCGCAGTTGCGAGACCGCTTCATAGAGCTCCTCGCCGCCAGCGGAGGTGCCGCCGGGGGAATTGATGGCGAGAATGACGGCCTTGACGGCATCGTCTTCGGCCAGGCGCTGCATCACGCGCAACCGCTCGGGATCGGTGGCAATCGTGCCGTCGATGACGATCCGCGCAACATATTGCGCTGGCGCCTGCGGTAGCGCGAAGCGGCCCAATGCAAGGACGATCACTACGGCGACAGCAATGAACGCCAGAATGCGCCAGAGCCCGCGCGACTTGCGGTAGCGTTCGGCCGCAATGACGGCATGGGGATCGGCGTGCTGGTCGGTCATCGTGGCCTCGTGGACAAACTCAGCTTCGGAGGTAGCGATGCGCGGTTCGCTTGGCAAGGCAGGCGGCTAGCCGGCCTTCTTGGCCGCACGCTTCTCATGCGCCTCCATATGGGCCCGCAGAGCCTTGTTGATGTCGGTCTGGTAGCCCTTGCCATCCTTGGCATTGCTCTTGAACCAATGGAGGATATCCATGTCTAGCCGCAGCGTCACTTGCTGCTTGTGCATACGGCGATAGCTCAAGCCTTGCACGGCGTTTGCGAAGAATTCGTCGGTCAATTCGGGAATATCGGAGAAATCGATCTCCTCATCGGGAGTATCCGCCAACGCTTTGAGACGGTCGATCTGTTCCTGCGTGAGAGGGCGCTTCACGTAACGAACAAACTTACGACTTTCGTCGTTCATAGCGCTGCCTTTCCTTTCTTGAGGCCGGTCTGGCGGACATGATCCGCGTCACCTCGGTGCCATCCATACGCTCACGCTTGATATGAACGACGAGCAGGATCGCCAGTTGCTGCACAAAACCGATCGTCTGCTCGCGAAGCTCGCCGCTCACGGTCTTGGCAGGTTCGGTCAATTCGTATGGATCAGCAAAACGTCCAGCGCGTCCTCAAAAGCGATACGATGCTTGATGAGGTTGGTTCGGTTCTTGTTCGGATTCCACTCGAATTCCACGCGTCGCCCCCACCACGCATGGTGGAAATGTAACTACAAATTTGTCGTTACACAAGCTTGCGGGTCATCAGCTTGGCCGCGTCCTCGTAGCTCTTCAGCTTGTCGGAGAGTTCGGGCACGTTCTGCACGCGGAAGCCGTGCTTGTGCCAGAAGGGGATTGAGCCGTTGACAGCGACAAGGCTGACGCTGGGCAGGCTGGCAGCCTTGGCGTGCCGCAGGATGTCGCCGACGATCATGGCAGCAGCGCCGGTACCGCGCGCTGCGTTCAGGATCGCAAGGTCATGGACGTAATAGGTGTCGGCATCGGCGGGTATGGCGCCCAGCAGGGAATTGAGCGGCGGCAGTTCGCCATAGTGCCAGGGATGCGACAGAACATAGCCGGATGCCAGGCCGCCCATCTCCAGCAGGCGGGTGCCCTCGGGATAGAGGCGCTGGCGTTCGGCAAAGACGCTGAGGTCTTCCGGAAAAGACGGATGCACCTCTGCTGCGATTGCCTCGACCGCCGGCAGGTCGAGCATGGTCATGGCCCGCCAATGCATTGTCTGTCTCATAGCCTCTATAGAAAGCAAAAGGCCCGCGCTGTGAAGCGCGGGCCCAATGGATAGGCAGTGACGGAATTACTTCTCGTCGCGGCCCTTGAGGGCTGCGCCCAGGATGTCGCCGAGCGAAGCGCCCGAATCCGACGAACCGTAGTTGGCAACAGCTTCCTTTTCCTCGGCGATTTCCAGTGCCTTGATCGACAGCTGGATGCGCGAGGTCTTGCGATCGTACTGGGTGACGCGTGCGTCGACCTTTTCGCCCTTGCTGAAACGCTCGGGACGCTGGTCGTTGCGGTCGCGGCTGAGGTCAGCACGACGGATGAAGGCGGTCATTTCGGTGTCGGCGATACGGACTTCAATGCCCCCATCGTTGACTTCGACGACCGTGCCGGTCACGACGCCACCCTTGCGGATGCCGCCGACTTCGCCAGCGTCAGCACCAGCTGCCGACGAGGTGGTCTCGCCAGTTGCCAGCTGCTTGATGCCCAGCGAAATGCGTTCCTTTTCGACGTCAACATCGAGGACCTTGGCCGAAACCATGTCACCGCGGTTGTAGTCTTCGAGGGCCACTTCGCCCGACTTCTGCCAGTCGAGATCGGACAGGTGAACCATGCCGTCCACATCGCCGTCGAGGCCGATGAACAGGCCAAACTCGGTCTTGTTCTTGACTTCGCCTTCGATGGTCGAGCCGACCGGGAACTTCTCGGCGAAGCTTTCCCATGGGTTTGCCAGGGTCTGCTTGAGGCCAAGCGAGATACGGCGCTTGTCGGGATCGACTTCGAGCACGACGACTTCGACTTCCTGGGAGGTCGAGACGATCTTACCGGGGTGCACGTTCTTCTTGGTCCAGCTCATTTCGGAGACGTGGATCAGGCCTTCGATGCCGGGCTCGAGCTCAACAAATGCACCGTAGTCGGTGATGTTGGTGACGCGGCCGGTGAACTTGGCTTCGATCGGGTACTTGGCTTCGATGCCATCCCACGGATCGGCCTGAAGCTGCTTCATGCCGAGCGAGATACGGTGAGACTCGTGGTTGATGCGAACGATCTGGACCTTGATGGTCTCGCCGATCGTCAGCACTTCCGACGGGTGGTTCACGCGACGCCATGCGATGTCGGTGACGTGCAGCAGGCCGTCAATGCCGCCGAGATCAACGAACGCACCGTAATCGGTGATGTTCTTGACCACGCCGTCGACAACTTGGCCCTCTTCGAGCTGCTGGACGATTTCCGAACGCTGTTCGGCGCGCGATTCTTCGAGAATGGCACGACGCGAGACGACGATATTGCCGCGACGCTTGTCCATCTTGAGGATCTGGAACGGCTGCAGCACGTTCATCAGCGGAGCGATATCGCGGATCGGGCGGATATCGACCTGCGAACGCGGCAGGAAGGCAATGGCGCCTTCGAGGTCGACGGTGAAACCACCCTTGACCTGGTTGAAGATGGTGCCTTCAACGCGCTCATTGTTGTTGTACATGACTTCGAGCTTGACCCAGCTCTCTTCACGACGGGCCTTCTCGCGCGACAGCACGGCTTCGCCAGCGGCGTTCTCGACGCGGTCGACATACACTTCGACCACGGAACCGACGGTGATGGTGCCGTCACGGCCAGCCTGGCCGAATTCCTTGAGCGCGATACGACCTTCGGTCTTGAGACCGACGTCGATGATCGCGAGGTCCTTTTCGATCGCAACGACGGTGCCCTTGACGACGGCACCCTCTAGGGGCTCGTTGTCGACGAACGAGTCCATCAGCAGCGATTCAAAGTCTTCTTTCGTCACAGTTTGCTGTGCCAAATATCTTCTCCGTTGCACCGGGGGCTTGAGGTTGAAGACCGGAAACCCGCCATTTCCAATGGAAATGCCGGCGCGCGAGCGCCCGATCGAAACGTTGATTGGATAGTTTCCGCTGGCCTCGCTGGGTGATTGCCGGGGCCGAAACAGCCAAGGTTGGATTTGAGCGAATTAACGCCCTGCCTTGCCTGCCATGGTCCCATCGACGATCGCGATGGCTGCGCGGAGTGCGGCTTCTATATCGAGAAGCGTGGTGTCGAGCAAGTGCGCGTCATCGGCTTTGTAGAAACCGCCATTGGGATTGAGCATGTCACGCGCATCCCGCTCTTCTATCTGGTGATAGAGGGCGTAGCGGTCGACCACCTGTCCACGCGCTTCGAACTGGCGGGCGCGGCGTTCCATGCGCGCCTTGCTGTCGGCCTGGATGAAGAGCTTCACGTCGGCTTCGGGCGCGATGGTCGTGCCGATATCGCGGCCGTCGAGCACAGCGCCGCCCGCCTGGGTGGCAAAGCTGCGCTGGTAGTCGAACAGCGCCTTGCGCACGTCGCCAATAACCGCGACCTTGCTGGCCATCGAACCGATTTTGGAGGACTGCAGAAATTCGGGCTCGATATCGCCGGCATCCAGCGAGCGCGCGGCCTCTGTGGCGCGCTGCTCGAAATCCTCGGCGTCCTCGAAAGCTTCCACCGCCCGGCCGACGGCGCGATAGAGCAGGCCGGTATCGAGGTAGGGAAGCTGATAGTGACGGGCGAGACCCGAGGCGAGCGTGCCCTTGCCGGATGCAGCCGGTCCATCGACAGCGATGATCATCTCTGGTTTCCCTTTACCGTTTCGAAGCGTGCGCCGGCAGCCGTCATGGCCTCGACAAAGCCGGGGAAGCTGGCCGCAATGGCATTGGTGTCGTCGAGCGTAACCGCGCGCTTGCTGGCGAGGCCCAGCACCAGAAAGCTCATGGCGATGCGATGATCGGACCGGCTTTCCACCGTGCTGCCACCCTCGACCTTGCCGTCACCGCCAATCGTGAGGCTGGTGTCACCCTCGGTGACGGTCACCTTGCTGGCGGCAAGGCCAGCGGCAGTTGCAGCCAGGCGGTCGCATTCCTGGTGCCGCAACTCGCCCAGGCCCTCGATCACGGTCTCGCCCTCGGCATAGGCGGCGGCGACAGCCAGGACCGGAATATCGTCGAGCATGGTCGCGGCGTGGTCGGCGCTGACCGTGATGCCCTTGAGCCGTGACGAGCGGATACGCAAGTCCGCGACATGTTCGCCGCCGATCTCGCGCTGGTTGATGAACTGGATGTCGCCGCCCATTTCGAGCAGGGTATCGATCAGGCCGGTCCGGGTCGGATTGATCAGCACATTGCCGACGGTCAGATCCGAACCCGGCACGATCAGCGCTGCGACCACCGCATAGGCCGCCGACGACGGATCGCCGGGGACGGTTAGATGACGCGGACGCAGCTCTGTGAGGCCGGTAATGGAAATACTCGCGCCACCGCGATCGTCCGGCGTCACGCTGATCATGGCTCCGAAATCGGCGAGGAGCTTTTCCGTGCTGTCGCTGGTCGACACCGGCTCGACGATGGTGCTGGTGCCGGTGATCTGCGCTGCCGCAAGAAGGAGCGCGGATTTGATCTGGTCGGACGGCGCTTTCATCACATGATGAAAGGGCAGCGGCAGCGATGGACCGCGCCTGGTCAGTGGCAGGCCGCCATCGACGGTTTCCTCGACCACCACACCGATCGGCGCCAGCGCATCGAGCAGCGGCCGCAGCGGCCGGCGGGTCAGCGTCGGACCACCGGTAAAGCGGCCGGGGAAGTCATAGGGCGCCAGAAGACCGAGCAGCAGACGCAGGCCGGTGCCGGAATTGCCCATGTCGAGCCGCACCTGCGGCGCCATCAATCCGCCGACGCCCAGGCCATGGACATGCCAGACGTCGCCAAGCTGCTCGACGCGGACACCCAGATGTCGCAGGGCCGCAGCCGTTGCCTGCACGTCCTCGGAATCGAGCAGGCCCTCGATCGTCGTCCGACCCACCGCGAGCGCGCCCAGAAGCAATGCCCGATGGGAAATCGCCTTGTCGCCGGGCGTCGTGAAATGCCCGGCCAGCGGGCTTGCGCCTCGGCTGGCCAATGGGGCCGGATTGACGGGGTTTTGATGGGTCATCTTGTTCATCGCTTCTGACCGGCTCTAGCACGGCCCGTGGCGGCAAGGCCACAGCAAGGCGTGTCCGGGAACCTGCTCTCCACATTTTCGGTTTGACAGGACCCCGGTTTGTCCATAACCGGACTGACCGAAGCGGGCCTAAAAGCCCAGAAAACCCCAAGACGAGGAACATCGATGGCCAGTTCCGAACGCGGCACAAAACGCACCGATCCCGAAACGGGCAAGAAGTTCTACGATCTGAACCAGGATCCGATCGTCTCGCCCTATACCGGCAAGAGCTATCCGCGCTCCTTCTTCGAGCAGGTACTCGCCGGCAAGCCTTCACCCGCCACCGCCCGCAAGGTGGATGACGAGGACGAGAACGAAGAAGAAACCGAGGAAGAGGATACGGCAGCGCCCGAAATCGTCAGCCTCGAAGACGCCGATGCGGAAGAATCGGGCGACGAAGAGATTCCAGAGACCGATGACGTCGAAGTTGACGACGAGCTCGGCGACGATGAGGAAGACGTGTTCCTCGAAGAAGACGAAGACGAGGACGACGAGCTCGGCTTTGACGTCGGCAGCGACGAAGATCGCTGATTTTTCAATCACTTGACACGCTGTTTCAACAAAATGCACAGCGGGTCAAAAAAGTGTCGCAAGGCACTTGCGCGGGGCGAAATCATCCAATAGGTTCCGCCTCGCTCCGGACGGGTCAGCCCTCTGGAACACCCAATGAAATGGGGCCTTAGCTCAGCTGGGAGAGCGCTTGCATGGCATGCAAGAGGTCAGCGGTTCGATCCCGCTAGGCTCCACCAATTTCTACCCATACTCCATACATGTGACGTCAATGGCCCAGCCGCTATTGGCCGCACATCGTTGCGATGCCTTGTCGTCTGAGCCCAGGCACGAGAGCATCCATCGCATTGTCCTTGTTCACCTTTGCCCGCTAAGCTCGCATTTCCATCACGCGATCGATTTGCCCTTGTCCCTCTCCCCCGTAGAAGCCAGCGTCGCGGCAATTGCCGGCAAGGTTCGCTCAAGTGACAATCTGACGGCGGGCGGGCTGGTCGCCCTGCTGGGCCAGGCATCCTATCCGCTGGTGATCCTGGTGCTGGCGGTGCTCAACATGATCCCCGGGCCGCCCGGCTATGGCGGCACCATTGCCATCACCATCATCAGCGTCACCGTCATGACATTGCTGGGCAGGCCCTTGCGGCTCGGCGGCTGGATCGGGCGGCGGGCGCTGCCGGAAAAACTGCTCGAGCGGATGATGAAGCAGATGCAGTGGTTTGCCGGTCTCGTCGCCAGGGTATCGCGGCCACGCCTGCTTTCCCTGACGGGTCCGCGCACGCAATTGCCCACCGCCATCTTCATTCTCCTCGTCAGCCTGCCGATGATGCTGCCGATTCCCTTCATCAATGCCGTGCCCAACACAGGGATCGCCATCATCTGCGTGTCGCGGATCAACCATGACGGGCTGGGCGTGCTGCTTGGCATTGTAGTCGCCCTGATTGGCCTGGCGATTGCCGGTGGTGCCATCTGGGGCGTCGCCATGCTGGCCGGCGCGGTGATGGCATGACCGCGCGCCCGATCCGCAGGGCGATCTGGGGCCAGGTGGATCGCATTTCGACCGGCGGCTGGCTGCTGGGCCTATTGTTCTTTGCCCTGGCACTGACGCCCTCGCTGATTCCCCGCCATTTCAGCACGCAGGGCATTCTCTGCGGCTTCTGCTTTGCCGCCGGCTATGGCATCGGGGTGTTTCTCGAATGGCTATGGGACTATCTCGAGCTCAAATGGCCGACACCAAATCTGGCAAAATGGATCGGCCGGGTGGTTACGCTGGCCTGCCTGTTGCTGGCCATCACCTTCCTCTGGTTCTCGACCGGCTGGCAGAATTCCATTCGCTCCGAAATGGGCGTGGCTCCCGTCGAGGCCCGCCAGCCCTGGTTTGTCGCCGCCATTGCCCTGCTGCCGGCAGCGCTGCTGATCGGATTGGGCACACTGCTGGTGCGCGGTGTGCGCCTGGTCTCGTCCTGGCTGCGGCGGATCATCCCGCGCCGCATGGCGTTCTTTGGCGCCATCCTGGCCGTGGGTATCCTGGCGGCGACTCTGGCCGAGGGCGTGGTGGGCCGTGGCCTGCTCTATCTGGCCGGCCGCTTCTATGGCCATCTCGACAGTCTTGCCGGCCTTTATGAAGAGCCGCCGAGCGATCCGTTGCGCTCGGGCAGTGCCGCATCGCTGATTGCCTGGGACACCATCGGGCTCGATGCGCGCATCTACGTGCAATCGGGACCGACCGAGGACGAGATCGCCGAGATGACAGGCCGGCCGGCGGTCGAGCCCCTGCGCGTCTATGTCGGGCTGCGCTCTGCCGAGACGGCTGAGGACAGGGCAGCTCTGGCCCTGGCGGAAATGGACCGGGTTGGAGCCTTTGATCGGTCGGTGCTGGTCCTGGCCATGCCGGTGGGAACCGGTTGGGTCGAGCCGGCCGCAATCGATACGCTGGAATTCCTGCATGGCGGCGATGTAGCCAGCGTTGCCGTGCAGTATTCCTACCTCACCAGCTGGATTTCGCTGGTCTCCGAACCGGACGTGGGCGTCGAAACGGCACGCGCCCTGTTCAATGTCGTCTATGCCCGCTGGACCGAGATGCCGCGCGACCAGCGGCCCCAGCTCTACCTGCATGGACTGAGCCTCGGCGCCTATAGTTCCGTTGCCTCCAGCTCGATCTATGACATCTTGGCCGACCCCTTTGATGGTGCGCTGTTCGTCGGCCCGCCCTTTGCCAGCGAGGCATGGCGCAGCACGACGCAGGCGCGCGATCCGGGTTCGCCCTGGTGGAAGCCAGAAGTTGGCGACGGGTCGGTGGTGCGCTTCTCCAATGGCTATGGCGATCTCGTCGGCGACACCCGGCCCTGGGGTCCCCTGCGCATGATCTTCCTGCAGTATCCCAGCGATCCGATCGTCTTTTTCGAACCCACCATGGCCTGGCGCGCGCCGGGCTGGCTGGGCAGCGACCGCGCAGAGGGCATTTCGCCCCTGCTTGACTGGTATCCGGTCGTGACTTTCCTCCAGTTGGCGCTGGACATGGCGCTGGCCCAGACAGCGCCGATCGGCTTTGGTCATGTCTATGCGCCGCAAGACTATTTCGATGCCTGGGTGCAGGTCACCGGCAGCGACGGTCTGTCGGACACGGAGCTGGACGCTCTGCGCAGCCAGTTTAGCCGGCATGGCGAAAAACAGCTCATCGAGGGTGGCTGGTTCCGCCAGCCGCAGCCAGACACGGCAATGTGACTCGATTTATCCGCTTTACCGAACGGTTTGGTCAGCCCCTGCGGCTTGCGGGATGGATGTGTGAGGCTTAGCTCAGACGCTCCTCCAAAGCCGACCGGACTTGACCACATGAATGCCATTCTGCCGCGCAGCACCGAACACGCCATCGATCCCGACATGCTGGCGCGCTGGTCGCCCCGCGCCTTTGCTACGGACAGCGAGATTTCGCAGCCCGAACTCATGACCATACTGGAAGCCGCGCGCTGGGCGCCGTCGGCCTTCAATGCCCAGCCGTGGCACTTCATTTATGCCCGTCGCCAGAGCGAAGCTTTCCCCGGTTTTGTCGACCTGCTCGCGCCATTCAACCAGGATTGGGCCAAGCATGCCGCCGCGCTTGTGTTCATTGCCTCACAGACACAACGCGCCAATTCCAAAGGCGAACTGTCGCCCAGCCGCAGCCATGCATTCGACGCCGGCGCCGCCTGGGGCATGCTGGCGCTGCAGACCACCAAACTCGGCTGGCACGCCCATGGCATGGCCGGCCTTGACCATGACCGGGCCGTGGAAACTCTCGGCCTGCCCGAAGGCTGGCGTATCGAAATCGCCGTGGCCATCGGCAAGATGGGGGAAGTGACCAGCCTGCCCGAGGCCCTGCAGTCGCGCGAAATTCCTAGCCAGCGCCGCCCGCTCGACGAGATCGCCAGCGAAGGCCGCTTCAGCCTCTAGGTCAGAAGCGGATTTTCCGATCCGGGTGGCCGTGCCATGCTCGGCCGCTCGAATCGGGATGTCGTCTTGGCCAAAACACCCGTCACCATGGACCAGAACCGCGCGCGCCACATCTGGATCGCGGCGCAAAAGCTTGACCAGTTCGCGCCCTTTGGCGGCGGGCCGGGAGCGGTTCAGGCGGCCATTGCCCATCTGGGCTATGTGCAGATCGACACGATCAATGTGGTGGAGCGCTGTCATCACCACATCCTCTTTTCCCGCATTCCCGACTATCGCCGCAGCGATCTCGCCCAGCTGCAGTCGGATGACAAATCGATCTTTGAATATTGGACGCATGCGCTGAGCTATGTGCCCACCGCGGACTTCCGCTATTTCATGCCGCTGATGCGCGCCTATCGCGACAAGCCCAGCGCCTGGTTCGGCACGGTCAGCAAGGTCGAGATTGCGGCGATGAAGAAGCGGCTGCGGACCGAGGGGCCGCTGTCGATCCGCGACATCGAAGGTGACGAGCTGGTGGACAAGGATCATCCTTGGGCCAGCCGCAAGCCGAGCAAGCGCGTGCTGCAACTGATGTTCTACCAGGGCCATGTCGCCATTTCGGCTCGCTCGGGCATGCTCAAGACCTATGACCTGACCGAGCGCCATTTCGGATGGGACACCAGCCCCAAGCCCGCCACCGAGCGGCAGATCAGCGCCTATCTGCTCGACCGCGCCCTGCGCAGCCAGGGCCTCGTCAGCCTAGATTCGATCTGCCATCTCAATGCACCCGCCAAGAAGGCGGTCCGGGAGTTGATCGAGAGCCGCGTCCGCAGCAAAAGGCTTGTCCCGGTGACGATCGAGGGGGCCGAGAAAGTCCTCCATTGGGCCGAGCCGGCGGTCCTGGACAATCCCGGCAATGAAGCACCCGGTCTGGTCCACATCCTTTCGCCCTTCGACCCGCTGATCATCCAGCGCAAGCGGCTCAAGCTCTTCTTCGGCTATGACCACATTTTCGAAGCCTATGTCCCGGCCGCCAGGCGCCAGCTTGGCTATTTCGCCCTGCCCGTGCTGATGGGCGACCGGATCGTCGCCGCCCTCGACCTCAAGACCGACCGCGGAGCGGGTAAGCTGCTGATCCAGAAATGGACCGCATTGGAAGACGCCGGCACACAGGGCAATGCGGCCATCGAAGAGGCACTCGGCCGGTTTGAGGCATTCCAGCTTGGAAGCTGACCGAACGCTTGTTCCGTCAGCAGCCTTTCAATCACCTGTGCGGCAGAGTAAAAGCCTTGCCGCTGAGTGGGGAGTTTCATGGCGACTTATACCGATATGGCGCGCCGGGTGTATAATCACACCTGGAAGCTTGATCCGATCGTGCGCAGCCTGCTGGACACGGATTTTTACAAGCTGCTGATGTTGCAGATGATCTGGGGACTCTATCCCAAGATAGATGCCACTTTCTCGCTGATCAACCGCACCAAATCGGTTCGCCTCGCCGACGAGATCGATATCGAGGAGCTGCGCGCCCAGCTCGACCATGTGCGCAGCCTGCGTTTCACCAAGAAGGAAATGATCTGGCTGACGGGTAACACCTTCTATGGCAGCAAGCAGATCTTCCAGCCGGGTTTCTTGCGCTGGCTCGAAACGTTCCAATTGCCGGAATATCGCCTCGAAAAGGGCGAGGACGGGCAGTTCGTGCTCGAATTCCCGGGCCTCTGGCTCGAAACCACGATGTGGGAAATTCCGGCCCTCGCCATCATCAACGAATTGCGCTCGCGCGCGGCGATGAAGCGCTACGGGCCCTTTGCGCTGGATGTGCTCTATGCCCGCGCCAAGGCCAAGATGTGGGAAAAGGTCGAGCGGTTGGCCAAGCTGCCGGACCTCAAGATATCCGATTTCGGCACGCGGCGGCGGCACTCATTCCTCTGGCAGCGCTGGTGCGTCGAGGCGCTCAAGGAAGGCATCGGCGATGCCTTCACCGGCACCAGCAATGTGAAGCTGGCCATGGATACCGATCTCGAGGCGCTGGGCACCAATGCGCATGAATTGCCCATGGTGCTGGCAGCGCTGGCCCGCTCCGACGCGGAACTGCGCGAGGCGCCCTATCGGGTGCTGCAGGACTGGAAGAGCTATTACGGCGGGAACCTTCTTATTGTCCTGCCCGATGCCTTTGGCACCGACAGCTTCCTGCGCGATGCGCCGAACTGGGTAGCCGACTGGACCGGTTTCCGTCCCGACTCGGCCCCAGCCATCGAGGGTGGCGAGCGCATCATCGACTGGTGGAAGAGCCGTGGTCGCGACCCGAAGGAAAAGCTTCTGATCTTTTCGGACGGGCTCGATGTCGACATGATCGAAGAGGCCTATCTGCACTTCGACGGCAAGGTGCGCATGGCCTTTGGCTGGGGCACCAATCTCACCAATGACTTCGAGGGCTGCGCACCCGATGGTCCCAATCCGGGGCTCGATCCGATCTCGATCGTGGCCAAGGTCAGCGAGGCCAATGGCCGCCCGGCGGTCAAGCTTAGCGACAATCCGGCGAAGGCGACGGGCACCAGGGACGAGATCGAACGCTACATCAAGGTGTTCGGGGATGCCGGACGCGTCGAACACGCGGTCAAGGTGTGATTCCGAATTAAATCAGTTCGATGACGGAACTCTGGCATGGTCAAACCATTGTCGGGAGTGGAGAACCCGTGTTCGGGTCGCCGTCTGTTAACGTATCGGAAACCATGCCGGGTTAGCGTTTTCGGTGGGGGCTCCAACTGGGGCCAGAATGACTTTGCAGCTCATCGATATCAGCGTCAGCGACAAGCAAGCGCATCCGCGTCTTGCTGGCCGGATCACGGGTCACGTGCGCGCCGTGCTGTCCGAATCGGTGGGCGCGCAGGAGCAGACGCACGACCTCAATATCCCCGTCTGGGCCGATGTCGCCGATGGCGCCAGCGATGCCGATATCGAGATGGCGATGATGCTGAAGGCCGCCGATATCATCGCGCGGCTCAAGGCCAATATCGACACCCAGCCTATTTGAGGCTCAGCGTCTTGAGAAAGGCGCGCTGTTCTTCAGTGAGACCACCGGTGCGCCGCGCCGGAACCGGCACGGGAATGGGTTCAGCCGCAACGTGGCGGTACTTGGGGGCATGGGCATAGTAGCTTGCGGCCCGCGCCAGGTCGGCATCGGCCAGACGGCGCTTTTCGTCGCGAAAGAACCAGACCAGAGTCACGATGACCATGGCCCAGATGGCCAGCAATTCCCACGGCATTGACGTCTCCTTGTCGGAGTTCATCATAGCTAACGAAGTGTTAACAGCCAAAGGGAAGTGCGCGTTAGGCTTACCGGGTAAAACTTTAGCTGTCAGTCATTTAGCTGCGAGCATGCCCGCGGTTATGGGCTACCAGCAGCGCCCGCACATCCTGCTCCACGGCCAGGGTCGCCTGCTTGCGATTGCCTTTTTCTGCCAGCAGCCGGGGCGTGCCGAAACTGACGACGACATGCTTGACCGGTCCGCCCAGGATGTCGCGGATATTCTGCTTGAGCGACCGCGATTTGACCCAGGCGATCAGCGAGCGCTCATTGCGGCTGACGGGCAGGCCCTGGAGTTTGGTATAGGCGATGGCCAGGGGCTGGATGTTGACGTCGTGGGCCCCTGCCTCCTGCATGGCATGCTGGGCCGCGCCGATCAGGGCCGAGCGGAAGGGCAGCAGGTGCGGTCCGATATTGGACTGGCCTTCGGCGAACAGCACGACGGCAGTGCCATCAGCCATCAGCTTGCCCATGGCCCGAGCCGTCCTGCCGGTGCCGGAGCGGCGGGTGCGGTCGACGAAAATGGTCTTTTGCAGATTGGCCATCATGGACACGAAGGGCCATTTGCTAATTTCGCTCTTGGCGACGAAAGCGACATTGGCCACCGAACCGATGGCGATGATGTCGGTCCAGGAGGTGTGATTGGCCGTGAGCAGCGTTGGCCGACCCTCGGCCGGCGCGCCGACCACCGTGACCCGAAGGCCGAGGAATAGGCAGCCGACCTTGTGAAACAGACGTGGCAGCGTGTTCCAGAAGGGCAGTTTCAGCGCCAACACCAAGGCCTGGAGCGGGATCACGACGATCAGGAATGGCACGAAGACGAAAATGAAAAACAGGACGCGGAAGATCATTTCTTGAGTCTGTCTGAGCCTTCGATGGGAATGGCATAGAGTTCGAGCCGGTGGTCGACCAGACGATAGCCCAGGCGCTTGGCGATAACCTCCTGAATGGCCTCGATTTCCTCGTTGCGGAATTCGATGACCGTGCCAGAGCGAATGTCGATCAGGTGGTCGTGGTGCTCGTCGGGAATGAGTTCGAAACGGGCACGGCCGTCCTTGAAATCATGCTTGGTGACCAGCCCCGCCTCTTCGAAGAGGTTGACCGTCCGATAGACGGTCGAGAGCGAGATGCGGTCGTCCACCGCGGACGCCCGGCGATAGAGCTCTTCCACGTCGGGATGATCGGTCGCCTGTTCGATGACACGGGCAATGACGCGGCGCTGGTCGGTCATGCGCATGCCCTTGGCGACGCAGGCTTCTTCCAGCGTCGGATCTGTTTCGCTTCTGCTCACGTCAGAGCTCCCAATCCGGTCCCGATGCCAATCGGACTATCCAAGATCGCGCGCCATGACAAGCGCGGTGGCCTGCGTACCATCGGGCTTGGGATAATAGCCCTTGCGGGTAGAAATCGTCGTAAAGCCGTGCCGCTGATAGAGTTTGATCGCGGCAGCGTTTTCTTCGCTGACTTCGAGAAACATGCGTCGGGCCGCACTCATCAACAGATCGTCGAACACAGCCTTCATCAGGGCCTGGCCAATCTTTTTGCCGCGCCATTTGGGGTCGACGGCAATGGTCAGCAATTCGGCTTCGTCGGCCACGGTGCGGATCAGGGCAAAGCCGGCAATGCGGCGCTTGGCATCGCAGGCGACATAGACCGGCGTATCGGCATCACCCAGAAAGCTTTCGAATTCGCCGGCCGGCCAGCCGCGATAAAAGCCGGTGGCATGAATACGCGCCAGCTCACGTGCGTCGCTGACCTTGCCCGGCTCGATATGGAGCCCAGCCGGTGCCATCCAGAGTTTCATCATGGCTTGACCCTTTCGATCCGCGCGGCCGTCTGCGGCTTGGCATCGGCGTCGCGGATATAATTGGGTTCGGGCGGATTGGTGGCGGGATCGAGCATGGCGCCAAAACGGGCGACGAGGCCGATGTCGACAAAGGCCGAGGAGATAACCGGCATGCCCGGGATCAGCGCCGCCTGGGCGATCATCATCGGCAGCAGGTCGCCGGGACTGGTCGGCTGACCCGGCCCGGCAAAGGTCTGGAAATAGGCTTCATCGCGCCGGGCATCGAGCAGGACGGCAACCGGCCCCTCTGCCCCCAGCGAAAGCGCCACAAGGCTCGACACACCCACGACGGGAATGCCGCGCGCCAGGGCAATGCCGCGCGCAGCCGACAGGCCGATGCGCAGGCCGGTGAACGAGCCGGGACCGGTCGTCGTCACCACCCGCTCGAGATCGGCATAGGCCAGGCCATTGCGCTGCAGCAGCGTGGCGATGCGCTCAAAGATCAGTTCGGCGTGACCGGTGGCGATATCATCCACCGATGTATCCACCGTGCCATCACCCAGCAGAAGGCCCAGTTGCAGGCGGGGCGCGGCGGTGTCGATGGCAAGGGTAATGGTCATGGCAAAGGCTCTAGCGCCGCTGGTCAGCGCTGTCGAGATGGCATCCTGCTTGACGCTCCCCGAGCCGGAAGCGACCTTGCCGCCATGCAAAGCGATTCGCGGAAGAGACAATCATGACCTGGCTGGCCGAACATGCCATGCTGAGCCATGGCTGGCGCCGTTTTCTGCTGCTGGTCGTGGCCGGGACAATCGCAGGGCTGTCGATCCCGCCGCTGTTCATTGTGCCGGCGCTGTTTGTGGCCTTTCCGGTCTGGGTCTGGTGCCTTGATGGGGCGGAGCGGCAGCGTGGCTGGCGGTTGGTTTTTGGTCCGGCCTTCACCATCGGCTTCGCCTTTGGCTGGGGCTATTTCACCGTGGCCTTCCACTGGCTGGGCGCTGCCTTTTTCGTCGATGGCGGCTTCATGCTGGCGCTGATGCCGCTTGCCATCCTGGCGCTGGCGGCGATGATTGCATTTTTCTGGGGCATTGGCAGCGCCATAGCGCATCTGTTCTGGAGCCACGGGCCGTGGCGCGTGGTGACACTCGCCACTTTCGTGACCATTGCCGAATGGGCGCGTGGTCATGTGCTCACGGGCTTTCCGTTCGACCTGCTCGGCTATGCGCTGACGCCCAATGACGAGATGATGCAGGTCACCTCGGTGATCGGCATCTATGGCCTGACCTATGTGGCAGCGCTGATCGCCATGACGCCGGCGCTGATCTGGCCGGCCGACGGGCGCCAGCTGGCGCGACGACTTCTGCCCTTCTTTCTGGCGATTGCCGTCATCGCCGGGCAATTGGGCTATGGCCACAATCGGCTGAGCGGCATCAAGGCGGTCGAGCGAACCGACATTTCCATGCGGCTGGTGCAGCCCATGGTCTATGAGCATTCCGACTTCGGCCAGGTCGACCCTGTCGCCCTCATCGATCGCCTGCTGATGTTGAGCGACATGCGGATGGACCCGTCGGACCAGGGGCTGACCGACATTACCCATCTCGTCTGGCCCGAATCCTCCCTGCCCTTTTATCTGGCCACCTATCCCGACGCGCTGGCGCGGATTTCGCGCCTCCTGCCGGAGACGACGACGCTGCTGACGGGGGCGCCGCGACAGAATTATCAGCCCGGAGGCACCCAACCGAGCGGACCGGCCTATAATTCGCTGCTGGCGATCGACACCAATGGCGAGGTCATCGCCTCCTATGACAAGGCGCATCTGGTGCCCTTCGGCGAATTCCTGCCGTTTGGCGAAATCCTCTCCAAAGTCGGCATCAAGCAATTCGTGCCGGGCGCCGATGGCTGGGCCCATGGGGACGCGCGGCGCCGCTTGATGAGCTTGCCGGGCACGCCCAATTTTCTGGCGCTGATCTGCTACGAGATCCTCTTCTCGGGAGACCTGGGCGATACGGCCAGCGCGCAATATCTGCTCAATATCACCAATGATGCCTGGTTCGACGGTTCTATCGGCCCGGCCCAGCACGCCCATCACGCCCGGATCCGCGCCGTTGAGGAGGGCATGAGCCTGATCCGTGCCGCCAACACGGGGCTGACCTTTGCCACCGATCCGCTGGGCCGGATCACCGCCGCACTGGCACCCCAGCAGATGGCGGCGCTCGATGTGAGGCCGCATGAGCGGCTAGCGCCAACGGTGTTCGCGCAGATCCGCTACTGGCCGCTGCTGATCGCGCTGGTCGCTGGGGTGCTGATCTCGCTCATCGCGGCGCGCGGCGGGCTAAAAAAGCGGATTGCATAGGGGTTTACGCTCAAGAGAAGCGAAACTTATCCCCCTCCCTGCGAGCTGGCGTAGAATCGCTCTGTCTTTGCACAAGCTGCGCGGTCGCGACGAACGGTCGGTGCGAAGACTCCGGATGGTCATGGGGTCGATCATGATCCTGCGGCAAGGAGATGATCTGGATCCGGGCTTGCCCCCGGATCGGTGAGCATTGTGTCTCACGGCATATCGGAAACGGGCCTATGCCGCAGACGGTCTCCCCCGCAGAGCCTTCGGAAACATGGGGCGAGGTGCGACCCACCTTTTACCTCTCGCCGGACGACCGGCACCGGGACGAACTTCGCCCCATGTCGCATACCCGCGGGACCATGGTCCGCGCGGCGCTTCGGCATGGGCGGAAAAGCATGCTCGCAACAGTTCAATTGGGATATCAAGCTTTCTTTATATCCCGCTTGACCGATCATGACGGCGGTGTCACAACCCCCGACAGTGGCCCATTCCGGGCGCTTGCTGACTAACCCAGGGGAATTTCGTGGCTCGGTCTTCTTATCTCTTCACCTCCGAATCGGTTTCCGAAGGTCATCCGGACAAGGTCTGCGACCGTATCTCCGACGAAATCGTCGACCTGGTCTTCAAGGAGGCGAAGAAAGCCGGCATGGACCCCGCTTCGGTCCGCATTGCCTGCGAGACCCTGGCCACGACCAATCGCGTGATCATCGCCGGCGAAGTGCGCGTGCCCGAGACGCTGCTGAAAAAGAACAAGGACGGCTCGATCGCCACCGACGAATCCGGTGCGCCGAAGGTCAATCCGGCCAAGTTCAAGTCTGCCGCCCGCAAGGCGATCCGCGCCATCGGCTATGAACAGTCGGGCTTCCACTGGAAGAGCTGCAAGATCGACGTGCTGCTGCATGGCCAGTCGGCCGATATCGCGCAGGGCGTCGATGAATCCGGCAACAAGGATGTGGGCGCAGGCGATCAGGGCATCATGTTCGGCTATGCCGCGCGCGAGACCCCGGAACTGCTGCCGGCACCGATCTACTACGCCCACAAGATCCTCGAGACCCTGACCGTCGCGCGCAAGGAGGGCACCGGCCCCGCCGCCGTGCTCGGCCCCGATGCCAAGTCGCAGGTCACCGTGCGCTATGAAGATGGCAAGCCGGTCGGCGTGACGCAGATCGTGCTCTCAACCCAGCATCTGGACGACAAGCTGACCTCGGCCGATGTGCGCAAGATCGTCGAACCTTATATCCGCCAGGCCCTGCCCGAAGGCTGGATCGACGCCAAGACCGTCTGGCATGTCAACCCGACCGGCAAGTTCGTTGTCGGCGGTCCCGATGGCGATGCCGGTCTCACCGGCCGCAAGATCATCGTCGATACCTATGGTGGCGCAGCCCCGCATGGCGGCGGCGCCTTCTCGGGCAAGGATCCGACCAAGGTCGACCGCTCGGCGGCCTATGCCGCGCGCTATCTGGCCAAGAATGTGGTTGCCGCAGGCCTTGCCGATCGTGCCACGATCCAGCTCAGCTATGCCATCGGCGTTGCCCAGCCACTGTCGATCTACGTGGACCTCCACGGCACGGGAACGGTGGACGAAGCCCGCGTCGAGGAAGTCCTGGGCAAGGTGATGGACCTGACCCCGCGCGGCATCCGCACCCATCTCGACCTCAACAAGCCCATCTATGCCAAGACCTCCGCCTATGGCCATTTCGGCCGCAAGGCCGGCCGCGACGGCAGTTTCTCCTGGGAAAAGACCGACCTGGTGAAGGCTCTGAAAGACGCCGTGGCGTAGGGACTTATGGGCCTTGCGATGCCGTCGCAGGGCCTGTTATCCTCCTTGGCATCAGACATGCTATTCTATCGGCTAGATAGGAGCCGCTGATGTCGGAAGCTCGTGAGCCCAAAATTGTTTCTACGCCTGGCGTGTGCGGAGGGCGCCCGCGTCTGCTCGGGACACGCCTGACCGTTCAGGATATTCTGGGGGGGCTCGCGGCTGGCGACACGATCGACGAGCTGCTGGTCGATTTTCCTTACCTCACCCGCGAAGACTTTCACGTGGTGCTGCGATATGCAGCTGAAATGGTAGAACACCAGAGCGTCGCTGCCGAATGACATGAAATTCCTGATCGATGCGAATCTGCCGGCAAGCCTCGCCCGCGTTTTCGTAGCGGCCGGACATGATTGCATACATATGGAAGACCTTTTGCCTCGATACGCCCCAGATACAGAGATCGCCAGAATCGCCAATGAGTCAGGCGCGGTCGTCGTTAGCAGAGACGCTGACTTTGTCCGTTTCGCAAAGATCGGAACGCTCAAGGTGCCACTGATCTGGATTCGCCTCGGCAATCTCCGCCGCGCGGCAATCGCAGCAACGATTCAAGCGAGGCTTTCGGCAATCGTTTCGGCCATCCAGGCCGGTGAGAAAGTGGTGGTCCTGCGATGACCGACCACCAGCTCCCCAAAACCCGTTCCGGTGAACCGCGTGCTTTCTTTGGTCGCCGCTCGGGCAAGAAGCTGCATGGGGGGCAGCAGGCGGTGTTCGATGCGACGCTGCCGGCGCTGGAGATCAAGCTGACCGGGTCGCTTGACCCGAAGCCGCTGTTTCCTGATGCGGAGAAAATCATCATCGAGATCGGCTATGGCGGCGGCGAGCATCTGGCGCTCGAGGCGGGGCGGCATGCCTCGACCGGCTATATCGGCTGTGAGGTGTTTACCGGTGGCATCGGCAAGATGGTGCAGACCATTGCGGCCGACGAGCTGCGCAATGTGCGGCTCTATACCGACGACGCCTTCAAGCTGCTGGTCGAGCTGCCTGACGCGTCCATCGACGAAATCTACCTGCTCTATCCCGATCCCTGGCCCAAGACACGGCACCACAAGCGCCGCTTCGTCTCGCCGACGACGCTGAAGGAATTGGCGCGGGTGATCCGACCGGGTGGCCTCTTTCACTTTGCCACCGATATCGAGGATTACGCCAACTGGACGCTGGCCCATATCGTGCGGGCGCCGGAATTTGGCTTTGCACCCGAACGGCCGGGCGGCTGGCATGAGCCCTATGAGGGCTGGCAGGCCACGCGTTACGAGCAAAAAGCTCGTCGCGAAGGGCGCATGATCAGCTTCTATTTCAGCTTCACGCGACGGTGATTGTGCGGCAGCGGCGAACGCTGTCTCCCTCAAAGACTTGTCAAAGTTTAATTCGCCTGGCTCTGGTGATGCCGCAATTGCGCCCCATATCGGACACTTGACAGTTCAAGAGGTTCGCCATGTCCATACTAGCCACATCCAGCCAGCATGATCTGACCGTGCTGACGGCGAAGAAGGGCAAGTGGACGCTGACGGTGATCACCCTGCTGCGTAACGAGACGCTGCGCTTCAATGAAATCAAGCGCGCGGGCGGCATATCGCAGAAGACGCTGACAGTCACATTGCGCGACCTGGAGCGGGACGGGTTCGTTACCCGCACCATGTTTGCGACCATCCCGCCGCGTGTCGATTATGAACTGACCGAGATGGGCCGCGATCTCCTCGGCCTTGCCGACATGCTGCAGGCTTTTGCTGCGCGCAATAGCGCCGGCGTCCTGGCAGCGCGGGAGCGGTTCGACGCCAGCGGCGGCGACCCGGTCGTGAAACTTATCCACGCCAGCTAGACCTGACGTAGACTACGGGCACCGCCGAGCGACCGGCGGCGCCGTTGTCCGGGGAGGCTAGATTAGAACGTCACCTGCTCGAGCGAGCCGGGGGTGAAGAACTGCATGGACTGGCTGCCGTCTGCATCGGTGACATAGGCACGGATCAGGCCGCTCCAGTCTTCAACGTCGGTGGCATTGATGCCCTTCTGGTTGAGCTGGGCGACAACCGAATCCTGCATGAATTCGCGCATTTCGGTGGTGTTGTTTTCACCAAAGGCCGTATCGGCGAAGGCGGGGGCAGCGACGCCAACCATGGAGGCGGCGGCAACGAGGGCGATAACAGTGTTCTTGATCATTTCAGGTGTTCCTTTCGTTTGAACACCCTGGAAATGAGCATGGTCTCCCAAGCCCTCAAGTGACGATTTCGATGAATCTCGCTCTTGACCTTTGTCTCGGAGCGCCCAGAGTTCTTTCAACGTTATCAAGTGTTTATGGCGCTACCCGGTTTCTTCCAAGACACTGTGTGACAAAGGTGTGACGATCCGGGAATCAAGGACTTTGTGGCGTCGGAACCAATGCGGCAGGCCCCGCTTATCCTTCAAAAGGAGATCGCCATGCCCAGTCGCGTGCAGATTTTGAAGACGGAAATGGTCACGCATAATGTTCGGCATTATCGCGTCGAAAAGCCGAAGAATTTTCATTTCGGCCCTGGGCAGGCCACTGAAGCCAGCCTCGACAAGCCGGATTGGGCCGACGAAAAGCGCCCGTTCACCTTCACGTCGCTGCCGGGCGAGCCGACGCTTGAGTTCACCATCAAGAGTTACCGCGACCATCCCGGCGTGACCAATGCGCTCTGGGGCTGCGAGGCGGGGGATCACCTGCTGTTGCGCGATGTCTGGGGCACGATCCAGTACAAGGGCCCGGGCACCTTCATTGCCGGTGGCGCGGGCGTCACGCCGTTCATTGCCATCCTGCGCAATCTCAATGCCAAGGGTGGACTCAAGGGCAATCACCTGATGGTCTCGAACCAAACGGAGAAAGACATCATCCTGCGCGACGAGTTCGAGGCGATGGATGGACTCGAAACGCTATGGACCGTGACTGGCGATGCAAAATCGAAATTGCCTCAGGAGCGGATCGATGCCGATTTCCTGCGCAAGCATGTCACGGATTTCAGCCAGAACTTCTACCTTTGCGGGCCCGACGCCATGGTGGCGGACCTCCGTTCGGCACTGGAGGAACTGGGCGCGGATGTCTCTGCGGTCACCTGGGAGCAATAGGTGGCCTTGCGACTTTCGGCAAAGCGGTCTATATAGAGGCCAACATCTCTAGCAAGTTTGCAGAGTGGGAGCCGCCCGGCCCCGCTCTTTTTTGTTACCTAGGGGACCGATGAGCTTCGACCTCACCGAACCACGCTATATTAAGGAAACGGGCCTCGAAGCCCGGATCGCCCGCATTGTCGAGCCCGTGGCCAATGGCCTGGGCTTTTCGCTGGTGCGCATCAAGGTCACTCAGGAAAATGGCTGCACGCTGCAGATCATGGCCGAGGACGAGCATGGGCGTTTCACCATCGTCAATTGCGAAGCACTGAGCAAAGATCTCTCGCCGGTGCTCGACGTGGAAGATCCGATCGACCGCGAGTATCACCTGGAAGTCAGCTCGCCCGGTATCGACCGCCCGCTGGTGCGCCGCCGTGACTTTGCGGCCCATGTGGGTCACGAGGTCAAGATCGAGCTCGGCGACATGATCAATGGCCGCAAGCGTTTCCGTGGCTTCATCAAGGGTGTCGAGGACGATGCGGTGATCATCACCCTACCCGACGCCCCCGGTGGCACCGATCCCGACCATCGCCTGCTGTTCGTCAATCTGGCGGATGCAAAGCTGGTGATGACCGATGCCCTGATGGAAAAGGCGCGCCTCGACCAGGAAGCCCATCCCATCGACGACGACGAGACCGAAACGGTCGAGTTTGCCGAAGCCGATAACGACGACGACATTGCCGACGACCTCGATGCCGATACGGACGAGGACACGACGGCAGAAGACCAAGACGATACCTCCAAGGAGTCCAACTAAATGGCCGTTAGTGCGAACCGCCTCGAGCTGTTGCAGATCGCAGATGCCGTTGCCCGCGAAAAGTCGATCGACCGCATGGTCGTGATCGAGGCGATGCAGGACGCCATGGAAAAGGCCGCCAAGGGCCGCTACGGCGCGGAGACCGAGATCAAGGTCGAGATCAACCCGCGTTCGGGCGAGACCCGCATGTGGCGCCTGCTGGAAATCGTCGACGCCGTCGAAGAGCCCAGCCGCCAGATCGAGCTCAAGTTCGCCCAGGCCAAGTCGCCCGAAGCCAAGGTTGGCGACTTCCTGACCGAGCCGCTGCCGCCGATGGAATTTGGTCGTATTGCCGCCCAGTCGGCCAAGCAGGTTATCGTCCAGAAGGTGCGCGATGCCGAGCGCGAGCGCATGTATGACGAATATTTCGGCCGCATCGGCGAGATCGTCAACGGTTCGGTCAAGCGCGTTGAATATGGCAATGTGATCGTGGACCTGGGTCGTGGCGAAGCCATCATCCGCCGCGACGAGCTGATCCCGCGCGAGATGTTCCGCTATGGCGATCGCGTCCGCGCCTACGTCTATGACGTGCGCCGCGAACAGCGCGGCCCGCAGATTTTCCTCTCCCGCACGCATCCGCAGTTCATGGCAAAGCTGTTCATGCAGGAAGTGCCGGAAATCTATGATGGCGTGATCACCATCCGCTCGATCGCCCGTGACCCGGGTTCGCGCGCCAAAATCGCCGTGACCTCCAACGATAGCTCGATCGATCCGGTCGGCGCCTGCGTTGGTATGCGTGGTTCGCGCGTGCAGGCGGTGGTTGCCGAGTTGCAGGGCGAAAAGATCGACATCATCCCCTGGACCGACACGATTGCCGACCTCGTCGTTTCCGCACTGCAGCCGGCCGATGTGGCCAAGGTGGTGCTGGACGAGCAGGCCGAGCGTATCGAAGTCGTGGTTCCCGACGAACAGCTGTCGCTGGCCATCGGTCGTCGCGGCCAGAATGTGCGTCTTGCCTCGCAGCTGATCGGCTGGGATATCGACATCCTGACCGAGCAGGAAGAGAGCGAGCGCCGCCAGAAGGAATTCACCGAACGCTCGACCCTGTTCATGCAGGCCCTTGACGTGGACGAGATGGTTGCCCAGCTATTGGCTTCGGAAGGCTTCTCCTCGGTCGAGGAACTGGCCTATATCGACGCCAATGAAATTGCTTCGATCGAAGGCTTCGACGAAGAAACTGCCGGCGAAATCCAGAACCGCGCTGCCGAATATCTGGCAGAGATCGATCGTGCCCATGACGAAGAGCGCAAGAAGCTCGGCGTCGAGGACGAACTCTATGAAATCCCCGGTCTCAATGCCGCCATGCTGGTTGCCCTGGGCAAGGATGGCGTCAAGTCGGTGGAAGACTTTGCCGGCTGTGCTTCTGACGATCTGATCGGCTGGAGTGAGCGCAAGGACGGCGAGACCAAGCGTTTCGAAGGCACGTTCAAGGACTTCCCCGTTTCCCGCGAGGAAGCCGAAGACATGATCCTGCAGGCCCGTCTCAAGGCTGGCTGGATCAGTGAAGACGAGCTGCCTGTCGAAGCCGGCGATGAAGAAATCGCCGCTGAAGACGAGGCAACGGCTTAGGCCGTTTCGGAGCGAGGGACCAGATGGCCCGGCGCGAAGAAACGACACGGATGTGTGCTCTGACACGGGCTGAGAAGTCCGTGGGGGAGCTGATCCGCTTCGTGCTCGGCCCGGACGATGTCCTGGTGCCCGACACGGATGCCAAGGCGGAAGGCCGCGGCGTTTGGATCAGCCTCAGCAGAGAGCTGGTCGCCGAGGCCGTGAAGAAAAAGGTCTTTGCGCGCAGCCTCAAGACCGAGGTCAAGCTGCCCGACGACCTGCCCGGCCTGACGCAGGCGCGGCTCGAGGGGCGCTATCTCAATGCGCTCAGCATGGCGCGCAAGGCGGGCCAGCTGACCTTTGGCGCCACCAAGGTTCGGGCGCTGATCGATACCGGCGACCTGATCGCGCTGATCACCGCCACTGACGCTGCCGCAGACGGCCGCAGCAAGATGGTGGGGCCGCTCAAGGCGCTGCATTACGCCGCGGAAGAAGAAGAAATCGACGGGTTCGAGGTGCCACATTTCGAATTGCTCTCTTCAGAGCAAATGGGTTTGGCACTTGGACTTGAAAATGTGATACATGCTGCCCTAACGAGAGGGGCAGCAGCCCAATCGGCAGTGGAAAAGGCCCGCAGACTGGCCCTTTTCATCGCCAAACCGACGGAAACGAACACCGACCGCCCCGCGGTAGACGGTGATCTTTTGCCCGAGGCCACCGACGAAAGACGCGAGATACATGGCTGATAACGACGACAAGCGCACCGACGACACTGGCGCGAAGAAGACTCTGACATTGAAGGGCGGACCCGGCATGGCCAACCGTCCCGGCATGTCGCGTGGGCCTTCGCGATCGACAGTGGTTGTCGAGAAGCGCACGCGCCTGGTTCCCAAGCCCAATGCGCCGAGTGCTCCGCACCGTCCGCAAAGCGCATCGGGTGCCCCGTCGCAGGGCCAGCGCCCATCCGGCGGACGTCCGGCACAGCAGCAGCGTGCGCCGCTCGGATTGAGCGCAGCCGAGGCGGAAGCCCGCCGTCAGGCCCTGGCCATGGCTGGTGCTCGCGCCGCAGAAGATCAGGAACGCTTTGCCGCTGAAGAAGCGCGCCGCATGGAAGATGATGCGCGCCGTCGTCAGGTCCGTGAAGAAGCCGAACGCGCCGAGGCCGAGCGCCGCGAAGCCGAACAGGCTCCGACGCCTGTTGCCGAAGCAGCACCAGCGGCAACCGCGCCGGAAGCGCCAGTTGCTGCTGCCGCTCCTGAAGCTGCGGCACCTGCCGCCGAGCCCTCAGCACCGGCAGACGAGCCGCGTCAGCCCTATGTTCCGGCATCGCAGCGCAATCCTGGCCCGACCAGTGTGCGCATTGCTGCCGGCCGTCCTGGCCAGCCGCCGCGTCCGCCACGCACCGAACGCCCGAGCAATACCCGCCCGGAAAGCGAACGCGGTGCCAATGCCTATATCAAGCCGGGTGCCGCCGGCGCTCCGGGCGCCCGTCCGGGTGCTCCGGGTGCCCGTCCCTCGGGTACCGCTGGCCGCCCGGCTGGCGAACGTCGTCCGGCCGGTGCCGGCATGGCGCCGATCGGCAATGTGCCGCCCGCACCGCCCAGCGAGGCCGATGGCCGTCGCACCCGTACCGGCGCACCTCAGGTTCGCCCGACGACCGAAGCGGAAATGGAAAATGCCCGTCGCGCATCGCGTGCAACGCCGGAGCGTCCGACCCGCAAGGTGGATGACGGTTCTGCGCGTGGTCGCCTGACGGTTTCAACTGCCACGACGGAAAACGATCGCGATCGCGGTCCGTCGCTGGCCGCCATGCGCCGCCGTCGCGACAAGAAGATGGGCCGCAACCAGCAAGATGCGCCCAAGCTCAGCCGCGAAGTCATCATTCCGGAAGTCATCACGGTTGCCGAACTGGCCAACCGCATGGCCGAACGCTCCGTCACCGTCATCAAGATGCTGATGCAGCAGGGCACGATGGCAACGATCAACGATGTGGTCGATGCCGATACGGCCGAGCTGATCGCGACAGAGCTGGGCCATACGGTCAAGCGCGTGTCCGATGCTGACGTGGAAGAAGGCCTGTTCGATATCGCTTCGGACGACAAGGCAGAGGATCTGACCGATCGCGCGCCGGTCGTGACCATCATGGGTCACGTCGACCACGGCAAGACCTCGCTGCTTGATGCGATCCGCGAAGCCAACGTGGTTTCGGGTGAAGCCGGTGGCATCACCCAGCATATCGGCGCCTATCAGGTCGAGAAGAAGGGCCAGAAGATCACCTTCCTCGATACCCCGGGCCACGAGGCGTTCACCGCCATGCGTGCCCGCGGTGCCCAGGCAACCGATATTGCGGTTCTGGTGGTGGCAGCGGACGACGGCGTGATGCCGCAGACGATCGAATCCATCAAGCATGCCAAGGCTGCTGGTGTTCCGATCATCGTGGCCATCAACAAGATGGACAAGCCGGAAGCCAATCCGACCCGCGTACGCACCGAGCTGCTGCAGCACGAAGTGTTCGTGGAAACCATGGGCGGCGATGTGCTGGACGTGGAAGTGTCGGCCAAGACCCAGGCCGGTCTCGACAAGCTGCTCGAAACCATCCTGCTGCAGGCTGAAGTGCTCGAACTGCGCGTGGCCCGTGACGGTCGCGCCGAAGGTATCGTGGTTGAAGCCAAGCTCGATCGCGGCCGCGGTGCCGTGGCAACGGTGCTCGTGCAGCGTGGCACTCTGGCCATCGGCGACATCCTAGTCGCCGGTACCGAGTTTGCTCGCGTTCGCGCCCTGATCAACGACAAGGGCGAGCAGGTCAAGGAAGCCGGTCCTTCGGTTCCCGTGGAAGTGCTCGGCTTTACCGGCGTGCCCAATGCCGGCGATCGCTTCTCGGTCGTCGAGACCGAAGCCCGTGCCCGCGAAGTCACCGAATATCGTCAGCGCGCCATCCGTGAAAAGACGGCCGGCGGCGGTGCAACCAGCCTCGAGCAGATGATGAATCAGCTCAAGATCGCCGGGATTTCCAAGTTCCCGCTGATCATCAAGGGCGACGTGCAGGGCTCGGTGGAAGCGATCGTTGCTTCGCTCAACAAGCTCTCGACCGACGAAGTGTCGGCACAGATCCTGTTCTCGGGCGTGGGTGGTATCACCGAATCCGACGTGACCCTGGCTTCGGCATCGAATGCCATCGTCATCGGCTTCAACGTCCGTGCCAACAAGCAGGCGACCGACCTTGCGACCCGCGACGGCATCGAAATCCGCTATTACAACATCATCTACGACCTCGTGGATGACGTGAAGAATGCGATGAGCGGTCTGCTCAAGCCGGAACGCCGCGAAACCTTCATCGGTTACGCCCAGATCCTCGAAGTCTTCCAGATCACCAAGGTCGGCAAGGTTGCCGGTTGCCGTGTCACCGAAGGCATCGTGGAACGTGGTGCCGGCGTCCGCCTGCTGCGCGACAACGTCGTCATCCACGAAGGCAAGCTCAAGACGCTCAAGCGCTTCAAGGATGAAGTCAAGGACGTGCAGATGGGCCAGGAATGCGGCATGGCCTTCGAAAATTACGAAGACATCCGCGCCGACGACGTCATCGAATGCTTCCGCGTCGAGACGGTGCAGCGCTCGCTGTAAGAGCCGAAAGAAGATCGATCAAAGGGCGTGGCGCGAGCTGCGCCCTTTTTGTTTGCGCAAGTTATCCCCCTGCAGATTCAATCTGCTAGCATTGGCCCAACAAAGATTGATTGGAGCCAATGCTTGTCCGGGAACAGCCAGATCAACCTGACCTATAGGGTCGACATCAATGACTTGTTCGAGGCCAGCATGTCGCTGCGGACGCGGCGCTATCGAGCCTTGGATCGACTCAAGCTCAATGTGGTGGTGTTCGGCACCATGGTTGTGGGCGGGCTATTGGCGGCTCTGGGCGGCTTTACCAGTAGCGCAATCGTCGACGGGCTGAGCCCTTTCCCAGTCGCCTTGATCCTTCTGGGCTTGCTGGCGATATTCTATGCCCGGGTGGTTTCACCCTGGACGCTGAGGCAGTCGGCACAGATGATCGGACAGGCGCGGGTGCCAGGCCCCATGCAGTTCTCTAGTGATGAGACCGGCATGCGTTGGGTCGACAAGGATATCGATTTTCACCTCAACTGGGGCGGCGTCGAGGCCATCTATTGCACCTCGAAGGCCTTGGCCTTCATGAGCGGCGCCGTGGCGCTGGTGCTGCCCTTTTCGGCCTTTCCGGACAGTGAGGCGCGGCGAGCCTTCCTGCTTATGGCGCTGGAACGTATTCCTGCGGAAGCGGCTGAGACCAGCCGCAGAGACAAGTCGGTGGTCGCAGCGCTCTCCGCAAAATAGGAAGGCCCATTCCTTGCGGAACGGGCCTCTTGTTGCCGGAAGCGGCTGACTACGATGGACCGCAGCCGGCAATAGGGTTGGTGATCAGTTGATCACGACAACGCGGGCGCCGGTCGGGACGCGGGCGTAAAGATCGATAATGTCCTGATTCATCAGGCGGATACAGCCGGACGAGACATTGGTGCCGATCGTATAGGGTTCGGTCGTGCCATGCAGGCGGAACAGCGTGTCACGGCCGCCCTTGTAGAGATAGAGGGCGCGCGGTCCGAGCGGATTGGTCGGGCCGCCTTCGAGGCCGCCGGCATAGGGGCCGTAGCGGTCGGGCTCACGGGCGATCATCGACTTGGTCGGGGTCCAGCGGGGCCATTCGGCCTTGCGGCCAACGGTAGCTGTACCACGGAACACCAGGGCTTCGGTCTTGCCGACGCCGACGCCGTAGCGCAGGGCACGGCCGCCTTCGAGAACTAGGTAGAGGAAGCGGTTGGGCGTATCGACCACGATGGTACCGGGACGCTCGGTGGTGCTGTAAGGCACTTCCTGGCGCCAGTATTGCGGATCGACGCGGCGCAGGTCCATGGCAGCCACGGGGAACTTCTCGTTCAGCATGGCGCCGTACATGGCCTGATAATAGGGGTCGATGCGGGGCTCCTGGACCGTTGGCGTACGGGTGGAGGAGCAAGCGGCCAGCGCAACAGCAGGCAGGCCAATCATGAACAAGCGACGAGAGAGCAAGACAGATCCTGGGAACAGGGTGACGCGAAAACTGTGTGTAGGCAAAGACCTAAGCGGGCAACGGGTGCTTCGCTAGTGCAGGAAAGCCTCACTCGCCTAACGGCAGGTCAACGTGCGGGTTCCCTCTCGGCAATGTGATGCCCGTTACTGTTGCCGATTCGCAACAAGCAAAATGACAGCAGGTCCGGATCGCTCCGGGCCTGTTGCAGAAATGAACGAAGTCTTAACGACTTCTGGACGGAAGCAGCACGTTACTCGCCGGCTGCTTCTTCGCCCTTGACGATTTCCTTGCCGGTGGCCTGATCGACAACCTTCATGGACAGGCGGACCTTGCCGCGCTCGTCAAAGCCGAGCAGCTTGACCCAGACCTTGTCGCCTTCCTTGACCACGTCGGTGGTCTTGGCAACGCGGGCTTCGGCCAGCTGAGAGATGTGCACGAGGCCATCCTTGGCGCCGAAGAAGTTCACGAAGGCGCCGAAATCGGCGGTCTTGACGACGGTGCCCTGGTAGATGGCGCCGACTTCGGCTTCATCGGTGATCGAGCGGATCCACTTGATGGCCGCTTCGATCTGCGAGCCGTCCGACGAGGCGATCTTGATCGTGCCATCGTCTTCGATGTTGATCTTGGCGCCGGTCTTTTCGACGATCTCGCGGATCACCTTGCCGCCGGTGCCGATCACTTCACGGATCTTGTCGGTCGGGATCTTCATGGTTTCGATGCGGGGAGCGAACTCGCCCACTTCGGAACGCGAAGCGGTGATGGCATTGGCCATTTCGCCCAGGATGTGGATACGACCGCCCTTGGCCTGCTCGAGGGCGATCTTCATGATCTCCTCGGTGATGCCGGCGATCTTGATGTCCATCTGGAGCGAGGTGATGCCCTGGTCGGTACCAGCCACCTTGAAGTCCATGTCGCCGAGGTGATCTTCGTCACCGAGAATGTCGCTGAGAACAGCAAACTTCTCGCCTTCGAGGATCAGGCCCATGGCGATACCAGCCACCGGACGGGCCAGCGGAACGCCGGCATCCATCAGCGCCAGCGAGGTGCCGCAGACGGTCGCCATCGAGGAGGAGCCGTTGGACTCGGTGATCTCGGATACGATACGGATCGTGTAGGGGAATTCTTCGACCGAAGGACGGATCGGGTTGATGGCGCGCCAGGCGAGCTTGCCGTGACCGATTTCGCGACGACCCGGGGAACCCATGCGGCCAGCTTCACCCACCGAGTAGGGAGGGAAGTTGTAATGCAGCAGGAAGTTTTCCTTCTTGGTGCCTTCGAGGCTGTCGATATACTGCTCGTCTTCGCCGGTGCCGAGGGTCGCAACAACCAGAGCCTGGGTTTCGCCGCGGGTGAACAGCGCCGAACCATGGGTGCGGGGCAGAACGCCGACTTCGGAGACGATCGGACGGACGGTCTTGAGATCACGGCCGTCGATACGCAGGCCGGTATCGAGCACGTTCCAGCGCACGATCTTGGCCTGGAGGTTATGGATCACTTCGCCAAGCGCTTCGGCGGAGACTTCACCAGCCTCGACCTTGGCCGCAAATGCTTCCTTGACGGCCTTCTTGGCGGCGTCGACAGCGGCGTAGCGCTGGGCCTTGTCGGTGATCTTGTAGGCAGCACGCAGATCGGCTTCGGCAACCTTGAGCACGTCGGCTTCGAGCGCCGAATAGTCCGGAGCGGCGAAATCGCGGGGTTCCTTGGCAGCCAGCTCAGCCAGCTTGATGATGGCCTGGATCACCTTGCGCGACTCGGCATGGCCGAACATCACGGCGCCGAGCATGATCTCTTCGCTGAGTTCCTTGGCTTCCGATTCCACCATCAGCACGGCATCTTCGGTGCCGGCCATGACGAGATCGAGCTTGGACTCGGAGCGACGGTCAACGGCGAGGTTGAGGACATATTCGCCATCGACATAACCGACGCGGGCAGCACCGATCGGGCCCATGAAGGGAACGCCCGAAATGGTCAGGGCAGCAGAGGCTGCGACCATGGCCAGCACGTCGGGATTGTTTTCCATGTCATGCTGCAGAACGGTGACGACCACCTGGGTCTCGTTCTTGTAGCCTTCGGGGAAGAGCGGGCGGATCGGACGGTCGATCAGACGAGACGTCAGGGTCTCGTTCTCGGTCGGACGGCCTTCGCGCTTGAAATAGCCGCCCGGGATCTTGCCGGCGGCGAAGTATTTTTCCTGGTAGTTGACGGTCAGCGGGAAGAAGTCCTGGCCAGGCTTGGCGGACTTGGCGCTGACAACGGTGGCCAGCAGCACGGTTTCGCCCAGAGTGGCGAGCACGGCGCCATCGGCCTGACGGGCCATCTTGCCGGTTTCGAGCGTCAGGGGCTGACCGCCCCAGTTGAGCTCGACCTTGTGGTAATCAAAATTGATCGTCGACATGAGTATCGTCTTTCCATTCTGCCGGTGAGCGGTAACGCAGGGGCGTAGCAGTCCCGCGAACTCAGTCCGGTGCGCCCGCACCCGACGGCACACCCCATGTGTGACGCGGGCTCAAAATCAGGCGCGGTTTCATCTGGCGAAGACGAAACATGGGCAAGACAACAAGCAGCTCCCAATATCGCGTTTGGCGGAGCGGCCAATAATCCTGCCATGTTCCGGCACTCGCCGGTCTACGCAGATTGCTTCAACCAAAGGGCCAAAGCGAAAACGGGTGCGGAGAGATCCGCACCCGCCTTAGTCGTTGCGCGCTTAGCGGCGCAGACCCAACTTTTCGATCAGGGTCTTGTAGCGGGACTCGTCGACCTTCTTGACATAGTCAAGCAGGCTGCGGCGGGTCGAAACCAGCTTCAGCAGGCCGCGGCGGGAATGGTTATCCTTGGCGTGACCCTTGAAGTGTTCGGTAAGGTTGGCAATGCGTTCCGACAGGATTGCAACCTGGACTTCCGGCGAACCGGTGTCGTTTGGCTTGGTTGCATATTCGAGGATCAGTTCGGCCTTGCGCTCTGCAGTGATCGACATCGTGCTATCCTTTAGCGTTAGAGGATGATGGCGCCCCAACCGGGATGTCGTCCAGGAGGGGCCGTGAATGCTTGCGGCCCAAGGGCCAGAAGACTGGCGGCTCTATAGTGCAAAGAGCGCCGCAAGGGAAGATTATTCGTCGTCAGGGTCCTCGTCGTCCTGCTTGGCCTGCAGCGGATCGATGGATTCGATGGGGATGACGAAATGCCATTCGATGCCATTGCCGTGGCAATTGCGCTCGACCTCGGCGCCCAACGACCGTCCAACCATGGATTTGAGCACCGTAGTGCCAAAGCCGACGCGCTCGCTGGTCTCGAGCTTTTCGGCGACGGTTTCGCGCCAGAGAAAATCGAGCTTGCCGTCCGCGACGCTCCAGGTGACAGCCAGACTGCCCTCGTCGCCGGCAAAGGCACCGTATTTGACGGCATTGGTCGAGAGCTCGTGCAAGGCCATTCCCATGATCTGGGCGGCCTGGGCATTGATGCGGATCTCGGGGCCCTTGAGTTGGACACGCTTGGGATCATCGGGGCTGAATGTCGAGATCTGGCTCTCGATCAACTCACCCATGGAAATGCCGGCGCGGCCATGGGTCAGCAGCAGGTCCGTGGAGCGGGCCAGCCCCAGAATGCGGCGCTCAAAAGCCTGGACATAGGTTTCGACATCGTCGGCACCGCGGGCGGTCTGCTTGGCCATGGCGGCAATGACGGTCATCTGGTTCTTGGACCGATGAGCGACCTCGCGCATCAGGAAGCGGACCTCGTTCTCTGCGGCCTGGCGGTCGGTCGAGGCCTGGGCCAGAGCTTCAGAGACTTCGGCGATTTCTGCGACAGGGTAGGGCGTGGCAAGGACCGGGCGGCCGGCGCCAAGCCGACGAGCATCGCGGGCCAGGCCCCGCACCGAAGTGCCGATCAGGCGGCTGACCCAGAACATGGCAGCGACAATCAGGCCCAGAAGAATAAGCCCGCCAGCCATCAGAAAGAGCAGGGCGGTCATCAGGGGCTGGGTGATGGTCCAGAGCGGCGCCCAGGCGACAAGGCGCCAGCCAGTGGTGCCCGAACGCTGGATGACGCCTAGCGCGGGGCCGGATGTGGTCTCAATATTCTGCCAGCCGATGGCAAAGCGCTGGGTCATGGCGTCGAATGTATCGAAGACGTCGCCGACACTGCCGACGCCGGCGCTGGCGGCGAGGATCCGTCCGTCATTGTCGAGCAGGGCAGTGTTCCATCCCTCTGGCAGGCTATTGGCCGACAGGGCCGACGCGAAATTGTCGGCCTGCTGGTTGAGCGCGATAAGCTTTTTGCCAAACTCGCCGAGATCGACCGGCAGCAGAATATTATAGACCCAGGTCTTGGAGACATTGCCAAAGACCAGATCGGTCACCACCACCGCGTTGCTGTCGAAAGCCTTCTGCGCGGCTTCCACATCGCTGGTGCGGCTATCGGGGCTGTCGAAGGGTACACGGGTGCTGGCAAAGGTGGTGTAGTCCGGATTGACCACAAAGAGATTGGCGTCGGTGTCTTCCAGGGCAATCTTGGTGCGGACATAGAAGCCGCGGAAGTCGCCTTCGCGGAGGCTGGGTGAGGCGGCCAGCACGCGCAGAGTGGTGATATTGGCCAGAATTTCGCGCTCCATGGCCTGGACGATGGAGCGGGAGGTGGCAACGATCAGGGTTTCGACTACGTCTTCCTGCGCTGCCTGATAGCGCTGGATCAGCACACCGGCGAACAGAAAGCTGGGCACCACGCTGACCAGCACCAGCGCGACGAGATAGTTGATAATCGAGCGGCGGCCCATCTTGAGCTGGGTCTTGCCGGTATCCGTCAATGTCATGCCAATCCGCAATTGATTGGCAAGAATGCCCGCGAAGCCTCGACTCGCGCGCCCTCTCGCCCCCTGTGGGACAAGCATAGTGGGTTTGGCGCTCCACGGGCAATCGCAAAGCTCTGCGGCTTTGAACTATGACAATTCAGATTCTGGCTACCCTAGAAGATTGCGTAGGCTCTTTGAGTTGGCCGAGGCCATTCAGGCATAGCCTTCATGGCCTTCTCGGCTTGAAAGGCTGCACTGGAGCCTTTCAGCGGCTATGCCGCACGCCTCGAAGTCTGCTAAACAGCCGCCATGACCGAGACCCGCGCCAATACCAAGAAGCTGTTCATCAAGACCTATGGGTGTCAGATGAACGTCTATGACAGCGACCGCATGATGGATGCGCTGGCGCCGCATGGCTATGAGACCACGCTGGACATGGCGCAGGCGGACCTCGTGCTGCTCAATACCTGCCACATCCGCGAAAAGGCTTCGGAGAAGGTGTTTTCCGAACTTGGCCGGCTCAAGGAACTGCAGAACGAGCGCCGCGCACTTGGCGGCGACATGATGATCGGCGTGGCCGGTTGCGTAGCGCAGGCCGAGGGCGAGGAAATCGCGCGGCGCGCGCCGGTGGTCGACATGGTGTTCGGCCCGCAGGCCTATCACAAGCTGCCCGACATGCTGGCGCGCGCGGAATCGCAGCGCCATATGCATCCGGCGCTCAAGAAAGCGGTAATCGACACCGACTTCCCCGAAGAAGACAAATTCGCCCATCTGCCGGCAGCGAAGAAGGAAGTCACGATCAAGCGTGGACTGACCGCCTTCCTCACCGTGCAGGAAGGCTGCGATAAGTTTTGCTCCTTTTGCGTCGTGCCATACACACGCGGCGCAGAGGTCAGCCGGCCCGTGGCGCAGGTTCTCGCTGAGGCCCGCGGCCTCGTCGAGGCCGGGGTCAAGGAACTCACGCTGCTCGGCCAGAACGTCAATGCGTATCACGGCGACGACAAGGGCCGCGTCGTGGGACTGGGCGAGCTGGCCTATCTCCTTGCCGAAATCCCGGGGCTCGAGCGCCTGCGTTATACGACCAGCCATCCGCGCGACATGGACGATGCGCTGATCGCCGCGCATCGTGATCTCGACATCCTGATGCCCTATCTGCACCTGCCGGTGCAGTCGGGCAGCGACACGATCCTCAAGGCGATGAACCGGCGCCATACGGCGGCCGAATACATGCGCGTGATCGAGCGCATCAAGACGGCCCGGCCGGATATGGCGCTATCGGGTGATTTCATCGTCGGCTTTCCCGGCGAGACCGACCAGGACTTCGCGGATACGCTCAAGATCATCGCCGATGTCGGCTATGCCTCGGCCTATTCGTTCAAATACTCCACCCGCCCCGGCACGCCCGGTGCAAGGCTGACCGATCAGGTGGACGAGGCGGTCAAGACCGAGCGGCTCTATCGGTTGCAGGAACTGGTCAACCAGCAGACCACCGATTTCCACGCGAGTTGCGTCGGCAAGACCCTGCCGGTGCTGATCGAGCGTCCGGGCCGCATGCCAGGACAGGTCGGCGGGCGTTCACCCTATCTGCAGGCGGTGCATCTGGACGGTAGCACCGACCTCATTGGCAGCATTCATCAGGTGGAGATTATCGGCACGAGCACCAATTCGCTGGTGGGGCGGCTAAAGGTGGCCGTGGCAGCTTAGATTTGGGCCTGAGCGGGCTCAATAAAGGGTCCGACGCTGCCATTCGAACGTAACCAAAGTTCAATTTGCTCCGCTGAAGCAATTTGCCGACCTTGTCGTCGCTTTGGAGCGTCACAATATTGCTACAGACACCGAACGCAAATCATCCTAGCGTCGTTGTTGTAGTCGCGGCGCAAGCCCGCAGCCGCGCTGAGCGTGGAGCCACACCAGTTTGAGCAGGCATTTGTCACCGACCGCAGACAACGCACTCGCATCGCAACTCGAACTCGCTTTTGAAGACAATCGCCTTGCTGCCCAGCTTTATGGCGACTTCGACCAGAACCTGGCGCTGATCGAACAGCGCCTCAAGGTTTCGGCCACCCCCCGCGGCAATCACGTCCTGCTCAAGGGCGCGGCCTCTTCGGTCGATCAGGCCCGGCGCGTGCTGGAATCGCTTTATGGCTCGCTCGAGGAAGGGCGCGTGATCGACATTTCCGATGTCGATGGCGTCATCCGCATGATCGAGACCGAGGACAGCCAGCTGACCCTGCCGACGCTGGAGCGCAAGGGCAAGGTCCGCATGGCCCAGATCGCCACGCGCAAATCCACCATTGTTGCCCGCACGCCCGCCCAGGACGCCTATATGCGCGCCATGGAACGGAACGAGCTGGTGTTCGGCGTCGGCCCGGCCGGTACCGGCAAGACCTATCTTGCGGTGGCCCACGCCGCCTCGCTGCTCGAACGTGGCGATATCAATCGCATCATCTTGTCGCGCCCGGCCGTCGAAGCGGGCGAGCGCCTGGGCTTTCTGCCTGGCGACATGAAGGAAAAGGTCGACCCCTATCTGCGCCCGCTCTATGACGCGCTTTACGACATGATGAAGCCGGAAAATGTCGAGCGCTGCATCACCTCAGGCATTATCGAAGTGGCGCCGCTGGCCTTCATGCGTGGCCGCACGCTGGCCAATGCCGTGGTCATCCTCGACGAAGCGCAGAACACGACATCGATGCAGATGAAAATGTTCCTGACGCGACTTGGCGAAAACTCAAAGATGATCGTTACGGGCGATCCGACCCAGGTCGACCTGCCGCGCGGCGAAAAGTCCGGGCTGGTGGAAGCGGTGAAGCTGCTGGACGGCGTCGAAGGCGTGCATATCTCGCGCTTCAACGACAAGGATGTGGTGCGCCATGCCCTGGTTGGCCGCATCGTCCGCGCCTATGAAACCGATACCGCCAAGCGCCTGGCCGAAAAGGAAGGCGATACGCAGGGCTTGGCCCGTACGCTGGGTGTTGCACCATCACGTGAGTGACAGGAGGGGCGGGATGGCATAAGCCAGCACCCGCCCTGACATTTGATTGAGCCCCATGCCCGTTCCGCCGACACTCGATATCGCCGTCATCATCAATGACGAGGCCTGGCCCGATACGCTCGAGGCGCGGGCCGAAGAGGCCGTGCTCGAGGCGCTGAAGCAGAGCGGCGCCAAGGTGAAGGGCGCGGCGGAGCTGTCCATCGTCCTCACCAATGACGAAGAGCAGCAGGAGCTCAACAAGCAGTGGCGGGGCAAGGACAGCTCGACCAATGTGCTGAGCTTTCCCCAGATCGAGCCTTTCGATCCGGTGGTTGGCATTCTGGGCGACATTACCCTGGCGCGGGAAACCCTGATCCGCGAAGCAGAAGAACAGGGCGTGACGTTCGAGGCCCATTTCACCCATCTCGTGGTGCATGGATTCCTCCATATCCTGGGCTATGACCACCTCGACGATGAGGAGGCTGCGGAAATGGAAGGGCTCGAAACAAAGATATTGGCCACATTGGGGATAGACGACCCCTATGCCGATTAGGTCCGGCCCCCTATATTGGGCCTCTCGATTTCTCCTTAGAGGATTAAATGCTGCCCCACCGGGCGGCGTAACAGATGAACGACAGCGACAGTCCGGGTCACCTGACCCCTACAAATCCCGAGCCTCCTTCTAGCGCCGCCTCCGTCCCGTCACGGGGGCCGAGCATCTGGAACCGGATCAAGGCCATGCTGGCCCGCGGGACGGTTTCCTTGCGCGACGACCTGCAGGTTGCGCTGGAAGAACAGGGAAGCGCGGAAACCGCCGATTTCTCTGAAAGCGAGCGCACGATCCTGCAGAATGTGCTCAAGCTCTCCAATGTGTCGGTTGCCGACGTCATGGTGGAGCGCAGCGACATCCAGGCCATCGAATGCGATGTGAACCTGGGGACGCTGATTGCCAAGTTCCGGTCCGTGCGCCACTCGCGCCTGCCGGTCTATGACGACAATCTCGACAACATCCTGGGCTTCATCCACGTCAAGGATGCGCTGGGCAAGATCACCGATCCGGTGACCGATCCTGAAAAGGAAGTGCCGGTCAAACTGGTTTCGACCGTGCTCAAGCAGAAGATCATCAAGCTCGACATCACGCGCGACGCGATGTTCGTGCCCACCTTCATGCCCGTGGGTGACCTGCTGCAGTCCATGCGCGCCAGCCGCGTACACATGGCCATTGTCATTGACGAATATGGCGGCACGGATGGTCTCGTGACCATCGAGGATCTGCTGGAAGCCGTGGTGGGCGAGATCGAGGACGAGCATGACGAGCTGGCAGCCTCGCTGATCCGCAAGGTGGGCCAGGATACCTATATCGCCGATGCCCGCGCCGAACTGATCGATGTGCAGACCATGATCGGGCCGGAGTTCGACCCCGGCGAGTATGCCGAAGATGTCGATACGATCGGCGGACTCGTGTTCGACCTTGCGGGCCATGTGCCCAAGCGTGGCGAGCGCGTCAGCAAGCTGGATGGTTTCGAGTTCGAAATCCTGGCTGCCGACAGCCGCCGCATCAAGCGGTTGCGCATTCGTCGCAAGCGCGAGGAAACGGCGGAGCCGCTGGCGATTACCGACCAGCGCAGCGAGGCCGAGAAGGCTGCTGCAGAATAAGGAAAGCCCGGGGAGACCCGGGCTTTTTGCTGGCTGAAAAACTAGAGGCCCAGTGGTTTCCCACTGAGCCCCTGGCTTGCTGCTTAACTGGTTGAGGTCGATCAGACCTGCTGGACCGACTCGACGCCCGGAACGAAGTGGCGGAGGAGGTTTTCGATGCCGCTCTTGAGCGTCGCTGTCGAAGAGGGGCAGCCCGAGCAGGCTCCCTGCATGTGCAGGAAGACGGTACCTTCCTTGAAGCCCTTGAAGATGATGTCGCCGCCGTCCATGGCCACGGCCGGACGGACGCGGGTGGCCAGCAATTCCTTGATCACTTCGACGGTTTCGCCGTCTTCGGCTTCAAAGAATTCCTCCACTTCGTCGGAGTTCTGCACATCGGCGCCACCTTCGACGATGACCGGCTTGCCCGACAGGAAGTGGTCCATGATGACGCCGAGAATAGCCGGCTTGATATGGGCCCAATTGGTGTCGTCTTTGGTCACCGAGATGAAATCGGAGCCCAGGAAAACGCCGGTCACGCCGGAGATGGCGAACAGGCCCTGCGCCAGAGGCGAATTGGCAGAGGCTTCAACACTGCGGAAATCACGCGGCTCACCCTCCAGCACTTCGCGGCCCGGCAGGAATTTCAGCGTTGCGGGGTTCGGCGTGGCTTCGGTCTGGATGAACATGATGTTCCTCGAATTAGAATGTTTCTAAAATAGTCTTTTCGCGCTGCTGCGCAAGTGTCTTTTGCGACCTTGCGCCTCATGGTCGCGCGGGCCTGTCCTGCGATAGGCACATAACATGATCCGCTTCTTCAGATATATCGGCCTCGTTGAAGGCGTTACAACCCTGCTGCTCTTTCTGGTCGCCATGCCGGCCAATTACTGGTTCGGCCACCCCGAACTGGTGCCGCCCATGGGCGCGCTGCATGGCGCGGCTTTCGTGCTTTACATCGTGGCGATGGTGATCTGTCTCTGGGGCAGGGGCTTTTCAGCCTGGGAATGGACGAGAACGACTGTCGCGTCGTTCTTTCCGTTCGGAACGTTCATCAATGACGGATTCTTGAAGCGCAAGCAGCTGGCGGCAGCGGGGTAGAAATCGTGCGCGTGGAAGGGCCGGGCCATTCAGGCGTAGCCCTCATGGCCTGCTAGCCTAAAATCGCTCCACCGGAGCGATTTTGCGCGAAGCGCCGCTTCTAGCCACTCGGCCATAGGCCTCGTGGCCTGTTTCGCTAAAATCAGTCCACCGGACTGATTTTGCCGCCGGAGGCGGCACGCTCAACAGATAGCTATGATTTCCTCGTCGCTCATTCTCCCTGGCACGACAGTCAGGGGGATCGGCAGGGCGTTGGAGCGGTTGGCAAAATGGGTCACCAGCGGGCCCGGGCCATCGGCGGAGGTCGAGGCTGCAAGAACGAAAATGGCGATATCGCGGTCCTGATCGATGACCTTTTCGATTTCTTCGGGACCTTCGCCCTCCCGGATCACCGATTCCGATCGGACGTCACCGATGTCCTTGATGCGGGCGAGACGCGCATCGAGATTGCGCTCGGCTTCTTCCACCGCTTCGGCGCGCAACACGTCCTCGACGCCCAGGCCGATGAACTCCGGCTTCTGGATCACGCTCATCAGCACGACCGTACCGCCGGTGCGCTTGACGCGATAGGCGGCAAAGGTCAGGGCGCGCTCGCATTCGGGCGTCTCGTCGATGATGACGAGGAACTTGCGCTTGTATTCGGTATCGTACATGGCGCTACTCCCGTGCGACGCGCTTAGCGGACAAAGCCGACGATCTTGCGGACATCGTCCATGATCGGCTGGGCGATGGCACGGGCGCGATCGGCACCGGCGCGCAGGATATTGTTCATTTCACCCTTGTCGGCGACCAGACGTTTCATCTCGTCGGCGATCGGCGCAAGAACCGAGACCGACAGATCCGCCAGGGCCGGCTTGAACACGCCCCAGCCCTTGCCGCCAAATTCGCCCAGCACATCGTCAACCGTGCGGTTGGAGAGCGAGGCATAGATGCCGACGAGGTTTTCCGCCTCGGCGCGACCTTCAAGACCGGCGGCCTCGCTCGGCAGGGCATCGGCATCGGTGGTGGCGCGCTTGATCTTTTTGCTGATCAGGTCAGCATCATCCATCATGTAGATGGTCGAGAGGTCCGAGGCGTCGGACTTGCTCATCTTCTTGGTGCCATCCTTGAGCGACTTGACGCGAATGGCGGGGCCAGTCGCGAGGGTCTCGGTGATGGGGAAGAAGTCGCCCTTGATGCCGGCGGCCTTCACCTGCTTCTTGTAATCGTGGTTGAACTTCTTGGCGATGTCGCGCGTCAGCTCAAGATGCTGCTTCTGGTCATCACCAACCGGCACGGCCGTGGCCTTGTAAAGCAGGATATCGGCGGCCATCAGCGAGGGATAGGCATAGAGGCCGAGCGAAACCGCTTCTGAATTCTCGCCACCTTCGCTGGTGCCAACCTTATCCTTGAACTGGGTCATGCGGCTCATCCAGCCGACACGCGCCACGCAGTTGAAGATCCAGCCCAGTTCGGCGTGCTCGACGACCTGGGACTGGTTGAAGATGATGGATTTGGCCGGATCGACTCCCGCGGCGATATAGGCGGCCGCGATCTCATAGGTCCAGCGCTTGAGGTCTTCGGGCTCCTGCCAGACGGTGATGGCGTGCATGTCGACCACGCAATAGATGGTCTCATGGGTGTCCTGCAGGGGCACGAAACGGCGGATTGCGCCGAGATAATTGCCCAGGTGCAGATCGCCCGAGGGCTTGATGCCGGAGAAGACGCGGGGAGTGAAAGACATGGCTGGCCGTTCGATAGCGGTGTTTTGCCTGAGTTCTATCTTGCGCGGGGCCGGATGGGAACCGGCTAGTTCCGCCGGCGGCGCAGACGCCCGGCTAGCGCCCCGAGCTTTTGCGCCCCGGTGATGTGGACCAGAGTGAAATAGGTCACGGTGCCGAAGGCACAAATGGCAAAGAGCGCCGCAGCCTGGAGCAGGAAGGGCTGGCCGGGCGAGAAAATGGCCGCACCACGCTGGCCCAGCACGTAAATCGCGCCGGCCATGACGAGACTGCTGAAAATCGTCAACGCATGCTTGCGGAGCGATGCCAGCGGCAGGCTGAAATAGCCGCGACGGGCGAGAAAGAGCGCCAGCAGACTCGCATTGAGCCAGGAGGAAATGGTCGTCGCCAGCGCGATGCCAACATGCTGCAGGGTCGGGAACAGCGCCAGCGAGATGGCGATATTGGCGACGACGGAGAGGCCGGCGAAGACGGTCGGCGTCACCGTATCCTTGCGCGAGAAAAAGCCGGGCTGCAGCACGCGGATCAGCACGAAGGCCGGTAGTCCCCAGGCATAGCCGACCAGAGCCTGTGCCACATGGGTGGTGGCGAAGGCATCGAATTCGCCGCGCTCAAACAGGACGCGGACGATCGGCACTGAGAGCGCAGCAAGCGCCGCGGCGGCCGGCAGGGACAGCAGCATGGAAAGCAGTAGTGACTGATCCTGGCTTTGCGCCGCTTCCCGGTCGCGGCCGGCGCTCAGATGGCGGGACAGTTCGGGCAGCAGCACCGTGCCAATGGCAATGCCGATGATTCCCAGCGGCAGTTGGTAGAGGCGATCGGCGTATCCGAGAATGGAAATGGCGTCATCGGCACCGGAGGCGATGACCGTGCCGACCAGAATATTGATCTGGGTGATGCCGCCGGCAATGATCGCCGGGATGGCGAGGAGCCAGAAGCGGCGGACCTGCGGATTGCGCCGAGGGATGGAGAGCCGTGGTACGAATTTGGCGCGGCGGATGGCGCCATAGACCAGCGCCAATTGCGCCAGGCCGCCCAGCATGGTGGCAATGGCCACCCAGAAGGCGACATCGGCCTTGTCCTCCAGCACCAGAATGGCCAGCGGCACGAGGGCGGCGATATTGACGATGTTGAGGATGACCGGGGCGAAAGCGGAGGCAAAGAAGCGCCCGAGCGTGTTCAGGATCGCCGCATAGGCCGCCATCAGCGACATGCAGGCGAGATAGGGGAACATGATGCGCGTCAGGAAGACGGTCAGCTCGAATTTTGCGGGATCGTCGAAACCCGGCACGAAGACCCGCATGATGGGCTCCATGAAGATTTCGGCGAGAATGGTGACCAGCAGGATGGATGCCACCAGCCAGCTCATGATGGTGCCGGCGAGCTTTTTCGCCTCTTCTGCGCCTTCTGTTTCAAGCGCGGTCGAGAACATGGGCACGAAGGCAGTGTTGAAGGCGCCTTCGGCAAACAGGCGCCGAAACAGATTGGGGAAACGGAAGGCAGCGTTGAAGGCGTCGGCCACTGGTCCAACGCCCAGAACAGCGGCCATCAGCGCATCGCGGGCAAAGCCGGCAATGCGCGACAGCAGGGTCAGGCCACCCACGGAGAGGAAATTGCGGTAAAGGCTCATGGTCGGGCCGACAGGCTAACCATTGGCCACCTTGAGCATGGCATTGGGGTGAAAGACACCCATCAGGGCGTCGTGAATCTTGCGCTGGCGCGGCTTGCTCATGATCTTCTGGCCGGTCAGGTCGGTGACATAGAAGACGTCGACGGCCTTCTCGCCATAGGTGCCGATATGGGCCGAGCCGATGGTGAGGTTGAGATCGGAAATCTGATGGGTCAGCGAATGGAGCAGGCCCATTCGATCGAGGCCGGAGACCTCGATGACGGTGAATTTTTCCGACAGCGCATTGCTGACCGAGACCTGGGCCGGAAGAGCAAAGGGCTTGAGCCGCTTGTTGTGGCGGCTTTCCTTGCCCAGATCGATGAGGATCTGCCGCTTGCCTTGCAGCAGCTGCTTGACCGTGTCGATGATACGGGTGGCGCGGACCTTTTCGTCCTCGTCGCTGGTGAAGCTGCGGCGCAGACGGAAGGTATCGAGCGCGTGGCCGTCACGGGTCGAAAAGATCTGCGCGCCAATGATCGAGGCATCCTGCATGGTGCAGGCGCCGGCGATCAGCGAAAGCAAGCGCGGGTGGTCGGGCGTATAGAAGCTGACCTCGGTGATGGATTCGAAGGCCTTTATGCGGATCGAGCCGGCAAAGGCTTCGCCGGCCTGGTCGGCATTGCGGATCATGCGGGCGTGCTCGACCTGCAGTTCGGGCTCGGCGCGCAGCCAATAGTGATCATAGTGGCGGGCGATATAGGTATCGACCTGATCCTGCGGCCAGGCAGTGAGCGACTTGGCCAGTTCGTCCTGGGCAAAGTGAATGCGGTCGGATTGGCTCCATTGCGAATGACCGCCCGACAGCAGCGGTTCGGTTGCATAATAGAGCGCACGCAGCAGCGAGCCTTTCCAGCCGGTCCATACGCCGGGGCCGACGGCGCGAATATCGCAGGCGGTGAGGATCATCAGCAGCGCCAGGCGCTGGGGTGACTGCACCACATCGGCGAAGCTCTTGGCGGTTTCGGGATCCTGGATGTCGCGAGCCTGGGCAATCTCGCTCATCAGCAGGTGATGTTCGATCAGCCAGGAGACGGTGTCGGTTTCGGCAGGCGTCAGACCAAAGCGCGGGCAGAGCTTTCTGGCGATCTTCATGCCGGCAATGGAATGGTCTTCCGGTCGACCCTTGGCAATGTCGTGGAGGAAGAGCGCCACATAGAGCAGGCGGGTATCGTTGAGCTGGGGCAGGAGTTCGTGGGTCAGCGGCAGCTGGTCGCGCAACCCGCCATTGGCGATATCGGCCATGACGCCGACCGAGCGGATCAGATGCTCGTCCACCGTATAGTGGTGGTACATGTTGAACTGCATCAGGGCGACGATCTTGCCGAAATCGGGCACGAACTTGCCCAGCACGCCGCTCTCGTTCATGGCGCGGAGGATGCGCTCGACCGATTGCGGATTGGTCAGGATGGTCAGGAAATGCTCGTTGGCCTTGCGGTCATGGCGCACGGCATTGTCGATCAGGCGCAGCGAGCGGGTGATGACCTTGATGGCATCGGGATGAAACAGCAGCTGCTCGCGGCCGGCCACGAGGAAGATGCGGATCAGGTTGACCGGATCTTTTTCAAAGACATCGGGACCGGCGATGTTGAGCCGGCCGGTATCGAGCACGAAATCGCTCTCGCCCTTGATCTTGGACTTGCCCTGGCGGAAGGGCGCCAGCACGCGGCCGACCAGGTCCATGTCCTTGGCGTGATTGAATTCGAGCGAGGCGCAGATGATGCGGGTCAGGTCGCCCACATCCTTGGCGACGAGGAAATAGCGCTTCATGAAGCGCTCGACGCCGAGCATGCCGACACGCTGGGCATAGCCCATGCGCTGGGCCAGTTCGGGCTGAACGTCGAAGGTCAGCTTTTCCTCGGCACGGCCTGTGACGAAATGGAGATGGCAGCGCACGGCCCAGAGGAAGTCTTCGGCACGCGAGAAGAGGCGATATTCGCTGGCGCTCAGCACGCCGCGGCCGATCAGCTCATGGCTGGTGCGAAGGTGGTAGAAATACTTCCCGATCCAGAACAGCGTGTTGAGGTCGCGCAGGCCGCCCTTGCCGTCCTTGATATTGGGTTCCACCACATAGCGGGTATTGCCCATCTGCTTGTGGCGTTCGTCGCGCTCGGCCATCTTGGCGGCGATAAATTCGGGGCCGGTGCGGGGCATGACCTCGGTTTCGAAGCGATAGACGAGGCTTTCGAACAGTGCCTTGTCGCCGGTCAGAAACCGCGCCTCGAGCGTTGCCGTACGCACCGTCATGTCGGCCTTGGCCATGCGGATTGATTCATCGACCGAACGCACGGCATGGCCGACCTTCTGGCCCAGATCCCAGAGCATGTAGAGAATGTATTCGGTGACCTGCTCGCCCCAGGGGGTCTGCTTGTAGGGCAGGATGAAGAGCAGATCGATATCGGAGCCCGGCGCCAGGGTGCCGCGGCCATAGCCACCGACGGCGGAGAGCGCGATGGCTTCGGCGCCCGAGGGATTGTCGACCGGATAGACACGGCGGGTGGCAAAGAGGTGGAGCGCAGCGATGATCTCGTCCTGTGCGGACGACAGGCTCTGCGCGCAGCGCGTCCCCTTGCCGGATGCCAGCAGTTCGGCTTCGGCCCCTTTACGGGCGTCGGCCAGGGTCTGGCGCATGTGAGCCAGCACTAGCGCACGGGCTGCGCTGGACTTGGGCGCCTCTTCGCCGATTGCCGCGTCGAGCTCACCGAGGAGGGTTTCGGCGTGCTTTACGGCGAATAGCGGTTTGCGCGGCTTGGCCTCAGCTTCGGCGAGCGTCATCGCGGAGTTTCTTCAATTGATAGAGCGCTTCGATCGCTTGTTTCGGGGTCATTTCGTCGGGACGGACAGCATCGAGCGCAGAGTGTACCGGGTCTTTCTCAACGGGGCGTGAAGGCGGCTGATGCGCAAAAAGCGGTAAATCGTCTAGCACGCTGGCCTTCTGGCCGGAAGAGGCGGTGCCGGCCGAGCGCTGCTCCAGCACGGTCAAAACCTGACGAGCACGGGCCAGCACCGGCTCGGGCAGGCCGGCCAGGCGGGCCACCTGAATGCCATAGGACCGGTCGGCAGCACCGGGGCCCACTTCATGCAGAAAGACGACCTCGCCCTCCCATTCGCGCACTTTCATCGTCACGTTGCTGACCCTGGTCAGCGTCTTGGCGAGACTGGTCAGCTCGTGAAAATGGGTGGCAAAGAGCGCACGGCAGCCCGTGGTTTCATGCAGGGCTTCCACAGCAGCCCAGGCGATGGAAAGGCCATCGAAGGTTGCGGTGCCGCGGCCGATCTCGTCGAGCACAACCAGGCTTCTGCGAGTCGCGCGGTTCAAGATAGCGGCGGTTTCGACCATTTCCACCATGAAGGTCGAGCGGCCATGGGCAATGTCGTCGCTGGCGCCAACGCGGGAGAAGACACGGTCGATGACGCCGATATGAGCCGAGGACGCCGGCACGAAGGAGCCAATCTGGGCGAGGATGGCGATCAGCGCATTCTGGCGGAGGAAGGTCGATTTACCGCCCATATTGGGGCCGGTGACCAGCCAGAGCGCTCCACCGCCATCGGCGTCGGTGCCGGAAAGGTCGGCATCATTGGCAACAAAGCTGTGGCCCTCGGACATGACCATGTCTTCGACCACCGGATGGCGGCCACCGTGGATGGCAAAGGCCAGAGAGTCGTCGACGTCAGGGCGAGTATAGGCGCGCGTCGCGGCGAGATGGGCCAGGGCGGTGGTGACATCGAGTTCAGCGAGGGTATCGGCCAATTCGCGCAGGATAGTGGTGAGGCCAAGGACCTGACCGCGCAGGTGGGCGAACACAGTGAGCTCGATGCCGAGGGCGGCTTCATGGGCGCGGGCGATGCGGCCTTCGAGTTCCGCCAATTCGGTCGTGGTAAAGCGCATGGCATTGGCCATGGTCTGGCGGTGGATGAAACTCTGGCGATGCGGCTCTTCGAGCAGCTTGCCGCCATGATTGGCCGGGACTTCGACAAAATAGCCGAGAACGCCATTGTGCTTGATCTTGAGCGAGCGGACGTCGGTTTCGTCAATCAACCGGGCCTGAAGGGCCGCCACCACGGCGCGGGTTTCGCTGGCGAGCGCGCGCTCGTCGTCCAGCGTCTGGTCGTAACCCTTGCGAACAAAGCCACCATCGCGGCTGAAGAGCGGCAGATCGTCGTCCAGCGCCACGGCCAGTTCGGAAGCCAAGGGCAGGGGTGCAGCACCCAGCGTCTTCGCAAGGCGCGCGAGAACCGGCGGAATCTCATCAAGGCGCGCGAAGTGTCCAGAAAGCGCGGATGCAGCGGCCACGGCCTTGCCAATGGCAGCCAGATCGCGCGGACCACCGCGATCAAGCGCGAGGCGGGTCAGCGCGCGGGCGAGGTCGGGCACGGATTTGAGATCCGCGCGCAAGCGGCCGTTGAGCAGGGTGTCATTGGCCAGGAGCCCGACGGCGTCGAGCCGTGCATTGATGGCACCCGCATCGGCCAGAGGGGCGGCGAGGCGGGACGAGAGGAGACGCGAGCCTGGGGCAGTTACGGTCAAATCAATGACCTGGCGGAGCGAACCGCGCTGTTGGCCACGCTGGGTCTGGTGCAGTTCGAGACTGGCGCGAGTGGCTTGGTCGATGGCCATGTGGCGGGTGGTGCCGTCGAGAACTGGGGCGCGCAGGGCGACGCCGACACCCTTTTGCGAGTCGCGGACATAGGCGAGCACGGCCCCCAGGGCGCCACGGGCGGCGCGGGAGAGCACGCTGGGATCGAACGTGCCATCGGGGAAAGCAGCACGGAGCGCAATGGTGGCCGCCTCGCTGTCGAAGCTTTCCGGCGGCACGGCATGGGCGATGGGCGCCCAGGCGGGGGCAAAGAGGTGGCGCTCGACCAGAGCCTGCCGTGTGGCATCGGCCAGCAGCAATTCGGCCGGATCGACCCGGGCCAGTTCATCCTGCAGCTGCTCGGCACTCAGATCGACGGTAAAGGTCTCGCCGGTCGAGACATCGGCCCAGGCAAGGGCGAAATCGGTTTCGCCATGACGCAGCATGGACAGAGCGGCGAGGAAATTGGAGCTGCGTGCGTCGAGGTGATCGTCTTCGGTTAGCGTGCCGGCCGTGATGAGGCGGACCACATCCCGCTTGACCACTGACTTGGCACCGCGTTTTTTTGCCTCTTTGGGATCTTCGACCTGCTCGCAGATGGCGACGCGGTGACCCAGCTTGATCAGCTTGTTGAGGTAGTCATTGGCGGCATGAATGGGCACGCCGCACATCTGGATATCCTCACCCAGATGCTTGCCGCGCTTGGTCAGAACAATGCCGAGCGCTGCCGAGGCGATCTCGGCGTCTTCGAAGAAGAGCTCGTAGAAATCGCCCATGCGATAAAAGAGCAGGTAACCGGGATTGACCGCCTTGATCTCGAAATACTGCGCCATCATGGGCGTGAGAGCGGGCTGGATCGAAGTGGGGTCCATCAGGCACTGGGTCTCGGCAGGAAAGCCGAGACCTTAGGGCGTTCGGAAACGGAATCCAACCGGGGCCCAGGGATTTCTCCCAAGGCTTTGGCAGGTCAGAGGTCGCGCAGCATCGAGGCCGGTTCGACCAGCTTGCGATAGAGATGCCAGGTGGCATGGCCAAAGATCGGGATGACCACGGCAAGGCCGACAAACAGCGGAATCGAGCCGAGGAAAAGACCGGCCCCGACGATCAAGCCCCAGGCCAGCATGGGAATGGGGTTGGCGATAACTGCCCGGAACGAGGTCTCAATGGCGACGAAGGCCCCGACATCGCGATCGAGCAGCAGCGGGAAGGCGATGACGGTGGTGCAGAGCGTGACCAGCGCAAACAGTGCGCCGAGCAGTGAGCCAACAACAAGCAGTGTCATGCCGCCGGGCTGGGTGAAGATTTGCGCCATGAGGCCGGAGAGGGTTTCGGGCGTGGACGAGCCGAACGTGGCTTCATAAAGCGCCTGTGCTGCCGTCAGCCACAGCGTGAAGAGCACGAACAGCAAGACGCCCACGGCAGCGATGGAGCCAATGGCCGGAGACCGCAGCACTTCGAAGGCGTGGGACCAGCTGGTGTCCAGCCCCTGTTCGCGACGGCGGGAGATTTCGTAGAGCCCCAGTGCGGCGAAGGGGCCGATGAGGGCAAAGCCGCCGATCAGCGGGTAGAGCATGGGCCAGGTGTGATAGCCGTTCATCCAGACGGTCAGCACGATGCCAATGATGGGATAGATCAGCACGAGCATGACATAGTGGCTGGGCTTTTCGGCGAAATCGGCCACGCCTTTGCGCAACGCGTCACCGAGGTCGCCCAGACTGATCTTGTTGATCATCGGCATGTCGAGCTTGTCGCCCGCACCGGCGAGAATGTGGAAGTTGGACATGGCGTATTCCTCCGTTTCAGGAGATCACCATTCCGCGCCAAGCCGCCCCGATGCCCATTCGCGAAACCGCGACCGCAACGGACAGGAGACTAGACCAGGTGCGACAGCTTGTCGCCCCTGGTCGGGTAAACGTGATTTAGACCTCGTAACGATCGCTGGGGTGCTCGACCGGGCGATAGAGGAAATAGTCGAAGTCGGCATGAAGCGCCGTGCCGTTGAGATCGCTGGCGGCGACGCCAACAAAAGCGCCGGTGAAGCTGCCGTGCGCCTGATGGCCACCGCATTCGTCTGAAAGCAGGGAAGCATCGAGCACCGGGCCGATGGGCGTCAGCTCCTCGCCCTCCATGGCATAGAAGAATTGCAGCTTTTTTCCGCGGATGGTCAGCGCCAGCCTGACCTTGCCTTGATTGGAAATCTGCACCGGCTCGGAAATCCTGAGATTGCCATCGGGCCAGGACGCTTCCGAATTCATCAGCAGCAGTTCGCGCTGGCCATCGGCATGGGCAGTGATGGTGAGATAGAAGAAATTGTAGCGCGAGTAGTAGGCCGTGAGGCCGGCGAACTGGCGTTCGTCGGTCGGCGAGAAATCGACGACGGTTTCGGCGTCATAGGAGAAATGGGTCTGGCGACGTGCGACCAGCGCCTGCTCGAACCAGGAGCCGATCGACTCACGTCCGATGAGACGCAGCTTGCCGCCAGTCAGCTCGAAAATCCGTTCCGGTTCCGGCGTGCGGAGCCACTGGAAATCCTTGTGCAGCGCGCCGTCGAATGCGTAGCGCTGCTCCGCCCAGTATTTGATCTCGTCCCGAATGCCAGGCACTTCGACATGAAGCGACGGAACAGGGCCGTGTTTCACGTGAATCCAGCCGTCTTCGGTCCATTCGGCTTCCTGGATGGCCGTTTCGCGGCCCAGCACGCAGCGGCGTTCTTGGGTCGTCGGGCGGCCGGTGAGATGCACCAGATAGGTCTTGCCCTCGCGCGTTTCCACCAAGTCGCCGTGCCCGGCGCGCTGCAGGGCGGCAAAGGGCGCGTCCTTCGACGTCAGGATATGCTTGTCGGGATGAGTTTCGTAGGGACCCCAGATGTCACGCGAACGCGCGAACGTCACTGCGTGGTCGTATGCCGTGCCGCCCTCTGCCGTCAGCAAGTAATACCATCCATTGCGCTTGTAGAGATGGGGACCTTCGACCAGCTTGAGGTCCGTGCCTTGGTAGATATTCTTGCGCGGACCCACCAGTTTTCCGGCCTTCGGATCGAACTCCTGCAGGGCAATGCCGGCAAACTTCAGCGGCCGCGTGCGGTGGTCCCACATCATGTTGACGAACCATTTTTTGCCGTCGTCATCGTGGAACAGGCTCGGGTCAAAGCCCGAGGAATTGACATAGACCGGATCGGACCAAGGGCCCTCGATGCTGTCGGCCGTGACGATGTAGTTGTGCGCGTCCTTGAACGAGCCGTCCTTGCGCTTGACGTCGGTATAGACCAGCCAGAATTTTTCGCCGTCGTGGGTCAGGCAGGGCGCCCAGACGCCGCAGCTATCGGGATCTCCGCGCATGTCGAGCTGCGCCTTGCGGGTCAGCGGGCGGGTGACCAGCTCCCAGTTTGCGAGGTCCTTGCTGTGATGGATCTGCACGCCCGGAAACCATTCGAAGGTCGAGGTGGCGATGTAATAGTCATCTCCTACCCGCAGGATGGACGGGTCCGGGTTGAAGCCGGGCAGGATGGGATTGGTGATCTGGGGCATATGTCCTCCTCAGGATGCCGCTCGGCTGCGCTCAGGATGAACCCGGCGCGCCGTTGACCTCGATGACATTGCGATCGGGGTCCATGAGATAGAGTTGGGGAAAGCCTGCCATGCCCTGACGCTTGAGGATCATTCGAAAGGGGTCATCCGTCTCGGCCTCGGCGTTGAACCCCATGGCCTCGGCATGGCTGACAAATCCTTCGAAATCGTCGGTGCGAAAGGCGAAATGAACATCGTCATTGTCCACCGGCCGCGTGCGGAAAGTGCCGGGCGGGTAGACCGTCAGGTGAATCTGGAGCGAGCCCACTCCGAGCCAGAGGCCCGGAATGGAAAAAGGTGGCCGCTCGATGGGCATCAGACCAAACAGGTCCTGATAGAACCGTCCCGAGCGGTCGAGGTCGGTGACGATTACGGCTACATGGTGCAGGGCAATCGTCACCATGGCGATCACACGAACCGGTTGACCAGATTTTCGAGATATTCCTGGCGGCCCGAGCGCGGCTGGGGGTTGATGCCATCGGCATGAACCTTGTCGGCGATGTCAGCCAGGCTGAGCTTCTTGTCCAGGATGTCCTTGCCAAGGCCCTGGTTCCAGCCGGCGTAGCGGGTGTCGAGATTCTTGTCGAACTCGCCATCGGCGATCAGGGCAGCTGCACCCTTGAGGCCGCGAGCCAGGACATCGAGCCCACCGACGTGACCATAGAGCAGGTCAGCCGGATCGAGTGACTGGCGGCGCACCTTGGCGTCGAAGTTGAAGCCGCCCTTGCCGAGGCCACCTTGCTTCAGGATGTAGTAAAAGGCCAAAGCCATTTCGCCGGGATTGTTGGGGAAGTGATCGGTATCCCAGCCGGACTGCAGGTCGTTGCGATTGGCATCGACCGAGCCGAGCATGCCCAGCGAGGAGGCAACGGCCAGTTCGTGCTCGAAGCTATGGCCGGCGAGGAAAGCGTGGCCGACCTCGATATTGCATTTCACATGCTTTTCGAGACCATAGCGCTGGAGGAAACCAAACACCGTCGCGACGTCATAGTCATACTGGTGCTTGCTGGGTTCCTGCGGCTTGGGCTCGATCAGGATCTGGCCCTTAAAGCCGATCTTTTCGGCATGCTCGATGACGAGATGCAGGAAGCGGGCCATCTGGTCCTGCTCTTGGCCGAAATTGGTGTTGAGCAGGGTTTCATAGCCCTCGCGGCCGCCCCAGAGCACATAGTTCTCGCCGCCCAGTTCGTGGGTCAGCTCGAGCACATTCTTTACTTGGCCGGCAGCATAGGCGAAGACTTCCGGATCGGGATTTGTCGCAGCACCAGCCATGTAGCGGCGGTTGGAGAAGAGATTGGCCGTGCCCCAAAGGAGCTTGGTGCGCTGGCTCTGCATCTTCTTTGCAAAGATGTCGCCGATGGCACGGACGTTCTTGTTGCTTTCGGCGAGGGTGTCGCCTTCGGGGGCGATGTCCACATCGTGGAAGCAGAAGAAGGGGACGTCGATCAGGTCGAAGAATTCGAAGGCGACGTCGGCCTTGAGCTTTGCGCCCTCCATGCCCTTGTCATACCAGGGGCGGTCGTAGGTGCGGCCGCCGAAGGGGTCGGTGCCTTCTTGGGCGAAGGTGTGCCAATAGGCGATTGCGGGGCGGATGTGGTCTTCCATGCGCTTGCCGTCGACCAGCTCGTCCTTGTTGTAATGGCGATAGGCCAAGGGATTGGTGCTGGCCTCTCCCTCGAACTTGACCTGGGAAAGTCCCTTAAAGAAATCCGTCACTTACGTGCCTCCTCGATGGCGGGGTAGAGTGCGCGATAGCGCGCATATTGGTCGGAATAGGCGGAAGACAGCGCCCTGTCGGGGGCGATGACCGTCTTGATGGGCGGCATGGTCATCACCGATTGGGGTGACGCGCCTTCCGCTGCACAGAGCGCAAGGCGGGCCGCGCCGAGCGCGCCGCCGAAGTCGCCGTCGGCAGGAACAGAGATTTCCATGTCGAGATTGGTGGCGATCATTCGCAGCCAGAGGCTGGATTTTGACCCGCCACCCACCGCAAGCATGCTCGACATCTTCGTGCCGGCAGCTTGCAGAACGCTTTGGCAATCGCGGAAGGCGAAGGTCACGCCCTCCATCACCGCCTGGGCGAGCTTGGCTGTGTCGGTCGATTGGCTGAGACCGGTGAAGGAACCGCGGGCAGCGGCATTGTTATGCGGCGTGCGTTCGCCCGAGAGATAAGGGAGGAAAATTTCCTCGCCCGGGCCATTGAACTGACGCTCGGCGGCACCGGCGAGCTCGGCCTGTTTCTGGCCTGTGATGCGCGAGAGCCAGTTGAGCGAATCGGTCGCCGAGAGGATGACGCCCATCTGGTGCCAGGTGTCGGGAATGGCGTGGCAGAAGGCATGGACCGCGCCCTCGGTATTGGGACGGAACTTGTCATTGGAGACAAAGATCACGCCCGACGTGCCGAGCGAGACAAAACCTTCGCCAGGGCGGATGGCGCCGATGCCACAAGCGGCGCCGGCATTATCACCGGCACCGCCGGCGACCACGACATTGCCCATGCCCCAGCGTTGGGCGAGGTCGGATTTGAGCGTGCCGGAAACTTCCGAGCCTTCGACAAGGCGCGGCATGTGCGAACGGCCAAGACCCGTCAGCGCCAAGAGCTCGTCAGACCAGTCGCGCTTGGCGACGTCGAGCCAGAGCGTGCCGGCGGCGTCGCTCATATCCTCGACATATTCGCCGGTCAGCAGCAGGCGAACATAGGCCTTGGGGAGCAGGACCTTTTCGATCTTCTCGAAAATCTGCGGCTCATGCTTGCGGACCCAGGCGATCTTGGGCGCGGTGAAGCCGGGGGCAGCGATATTGCCGGCGATCTGGCGAAGCGAAGGGAGCGCCTCTTCCATTTCGCGACATTCATTGGCCGAGCGGCCATCGTTCCAGAGAATGGCGGGGCGCAGGACCTCGTCATTGCGGCCAAGCAGCGTCGCGCCATGCATGTGACCGGAGAGGCCGATGCCGCGGACTTTGGCCAGCTCATTGCCATGAGTGGCCTTGAGCTTGTCGATGGCCTCAAGGGTTGCCTTCCACCAGTCGGCGGGATTTTGCTCGGACCAGCCGGGATGGGGCCGGACTGGCTCCACAGCTGCCGCAGAGGCTTCACCCAACGCGCGGCCATGCGCATCGATCAGCAGCGCCTTGACGCCGGAAGTACCAATATCAATACCAAGATAAGTCATGAGGCACGTACCTCAATTTCGGATAGGCGAAACATAGCGTAGTCCTCCCAACACCGCCATTGTCGTGATAGGCGATTTTCTAACGCAAATTGTCGCGCAGGAAAATCCCGATTTCAATGGGATTGATGTCGCCCAATTGGCGGCCCCCGAGTGCCAAAGTGCGCGCAGCCGCAATGGCCTCGCGAATTTCGCCATCGGGGTTCTGGTCCAGAATCAAGTCGATGGCGCCCGACTGCAGCCCGCGCCGCGTCGGCTCGGTCAGCTCATGGGCGATGACGCGAATCTGACCGGCGCGCGACGAAGCATCGAGGGCTGCAACGAGCCCGGCATTGCCGGCGCCCAGATTATAGAGGCCGGCAAGATCGGGGTACCGGTTCAGCAGATCGCCGATGATGACCTGGGTTTCGCCACGCTCATCGTGACCTTCCACCGGGCCGATGATGTCGATCCGGGGAAATTCCTCCGTAAGGACATCGCGAAACCCGGCCAGGCGATCAGCATGGTCGCGCAGGTGGAGCGAACCGGCAATAACGGCTATCTTGCCGCCCTGGGGCAGGAAGCGTCCCATCAGCGAGGCGGCGGTACGGCCGGCCGCGACATTGTCGATGCCGATGAAATGGCGGCGCTGCGTGCCGGGCAGGTCGGAGACGAGTGTCATCACGGCGATGCCGTTGCGACTGGCATTGTCCACGGCGTCGCGCACGGAGGCCTCGTCGCTGGCCACCACGATCGCGCAGTCGCAATGGCGTTGATCGAGCGCATCGAGGCTTTGCGCCAGGGCCTGGCCATCCAGTGCCCGGACGCGACGGATCTCGAGGTGAATGCGATCGGTCAGAGCCGGCCCCAGCCGCCGGTCGACAGCATCGGCGAGGCTGGCCATGAATTCATTGGAGCCGTCCGGAATGATGAAGGTGAATTTGAGATCGCGGGCGCGGGCAAGAAGCGAAGCGCCGAGGTCGCGCTGAAAGCCGATCTCGGCGATGGCGGCCTCGACCTTTTCGACCGTCTGGGCGCGGACGCCGGGCCGGCCGTTGAGGACGCGATCCACCGTGGCGAGCGAAACGCCTGCGGTCCTCGCCACGTCATGAACTGTGGCGCGGCGCTTCAAACCGATCTCGTCCACATTGCGTCCTTCTGCCATTGTTTCGCGCAAGCTTCGGCAGGTGAAGGCAAAAGGTCAAGTGCGACATTGCAGAGCCGCCTCCAGGCGCGCTACAGCTTGCCGGGTTCATGAGGAGGGCAGTATGGCCATAGCGGTTTCCACTTTCGGCGAGTTCAATGGCAAGAGGGTGGATCAGTTTCGCCTCCAAAGCGTCACCGGCGTCACGGTTGACTTGATCGGTTATGGCGTTGCCGTGCGGGATTGGCGCGTGCCGGTCGAGGGTGGTGAGCGCTCTGTCGTTCTCGGATTCGACAGCATGGATGCCTATGCCCAGCACAGCCCGCATTTCGGTTCGCTGGCGGGGCGCGTTGCCAATCGCATTTCGGGTCCGTCGTTCGAAATCGACGGCAAGACCTACGAGCTGCCGGCCAATGCCGGCGACCTGCAATTGCATGGCGGTGATGAAGGCCTGGGCCGGCAGGTCTGGGACGGTCAGGTGGACGAAGGCAACAATGCCGTGCGCTTTACCCATTTTTCGCCCGGCGGCGCCATGGGCTATCCGGGCAATGTGAACTTTTCGGCGACTTATACGCTCAAGGGCAATCGATTGCGGCTTGAGCTTGCGGCGACCACCGACCAGGCAACGCCGATCAGCCTGGTGCAGCACCAGTATTTCAACCTCGGCACCAGCGATGACGTGCTGGATCACACGATCCAGGTCAATTCCGCAGCCTTTACCGAATTGGGCGACAATCTTGCGCCGACCGGCGCCATCCTGCCGTCGCGCGGCACGGTCTATGATCTGCGCCAGCCGCGCATCATGCGCGATGGCCAGGGCCAGCCGGTCGATTATGATATCGGCATGGTGCTCGACAGCGGCCGCAGCGTTGCCGATCCGATCGCCACGGTGGTTTCGCCGGGCAGGGACCTGACGCTCAAGCTGTGGAGCGACCGGCCGGGCGTTCAGGTCTATAACGGAGTCTGGACCGATATTCCGGTGCCGGGCCTCAATGGCAAGAGCTACAAAAAGCATGCCGGCTTCTGCCTCGAAGACCAGGCCTTTGCCGATGCGGTCAACAATCCGCATTTCCCCAATGTGATCTATTCGCCCGAGCGCCCCTATTCGCATTGGTGCGAATTCGAAATCGCCTGATCTACTGACGTAGACTGTCAGCGCCTGACTTCAGGGTCTCTCCGTGAAAACCGGAGGGACCCATGTCTTTTCTTGCCCCGATTGACCCGCTTGGCTATCGCCGCGGAATCTGGCACGGCTATCGGGACAGGGAGAACGAAACATGGACAAGACCGAACGCCTGTTTGCCGTCATGGACGCCCTGCGGCGCCACAGAAGGCCGGTCACCGCCGCAGCGCTCGCCGAGGAACAGGGTGTTTCCGTGCGAACGCTCTACCGCGACGTGCAGACGCTTATTGGCCTGGGCGCACCGATCGATGGCGAAGCGGGTGTTGGCTATATGCTGAAACCCGGCTTTTTCCTGCCGCCGCTGATGTTCACGCCCGAGGAGCTGGAAGCCCTGGTGCTGGGCGCGCGCTGGGTCGGAGCCCAGCCCGACGATGGCCTGGGTCTTGCGGCCAAGAATGCCCTGGCCAAGATTGCCACCGCTTCGCCGGAAGACCTGCGCGACAAGATCAATGATACCGGCCTATGGCCAGTCGCTGTCTGGCGGCAGGAAAAGCAGCCCATGCCGATCCTGGGCGATGTGCGCCAGGCCATGCGGACGGAAAAGGCCATGGCCATTGCCTATGAAGACGAGCAGGGCAATCCATCGGAACGCGTGATCTGGCCGGTGCAACTGGCCTATTATGACGGCAAGCAAGTGATTGCCGCCTGGTGTTGCCTGCGTACGGCCTTCCGCAATTTCCGCACCGATCGGATTGTCTCGCTCACCGTCACCGAACAGCGTTATGGCAAGCGTCGCGCCGTGCTGGAACGGGAATGGCGCGAAAGCTGGGAACACGATCCGCATTGGCGCGCGGCGCCGCGGGACTGAGGTTTCACGTGAATCAGGTCAGGACGCCGTGCAGCCAACCGAAGGCCAGGGCGGCAAGGCCCAGCGTATGGACGAGCGCAATGGCCCAAGTGCCGGCGACAAAGCCGGGCTTGACGGTTTTGTGGCGATAGACTTCCTGTGCGGCCAGACCACCGATAATGCCGAAGCAGAGATCCACGAGGTGAAGATTGTTCTCGCTGACGCGATATTTTCCGCTCATCGCATAGAGCTTGTCGAAGCGGTAGAGCAGCGCGGAGCCCAGGCCCATGGCAGCATAAAGCAGGCCGATCCAGACCGGCGCACGCTCCATGCCGATGGCCCAGAGGATCAGCAAGGTCATCAAAGTGGCTGCGGCGGTGCGCAGGCCGAGGCGAAAGCGTGAAATATGGGCCGGCGGCTTCATGTCCCGAAGAGTCGGCTGCGGTGCAGGTGTCGTCTCGACGATGGTCACGGCCTGCGCGACTGGCTTGCCTTTGCGGCCCTTGCCGATCTCGAAGCTGAGCTTGTCGCCAATCCTGGGGCGGTGATTTTCGGCCAGGGTGGAGATATGGACATAGAAATCCCGTCCGGCTTCGTCTTCGCGGACAAAGCCATACCCCCCCTGATTATTCCACTGGACCAGTATACCGGACTTACGCATTTCGACCTTGGTGCAATGGCACAATGTCCAATATGAGGCTGTCCGTTAACGGGATGTGACCCGGCTCGTCGCAAGGCAGCCCGCCCGTTCAACGCCCAGCCAGCAAGGCCGTTGCCAAAGTTCGGTATTCATTGAGAGAAATGGTTGGCGATTAGTTCCGAACCCGTCGATTCACGTGAAACATATCCACAGGCTTTAAAACAGCAGCTTGCGCAGGGGCAGTTTCACGGCGCCGGGAAAGCCAGCTGCGAGATCCCTGGAAAAGCGATTGCGCAGGGGTTCGGGGAAGACGTGGCCATCGGGCAGGGCGTCGAGGGGGAACCAGGCCGCTTCGACAATGGATTCATCCTCGGCCGGATTGGCGCCGACATTGATGTCGCCGGACATATAGTCGGCCAGGAACCAGAATTTGAGCACGCGCAGCTCGTCGCTCCAGCCTTCGTCGATATAGGCGAGACGGGTGGCCACGATATTGACGCCGGTCTCCTCGAAAACCTCGCGCTCGGCGGCCTTGGCCAATTCCTCATTGCCCTCTACCCCACCGCCCGGCGCCGCCCAGAAATCGTGGTGACCTTCCCGAAAATGACGGACGAGCAAAATCGTCTCGTCGCGCACGATCAGCGCGCCGCAGGAAATCCGGTGGTGTTGGGTCATCAGGCCATTCCGAAATTGAGCCGATAGGACAGGGCTTCGGCGATATGAGGTCGGGCGACCTTATCCATCCCGCCGAGATCGGCAAGCGTTCGCGCCACCTTGAGCACACGATGATAGGCGCGGGCGGACAGATTGAATCGCTCGGCCGCCTGCAGCAGCAGCGTCTGGCTGTCGCGATCGGGATTGACGACGCTCTCGATCAGGCTGGAGCTTGCGGCGGCGTTGGTCAGCACGGCCGGCTGATCCATAGCGGCGTAGCGCGCTCGCTGCCGATCACGCGCCAAGGCAACGCGCTCGGCAACTGCGGCCGAGCTTTCTGCTCGATCGATGGGCGCCATCATGTCGGCAGCCGTCACCGCCGGGACATCGACGCGGATATCGATGCGGTCAAGGAAGGGACCGGAGACCCGACCCTGATAGTCGTCGGCACAGGCCTGACCCCGCCGGCAAACATGGCCGGGCGTGCCGGCAAGACCGCATTTGCAGGGGTTCATGGCGGCGATCAGCTGTACCCGGCTGGGATAGGCAACACGCGCATTGGCACGGGCAATGACCGTCTCACCGGATTCGAGCGGCTGGCGGAGGCTATCGAGTACGCTGGGCGCAAATTCGGGCAGCTCGTCGAGAAACAGCACGCCATTATGGGCCAGCGACACCTCGCCGGGCCGCACCTTCAGGCCGCCGCCGACCAGAGCTGCCATTGAGGCGGAATGATGCGGCGCGCGGAAAGGCCGGCGATCGGAGAGGGCGCCATTTACCAACTCGCCGGCAATCGACTGGATCATCGAAACATCGAGCAGTTCACGCGGATCAAGCGGCGGCAGAATTGAGGGCAGGCGCTGGGCCAGCATGGATTTTCCGGCGCCGGGTGGGCCGATCATCAGCATGTTGTGGCCGCCTGCCGCCGCCACTTCCAGCGCCCGTCGCGCCACGGCCTGACCGCGGACATCGGCAAGATCGGGCAGGGCGGCATTGGAGAGATGCCGGACCGCTTTCGGACGCGCGGCCAGCTGGTGGCCGGTCAGGTGATTGGCCAAAGCCAGGAGGCTATCGACGGCGACGACATCAAGGTCTGCGCCAGCCCAGGCCGCCTCGGGACCCGAGGCGGTGGCACAGATCAGGCCGAGGTCGCGGCTCTGCGCGGCGATGGCAGCGGGCAGGATACCGCCGACATGGGTGAGCCGGCCGTCAAGGCCAAGCTCGCCCAGAGCCAGATAGCCATCCAGAGCATCCTGGGGGATGGCGCCGATGGCCGCCATGACACCCAAGGCAATCGGTAGATCATAGTGCGAGCCTTCCTTGGGCAGGTCGGCGGGCGCCAGATTGACGGTGATGCGCTTGGGCGGAAGGCCAAGGCCGGAAGCGTGAAGCGCAGCCCGGACGCGCTCGCTCGATTCCTTGACGGCCTTGTCGGGCAGGCCGACGACGACAAACATCACCTTGCCGGGTGCGATCTGCACCTGGACGTCGACGGGCACGGCCTCAATGCCCATGAAGGCCACGGTCGAGACGCGCGTCGCCATATGTATTTCCCCCAAGCCGGGGAGAAATCTAGCCAAGGCTTACAATCGGAACAAGAACTTAATGGAGCTCCGTTTACCGTCTGGTAACCACGCTGCTTGCCACACAGGTAAACCTAATCACCCGTTAACCGCGCCATGTTGAATCAAAGGCCGACTATGTTTGATTTCGTGTGAGTTGCCGATGCGTATCAGCCTGCCTTTTCCCTCGTTCTCGACGATCGCAAAAGGCACGATGACGGCATTGCTTGCCGCCGTGCTGGTGGCCTGCTCCTCGGGCGGCGGTCTTTATGGTCCGATCCAGGGCGACAATCGTCCGCATTCGGGCGTTGACCGGGCACGCGGCATGCCGATCCAGGGTATCGACGTGGCGCGCTACCAGGAAAATGTCGATTTCCGGAAGGCCTTCCAGTCGGGCATCCATTTCATCTTCATGAAGGCGACCGAGGGCAAGGACTATATCGACCCCAATTTCCGCACCAATTGGGTGCGGGCGCGCGAAGCGGGCATGCCGCGCGGCGCCTATCACTTCATGACCTGGTGCTCCACTGCCGCAGAACAGGCAGCATGGTTCATCAGTCAGGTGCCCAATGATCCCGATGCGCTGCCGCCGGTGCTGGATCTCGAATGGAACAACCATTCGAGCTGCAAGGTGAAGCCGAGCCGCGCCGACGCACTGGAAAAGATCCGCTACATGCTGACCGCCATGGAACAGCACACCGGCAAGCTGCCGATCATCTATACCGACATGAACTTCCACCGCGATATTCTGGAAAACGAGCCCTTCCCCAATGCCTTCTGGCTGCGCTCGACGGCGTCCGAAGTGCATGAGCGCTATTCCAACCGCACTTGGACCTTCTGGCAGTGGACGCAGACGGGCGTGGTGCCGGGCGTGCGCGGCGAAGTGGATCGCAATGCCTTTTATGGCGGGCAGAACGAATGGATTCAGTTCCTTCTCACCGGCTGCGATCCGCGCGCCATCGCTTCGCTGGGACCGTCGGGCCGCTGCCAGTCAGCCAAATAGCGGCGCCTCTTGCGGCGCAAAGGGCAGAGGTCTAGCTTTTAGGCATCATTCATCGGGCTGGTAATGGCCTGCAACGAGGAGGACTGACATGGCCAAGGGCCAAATGCGCAGCAACAAGGAAGCCAAGAAGCCAAAGAAGGACAAGATCGAGGCGGCCAAGCCGATCACCGGTCTTGGCGCCGGCAGCAATGGCAATACCGGCAAGAAATAGGTTTCTGACCAGAGTTTAGCGAAGGGGCGGTCCGTATCAGCGGGCCGCCTTTTTGCATCTGGCTCAGCCGAATGCCGTCTCCTGCGCCAGATGCACAATGAGCGGGGTATTGGTTTGAACAGGATTGCTCTGCGCCGTGCTCGCAGCCAGCAAGGCCAGGATAGTCAGGGAAACGATCGCAGCAAGCCGCATCACCCACTCCGCAATAAGGTGTTGTGACAGCGGTTTGCGCCTCATTGACCCGCAGAGCAAACGCGACGTTAAGACATGATTAATGCTGTGGATTAGCCGGCGACGTGCCCCAAAAGACCGCTGGTCCGGATGCCGTCAAAGACAAACTGCACCGCAAGCGCCGCGAGCAGGATGCCCACGACGCGCGACACCACAGCAAGACCGGTGACGCCAAGCAGGCGCTGGATGGGAATGGCGACCAGCAGCGTCAGCCAAGCGAGAAATAGGATTACCACCACTGCAACCAGCACGGCCCAGAACTCGGGCGTCGATTCGGCGCCAGTGGTCAGCAGGATCACGGCACTGATCGCGCCAGGGCCGGCCAGCAGGGGCATGGCGAGCGGGAAAACCGCGATATCGTCGCGCTGGCGGGCCTCCACCTCTTCCTCGTCGGTCGTGCCCGTGCCGCCGGAGTGGCGGGCAAAGACCATGTCGATGGCGATCAGGAAGAGCAGAAGGCCACCGGCCGTCCGCAGGGCCGGGATGGTAATGCCGAAGACGCCGAGGATTGCATTGCCCAATACGCCGAAGAGCAGAAGGATCACCCCGGCGATGATGACGCCACGGGTGGCAAAGGCAAATCGCTGCTTAGCCGTGTTGTGCTTGGTCAGCGCAGCAAAGATGAAGGCAATATCAGCCACACCCACGGTGGCAAACAGGGTCGCAAAGGCGACGAAGAATGTGGTTGTGGGCATGACAGGTCCTTCTCGATCGGCCTAGACCTAGCCGGAGCGCCGCACTTTGCCCAGAGCCTAGGCGGCTTTCTCCAGCAAGTCGGCGGAGAGATGTGCCCTCGCGTCCAACACTTCCATGCCGACAATGCGTCCTTCAGCGTCGTAATCGAGGACGATGCCCGCAGACACCTCTTCACTTTCCTCGACCCGCTCGGGAGAAAGCCGGATATAGGCGGCATTGGACTCGGGGTCGTAAGTCACTCTTGGGGTCATCTTGGCCTCGCTCGGCGATCCAGAAACGCTGACACTATACGGATGTTTTCATCATTTTCCACGCAGGCAACGCGCAGGTAGCGACCACCTCGCTCGGGCACCGCACCAAAATAGCGCGTTACTGCTGGATCGGGGTCGGCTTCTCTCCACTGCGGTGCGCGTATTACTCGCTCGACCCACGAAAGATCAAGTTCCCGCTCCGCCAAGGCCTGTTGTGCATGCTGCGTATAGACCACGGGCTTGTTCATGGGGTCAGTTCACATCATCCGCGCCCAGGTTGCCAGTCCCGCCAGGGCGACGAGCGCTGCGGCGTCGATCCAGCCTTTTGATTGCACAAGCCAATCCGGCCGCGGCTTGGTCGTGGGCAGGAAGCGGACCAGCCAGACGGCGCCATAGCCGACCCAGATGATGAAGAAGGCGACCATGGGCAGGCCGGCGAGATCGGCGCGGTTGAAGCCGACCATGATGCGGGTGATGCCGGCCCCGAGCAGGATGAAGAGCAGATAGAGCGCGAGGACCAGGCCCGAATTGCGCCAGAAGGCCAGGGTCAGGCGTGGATCGGATGGCAGGTTGTGCCGGACGCGGCGGAACAGGAACCAGCCCATTCCGCCCAGGATTGCTGCGCCCAGCAGCCACATCAGGCGCGGCGCTTTTCGATGGCATCCCAGATCATGACGGCAATATCAGGCCCGCCGAAGCGCTTGATCTCGCGAATGCCGGTGGGGGAGGTGACATTGATCTCGGTGAGATAGTTGCCGATGACGTCGATGCCGACGAAAATCATGTCGCGTTCCTTGAGCGCCGGGGCGATGGTAGCACAGATTTCCTTCTCGCGCTCGGTGAGCGGGGAAAGCTCGGGGCGGCCGCCCACATGCATGTTGGAGCGCGCCTCTCCCTCGGCAGGAATGCGGTTGAGGCCGGCCACTGGCTCGCCATCGATGATGATGATCCGCTTGTCGCCCTTACGCACGTCGGGCAGGTATTTCTGGATCATGAAGGGTTCGCGGTAGTTGGCCTCGAAGAGTTCGAGAAGCGAAGCCAGATTGTGGTCGCCTTCCTGGAGGAAGAAGACGCCGGCCCCACCATTGCCGTAGAGCGGCTTGACGATGATATTGCCATGCTCCTTGCGGAAGTCATGGATCATCTGGCGATCGCGCGTCACAAGGGTCGGCGGCATCAATTCCGGAAAGTCGGTGACGAGGATCTTTTCGGGCGCATTGCGGACCGTGGCCGGCGGGTTCACCACCAGCGTCTTGGGGTGCAGCTTTTCGAGCAGATGCGTGATGGTGATATAGTTCATGTCGAAGGGCGGATCCTGGCGCATCAGCACCACCTCCTGGGTCGACAGATCGACGCGACGGGCTTCACCCAGCGTGAAATGTTCGCCCTTGGGCTTGTCAGCCACGGTAATGGGCTGGGCCAGGGCCGAGACCGTGTGGCCGCGCAGGGCCAGGGTATCGGGCGTGTAATGCAGCAGCTCATGGCCGCGCGCCTGTGCCTCCAGCATCATGGCGAAGGTAGAGTCGCCCAGGGGATTGATGGTGGCGACATGGTCCATCTGGACCGCGACTTTGAGCGTCATGATTTCTCTCAGCTGGCATCGAAGGCGTTGGAGATGTGGCGCGGCCAGTGGCCATGTGCAAGGAAAATCACGTCAAAACGCATGTCGCCATTGGCTTTCCTCGGGTGCCGCGCCAGCCAATAGTCGGCTGCAGCAAGGATGCGACGGTGATTGATGGATTCAAGCGTCGCCAGCTCGTCCCTTGCGCTGGTCCTGGCCTTCACCTCGACAAAGACGGTGACGCCAAAGTGAGAGGCGATCAGGTCGATTTCCCCGACCGGGGTTTTGTAGCGACGCGCGAGGATGCGGTAGAATTTGAGGCGCAGATACCAGGCGGCCAGCGATTCGCCGCGGTGGCCACCAAGATAGGCTTTGATGCGGGCCTTACTTTTGGTCCTTGAGGGCGAGGGCGGCATCATAGACCTCCTTGCGTTTGAGCCCGAATCGGGCGGCAACTTCATCGACGGCAGCACGCAGCGGCTGGTCGGCCATGGCCTTGACCAGATCGGCCTTCCAGTCGGCTTCGTCTGGCGCAGCCGGTTCGGCGGCGCCGGCCACGACGATTACGGCCTCGCCCCTGGTTTCGTCATCGGCGAATTGAGCGGCAAGTTGGGCCAACGTGCCGCGATAGACGCGCTCGAAGCGCTTGGTCAGTTCCAGCGCCACAGCCGCCTGCCGCTCGCCCCATATTTCGGCCATGGCAGCTAAGGTGTCATCAAGGCGGCGCGGGCTTTCGTAGAAGACCATGGTTTCACGTGAATCGCTCAGCGCCTTGATGGCATTGCCCCGCGCGCCGGCCTTGTTGGGCAGGAAGCCATGGAAGGCGAAGGCGTCGGTGGGCAGGCCGGCGACGACCAGGGCCGAGAGCAGGGCCGAGGCGCCCGGAATGGGATAGACCGGCTGGCCGGCTTCGGCCAGTGCCCGGATCAGCGGAAAGCCCGGATCGGAGAGCAGCGGCGTGCCGGCATCGGAGATCAGTGCAATGGCTTCACCTGCGGCAATGCGATTGACGATCTCCTCGGCCTTGGCCCGCTCGTTGTGCTCGTGCAGCGCCATGCGCCGGCCCTTTATCCCATAATGATCGAGCAGGCGCGCTGACATGCGGGTGTCCTCGCAGAGCACGGTCGAGGCGGCGGCCAGAGTTTCCAGCGCCCGGATGGTGATGTCGCGCAGATTGCCGATCGGGGTCGCCACGACGTAAAGGCCCGGCGCCAGCGGCGGCGCATTGAAACTCGTGCCGGCGATGAAATAGCCCGAATTGGTTTCAGTCATGCGGCGATCCGGTCAGTTGAGGTTTGGTTAAGCAATGGCGGTCAAAATGTTAACAGTCTGCTAGCAATTGAAGGCGAAGCGTGACTGCAATGCGTCGCAACTCTCATCGCATATTCAAGGCCCTTTGCGCCATGGCGCTGCTTGGTCTTGCCGGCTGTTCGCCGCTGCAGCTCGGCTCGCGCACGCTCGACTTTTCCGGCTTCGGCGGCAATCGCTTCGACAATGGCTCCGCTAATCCCGGCCCAATCACGCCCTCGACCATGCCGACCAGCGCAGCGCAACGTTTCGGGCGTGGGCCGGTTCAGGTGGCTCTGCTGCTGCCGCTGTCGGGCGATCAGGCCACCGCCAGCGTCGGACAATCCCTTGCCAATGCCAGTCGGCTGGCGATCCAGTTTGTCGAAGCCAATCCCAATATCGCCGAGAATATCACCATCACCCTGCGCGATACGGGCACCAGCGTGCAAGGGGCGACCGCCGCCACGAGCGCGGCGGTCAGCGAGGGGGCCAAGCTGATCCTGGGGCCGCTTCGGGCTGATCAGGTCACCGCCGCCGGCTCGGTGGCCCGCAGTTCGGGCATTCCGCTGATCGGCTTTTCCAACAATCCGGTCGCAGCAGGGCCGGGGGTCTATCTGCTCAGCGTGCTGCCGGAAACGGAAATGAAGCGGTCCTTCGGCTGGCTCAAGGCGCAGGGGCGGCGCGGCATTGCCGGGGCCTTTCCGGCGACCGAATTCGGCCAGGCACAGGAGATGGCCTTCCGCCAGCAGGCCGCCGCAGCAGGCTTTTCGCCCCATGCGGTCTATACATTCTCCTCGGCCAACGAGACGCAGCAGATCGTCAATCAGGCGATGGCTCTGATCAGGGCCGGCACGATCGATACGCTTTTTCTGCCAGATCGCGCGACCGCGCCAGCCTTCGGCGCCCTATTGGCGCAGGCCGGCGTTCCGGCGAACAGGCTGCAAGTGATGGGGTCGGCGGATTGGGAAGGCGATCCGGCAATCGCCAATGCGCCAGGCCTCGCGGGGGCCGTCTATCCGGCGGTGGACCCAACGGGAATGAATGCCATCCGCGCAGACTACCAGCGTCAGTTCGGCAGCCAGCCACACGCGCTGGCGACCATTGCCTATACGGCGACGATCCTCGCCAATGTGAACACGCTTTCGATGGCCAATCCGCCCTACAACCCCGGACTGATGACCAATGCCCAAGGCTTCAACGGCCGCGACGGGGTGTTCCGCTTCCAGGGCAATGGCAAGGCCGACTATGCGCTGGTGCTGAAGAAAGTCGGCCCCGGTGGCGGTCAAATCGTGGAGGGGGCGAGGCTTTAGGCCGCGAGATCGGCCACGACGGCGTCGAGTACCGGAAAACCCTTGTCGGTGACGCGGATGTTGCCATTGGGCAGGGTTTCGACGAAGCCATAGCCCTTGAGCGCATCGATCTGCGTGCGGGAAATCTGGCGGCCCGAAATCGCGGTGAAACGGGCAGGGGAAATGCCCTCCTTGAGCCGCAGGCCCATGACGAGGAATTCGTCGCCCTGTTCTTCCCAGGTCAGCACATCGTCGACCACCATGCCGTGGCCGCTGGTCTTGACCTTCTTCTGCCAGTCGAAGGGCATTTTCTCGGCAGCGGTGGCGTGGCGCTGGTTGTTGATCATCAGCCGGCCATGGGCGCCCGGCCCGATGCCGGCATATTCGCCATAGCGCCAGTAGAGCATGTTGTGGCTGGATTCCTGGCCGGGACGAGCGTGGTTGGAAATCTCGTAGGCGGGCAGTCCCGCAGCCGAGGTCAACTCATGGGTCAGCTCGTAGAAGTCGGCCGCCAGATCTTCGTCGGGCATCTTGAGCTTGCCGGCCTGATGCAGGTCGAAATAGCGCGTGCCCTGCTCGATGGTCAGCATATAGAGGCTGATATGGCCCTGGGCGAGCCAAAGGCCTTCCTTGAGCTCGTCTTCCCAATCTTCAAGCGTCTGCTTGGGACGGCCATAGATCAGGTCAAAGCTCGAACGATCAAACACCGACTGGGCAATGCGGACGGCGGCGACGGCTTCGTCCACCGAGTGACGGCGGCCGAGCTCGGCCAGCGGATTTTCGCGCAAAGATTGCACACCCAGCGAAACACGATTGACGCCGGCAGCGCGATAGCCGCGGAAACGATCAACCTCGACGCTGGTCGGATTGGCTTCGAGCGTGATTTCAGCCCTGGAATCCATCGTCCAGTGTTTGGCGATGGCATCGAGGATGCGGCCGGTCGACTGCGGATGCATCAGCGAGGGCGTGCCGCCGCCGAAGAAGACCGACTGAACCTTGCGGCCGGGCGTCAGCGCGGCCATGGTCTCGATCTCGCGCTCATAGGCGGAGACGTAGTCGATCTCGTCGAACGGGCCGCGATGAACGTGGGAGTTGAAATCGCAATAGGGGCATTTGGACGCGCAGAACGGCCAATGCACGTAGACCCCGAACATGTCGTTGGGGTTACTCATCTGGCATGACCCTGTCCGAAAACCGGCAGCCACTTTTCGGGGTCATGCCTGGTCAATCTGCTGCTCCACGAACTTTGCAAAGGCGCGGGCGCGGTGGCTCAGGCCCTGCTGGCCGGGGGCCCAGCTATGCTTGGCCTCGGCCGCCATCTGGCCAAAGGTGATGTCATAGCCATTGGGCATGAACATGGGGTCGTAGCCATGGCCCTGCGCCCCACGCGGCGGCCAGACCAGGGTGCCATCGCAGCGACCAGCGTAAATGACGTCGCGGCCATCGGGATGGGCGAGGCACAACGTGGCATTGAACGAGGCCTTGCGCAGGCCAGGCGAGGTCGCATTGGCAGCCTGCAAGGCATCTTCGACGCGCTTCATGGCGTGGTTGAAATCGCGCGGCACGCCGGCCCAATCGGCCGTGTAGACGCCGGGATCGCCATTGAGCGCATCGACGCAGAGGCCGGAATCATCGCTCAGCGCCAGCATGCCGGAGGCCTTGGCGGCGGCATGGGCCTTGGTGCGGGCGTTCTCTTCGAATGTGGTGCCATTTTCTTCCGGCTCGGGCAGGCCCAGTTCGCCAGCCGAGGTCAGCTCCAGCCCGAAGGGCGCGAACAGTTCCTGGAATTCCTTGAGCTTGCCGGCATTGTGGGTGGCCAGAACCAGGCGGTCACCGGCGCGGAGCTTGGCAATGGCGGTCATTTGCTGTCCCTCGGCTTGGCATCGAGCGCGCGCGACACTTCGTGCCAGATGGCACAGTTTTCCGGCGCAACGGAACGCTGCGAAGCGGCCGGCTTTTCGGCGCCGGCGGCGACTTTTTTCAGCAACCAGGCGATCATGCGAGCGCCGCCTTCTGGATGGCGGTCAGTTCGCCAATGCCCTGTTCTGCCAGAACCATGAGCTGGTCGAGCTCTTCGCGCGAGAAGGGCGCGCCCTCGGCGGTGCCCTGGATTTCGACGAATTTGCCCGAGCCGGTCATGACGAAATTGGCATCCGTATGGGCTTCGACGTCTTCGAGATAGTCGAGATCGAGCAGGGGCGTGCCGCGATAGATGCCGCAGGAAACCGCCGCAACCGAATCGCGCAGCGCCTTGCCCTTGGTCAGCTTGCGCTCGTCCATCCATTTGATTGCATCGGCCAGCGCCACATAGGCGCCGGTGATCGATGCAGTGCGGGTGCCGCCATCGGCTTCGAGCACGTCGCAGTCGAGGGTGATCTGGTTTTCGCCCAGGAGCGGCAGGTCGACGATCGCGCGCAGCGAACGGCCGATCAGGCGCTGGATTTCCTGGGTGCGGCCGGTCTGCTTGCCGGCGGTGGCTTCGCGACGGGTGCGCGAACCGGTGGCGCGGGGCAGCATGCCATATTCGGCGGTGACCCAGCCCTGGCCCTTGCCACGCAGCCAACCGGGCAAGCTGGTTTCGACGGTGGCAGTGACCAGCACCTTGGTATTGCCGAACGAGACGAGGCAGGAGCCTTCAGCCTTCATGGCGACGTTGCGTTCGATCGTCACCGCACGCATCTGGTTGGGCTCTCGTCCGGAAGGGCGCATCAGTTATCCGCTAGAAAATTGCCGTTAACCGCCTCTTAACCCTCATTGGCCGGCCTCACAAGCCGCACCGGCTTGGCGCGCAGCAGCAATGCGCTTAAATGAACCCCTAGGGTTAAAGTGGACGATTTTATCGAAATAACATGGTCAGACCGCCCGAGGATTTTTTGAGCGTGCTCAATGCACGCAGCCAGGACATTTTCCGCAAGATCGTGGAACGCTATCTCGATACTGGCGCGCCGGTGGGATCGCGCGACCTGAGCCGCATGCTGCAGGTGGGCCTGTCGCCGGCCTCGGTGCGCAATGTGATGGCCGATCTTGAAGATCTGGGGCTCATTGCTGCTCCACACACATCCGCAGGCCGCGCGCCGACGCAGGAGGGCCTGCGGTTTTTCGTCGATGCCATGCTCGAAGTCGGCGCGGTCAACGAGGCCGAGCGCAGCCAGATCGCGCAAAGCATCGAGGGCCAGCATCGCGGGCAGGTGGAAGATGTGCTCACCGAAGCCAGCCAGTTGCTGAGTGGCCTCAGCCAGGGCGCCGGCGTGGTGATCGCCACCAAGGCGGATATCGTGCTGAAGCATATCGAATTCGTGCGGCTCGACTCGACCCGTGCCATGGCGATTCTCGTCGGGCAAGACGGGCAGGTGGAAAACCGCATCATGGATACGCCGCCGGGCCTGACCGCAGCGGCGCTGACCCAGGCGGGCAATTATCTTGCCCATCATGTGGTCGGCCGCACCATCACCGAGGCGCGCAAAGCGCTCTCCGAACAGCGCGCCGAGCAAAGAGCCGAACTCGACGAGCTGACGCAGAAGCTGGTCGATGCGGGGATCGCGACGCTGGGCCAATCCTCGTCTGCAAGCCAGCCGACGCTGATCGTGCGGGGCCGGGCCAACCTGATCAATGACGCCATGGCCAGCGACGAATTGATGCGGATGCGCCAATTGTTCGATGAGCTCGAAAGCAAGGATGGGCTGCTGGATCTGCTGGGGGACGCCGAAAAGGCGCAGGGCGTACGCATTTTCATCGGTTCGGAAAACAAGCTGTTTTCGCTGTCCGGCTCATCGGTCATCCTCTCGCCCTACAAGGATGCCAATGACAAGGTGGTGGGCGTTCTGGGCGTGATCGGGCCGACGCGGCTCAACTATGCGCGCATCGTGCCGGTGGTGGACTATACCGCCAATGTCATCAGCTCGATGATGTCGCGGAAGCGCTAGACTTGAAAAGCCAACCCATTTGGCCGATATCCGGGTCAAAATTCAAACTTGCGGAATGACACAATGATGAGCGACGAAAACGCCGCCTCGGGCGAAGTGCCTGAAGTCGAGATTCCGGCGGAAGCCGAAGTCGATCCGATCGAGGCTCTGCGCAGCGAAAATGCCGAGCTCAAGGATCGCGTGCTGCGCGGCCATGCCGAGATGGAAAACCTGCGCAAGCGCACCGAGCGCGATGTCGCCGACATGCGCTCCTACGCCATTGCCGGTTTTGCCCGCGACATGCTGTCGGCCACCGATGCGCTCAGCCGCGCGCTGATGGTGTTGCCGGCCGAAGCCCGCGAATCGGGCGATGCGACCACCAAGTCGCTGATCGAAGGCATCGAAATGGCCGAGCGCGAAATGCAGCGCCTCCTCGCCAAGCATGGCGTCAAGCCAATCGAGGCCGAGGGCCAGAAGTTCGACCCGCACAAGCATCAGGCGATGTTCGAGGTGCCCGATCCCAGCAAGCCGGAAGGCACTGTGGTCCAGGTGGTGCAGGCCGGCTTTGCCATCGGCGAACGCGTGCTGCGTCCCGCCATGGTTGGCGTCGCCAAGGGCGGCCCAAGCCATGCGCCCAGCGACGAAGCGGTCGACAAGAGCGCCTGACATTTCGCTACTTAAGTTTCACGTGAATCCCCGCTCGCAAGGCGGGGATTTTCTTTAGCCCAGTATGTCCTTGGACTGGATGCGCTCAACTCCGGCCTCGGCCATATCGGTCCAGGCCTTTTCCAGGCTGCCATTGTTGTCGATGGCCCGGGTGGCATCTTCGATGACGGTCACGTCATAGCCCGCAGCGGCGCCGTCTATTGCGGTCCAGCCGACGCAGAAGTCGGTGGCGAGGCCGACGAGGTAGAGGCGGCCGACCTCGCGCTCGTTGAGATAGCCAGCCAGCCCCGTCAGCGTCTCGCGATCGGCTTCCTGGAAGCCGGAATAGGAATCGATCTTGCGGTTGTAGCCCTTGCGGATGATCAGCTGGCCATGGGGAATGTCCAGGCCGGCGGAAAGCTGGGCCCCGAAACTGTTCCAGACGCAATGGTCGGGCCAGAGCACCTGGGTGCCATAGTCGAGGTCCACGGTTTCAAAGGGCTGCTTGCCCTCGTGCTGGCTGGCAAAGGAAATGTGGTCGGCCGGATGCCAGTCCTGGGTGAAGACGACATTGGTGAAGCGCTTGGCCAGGGTATTGATCAGCGGCACGATTTCATCGCCGCCGGCCACCGCCAAATTCCCCTCTGGCAGGAAATCATTCTGCACATCGACGACGACAAGCACGTCCTCGGGATTGATCTCGATCGTCATCGCATACTCCCCTAAAGTTACTTCACCCACTGCGCCCGCATCAACCCGCGGACCGAATTGCCCAGCCAGATTGCATCGGCCTGTTCCAGATCGTCCAGATGCAAAACCGCTTCCTCTGCCTTGCCATGAGCGATCAACTCGGCACGCAGCGTGCCGGGCAGGAGGCCCGATGACAGGGCAGGGGTCAGCAATCGACCATCGCGCTCGATGAAGAGATTGGTGATCGAGCCTTCCGTCAGTTCGGCGCGCTCGTTGAGAAAGAGCACTTCATCAACGGCTGATGCAGCATGCGCCGCAACACGGGGCTCGTCGTAAAAGGCACGATTGGTCGTCTTGTGCTCGAGCCACAGGCTCTGCGAATCGAGCCTTTGTGGCGCGATGGAGAAGCGAAATATTTCGGGGTTGGGCGGCAGGGGGACGGCGGTCACGGCCGGGCCGGTTTCGTCCAGCGTCAGGCGAACGCGCATGCGCGGCTCGGTGAAGGTCTGCGAATCGAGCAGCGCGACGATCACTGTCCGGTCGAAGGGCAGGCCGAAATATCTGGCCGATGCCTGCAGGCGCTCCAGATGCCGGTCAAGCAGATCAAAACCCTCGCCCTTTTTCCACAGCATGGTCTCGATCAGGGTCACGGCCTGATCCTCGCCGGTGAAAAACGCCATCTTGAGCAGAGCCTCGCGATATTCGTCGGCAGCAACACTATCGGCCACCACACCACCGCCAATGCCGATTTCGCCGTTCCCCGCTTGGTCCACCACCGCGGTGCGGATGGCGACATTGAGGGTCACGTCACCATTGGGCGCGAAGTGGCCGATGGAGCCGGTATAGACGCCGCGCGGCCCCGCCTCGACATCGTGGATGATTTCCATGGCCCGAAGCTTCGGGGCGCCGGTGATCGAACCACAGGGAAAGAGATTGGCCAGCAGGTCGCTCGTCCCGACGTCCGGTCTCCGCTGCGCGATAATGCCCGAGGTCATGGTGTGGAGCGTCGAATAGGTTTCGACGGTGAAGAGGTCGGTGACCCTTACCGAGCCGATCTCGGCAATGCGGCCAAGGTCGTTGCGCAGCAGATCGACGATCATCAGGTTTTCGGCGCGATTCTTTTCATCACTTGCCAACTGCGCGCGCCGCGCCTCGTCCTCAGCCTGGGTCTGGCCACGCTTGAGCGTACCCTTCATCGGGCGGGCAGAAAGCTGGCCGGCGCGGCTCGCAACAAAGAGTTCAGGCGAGCGCGACAGGATCCATTGCTCGCCCGTATGGATCAGCGCACCATAGGAGACGGCCTGCTTGCGCACCAGTTGGCGATAAAGCGCGACCGGATCGCCCACGAGGCGAAACCCCGCCTTGAAGGTAAGATTGACCTGATAGGTGTCGCCCGCCGCGATATGATCCTTCACCTTGTCGAAGGCGGCCTGATATTCCGCCTCGCTCCAGCGCGGCGTGATATCAACGGCTTTGGCGGTCCTGTCGCCGGAAACGGAGGTGAGTCGCTGGTCGACCTCGGCAGCGGTGAGGCGGTCCGGCGCATCATAGAGACCCAGCCAGAGCAGGGGCATTTCCCCGGGCAGGCGCGGAGCCAGCCTTTCCTCGAAGGCAAATCCGGCCTCATAGGCAAGATAGCCGGCGGCGTGGAGGCCGGCCCTGTTGGCCTCCTCCAGCGCGGCCAGAGCCGCGTGAACACCCGGCGCATCGCGGGCTTCAAGCACGCGCTTTGGCGCGGTGAACCAGAGGTTCTCGCCATGCGGATCAAGACTGTCGTGCAGCAGCACGGTGCCGGGGGTGAACATGGCTGCGGTTCTAGGCATTTTGTGGAGACCCGTCACCGGCAAAGCGGCTGAAACAGCGTCGCAAATCTGTCGCCGCGACGCTTGAAGCCCCCGGCGCACCCCCCTATATAGCCTGCAAGCCCAGCAATGGGCACATTCCAGTTGCAAGGAACCCGGCCGCAAGCGGCCACGGAACTGCCTCGCGAGAGGGGCTCCACAATGGGTTTGCTGAAAGAGAGGCTTGTATAATGGCTAAAGTCATCGGTATCGACCTGGGCACCACCAATAGCTGCGTCGCAGTGATGGACGGCTCCAATCCCAAGGTCATCGAAAACGCCGAGGGTGCGCGTACCACCCCCTCGATGGTTGCATTCTCCAAGGATGGCGAGCGCCTCGTTGGCCAGCCGGCCAAGCGCCAGGCCGTCACCAATCCCGAAGGCACGCTGTTCGCCGTCAAGCGCCTGATCGGCCGTCGCTATGACGACAAGGTCGTGGCCAAGGACAAGAACCTCGTTCCCTTCAAGATCGTCGCAGCCGACAATGGCGACGCATGGGTGGAAGCCTCGGGCGACAAGTATTCGCCCTCGCAGGTTTCGGCCATGATCCTGCAGAAGATGAAGGAAACCGCCGAGTCGTACCTCGGCGAGAACGTGACCCAGGCGGTCATCACCGTTCCGGCTTATTTCAACGATTCGCAGCGCCAGGCGACCAAGGATGCGGGCAAGATTGCCGGCCTTGAAGTGCTGCGCATCATCAACGAGCCCACCGCGGCAGCTCTCGCCTATGGCCTCGACAAGAAGAACACCGGCACGATTGCGGTCTATGACCTTGGCGGCGGTACCTTCGACGTCTCGATCCTCGAAATCGGCGACGGCGTCTTCGAAGTGAAGTCGACCAATGGCGACACGTTCCTGGGCGGCGAAGACTTCGACATGCGCCTGGTCGATTACCTTGCCGACGAGTTCAAGAAGGAGCAGGGCATCGACCTGCGCTCCGACAAGCTGGCCCTGCAGCGCCTCAAGGAAGCTGCCGAAAAGGCCAAGATCGAACTGTCGAGCTCGACCCAGACCGAAATCAACCTGCCCTTCATCACCGCGGACGCTTCGGGCCCGAAGCACCTGACGCTGAAGCTGAGCCGCTCCAAGCTTGAGTCGCTGGTCGACGACCTGATCCAGAAGACCATGGACCCCTGCAAGCAAGCCATGAAGGATGCCGGCGTCACTGCTGCCCAGATCGACGAAGTCGTGCTGGTCGGTGGCATGAGCCGCATGCCCAAGGTCCAGGAACTGGTCAAGCAGCTGTTCGGCAAGGAGCCGCACAAGGGCGTGAACCCGGACGAAGTCGTGGCGCTGGGCGCTGCGATCCAGGCCGGCGTGCTGCAGGGCGACGTCAAGGACGTGCTGCTGCTCGACGTGACCCCGCTGTCGCTGGGCATCGAAACCCTGGGCGGCGTCTTCACACGCCTCATCGATCGCAACACGACCATTCCGACCAAGAAGAGCCAGACCTTCTCGACCGCCGAGGACAATCAGAGCGCGGTGACCATCCGCGTGTTCCAGGGCGAACGCGAAATGGCGGCCAACAACAAGCTGCTGGGCAATTTCGACCTCGCCGGTATTCCCTCCGCACCGCGCGGCGTGCCGCAGATCGAAGTGACCTTCGACATCGACGCCAACGGCATCGTGCAGGTTTCGGCCAAGGACAAGGGTACCGGCAAGGAACAGCAGATCCGTATCCAGGCCTCGGGTGGCCTGTCGGACGCCGACATCGAGAAGATGGTCAAGGAAGCCGAGCAGAACGCCGAATCGGACAAGAAGCGCCGTGAGGCCGTCGAAGCCAAGAATCAGGCCGAGTCGCTGATCCATTCGACGGAAAAGTCGCTGAGCGAATATGGCGACAAGGTTTCGGCCGAGATCAAGACCGAGATCGAAACCGCGGTGACCGACCTGCGCGCTGTCATCGACGGCGAAGATGGCGACGTGATCAAGGAAAAGACCGACGCGCTGGCCCAGGCCTCGATGAAGCTGGGCGAGGCCATGTACAAGGCTTCGCAGGCCGAAGCCGAAGCCAAGGCCAATGGCACGCAGGACGATGATGAAGACGACGTGGTCGATGCTGACTTCGAAGAGGTCAAGGACGACGGCGACGACAAGAAATCTGCGTAAGCTTTCGCCAGATTGATCGAGAAGGCCCGGCGCGAGCCGGGCCTTCTTGTTTGTTACACGTGAATCATTGCCCAAAAGTCGACCCAATCACGCCCAAGTGGCGTCCGCTTTTCCGCGCCAGATGGATCACGACAATGAGAGGCCCATCATGACCGATTCGAGCCATGACTACCCCGACGCGCCGGCGGCCGGTGATTCCATCGGGCGGCTGGCCGAATTGATCGGCGGCGATCCGATGAGCCGGATCGATGCCGACATGAAGCATGTGCTGGATCGATTGACCGAACTGGGTGCGCGCTCGCTGGAACATCTGACGCCGCAGATGGCGCGGCGCCAGCCGCAGGCCAGCGAAGCCATCGCCGCCATCCTTGGCCAGCAGGGACGCGAGCGACCCGATGATGGCGTGGAGAGCGAGGACATCACGGCAACGGGCGCCGATGGCGAATTGCCGGCGCGGATCTATCGTCCGGCGGGCCTGCTGAGCCGGCTCAATCCCGTGGTGCTCTATTTCCATGGCGGTGGCTTCGTCACCGGCAATCTCGACAGCCATGATGCGTCAGCCCGCGCGCTCGCCCGGCGCACCGGGGCGATCGTGGTTTCGGCTGATTATCGCCTGGCCCCCGAGCATCGCTTGCCGGCTGCACATGAAGACGCCTGGGCGATCTGGCAGTGGCTGGTCGGCAAAGTCGAAGAGTTGACCGGCGACCCCAGGCGCATCGCCGTGGCCGGCGAGGATGCCGGCGCCAATCTTGCCATGCATGTCGCGCTGACGGCGCGCGAACAGGGCCAGACGCAGCCCGTGCACCAAATCCTGATCCACCCGATTGCCGGCAGCGACATGGCCACCGCCTCCTATGGCGAAATGCTGCGGGCGCGGCCGATCGGCCTGCCGGCCATGCGCTGGCGTTATCGGCAGCTGGTCGAAAACCAGGACGAGCTCAAGAACCGCCATATCGACCTTGTGACCCGCGACGACCTGGCCGGCGTGGCCCCGGCGACGCTGATCCTGGCCGGGCTCGACCCATTGCGCACGGAAGGTGAGATGCTGTCCGCTGCGTTGGAGGCGGCAAAGGTGCCGGTCAATTGCTGGATCTACGAGGGCGTGACACAGGGCTTTTTCGGATTGGGCCTCGTCGTCACCAAGGCGCTGTTTGCCCAATCGGACGCGGCCGACGCGTTGAACAAGGCTTTTGCGCCCAGCAGGAAGACCTGATCTGCCGCTGCGTCTGTTGCCCCTGAGCACCACGCTTGCTAAGACCCAAATCAAGCATCGACCCCAGCCCTTGCAGGGCGCGGGGTCGATTGCCATGTAGGGGCTAGATTTTTGGGCGGGGCGCGCAACACGCGACCGGCCGCAGTTGGAGACGGTTTTGTCCAAACGGGATTTCTACGATGTGCTTGGCGTCCAGAAGGGCGCGGACGAGGCCGCGCTCAAGAGCGCCTATCGCAAGCTCGCCATGCAGCACCATCCGGACCGCAATCCGGGCAATGCCGAGGCCGAGGCCAAGTTCAAGGAAATCAACGAGGCCTATGACACGCTCAAGGACGGCCAGAAGCGCGCCGCCTACGACCGTTTCGGCCATGCCGCCTTCGAGAACGGCGGACGCCCCGGTGGCGGTGGCTTCGGCAATGACTTCAATTCCTCGATGTCGGACATTTTCGAGGATATTTTCGGCGACTTCATGGGCGGTGGTGGCCGTCGTGGCGGTGGTGGCAATGCCGCCAAGCTGCGTGGCGCCGACCTGCGCTACAATCTTGAAATCTCGCTTGAAGAGAGCTTCGAGGGCCGCACGGTCGAAATCGACGTGCCGACGCTGGTCGGCTGCACGACCTGTGATGGTTCTGGCGCCAAGCCGGGCACCGGCACCCATACCTGCCGCCAGTGCAATGGCCATGGCAAGGTGCGCGCCGCCCAGGGCTTTTTCACCATCGAACGGACCTGCCCGGTCTGCCAGGGGCGCGGCCAGATGATGGACCAGCCCTGCACCGACTGCTCGGGCCAGGGCCGCCGCCAGGAAAACCGCAAGCTTTCTGTCGATATTCCCAAGGGCATCGAAGACGGCACGCGTATCCGTCTGGCCAATGAGGGCGAGGCCGGCTTGCGCGGTGGACCGCCGGGCGATCTCTATATCTTCATCTCCATCCGCCCGCATGACCTGTTCCAGCGCGACGGCGCGGACCTTTATGCGCGCGTTCCGATCGCCATGACCACGGCAGCGCTGGGTGGGGAATTCGAAGTGCCGACGCTCGATGCAGCGCGGGCCAAGGTCAAGGTTTCCCCCGGCACGCAGCCGGGCCAGCGCGTCCGCCTCAAGGGCAAGGGCATGCCGGTGCTGCGCAGCAAGGACATCGGCGATCTCTATGTGCAACTCGACATCGAGACGCCGCAGAACCTCAGCCGCCGCCAGCGCGAATTGCTGGAGGAGTTTTTACAGCTCGAAACGGAAGAAAACAGCCCGACCTCGGGTGGGTTCTTCAGCAAGCTGAAAAAGATGTTTGACGCCTAAAATTAAAATCCCCGCTCACGCGGGGATTTTTGTATTTGGCGCCTTACTCGGTCGGCATCTGGCTCATATCCATCCAGACATATTCCCAGGTGTGGCCATCGAGGTCCGCCACGGCGCGGGAATACATGAAGCCATAGTCCATCACATCGCGGGTTTCGGTGCCGCCGGCCTTGATGCCGGCCTCGGCGATCTGGTCCACCGCCTCGCGGCTGTCCCGCGACAGGGCATAGAGAGCGCCGGTCTCTGTCTTGCTGTCGGGAATGGGCTTGGACGAGAACTGCGCGAACTTCTCATGGGTCAGCACCATCACATAGATGGTGTCGCTGATGACGATGCAGGCCGCGGTATCGTCGGTGAACTGTGGATTATGATCGAACCCCTGCGCCTTGTAATAGGCCATGGAGGCCTGGAGGTCCGCTACCGGCACGTTGACGAAAAGCATGGTCGACATGGTCTCTCTCCCGAGAAGTAAGCTGTCCTGAGCTAAAGAAATTGCACCGTCATGGTCAATCCTATTGCCTCGACGAGCGGGCTGGGTCACTTTCGACAGGACCACGCATGGAGATTGCATGAAAACGGCCCTGACGCTTTCCGGATCGATCCGCCAGGGGTCGTATAACCAGCTGCTGCAGGCCCATGTCGGGCGCAAGTTGGAAGCGGCCGGCGTCAGCGTCAATGCGATCAGCCTTGCCGATTTCCCCATGCCGATCTTCAACGAGGATCTGGAAGCCGACAATGTGCCGGAAGCTGCGGTGCAGCTGGCCGAGCTCTGGCGCAGCCATGACATCATCTTCATCGCCAGCCCCGAATATAACGGCGGCACGCCACCGCTGCTGATCAACACGATCACCTGGATCAGCCGGCAACGGCCCAGCGTGTTCCGCCACGCCGTGTTCGGCATCGGCGGGGTCAGCTCGGGCAAATACGGCACGATCTTTTCGCTCAGCCATCTGCGCGATTCGCTCTCCAAGGTCGGCGCGCTGGTGGTGCCCACCCTGCTCGGCATCGGCCCGGCCGAGGAGGCCCTCGACGCCGAGGGCAATCCCACCGAGCCGGCGATCATCCGCAAGGTGGATGCGATCGTTCATGAATTGACCCATTTCAACCGAGGGTGACCGGACATGCGGGCGCTGTATATTTCTCACCCGCAAGTCCAGATGGATCCCCATATTCCCGTTCCCCTGTGGGGGCTCTCCGCCACAGGCCGCGAGCGGGCCAGCCGGTTTGCCCGGTCGGGCGTCGTGCCGCGCGGGGCCATGGTCTTCTCCAGCCGCGAGCGCAAGGCGCTGGAGCTGGCCGAGCTGATTGCCGCCGAGGCGGGCACCCCGGTGTTTGCCGATCACCTGATGGGCGAAAATGACCGCAGCTCGACCGGCTTCCTGCCGCCTGAACTGTTCGAAGCCATGGCCGACCGCTTCTTTGCCGAACCCAATGTCAGCGCCGATGGCTGGGAAAAAGCCGCTGATGCGCAGCGACGGATCGTGGCCACCGTCACCACCGCCATGGCCAGTGTGCCGCGCGGGACGGCGGCGATCTTTTGCGGCCATGGCGCGGTCGGCACTCTGCTCAAATGCCATGTGGCGGGCCGGGCGATCTCGCGCAGCGAGGACCAGACCCGCACCGGCGGCACGGGCGGCGGCAATTGCTTCACCTTTGACCTCGTGGCGCAGGAGCTGGGCTGCGAATGGACGCGGCTGGAAGATTTCGCGCCCGATTGGCATCCCTCGGTTGCGAGCGCCGGCGAATTGCTCTAGGTCCGGAGAAACATCGACATCGGAGGAAAACTCATGGCTGGCCAATTGATCGTGGGCCTCGACGTTTCGTCGCGCGCCCGTGCCGAGGAGATCGTGTCGCTGCTGGGCGACAGCGTCGACTTCTACAAGATCGGCTACCAGTGCTTTTATGGCGCCGACGGCTTTGCCCTGGGCAAGGCGCTAATCGCTGCCGGCAAGCAGGTGTTCTTCGATCTGAAACTGCTCGACATCGACAATACGGTCGAAAAGGGCGTGGCCGCCTTTGCCGAGACGGGCGCCAAAATGCTGACCGTCCATGCGTATCCCAAGACAATGCGCGCTGCCGCCAAGGCCAGCGAGGGTTCGGACCTCTGCGTGCTGGGCGTCACGGTCCTCACCTCGATGGACGATGCCGACGTCAAGGAAGCCGGCTATGAGCGCGACGCGGCAGGCCTTGTGGCGCTGCGCGCGCAGCAGGCGCGCGATGCCGGCATTGGCGGCCTCGTCAGCTCGCCGCATGAGGCAGAAATGGTGCGCACCATTGTCGGTCCAAAGCTCGCCATCGTCACCCCCGGCATTCGCCCCACGGGCAGCGCCGCAGGCGACCAGAAGCGCATCATGGGCCCGGCCGAGGCGCTGGCAGCCGGCGCTACGCACCTGGTCGTCGCCCGCCCGATCATCGAGGCCACCGATCCTGCGGCTGCCGCCAAGGCGATCCTCGCAGAAATGAACAGCGGCACGAGGCTGGCATGACCAAATTCTCCGCCTGCATCGAATGGCTGTTCGCGCCCGAGAGCGATGATTTCGCTAGGCGTATCCACCTCGCCAAGGCGGCGGGTCTGGACATGGTCGAATTCTGGCAATGGTCCAACAAGGATCTCGATGCCGTCGAGGCCGCGCTGAAGGACACTGGCGTCACGTTGGCCGGCATTGTCGCCGAGCCTTTTGCCGAACTGACCCGCGAGAGCGACCACGATCGCTTTCTCAAGGGCCTCGAACAGAGTCGTGACGTGGCATTGCGGCTGGGCGCGAATGTGCTGATCTGCCAGTCGGGTCCGTTGCTCGATGGCGTGGAGCGCAGCCGCCAGCATGACGCCCTTGTCGAGGCCATGGTGCGATCAGCCGATGTGCTCAAGGGCTCGGGCGTGCGCCTGGCGCTGGAGCCGCTCAATGATCGCGTCGATCACCCCGGCTATTACCTGACCAGCACGGCCGAAGGGCTCGACATTGCCGATGCGGTCGTCCGGCCCGAAATCGGCATCACCTATGATCTCTATCATTCCATGGTGATGGGCGAAGACCCCGAGCAGGTGGTCAATGGACGCCTCAACCGCGTGGCCCATGTCCACATCGCCGACCATCCCGGTCGCAATGAACCGGGCAGCGGACAATTGCCACTCAAGCAGAAGCTCGATTGGCTTGAGGCCCAGGGCTATGCCGGTGCCGTCGGACTGGAGTTAAGGCCGACGGGCAGCACCGCGGATGCTTTGAAGACGCTGCGGGAAAGCCTCGGGCGTTAGCCCATCAGCCCGTGCTGCTTGCCCAGTTCGAGCAGGTCGAGCTGGGGGCGGGCGCCGACGTGGGAGATGACTTCGCTGGCGGCGAGGCAGCCGGTCTTGAGCGCGGATTCCAGCGTCTGGCCACGGGCGACGCCAAGGAGGAAACCGGCGGCGAAAAGGTCGCCGGCGCCGGTGGCGTCGACCACCTTGTCGATGTGATAGGCGGGCACCGAGGTCACTTCGCCGTCGCAGATGACCATGGCGCCATCGGCCCCCATGGTGATGGCCGCCAGTTCGGTGTCCTTGGCGATCTGGCGCACGGCTTCACCGAGATCATCAGTCTCGTAGAGCGACTTCAGCTCGTGCACATTGGCAAAGACGTAGTCGATGGTCTTGGATCGCATCAGGTCGAGGAATTCGGCGCGATAGCGGTCGACGCAGAAGGGATCGCTCAGCGTGAAAGCGGCGGCGCGTTCATGCTTATGGGCGTAGTGGGCGGCCAGAACAAAAGCCTTCTTGGCCTCGACCGGATCCCAGAGGAAGCCTTCCATATAGGTGATGGCGGCCGAGCCAATCTCGTCGGGCTTGATGTCCTGTTCAGTCAGCTGCTGGCAGGCACCGAGATAGGTGTTCATGGTGCGCTCGCCGTCTTCGGAAACGAAGATCATGCAGCGGGCGGTCAGCGCGCCATTCTTGAGGCGCGACGTGGTGTAGTGGACGCCGATCTCGTTGAAATCGGCCTCGAACACATCGCCCAGCGGATCATCGGCAACCTTGCCGATAAAGGCGGCGCGGCCACCCAGCGAGGCAACGCCGGCTGCGGTATTGGCGGCGCTGCCCCCCGAAATTTGCTGACGCTCGAGCGGCATGCGGCCATAAAGGTCCTCGGCCCGATCGGTATCGATCAGGTGCATGATGCCCTTTTTCATGCCTTCCGCCTCGATGAAGCCCTCGGGGGCCGGTGCGATAATGTCGACAATCGCATTGCCAATGGTGAGGACGTCGAAGCGGGTCTGGGTCATGTGCGGGATCCGGCGCGGTTAAAGCCGTCAGCCGGTTTAGAGGAAGTGACCCGATCCGGCAACCTCGGGGTCAAGGCGTGGCCAAAATTGCAGCCACCAGATATTCCACGCTTTCGCCGTCGCGGATGGCAATCTGGCCATCGAGCAGCAGTGTCGCCAATCCATGAACCCGCGACCAGGCAGCGAGCGCCGTGATGCGGCCGGCGTTGGTGTCCCCGCCACTGACGTGACGAAGCGTGGCAAAAGCGGCATCGGCGGCCATGCGCAGACCCGGGCGATTGTCGCGGCGGAGCTGGGACGAGAACATCAGGCGGAACAGAGCGGCGTTTTCCAGCGCGAAGCGGACATAGGTCCGGCCCATGGACCCGAGCAGATCGGGGGGATTGCTGGCTGCCACATCCTCCATGGCCCGGGTGAACCGCTGATAACCTGTGACCGCCAGGGCTTCGAGCAGGGCGGCACGAGAATCGAAATGACGGTAGGGCGCGGCCGGGGAGACGCCCACCGCGCGCGCTAGGTCACGCAGGCCGAGGCCTTCCTCGCCCTGCTGTTCCAGAATATTGAGCGCGGCTTCGAGCAGGGCATTGCGCAGGTCGCCATGATGGTAGGGCGCGTTGAGACGTGAAGTTGACATTGATTACTTTGAGTCCGATATATGTATGCAGCGATAACATGGCAGGTTGAGGACGCCAAATGGATATCGACCTTCTTCTGGCCATTGCCCATCATCTGGCGGTCTTCACGCTGGTGGCGCTGTTTGCAGCGGAGTTCGCCCTGTTGCGACCGGGCCTAGCCGGAACCCGCATCGGCCAGCTGGCCAGAATCGACGCGGCCTATGGGGGCGTAGCGGGCGCGGTGATCGTCATCGGCATCATCCGGGTGGTCTTTGGCGCAGTGGGCTGGGAGTATTATGTTTCCAACCATGCCTTCTGGGGCAAGATGACGGCCTTCCTCGTCATGGGTCTTCTCACCATCCAGCCGACGATTGCCATCCGGAAATGGCTCAAGGCGTCGGCCGGGCAGGAGGCTTATGCCGTGCCACTGGCCGAAATTGCCACCAGCCGGCGCTTCGTACATCTGCAAGCCGGCGTCTTGCTGCTGATCCCCATCTTTGCCGCCGCCATGGCGCGGGGCTATGGCAGCTAAGCTTTAGTGGTCGCGTTTTCGAACCGCAAAACCGGGACCACTTTTGCTGAAAACGCTCCTAGTTCACATGCTTGGGGAGCGGCTTGTTCGGCGCCGGCGTCTTGGGCTCGAAACGGCACCAGGGCGCGATCTCGCAGCGCCAGCATTCGGGCTTGCGGGCCTTGCAGACATAGCGCCCATGCAGGATCAGCCAGTGATGGGCATGCAGCATATATTGCTCGGGGATGACCTTGAGCAGGGTCAGCTCCACCGCCAGCGGCGTCTTGCCGGGAGCCAGACCCGTACGATTGCTGACCCGGAAGAGATGGGTATCCACCGCAATGGCCGGCTGCTTGAAGAAGATGTTGAGCACGACATTGGCGGTCTTGCGCCCCACGCCGGGTAGCGCCTCCAGGCTCTCGCGATCGTCGGGCACCTCGCCATGATGCTTGTCGATCAGGATCTGGCTCAGCGCGAAGACATTCTTGGACTTGCCGCGATAGAGGCCGATAGTCCTGACCAGCTCGGTGATACGCTCGACGCCGAGCGCCACCATCTGCTCGGGCGTGGTCGCCAGGGCAAAGAGGTGCTTGGTCGCCTTGTTGACACCCACGTCGGTCGCCTGTGCCGAAAGCACCACCGCAACCAGCAGGGTGAAGGCATTGGAATAGTCCAGTTCGCCCTTGGGCTCCGGTTCGATCTCATGGAAGCGGTGGAAAATGGCTTCGACATCGGCCTTGGGCAAGGTCTTCACTTTTTTAGGCGGGGCCATTCTCTCACCCGTGATTCTAAGCCTATAGTCTCTATCAGAGAGTTCGCCATGCCGATGCAAGCCACAACCACAGTGCCGCTGTTTTCCGCAGCGCTCCGGCCGGACCGGTCGCCCAAGATCATGGGGGGATGGGTTTCGCTCGCCGTCGCTACCGTGCTGGCCGCGCCGCTGGCGGTTATCGTTCCCGAAGCGCTGGTCCCGATCGCCGCTGCCTTTGTGGGTGGCGTGACCGCCATGAGCTGGCTGACCTGGCACCAGGCGCGCCAGCGCAAGGTGACGCAACAGATCACGCTCTGGCCCGACCAGCTTGAAGTGGTGACGCTCAATGGCAAGGGCGATCGCCTGCTGAAAAGATTCGATCCACGCACGGTCCGTCTGGTGCTGCATCGCGATGACTACGAGCGCGTGGTGGTGATGAGCCTTCGCCATGGCAATGAGGGCTTCGAGGTCGGCACCTTCCTCAGCAATGCGGACAAGTCCAGTTTCGCCAAGGCCTTCGGGACCGCGCTGCGAAAAGCCCGCCAGGAAGCGTGAAGTCAAAACCGGGTCGCAATCGCCCCGTCTGGTGCCTAGATAGACGCTCCAGCCAGACGCAATGGGTGTTCCCATGAACCAGATGACCAGCCTCAGCCCCGCCAGCGACTATGACACGATCCAGGCCGCCATCCGCTACCTGTCGGAAAACGGGCCCGATGTCGCCGACCTTGCCGGCTTCGCCCGGGCCCTTGGCATGAGCGAAAGGCAGCTGACCGATCTCTTCCGCCGCTGGTGTGGCCTTTCGCCCAAGAGCTTTGCCCAGGCCGTGGCGCTGGACCATGCCAAGAGCCTGTTGCGGTCAAAGGAAAGCGTGCTCGATACGACCTATGAAGTGGGGCTGAGCTCGACGTCGCGGCTGCATGACCTGTTCGTGGCCTATGAGGCCATGCCACCCGGCGTATTCCGCGCCGGCGGGGCAGGGCTCGACATGGTCTGGGGTGTGGGCCCGTCGCCCTTTGGCACGGCTGTGGTCACGGCCACCGAATATGGCATGTCGGGCCTCGGCTTTGCCGACGAGCAGACCAGCATCGAGGATGCCTTTCTCGATCTGGCCAATCGCTGGCCCAATGCCCGCTTCACCCGGGACGATGCGCGTGTCGCTCCGATGATCGCCCAGGCGTTCGATCCCGCCCGCTGGTCACCGGACCATCCGGTGCGCGTGGTGTTGATCGGAACCGACTTCGAAGTTTCGGTTTGGGAGACCCTCCTCAAAATTCCGGTTGGCAAGGCCACGACCTATCAGACTGTCGCCAATCGCATCGGCCGCCCCAAGGCCTCGCGCGCCGTGGGCGCTGCCGTGGGCAAGAATCCGATCAGCTTCGTCGTGCCCTGCCACCGCGTCGTCGGCACATCGGGCGCGCTAACAGGCTATCACTGGGGCGTGCCGCGCAAGCGGGCGATCCTGGGATGGGAGGCCGGCGTGATTTCGGCCGCGCATTGATCGCCTGAATCCACTCCACTGGAGCGGATTTTCCCAAAGGGCCGGCTCTAAGTTTCACGTGAATCCACTGGCAGGTCGACCAGGCGGCAGCAATCCCTGTCGAAAAGGAAGGTCGCCTCGGGTTGGGTGAAACTGGGCACATTGCGCCACCACCAGCGCGCCGCCTGCGGCGATTTTTCGCCAAGAATGCGAATGGCCTCGGCCGACGGGACGGCATAGCCGACCCAATCCTCCATCGGATAGGGCCGGCGAAACAACCAGCGCAGCCAGGTCTGCAGACCACGCGATTCCGACAGAACCGAGTTGCTCGGCATGGTCACCACATCCCTGGGATAGTCAGGGTGCAGTGGCAGGACGAGGCCGATCCAGGCCTCGCGTATCTTGAGCGGAGCATCGCCAACCGGCGTCGACGTAATTTCAATGCCGCGCGGATGATGCTCGCTCATGGTGTCATCCCCGGATCAGATCTCCACCCGCTCGCCAAGCTTGCCGCTGGCATCGATCTTGTAGACCGTGGGCTGACCCGTGGCGATTTCGCGCTTGAGGATCTGCTCGGGTGTGAGGTTCTCGATGGCCATGACCATGGCGCGCAGCGAATTGCCATGAGCCGCGATCAGGACGGTCTTGCCGGCCTTGAGTTGGGGCAGGATCTCGGCTTCGTAATAGGGCAAGGTGCGGGCAGCGGTGTCCTTGAGCGACTCGCCACCGGGAGGCGGCACGTCATAGCTGCGACGCCAGATCAGCACCTGTTCCTCACCCCATTTCTCGCGGGCGTCATCCTTGTTGAGGCCGGAGAGATCGCCGTAGTCGCGTTCGTTGAGCGCGATATTGCGGGTGATGGTGACATTGAGAATGCCCATCTCCTCGAGGATCAGGTCGAGCGTGTGCTGGGCGCGGCGCAGGGCCGAGGTATAGAACAGGTCCGGGGCAATGCCATGCGCCTTGAGCGCCTGGCCGGTGGCGCGGGCTTCGCCGATCCCCTGTTCCGTCAGGTTGGGATTGCGCCAGCCGGTGAAGAGGTTTTCGAGATTCCACTCGCTCTGGCCGTGGCGAACCAGGATCAATGTGCCGGTCATGTTCAGTCTCCGAAGGTGAAATGCGAACCGACGCCCATGGCATCGGCAATGATGGAAAAGTCGCGCGCGCCAACCTTGAACAGCGACTTGCGGAAATACATGCCCCAATGGCTCTGGTCGGTCACGAAATCGAACTGGGGCAGCAGCAGATAAATGTCGGCTTCCTGCGCATCGAGATAATGCGCCCGGCGGCTCCAGGCCTCAATGCCAGCACCCATGATGGGGCTGGGTTCGGGCTCACCTTCCGCAATCACACCGATCGCGGTGAAGCGGCGGACCGGGTCCTTGCCGCCCAGGGTCTCGGTGGGGGAGTAGTAGGCAAAGGCATCGCCGGGCCGCAGTTGCTTCACCGCCGAATGCTTGCCATGGGCAAACATGACAAAGCCCTGTTCGCGCCCCACGCGGACATGGACCGCTGCTGCCACGCCGATCCAGCAGGTCGGTGCGGCCATGTTGATCAGAGCCCCAGGACGTCGGTCATGCCATAAAGGCCGGCGGGCTGGGTGGCGGCCCAGAGCGCGGCGCGGGCGGCGCCATTGGCATAGATGGTGCGATCCTGCGCGCGGTGGTTGAGCTCGATGCGTTCGGACTGTCCGGCCAGGATCACCATATGATCGCCGATAACATTGCCACCGCGCAAAGTGGCGAAGCCGATGGTGCCGGCCTCGCGCGGACCGGTGTGCCCATCGCGGACGCGTACGGAATGCTCCTTGAGCGAAATCTCGCGGCCCTTGGCAGCGGCTTCGCCGAGCAGAAGCGCCGTGCCGGAAGGAGCATCGACCTTCTTGTTGTGATGCATTTCGAGTATTTCAATATCGTAGTCGGCCAGTGCCGCGGCTGCCTTTTCGACCAGATTGGCCAGCACCACCATGCCCATGGAGAAATTGCCCGACTTGACGATACGCGCGCCCGCTTTGCCGGCTTCGGCAATCGCAGCGTCGTCCTCTTCCGAACAACCCGTGGTGCCAATGATATGGACAAGACCAAGCCTCGCGGCCTTTTGCGCCAGCGCGACGCTGGCGGCAGGTGCGGTGAAGTCGATGATGGCTTGGGCGCCCACGAGCGCCCCGTCGATGTCATCGGTGATGGCGACGCCCAGGGCATCGATGCCGGCATAGAGACCGGCATCCTGACCGATGGCGCTGCTTCCGGGGCGATCAACGGCGGCATGGAGATTGAGCCCGCGTGCTACGGCGCCATGCAGAGACACTCCCGACAGGGCCGCCACGGCACGAATATTGGCGACGCCCATGCGTCCACCTGCGCCCGCCACCACGACCTTGAGATCTGCCATCAAACCAACTCCCGATTGCCGGTCTCATAGCAGCGTGCAGCGACAGTGCCAACACTTGCGCCCCATTGCCGTCAACATGCTAGGATTGAGGTGGACGGGAAGAGCAGGGGACTGATTTGACCATCACCAACGCGCTGGCCGGTATCGCGGTGGACGACATCAACGAGGCGATGGAATTCTACGAAGTGCTGTTCGGCCGCATGGCCGATGCACGGCCGATCAACGACGTTGCCGAATGGAAGTTGCCGGGCGGTGGCTGGGTGCATGTCCATACCGACGCCGACCGGGCCGGCGCGTCCAACCTCACGCTGATCGTCGATGACCTGGCCGAGGAGTTGGGCCGGCTTGGCCTCCATGGCCTCAACCCGGTATCCAAGGCGATGGGCGACTTCTTCAAGACCGCCAAGTTCCGCGATCCCGATGGCAACCAGATCATCTTCAGCCAGCCGCAGCCCGGGACGTATTAAACTCTTCTGAGCCGAACTTCTTCGATCATGTGGCTCTTGCCCTTCTTGAGGATAAGGTCAGCGCGGCCGCGTGTCGGCAGGACGTTGTCGACCAGATTGGGCAGGTTCACCTGGCGCCAGACCATGCGGCCGAACTCGCCTGCTTCCACCTCGCTCATTTCCGCGAAGCGGCGGAAGAAGGAAGTCGGGTCCTTGAAGGCGGTTTCGCGCAGGCGGAAGAAGCGCTCCATGAACCAGGCTTCGAGATCGTCATTGTCGGCGTCGATGTAGATCGAGAAATCGAGAAAGTCCGAAGCAAAGAGAATGGGTTTGCCATCGCGCGGCAATTCGCCGGGCTGGAGAATGTTGAGCCCTTCGACGATCAGGATGTCCGGCCGGTCGACCGTGACTTCGCTGCCCGGCACGACGTCATAGACCAGGTGCGAATAGACCGGCACCTGCATCTGGCCCTTGCCCGATTTCACATCGGAGAGGAACTGGACAAAGCGCGCGCGATCATAGCTTTCGGGAAAGCCCTTGCGCTCGAGAATGCCGCGCTTGGTCAGCTCGGCATTGGGATGGAGGAAGCCATCGGTGGTCACCAGAGCGACCTTGGGGCTCGATGGCCAGCGCTGCAGCAGCGCCTGCAGGATGCGCGCCGTGGTCGACTTGCCCACCGCCACCGAACCGGCCACGCCGATAATGAAGGGCACCTTCTGGTCGGGCGTTTCGAGGAAACGCGTCGAGACATTGTGGAGGCCCTGGATGGCTTCCACGTAAAAGGACAGCAGGCGCGTCAGGGGCAGATAGACCTCTTCGGCCTCTTCGAGCGAGATCGGATCGGAGAGCGTGCGCAGCCGGGCAATGTCTTCCCGCGTCAGCGTCATCGGCTCGTCGGCGCGCAGGGCGCTCCATTGCGCCTTGGTGAAATGATGATAGGGCGCGAGCACCGGACGCTTGGCCATCAGTTCTGTTCCGTCCGCGCAGCTTTTTCCGCCAGACCCGACTGGGCCGTGCGCGCATTGAGTTCGGCCATCACCTCGCTCAGCGGCAGCTCGGCCGCCTTGAGCACGACCAGCAGATGATAGAGCACGTCGGCCGATTCCTTGATCAGTTCGGCGCGATTGCCCGTGACGGCGGCGATCACCGCTTCGGTGGCTTCCTCACCCAGCTTCTGCGCGCATTTTTCCATGCCGCGGCCAATCAGCTTGGCGGTATAGCTTTCGTCGGGCGACGCGGCAGCACGGATGGCAATGCGCTGTTCGAGTTCATCAAGGGTCATTGAAGGCTCCTCATCCTCGATGTCATCCCGGCCTTGAGCCGGGATCCATCTTGAGATCTCAGGATGGACCCCGGCTCAAGGCCGGGGTGACACCGTGTTTGGGGCAGCTTTAGAGCAAAGCCGAATTGACGTCATCACGACCTTAGGCAGCCGGGTCCATCCGCACGGCAACACCATGCTCGCGCATATAGGCCTTGGCCTGCGGGATGGTGAAGGTGCCGAAGTGGAAGATCGAAGCAGCAAGGACCGCGCTGGCATGACCCTCGGTCACACCATCGACGAGATCCTGCAGCTTACCGACACCGCCCGAGGCGATGACCGGAACTTCCACTTCATCGGCAATGGCGCGGGTCAGCTTGAGGTCAAAGCCTGACTTGGTGCCGTCGCGATCCATGGATGTCACCAGCAATTCGCCAGCGCCGCGCTCGACCATGCGGGCGGCAAATTCCACCGCGTCGATACCGGTCGGCTTGCGCCCGCCATGAGTGAAGATTTCCCATTCGGAGCGATTGTCGCCACCGACCTTTTCCGTCAGGCGCTGCTTGGCATCGACCGAGACGACGATACATTGATTGCCGAACTTGTCGGCAGCGCGGGCGATGAAATCGGGATCGGAAACTGCGGCGGAATTGATCGCCACCTTGTCCGCACCGGCCAGCAGGAGCTTTCGGATATCCTCGATCGAGCGAACGCCACCGCCCACGGTCACCGGCATGAAGCAGTGCTCGGCGGTCCGGGCCACGACGTCAAAAATCGTGTCGCGGCCTTCGTGGCTGGCGGTGATGTCGAGGAAGGTCAATTCATCGGCGCCGGCCGCATCATAGGCGATGGCAGCCTCGACCGGGTCACCGGCATCGATCAGGTCGACGAATTGCACGCCTTTCACCACGCGGCCACCGGCCACGTCTAGACAGGGGATCAGTCTTGTCTTGAGGGTCATTTTGATCCCTTCAGAAGCGCCAATGCTTCACGTGAATCAATCCGTCCGTCATAGAGCGCGCGGCCGGAGATGGCGCCTTCGAGCACCTGGGCGTCGGGCTGGGTCATGCGGGTGATGTCGTCCATCGAGGCAAGACCGCCCGAGGCGATCACCGGGATGGAGGTGGCGCGGGCCAGTTCCAAGGTGGAATCCCAGTTGATGCCGGCCAGCACGCCGTCACGGTCGATGTCGGTATAGATGATGGCGGCAACGCCGGCGCCTTCGAAACGCCTGGCCAGTTCGATGACCGACAGTTCCGAGGTCTCGGCCCAGCCTTCCACCGCGACCATGCCACCACGGGCGTCGATGCCCACCGCGACCTGGCCAGGCCACTTGCTTGCAGCCTCTTTCACCAGCGCCGGATCGCGCACGGCGACGGTGCCGAGAATGACGCGGGCGAGGCCTTTGTCGAGCCAGCTTTCGATATGGCCAAGATTGCGAATGCCACCGCCGAGCTGAACGGGGAAGTTCACGGTCTTGAGAATGGCATCCACCGCCGCGCCGTTGACGCTCTCGCCGGCGAAGGCGCCGTTGAGATCGACGACGTGGAGATAGTCGAAACCCTGGTCTTCGAAGCTCTTCGCCTGGGCGGCCGGATCGTCATTGAAGACGGTGACCTGTTCCATGTCACCAAGCTTGAGGCGCACGCATTGGCCGTCCTTGAGGTCGATGGCGGGAAAAAGGATCACGGTGTCCACCTCAGGAAATTGTCGATCAGTTTGAGGCCCAGTGCCTGCGATTTTTCCGGATGGAACTGGGTGCCGAAGATATTGTCGCGGCCGACGCAGGCGGTCACCGGGCCACCGTAGTCGGTGGTAGCGATGCAGGTGTCGGGCGTCTCCGTGACGAGATGGTAGGAATGGACGAAATAGGCGTGCAGCCCATCGGGGCCGTCGGCAATACCGTCCAGCAGGGCATGGGGCTGCGTCACGACAATCGTGTTCCAACCCATGTGCGGGATCTTCAGCGACGGATCGCTGGTCTTGATCTTTTGCACCGCGCCGGGGATCCAGCCCAGGCCCGGGGTCACGGTCTTTTCGCGGCCTTCGCTGGCCAGCAATTGCATGCCGACACAGACGCCGAGGAATGGCACACCACCGCGAATGACGCGTTCTTCGAGCACGTCGACCATGCCCGCCACCGCGTCGAGCCCGGCCTTGCAATCGGCAAAGGCGCCGACGCCGGGCAGCATGATGCGATCGGCCTGACGCACGCGATCGGGATCATTGGTGACGTCCACGGTGATGCCGAGCGGCGTGGCCATGCGCTCGAAGGCCTTCTTGGCCGAGTGCAGGTTGCCGGCGCCGTAATCGATAATGGTAACAAGGCTCATTTCAGGGATTCCAGCAGGGCGAGGTCGTCGCTTGAGGCCAGGCGATTGTTGCGAAAGCGCCAGCCGCGCCAATGGAGGCCATGGCGGCGCAGGCTGGAGGCAGCGAGGCCGAGCCAGAACGCCACGAGAAGATAAAGCGCGAAAGCGGCATCGCCACCAATCACCCGCGACAGCAGCACCAGCACGACAAGCTTGATTGCCCAGGCCAGGCATTCCAGCCACAGCCCGTGGCGCAGCAGGAAGACCGGCGGCAGCAAGGCGGCCAGCCAGGAGAAACTCTCCGGGATCACCGCAGGCAGATCGGGCCGACCCGGCTGGGGGTCATAGATGGCGTAAAGGGTCATGGCGCTTCCATACCGGTTGCGGCAGCACTTAGAGCAAAAAGGCCAGGTGTGGAAGGGACCGTGCCCCTTCCGGGCGGACGCTAGAGCGTGCCCTTGGTGCTGGGTACGCGATCGGCTGCACGCGGATCGATCTCCACCGCCTCGCGCAGGGCGCGGGCCACGGCCTTGAACATGGACTCGGCCAGATGGTGGTTGTTGTCGAAATAGAAGTTCTCGATATGCAGCGTGATGCCGGCATTGATCGCGAGAGCCTGGAAAAACTCGCGGAACAGTTCGGTGTCGATGTCACCGATCTTGCCTTGCGAGAACTCGGCCTTGAAGACCAGGAAGGCGCGGCCGGAGACGTCCAGCGCGGCGCGCGTCAGCGTGCCGTCCATGGGCAGGTCGCAGCTGGCGTAACGGCGGATGCCCTTTTTGTCGCCCAGCGCTTCGCGGATCGCCTGGCCCAGCGCAATACCGACATCTTCCACCGTGTGGTGGAAATCGATGTGCAGGTCGCCCTTGCAGGTCACATCCATATCTATCAGCGAGTGGCGGGAAAGCTGGTCCAGCATATGGTCGAAAAAGCCGACACCGGTCTTCATCGCATGGGTGCCGTTGCCATCGAGATTGATCGAGACGGAAATCTCGGTCTCATTGGTCTTGCGGGCAATCTTTGCGGTGCGCATCGGCGTCATCTCCGGAACTTACGCGGCTGACTAGCAGATACTCTGCTTCCCGTGAAGATTGGGTTGAGGGCGCAAGGCGTTGCAATCGTCGTCAGCAGACCTAAATATTACTCAACAGTTCGGAGTATCTCCCCAAATGAGTGATAGCAATTTTCCCGGCTGGCACGGGACAACGATCGTTTCCGTGCGAAAGGGCAACAAGGTCGTGGTGGCGGGCGATGGCCAGGTCTCCATGGGCCAGACCGTGATGAAGCATGGCGCCAAGAAGGTCCGGCGCCTCGCCGGCGGCAAGGTGATCGGCGGCTTCGCCGGTTCCACCGCCGATGCCTTCACGCTGTTCGAGCGTCTGGAGGCCAAGCTGGAACAATATCCCGATCAGCTGATGCGCGCTGCGGTCGAGCTGGCCAAGGACTGGCGGACCGATCGCTACCTGCGCAAGCTCGAAGCCATGATGATCGTGGCCGACAAGAAGGACACGCTGGTGCTCACTGGCAATGGTGACGTCCTCACCCCTGACCACGGCGTGATCGCGATTGGCTCGGGCGGCAATTACGCCCATTCAGCTGCCCTGGCCCTGCATCAGGCGACTGAGCTCGATGCCGAGGATGTCGCGCGCCGTGCCATGAAGATCGCAGAGGAAATCTGCGTCTATACCAATGGCAATGTGACGGTCGAAACCATCGAGCTGGACAAATGAGCCACGCGATCCGGCGGCTGACCGGCGATGATGTCGATGCCTATCGCGCCATCAGGCTCGAGGCATTGACCGTATCGCCCGAGTCCTATGCGAGTTCGCCGGAAAGCTTTGCGCAGCGCTCGACCCAGTCGCTGCGTGAGCAGCTGGGGAAAATGGCGTTTTTCGGCGTCATCGATACGACCGGCCAGCTTGCCGGCATAGCGGCCTTTGGGCGCGACGAGGGCGAGCGCGAAACCCACCGCGGCTGGCTGCTGCAGGTCTATGTGCAGCCCGCCATGCGCGGCACCGGGGCGTCCCTCGCTCTGGTCGATGCAGTAGTCGAGCACGCCCAGACCGAAGTGATCCAGATTCACCTAATGGTTGGCGCGCATAATGCGCCGGCCATCCGGCTTTATGAAAAGGCGGGGTTCGCCATCTATGGCACCGACCCCCGCTGCCTCCACGTGAACGGTCGATATATCGACGAACACATGATGGTGCGCTTCCTGGACCGCTGAGGTCCAACAGCAAGGCACCACGGAAAGTGACAAAAGTGACTGAAACCAATTTCTCTCCGCGCGAGATCGTTTCCGAGCTCGATCGCAATATCGTGGGCCAGAACGACGCCAAGCGCGCCGTGGCCGTCGCGCTGCGCAATCGCTGGCGCCGGCAGCAGCTTTCTCCCGAGTTGCGCCGCGAGGTGACGCCCAAGAATATCCTGATGATCGGGCCGACCGGCGTCGGCAAGACCGAGATTTCGCGCCGTCTGGCGCGCCTGGCGCAAGCGCCTTTCATCAAGGTGGAAGCCACCAAGTTCACCGAAGTGGGCTATGTCGGCCGCGATGTCGAGCAGATCATCCGCGACCTGGTCGAGGCTGGCATTACCGTACTGCGTGATCGTCGCCGTGCCGATGTGCAGGCGCAGGCCCATGCCAATGCGGAAAACCGCGTGCTCGATGCCCTGGTCGGGACTTCGGCGACGCCATCGACCCGCGACTCTTTCCGGAAAAAGCTGCGCAACAACGAGATCGACGACAACGAGATCGAGCTCGAAATGCAGCCCGCGCCCAATACCGGTGGCTTTGAAATCCCCGGCATGCCCAATGGTGGCGTCGGCATGATCAACCTGTCCGACATGTTCAAGTCGGCGATGGGTGGTCGCGGGGTCAAGCGCAAGATCAAGGTCAAGGATGCCTATGAGCCGCTGATCGCCGAAGAGGCCGACAAGCTGCTCGACCAGGAAGCGCTCAAGCACGAAGCCATCGAGCTGGTGGAAAACCATGGCATCGTCTTCATCGACGAGATCGACAAGGTGGCCCATCGCGAAGGCGGGGCACAGGGCGGTCCATCGCGCGAAGGGGTGCAGCGGGACCTGTTGCCACTGATCGAAGGCACGACGGTTTCGACCAAGTATGGTCCGGTCAAGACCGACCATATCCTGTTCATCGCCTCGGGCGCCTTCCATGTGTCGAAGCCCTCCGATCTTCTCCCGGAACTGCAGGGCCGCCTGCCGATCCGGGTCGAGCTCAAGGCCCTTACCCGCGAGGATTTCATCCGCATCCTCAACGACACCGACGCCAGCCTCATCAAGCAATATGTGGCGCTGATGGGCACGGAGGGCGTAACGCTGGACTTTACCCAGGACGCAATCGAGGCCATTGCCGACGCGGCCGTGCGGGTCAATGACTCGGTGGAGAACATCGGCGCGCGGCGCCTGCAGACGGTGATGGAGCGGCTGGTGGAAGACATCAGCTTCGAAGCCCCGGACAAGCAGGGCCAGACGATCAAGATCGACGCCGCCTTTGTCGCCGACAAGGTCGGTGAATTGAGCAAGGATCAGGATCTGAGCAAGTTCGTATTGTAGGGTACAGACTTGCCACTTACTCGGTGTCACCCCGACCCTGAGCCGGGATGACACCGTGGGTGGGGAAAGGGATGGTCAGCCCTACCGCTTCCGCCCGCTTCGCTTCACCAGCTCGTCGCGCAGAAACCGCAGGTCTTCCACTTCCAGCCGGCCGATGTCGTCCCGCAGTCGATTGGTCAGCTCCGTCGCCTCCGGCACCAGTCCGCCCGTATCGATGGTAACCTTAGGATCGCTCATTTCGGCGAGACGCTGCAATTCCTCGGCCTCGTCCCAGATGACGTTGAAATAGGTGATCATCCGGTGCAGCAGGAAGCCGGTCGGCTTGCCGCGCTTGCCATGCTCAAGCGCCGAGAGATAAGCGCTCGAGACATTGAGCGCGGCTGCCATGTCTTTCAGCGAGATGCCGCGCGCCTCGCGCAGCTCCCGGATTTTTGCGCCCAGGGGCGTCATGCGCGGCGCAGGCGCACATACCACGCCCCCTCTCCACCATGGCCGCGCGACGCTACGCTCCAGCCCGAAATCATCGAAGACAGGCTCGGCTCGCTCAGCCAGATCGGCAGCATGGTGCGCAATACGCCGCGCTGGGTCATGGCCGCCACATAGTCATTGTCGGTCTTGGCGCCCTTGCCGGTAATGACCAGAACGGTGCGATCACCACGCGAGAAGCGCGCATGGATGAAGCGATGCAGGGCGCCCCGCGCCTCGTCCTGGGTCATGCCGTGAAGATCGATGCGACCATCGATCTCGATGCGGCCGCGACTGACCTTGCGATGGATGGTCGGATCGACGGCCTTTTCGGGCAGCGACGCCGAGGGCAGGGGTGCCTGATAGGGCGGCAGGAAGGGCTTTTGCGGTGGCTTGCGCCGTGGCGGCGCCTTGGTCACCGGCTCGGGCGGCGGCTCTGCCACGGGCATGGGCAAGGGGACCGAACCAAATTTGAGCAGGCCCTTGCGCCGCAGGGGATCCACTGTCGAGGCGACAGTGGTCCACAGGTGGAAGTCGTGCGGCAGGCGCTTGTGGTCACGCTTGGACATAGGCAGTCTGCCGCAGACGCTGGTTAGTCGAGCTGGCTGGTGGTGACGACCTTCCAATTGGGGTCGCGCGACTTTGGATTGCGGGCGAAGGTCCATTCGTCGGCAATGGTCTGAACCTGGTCGGCATTGCCTTCCACCAGATTGCCATCCTTGTCGCGGGTGGCCGAAACCACCTCGGCGTGGAAGCGCACGGTCAACAGCACGTTCTTCTTGTCATATTCGGCGTCGGAGATTTCCACCTTGGGCAGGCCGACAAAGGTGAAGTCCACCGTCTGGCCGGCCTTTTCGCGCTCGGCAATGGCTGATTGGAAGCCGTCGAAGACGTCCTTGTCGAGCAGGTTCTTGAGCGTCTGGCGATCGCCGGCGGCAAAGGCGGTGACGATCATTTCGTAGGCTTGCTTGGCGCCTTCGAGGAAGCTCTTGGGGGTGAAGCTGTCGTCGGCCGCAACCACATCCTTGAAGCCGCTGGCCAATTCGGGGTTGCCGCGCGAGAACTGCTCGATCTCGGCCTCGATCTTGCGGGCGCGATAGTCGTCGTCCTGCTCGGTCGGCTGGGCGGGACGCGGGCGCATCGGCACGACCGTATCCTCATTGGCCGAAGCTTCGGCCGGTTTGCGGCGTTCGACCGGCGGGCGTTCATTGCCGGTGCGCGTGCCCAGAACCGAGCGCAGGCGGAACAGCACGAAGACCGCGACACCGATCACGATGAGGGTGGGAAGATCGAAAAATTCGTCCATTGAACAATGCACCTTGGCGTGAGCGCCGAAAAAACCACGGGCGACGCTCCCGGAGCGCCATGTTTGGCCTATATATAGGGAAAGCCTCACCTCAAAACCAGTTCACAACGGGGCGAGAGGCGTTTTGTCATAGTCCCATAGTGAAGGAAGCACCGACCATGGCCCGATTTTTTGCGTTTGGCCTGATCGCCCTGCCCATTATCGAGATCGCCATCTTCATCAAGGTGGGCCAGTTGATCGGTCTTTTGCCGACGCTGGCGCTGATTATCGGCGGGGCCTTGCTAGGCGGATTGCTGTTGCGCCAGCAGGGCGTCGCCGTGCTCGGCCAGATGCGCAGCAACATGAATTCGGGACAAATGCCGGCGCGCTCGATCGCCGATGCGATGATGATCGGCGTTGCGGCGCTGTTTCTGGTGCTGCCGGGCTTTCTGAGCGACCTTGTTGCCCTCTTGCTGCTGCTGCCACCGGTGCGCAGCTGGATCTATGCCTCGCTCGCCGCGCGGGTCCGGGTGGTCGATACTACCACCACCTATCGCCGGCATGATCCCTCCGCCACACGGATCGAGGGCACGATCGATCTCGACGATGACGACTATCGCCCGCGGTGATTGTCTAAAAGTCAAAGAGGCCAAGCCTCCCATTTGCAGGCCAGCACCAAAGATGCTAGCCACCTTGCCAGCAAAATTGTCTTCAAGGACTGCAAGCGCATGACCGACGAGAACCAGGGTGAAGCCGCCTCCCAGGCCACCAATCCCGCCCCCTCGATGAACCTGGTGGGCCAGTATATCCGCGATCTTTCCTTCGAGAATCCGGGTGCTCCGGGCTCGATCCTGGCTGGCGGCGGCAATCCGGCCTTCAACGTCTCGATCTCGGTCGGCGTCAAGAAGCAGGCCGATGACCTGTTTGCCGTCGAGCTGACGCTCAATGCCAAGGCCAATCGCGAACAGATGATCCTGTTCAATGTCGAGCTGGTCTATGGCGGCGTGTTCCGCGTCAAGAATGTGCCGGAAGTTCAGCTCAGCCAGCTGCTGATGATCGAATGCCCGCGCCTGATCTTCCCGTTTGCCCGCCAGGTTCTCGCTAGCGTGACCCAGCAGGGCGGTTTCCCGCCGCTGATGATGGAGCCGGTCGATTTCGCAGCCATCTATCGCCAGAATCTGCAGAAGCTTGCAGCCCAGCAGCAGGCCGCCGCCGGCACTGCCGCTCCGGAAGCCGAAAAGCTCAACTGAGCTTTTTGCCGGATTGAATTGAAAAAGCCCCGGTCTCCCGGGGCTTTTTTATTGGACGGTTTCGGGCGTGGCCGAGGCGTATTGCGCCCAGATGGCATCGGCGCCCATCTTTTCGAGCAGCGCCGCATGGGCTTCCGCTTCCGTCTCGGAGACACGGCTGCGCAGGGGCGCCGGGCGCTGCGCCACGGCAATCCGGGTGATGGTCGTGCCGTTCGAGGCGCTTTGCGTCTCGGCGATCAACGCCAGGCTCACCTGCTTGCCGCCAATCAGCTCGAGATAGACTTCGGCGAGGATCTCGCTGTCGAGCAGCGCGCCGTGTAATGTGCGGCGGGAATTGTCGATGCCATAATGCTTGCAGAGCGCATCGAGGCTGACGCGGGCGCCGGGGTGCTTCTGGCGCGCGACCATGACGGTATCGATGACGGTATTGGTCAGCCGCGACTGTCCGGCCTTTTCCAGCTCGGCATTGAGAAAGCCCATGTCGAAGGGCGCATTGTGGATGACCAGTGTCGCATCGCCGATAAACTCGCGAAAATCATTGGCGACGGCGGTGAACAGCGGCTTGTCGCTGAGGAATTCCTCGCTCAGCCCATGCACGCGGAAAGCTTCTTCGGGCATGGAGCGCTGCGGGTTGATATAGACGTGAAAGTGCCGGCCCGACGGGATGTGATTGATCAGCTCGACGCAGCCGATTTCCACGAGGCGATCGCCCTGCTGGGGCGAGAGGCCGGTGGTTTCGGTATCGAGCACGATCTCCCGGTTCATGGTCTTGGCTCTCTGGCTAGAATGGCGTCGATCAGGGCAGCGACCATTTCGATCGTGCGGTCGACGGGCATGCCGGTATCGAAAAGATAGGTGGCCCGCGCCTTCTTTTCGTCCTGCGGCATCTGTCGGGCAAGGATGGTATCGAGCTTTTCCCCGCTCATTCCCGGTCGCGCCAATGCCCGCTCGCGCTGTGTGGCCGGATCCACCCAAGTCACCGCCACGGCATCGAAACCATAGTCATAGCCGCTTTCGAACAGCAGCGGCACTTCAACCACGGCGAGGGCTGCGCCTTCTACCTCGGCTTGGTCCATGAAATGGGCGATTTTTGCCCGGACCAGCGGATGCACCAGCGCTTCGAGCCGCTGGAAGCCTTCGGGATTGTCGGCCAGTTTCTGGCTGAGCAGCGCGCGGTCGATCCTGCCGTCCCGCGTTACGCCGGGAAATTCGCCTTCCACCGGCGCGACGGCTTCACCTTCATAGAGCTCGGCAACGGCCCGGTCAGCGGAAAAGACCGGCACGCCGAGATCGGAAAAGGCTTTCAACACGGTGGACTTGCCGGTGGCGATCGAGCCGGTGACGCCGATGCGCCACATATCAGTGGTCCAACGTCGCCAGCACGCGCTGGCGCAGATCGGCCGTGACCGTCGGTCGCGTGCCGAACCAGGCTTCAAAGCCCGGCACCGCCTGATGCAGCAGCATGCCCAGGCCATCGACGGTCTTGAGGCCATGCGTTTCCGCCTGGGCGAGGAGCGGCGTCACCAAGGGCGTATAGACGATGTCGGTGACCAGCGCCTTGCGCGGCAGCAGAGAGAGATCGAAGGTGAACTCCGTGCCATGCATGCCGATGGAACTGGTGTTGACCACAAGCCCCGCGCGCGAAGCATTCTCGTCCCATTCATCCAGCCCATGGGCCAGGATCGGTCCACCGATGGCTGAGGCAAGCGTTTCCGCATTGGCGACGGTGCGATTGAGCAGATGAATGCGGCCCAGGCCGCGGTGGCGCAGTGCCACAAGGATGGCCCGTGCTGCACCGCCGGCGCCGATCACCACGGCCTCTTCGACCGTATCCGACCAGCCCGGCGCAGCGGCGTCGAGATTGCCCAGAAAGCCGAGATAGTCGGTATTGGTCCCGAAGACCTTGCCGTCCCTCACCACCAGCGTATTGACGGCGCCAATGGTGCGCGCCAGCGGATCGACCTCGTCGCAGAGCGCAAAGACCTTTTCCTTGTGCGGAATGGTGACATTGCCGCCAGCAAATTCACCTGCGCGCAGCCGCGCGAAAAAGCCCGGCAATTGCTCGGGCGACACATCGATCGCTTCATAGCTGCCATCGATCCCATGCTCCTCCAGCCAGGTGCCGTGGATCAGGGGCGAACGGGAATGGGCAATCGGATGGCCGATGACAAAGGCTTTGACGGTCACGAAAGCATCTCGGGGGCATGGGCGCGCAGGGCTGCAAGGAGCGGCAGCAGCGGCAGGCCCAGAATGGTGAAATAGTCGCCGGTCACGGTTTCGAACAGACGAATGCTGGGCCCTTCGAGGCGATAGGACCCGACAGACGACAGAATGGCACCGCCCTCGCGCGCCAGGACATCGTCGCGCTCCTCGGGTGAGAAATCCCGCATGGTCAGCTCGGCGGTCTGGATATCGGACCAGAGCAGCAGGTCGTCCTTTACGACGGCGACCGCGGCATGGAGCCGGTGGGTCTTGCCACGCAGGTGATCGAGTTGCCTTGCGGCACCGGCACGATCGGCTGGCTTGTGCAAAAGCTCGACACCCAGGCTCAGGGTCTGGTCGGCGCCGATCACGATGGCACCGGGATTGTTAACGGCGACCTCCGCGGCCTTGCGCTGCGCCAGGAGCAGGGCCACGTCGCGACCGTCGCCACCGGCCTTGATCGCGGCGTCTTCGAGCGCGCGTTCGTCGATGCTGGCAGGCTGGCAGGAAAACACCAAACCTGCCTGCGTTAACAGGGCTTTGCGGGTTTCGCTCTGGCTCGCAAGGATCAACATGACTGCAATGTTTTCCACACTGTCATCCACAGCTCAAGCCAGATCTGTGACAATGACTCATGACTTTTACGAGGCGGCCGAGTTGTTCGACTTGGTTACCAAAACATTAACAGGCCAACTTTGGGGGACTTGTCCGCAGGGCTATGGATAGGTCTGGGGATAACCTATCGGCGCGCGCAATCGGCCACCAAGCGATTTTGCACAGCCGGATTCGAATCGTTGACTCGGGACTCGGCTCGTTAAGCTTTCGTTAAGACCTGTGAACGAGGCGTTAACGCGATGCCTTCGAGTCACCAATTAACACCCGGTTAACCATTCGGGCTGCGCGCTTGTGCCGCCAAGGTTGCGATTGTGGATGGCGATGAATTGGCTCAAAACACCGTCATGATAATACAGATACGAAGTAAGAAAGACTCTTTAGGGTTTTGGAAGGGAAGGGGTGCATGACCCACAAGCCTCTGCTGGCAACCGTTAGAGGCGAGAAGCAATCTCGCCCCGCCTTGTGGATCATGCGCCAGGCTGGCCGCTATCTGCCCGAGTATCGCGCCGTACGTGCCGAAACGAAAAACTTCCTCGAGCTCTGCTATTCACCCGATCTCGCGACGGAAGTGACGCTGCAGCCTTTGCGGCGTTTCGATCTCGATGCAGCGATCCTGTTCTCCGACATCCTGGTCATCCCCGACGCCCTTGGACAGTCAGTGCACTTTGCTGCTGGCGAAGGTCCCATGCTGGAGCCGGTGAGTGCGGAAAATATCGCTGGGCTTGGGAAGGACAGGGATCCGCTGGAGCATCTTGCGCCGGTCCTCGAGACCGTGCGTCGCTTGAGAGCGGCCCTGGCACCGGAAAAGACGCTGATCGGCTTCTGTGGCTCTCCCTGGACGGTGGCGACCTATATGATCGGTGGCCGCGGCTCGTCGGACCAGGCTGCGGCGCGTCTGTTTGCCCTGCGCCATCCCAATGCCTTCGAGGCACTGATCGACATCCTGGTCGAAACCAGCATCAACTATCTCGTCGCGCAGTTCGAAGCCGGCGCCGATGTGGTGCAGCTGTTCGAGAGCTGGGCGCTCAATCTCGACGATGTGTCCTTCACGGCCAATGTCATCGAACCCAACCGCCGTATCGTCGAGGGCGTGCGGGCCCGGGTGCCTAATGCCCCGATCATCGGCTTCCCGCGCGGTGCCGCCGGCAATCTGGCCCGCTATGCCGCGGCAACCGGCGTCAATGCGCTGGGCATCGACTATGCCACGCCGCTGGAATTTGCCGCCAATCTTCCCAAGCATCTGCCGCTGCAGGGCAATCTTGATCCCCTGCGTCTTGTGGCCGGCGGAGCGCAGCTCGACGAGCGGGTCGATGCCATCGTCGAAGCCTTTTCCGACCGGCCGCATATCTTCAATCTCGGCCACGGCATCGTGCCGGAAACCCCAATCGAGCATGTCGAGCAACTGGTTCGTCGTGTGAAGGGCTAAGAACTTTCTGTTCACTCAGGCTGAGTCGAGAATGCTGATTTTCGAGAACCGGAGCGGAGCGTACTTTTGGTACGTGAGCACCGGAAGCGCAGAAAACCGGTATTCGCAGGCCAGCCTCAGTGAACAGGCAACTGTTGAGGAGTTGAGTTTCAAATGGAATGGGTAAAAGCCCTGCATGTGATCTCGGTCATCGCCTGGATGGCCGGCATGCTCTATCTGCCGCGTCTATTCGTCTATCATTCGGTGGCCGAAATCGGTTCGGACAAGTCCGAGACCTTCAAGGTCATGGAACGCCGTCTGCTCAAGGGCATCATCAATCCGGCGATGATCGCCTCTTGGGTCTTCGGGCTCTGGATGATCATTGGCGGCTGGGTCAGCATGTCCGACGGCTGGCTGCACGCCAAACTCTTCTTCGTGCTGCTGCTCACCGGCTGCCATGGTGTGCTGGCCAAATACACGCGCCTTTTCGCCCAGGACAAAAACACCAAGCCGCAGAAATTCTTCCGCATCATCAACGAAGTGCCGACCGTGCTGATGATTTTCATCGTCATCCTGGTCGTGGTGAAGCCGTTCTAGAAATCGAGTTAGTCATGTGAGCGCGACTCACATGGTTCAATCCCTATTGCCGCTCGAGCATAGCTCTCGTGGCCTTCTCCGCTCAAATCGCGCCATTGGCGCGGTTTGCCCTGCGGGACGCGTGGAAGTTTCACGTGAATCCGCCGGTAGTGAGCGATTTTGCCGCTGCTCATGCTTCCAAGCTTGAAAATCGTCACAGATCGCGTTACATGGCTTTGAAAGCATCCCAAAAATCAAGCTGACCCGCCCGGGTCGCTGCGCGGTGCCTACCCCCTTCCAAATTCATCGCCTTAAAGACGATTTCAGTTTCCCTATAGGGTCTCCCGCTACATGCAGAATATGAAGCTCAGCGAGCTCAAGGCCAAATCTCCGGCCGAACTCCTGGTGTTCGCTGAAGAACACGAGGTCGAGAACGCCTCGACCATGCGCAAACAGGAATTGATGTTTGCCATCCTCAAGGAGCTCGCCGCCCAGGAAGTCGATATTACCGGCGAAGGCGTCGTTGAAGTCCTTCCCGACGGTTTCGGTTTCCTGCGTTCTCCCGACGCAAATTATCTCCCCGGTCCTGACGATATCTATGTCAGCCCGTCCCAGATTCGCCGCTTCGGTCTTCGGACCGGCGACACGGTTGAAGGCCAGATCCGGTCTCCCAAGGAAGGCGAGCGCTATTTCGCGCTGCTTAAAGTCTCGACCATAAATTTCGAAGATCCCGAGGCCGTTCGCCACAAGGTCAACTTCGACAATCTGACCCCGCTTTACCCCGAGGAACGGCTCCGCATGGAGCTGCCCGATCCAACCATCAAGGATCGCTCGGCTCGTCTTCTCGATCTCGTCGCCCCGCTCGGCAAAGGCCAGCGCGCCTTGATCGTTGCGCCGCCGCGAACTGGTAAGACGGTATTGTTGCAGAATATTGCACAATCGATCGCCACCAATCACCCCGAATGCTATCTGATCGTCCTGCTGATCGACGAGCGTCCGGAAGAAGTGACCGACATGCAGCGCTCGGTGCGCGGCGAAGTCATTTCCTCGACCTTTGACGAACCGGCTTCGCGCCACGTCCAGGTCGCCGAAATGGTCATCGAGAAGGCCAAGCGCCTTGTCGAACACAAGCGCGATGTCGTTATCCTGCTCGATTCGATCACCCGTCTCGGCCGCGCCTACAACACTGTCGTTCCAAGCTCCGGCAAGGTTCTCACCGGTGGTGTGGACGCCAATGCCCTGCAGCGCCCGAAGCGCTTCTTCGGCGCTGCTCGCAATATCGAAGATGGTGGTTCGCTGACCATTATCTCGACGGCGCTGATCGATACCGGCTCGCGCATGGACGAAGTGATCTTCGAAGAATTCAAAGGCACCGGTAACTCGGAAATCATCCTTGATCGCAAGGTTGCCGATAAGCGCATCTTCCCGGCGCTGGACATCACCAAGTCCGGAACCCGCAAGGAAGAACTGCTGGTCGAAGCCGATATTCTCAAGAAGATGTACGTCCTCCGCCGCATTCTCAATCCGATGGGAACCATCGATGCGATGGAATTCCTGGTCGACAAGGTCCGCCAGACCAAGACCAATTCGGATTTCTTCGACTCGATGAACACCTAGCAGCCGCAGGCTGGTATTGATTTAAAGAGCGACCGGCGAAAGCGGGTCGCTCTTTGCTTTGAGGTCCACGCAAATGACAGACACCATCGTCGCGCTTTCCTCAGGTGCTCCACCATCCGGTGTCGCCGTCATCCGGCTGTCCGGGCCCGATACCGGCACCTTGTTGCAAACCGTCGCGGGCCAACTTCCTTCGCCACGCAAGCTTTCGCTGCGTGCTATCGGCCAGGAGTCTCTGCTCGATCGCGGTCTTGTCGCCTGGTTCCCGGCGCCACATAGTTTTACCGGCGAAGACTGTGCGGAGCTGCAGGTGCATGGTTCACCCGCAGGCGTCCGCGCCATTCTCAAACTCTTGGTGGGACAAGGCGCGCGCCTGGCGGAAGCGGGGGAATTTACCCGTCGCGCCTTCGAGAATGGCAAGCTTGATCTTGTCGAGATCGAAGGCCTCGGCGATCTGCTGGAAGCCGAAACCGAAAACCAGCGCCGTCAGGCACTGGCCCGCTTCGAAGGCGGACTTACCCAACGCGTCGACGGGTGGCGCGACCAGTTGCTGGATCTTCGCGCCGAGATCGAAGCCCGACTCGACTTTTCTGACGAAGGCGATGTCGAGGACGCTTTGCCAGCGCAATTCGGGGCCAGCATTGAGGCTCTACGCGCCGACATCGGCACGGCGCTGGATTCGCTTGAGAGCGGCCGTATTGTGCGCGAAGGCATTCGCGTGGCGCTCGCCGGCGCACCCAATGCTGGCAAGTCCAGCCTGCTGAACGCTCTCGCCAAATCCGATATTGCCATCGTGACCGACGAGGCTGGTACCACGCGCGACGTGCGCGAAGTCCCTCTGGACATAGCTGGCCAACTTTACATTCTGCTCGATCTGGCAGGGCTGCGCGAAACCGATAGCAAGGCGGAAGCTGAAGGGGTGCGTCGCGCCCGTGCTGCGATAGACCAGGCAGACATTGTCCTATGGCTTACCGCCCCGGACATCGAAAACAACATGCCCGCGCCAGCAGGGGCCATGCACGTTGGAACCAAGGCTGATATCCGCCCCCAGCCAGGGGTCGATGTCGCCATTTCGACAACGACGGGGCAGGGGATCGACGAACTGCTTGGTCATCTTGCTCGCCTTGGCGACGGACTTATAGCTGGTGAACCCAGTCTGTTGAGCCGCGAGCGGGACAGGCTGGCGCTTGCTGCTGCATTGGATGCCCTGGAGAGATCCAGCAAACAATTGTCCATGCCGGAGCTTGCGGCCGAGAGTCTGCGCATTGCCTCGCAATCACTTGAACGCCTGGTCGGGCGCCTCGACGCCGAGCGCGTGTTGGACAGGCTATTTGCCAGCTTCTGCATTGGAAAATGATTCACGTGGAACACTGCCAAAACCAGCCGTGAATTGATTCACGTGAAACATTGGCCTATTGAGCCGGTCTGGAGAAATTCGCCATGACTGATTATGCCGTCATCGTTGTCGGGGGTGGACACGCGGGCTCGGAAGCCGCCGCGGCTTCGGCACGTCTAGGCGTCGCCACGGCCTTGGTTACCCATCGCTTCGCGACCATCGGTGAAATGAGCTGCAATCCGGCCATCGGCGGTCTGGGCAAGGGGCACCTTGTTCGAGAGATCGATGCGCTCGACGGGTTGATGGGGCAGGTGGCGGACAAGGCCGGCATTCAGTTTCGCGTCCTTAACCGGCGCAAGGGTCCTGCCGTGCGTGGCCCGCGGGCCCAGGCAGATCGCAAGCTCTATCGCGAGGCTATGCAGGCCGCGATCCTGGCCCAGCCCAACCTGACCGTCATCGAGGGTGAGGTCGATGATATCGAAGTCACCGCCGGCATGGTGTCAGGCGTCGTGCTGTTGGATGGTCGTCGTTTCGGCACCAAGGCCGTGGTCCTGACCACCGGTACCTTCCTGCGCGGGTTGATCCATCGTGGCGAGGAAACGGTGCCCGCTGGTCGCGTCGGCGAAAGGCCAGTGCTGGGTCTATCCACACGCCTCGAAGATCTCGGCCTGGCCCTCGGCCGCCTCAAAACCGGAACCCCGGCGCGGCTCGATGCCCAAAGCATCGACTATTCGGCGCTTGAAGAGCAGCCGGGCGACAATCCTCCCGAAGCCTTCTCGGCGCTGACCAGAGAGATCACCACCCGCCAGGTCTCGTGCCATATCACGCGCACGACAGCCGAAACGCATCAGATCATTTCTGACAATCTGCACCGTTCGGCCATGTATTCCGGCCGCATCCAAAGCCGCGGCCCGCGCTATTGCCCGTCGATCGAAGACAAGGTGGTCCGCTTCGCCGATCGCGACAGCCACCAGATTTTCCTTGAGCCGGAAGGTCTCGACGACGAGACCGTCTATCCCAACGGCCTTTCGACTTCGCTGCCGGCTGATGTGCAGGAGGCATTTCTGCGCTCCATGCCTGGGCTTGAGAATGTGCAGATCATCCGGCCGGGCTATGCGATCGAGTATGACTACGTCGACCCGCGCGAGCTGCGGCCGACTTTGGAAGTGAAGCGCCAGCCGGGTCTTTATCTTGCCGGCCAGATCAATGGCACGACGGGCTATGAAGAGGCCGGCGCCCAAGGTTTGCTCGCCGGTGCCAACGCTGCGCTCGCAGCTTCCGGCCAGGATCCGATGATCCTGTCGCGTACGGAAAGCTATCTTGGTGTGATGGTCGATGACCTGGTAACGCGTGGCGTTTCCGAGCCCTACCGCATGTTTACCTCGCGTGCCGAGTTTCGCCTGCATCTGCGGGCCGATAATGCGGATCAGCGCTTGACGCCCCTCGGACTGGAAAAGGGTCTGGTGGGCGAGGAGCGCCGCGAGTTGTTCAGTGCCAAGGCGGAGGCACTGGCCAAGGGCCGAGTGCTGCTGTCGAGCCTCACCACATCTCCGAGCGCTGCCCGAAAGGCCGGTATTGCGGTAAATGAAGATGGCAAGAGCCGCTCGGCTTTTGACCTGTTGTCCTATCCGGACGTCGATCCAGCAGATGTGTCGAGGCTTTGGCCGGTAGTCTCGGACATCGCTGCGCCTGTGCTGGAACAGCTGGTGGTCGATGCGCAATATGCCGTCTATCTCGATCGCCAACGCAACGATATCGAAGCGGTCCGTCGCGATGAGCAGAAGCCGATTCCCGATGGGTTGGACTATGCAGCCATTCCCGGCCTTTCCATGGAACTGCGTCAAAAGCTGGCGCAGTATCGGCCACAGACCATCGCCCAAGCGCAGGCCATGGACGGCATGACGCCGGCTGCGGTTACGCTGTTGCTGGCGGTTATTCGCCGCGGCGAATTCCGAAAGGCGAGTTGATGCCAGACTTTACGGCCATCGCGCCATATCAGCACTATTTCAGCCGTCCTTTGGACCGGGTTGGTGCTGATCTAGAATCCTATGCTCAACTGTTGCGCAAGTGGCAGGCCGTGCAGAATCTTGTTTCACGTGAAACACTGGATGAGGTCTGGACGCGACACTTCGCGGATAGCTTGCAGGTCCTTTCGCTGTTGAAGTCGACGGACCGCGTGTTTCTCGACTTTGGCAGCGGCGGCGGATTCCCGGCTCTGCCTTTGGCGATTGCTCTCAAGGGGACGCCGCACAATTTCACACTCATAGAGCCCAATGGCCGCAAGGTCAGCTTTCTACGCACTGTCGCGCGCGAACTGGGCCTGCTGGTGACTGTCGAAGGACGTCGCAGTGACCAGATTGATTCACGTGAAACAGTGAAGCCTGACGTCATCACCTCCCGCGCCCTGGCAGCGCTCCCGCAATTGTGTAGCTGGATCCATCCCTTCTGGGGTCCGCAAACCCGTGCCATTCTTCATAAAGGCCGGGAACATGTTGAAGAATTGGCGGAAACATCTACGCTCTGGGACTATGACGTGCTAATAACCCCTAGTGACACTGATCGAAGCGGTGTCCTGCTCACGCTCGAGAATCTGCGTGGTAAATCAGTAAGTTAGCGGCGAACGAGCTGGAGGCCTGATTGTGGCACCCCGTATCCTGACACTGGCCAACCAAAAGGGTGGCGTGGGCAAGACCACGACTGCCATCAATCTGGCCACGGCATTGGCGGCCATTGGCGAACGTGTGCTGATCGTCGATCTAGACCCGCAGGGCAACGCCTCGACGGGTCTTGGCATTTCGCGCACCGATCGCGAAGTCTCGTCATATGACCTGCTGGTCGGCGAGGCCACGGTGGCAGAATCGGCCATCATGACCACCGTGCCCAATGTGGCCATTGTCCCCTCTACCATGGACTTGCTGGGCGTCGAGCTCACCATTGCCGGCCAGGCCGATCGCGCCTTCAAGCTGCGCAACGCGTTCAAGGCTCTGGGCGACCTCACCATCAGCGACAAACCGGTGAGCTATATCCTCATCGATTGCCCACCCTCCCTGAACCTTCTCACGATCAATTCCCTGGTCGCGGCGGACGCTGTCCTGGTGCCGTTGCAGTGTGAGTTCTTTGCGCTGGAAGGCCTGTCGCAACTGCTGCAGACCATCGAACAAATCCGCTCGACACTCAATCCGCGCCTGTCGATCCAGGGTGTGGTGATGACCATGTTCGACAAGCGCAATAATCTGAGTGAGCAGGTGCTGGCCGATGTGCGCTCGGAAATGGGCTCGCTGGTTTATGAAACCGTCATTCCGCGCAATGTGCGGCTCAGCGAGGCGCCATCCTATGGCAAGCCGGCGCTGCTCTATGATTTGAAATGTGCCGGCAGCCAGGCCTATCTGCGCCTTGCGACCGAAGTGATCCGCCGCGAACGCCAGCTCAACGCGGCGGCTTAGGAGTCCCAAGATGAACGACAAACCCACACGTCTTGGCCGCGGGCTCGCCGCGCTGATCGGCGACATGGCGACCGTGGAAGGTTCGCGCGTTACCGAATCGGGCGGCATCAAGAAGCTGCCGGTGGAATTCATCATCGCCAATCGCGCCAATCCGCGTCGCACCTTTGACGAGGATCAGCTCGAAGACCTCACCAATTCGATCCGTGAAAAGGGCGTGATGTCACCGCTGCTGGTGCGGCCGAGCGATGATCCCAATATTTTCGAGCTGATCGCCGGCGAACGCCGCTGGCGCGCGTCGCAGCGCGCCGGTCTGCATGAAGTGCCGGTAATCGTTCGTGATGTGAACGACAAGGAAGCGCTTGAGCTCGCCATTATCGAAAATGTCCAGCGCGCCGATCTCAATCCGCTGGAGGAGGCCATGGGTTATGGCCAGCTGATCGAGCAGTTCGATTACACTCAGCAAGATCTGGCCCAGGTCATCGGCAAGAGCCGTTCCCATGTTGCCAATACGCTCCGCCTGTTGAAACTGCCCGAGGATGTACGCGGCATGGTGTCGAGCGGTTCGTTGACCGCCGGTCACGCGCGTACACTGATCACCGTGGAAGACCCGTCGCGCCTGGCTCAGCAGATCGTGGCTGGTGGGTTGTCGGTGCGTGAAGCCGAAGCTCTGAGTCAGCAGCGCGATATTCCCGTCAAGAAAAAGCCGGAAGCGCCGGTCGAACGCGATTCGGACACGGTTGCCCTCGAACGCCGGCTGTCGGATGCGTTGGGTCTGTCGGTGTCGCTGGCGCATAGCGAACGCGGCGGAAAGCTGGAAATCCGCTACAAGACGCTGGAACAGCTGGATGGGCTCTGCGTGCGGCTGACCGGCAGCAACTAGCCGATTTCACGATCTCTGCAGATTCAGGCGGAATGTTTCATGTGAAACATTCCGCCTTTTTTGTCAGTGCGACGCGGCCATCATGCAGATGGCCAGCAGTGCACGCCTCAACGTGGTTTCGGCCAGCGCCGGACGGCGGCGGCTGTCGGCGGTGGCGTTCAGAATGCGTTCACATGCGACTGCCAAAGCCGAATCCGACCAGAGCCTGAGCTGCTGTTCCAGCGCGCCGGCGCGTGAAAAATGCGGCTTGGGGCGCAATCCATCCAGCACCATGCGCGGGGATTTGCCGGCATCGACCTCCACACGCCAGCGGCGCAGATTGGCGAAATGAATGGTGGCCATGGCCAGCAGGCGCTGCGGGTCGACAGCAGAGGAGAGGGCACGATTGAGCGCCAGCTCCAGCTTCTCGGCATGGCCCCCGCCGGTCGCGTCCAGAATGGCATCGATTACCAGCATGCCGTTGTCAGCACACAATAAAAGCACGTCCTCACGGGTCAGCTGCTTGCTGGAAGCGGCATAGAGCGTGAGCTTTTCCAGTTCGCGACGGGTAATCTCGCGGTCATTGCCGAGGATTTCGCGCAGGGTGGCGATGACGTCAGCATCGACGCGAATCCCGGCTTGGTTGAAGGTCTCGCGAAACAGGGCCTGCAGCGTCTCATCACTGTCCGGGTAACAGGGCAGGGCCCGGCCAAGCTTTGCGGCCTCCACGAGCGCCCTGAGGGCATCCTTGGGGGTTAGATTGCCTGCCTCGAGCACGATGGCCGCGCCGCCCGGATCGTCCCGCAACTCGGTCAGCGTCATGACCAGGGACTTGCTGGCGCCACGCACGCGGACAATGCGCTTGCCGCCAAACAGCGAGATGGTCTTGGCCTCCACGGCCAGGATGGACGGGTCAGCATCCACCTCGGCGCCATCCAGCGTGACGATCGATGCTGACTCCGGGTCGTCGCCACTCAGATTGCGGATCAAGCGCTGCGCCGTCTCGCGAACAAGGCCCGCATCGGGCCCATAGGCAAGGAAAATGCCCTCGGAAATATCGGGGCGCGCAAGAAATCGCGCGACCTCATGGGCCTTGAGTGCGGTCATCCGCGGCTGAGTGCCGCGAGTAGGGCCAGACGCAGCGATTCAGCGGCCGCCTTGGCGGCGCGTTCCTGCGCCTCGGTCGCCGCGCTATTGTTGGCCAGCACCTGATCGTTGGTGGTGTATTGGGCGGTTGCGCGCCGCGAGATGACCAGCGGCTTGGCATCGCTGCCGTCGCGACGGGTCAGGGTCAGCGTTGCCGTGACCTCGATGCGCGCCTGTTCCACGCCGCTGATGGTATCAGTCATCGGCGCCATGCCGCCCGAGCCGCTGCTGATGGCAACCTGTGCCAGCGGCGCGGTCGGGGCGTCCGAAGAACCGAGCCGCAGGCTCAGTTCCTGATAGACAATCTGCTCCAGCCGGCTGGATGGTTTGGCATAGGCCAGGTTCAGCATGGGCTGGTTGGCGACCACGCCGCTATAGACCGGCTGGAAGCTGCAGGCGCCCAAGAGCGCGCCAGAAGTCAGCAGAACGGCCGAAAAGACCAGCGGACGCAGAGTGTTAGACCACGACATTGACGATCCTGTCTGGAACAACGACGATCTTCTTGACCGGCTTGCCGTCGAGAATGCGGACAATCTCGTCCATTGACAAGACCAGAGCCTCGACTTCGGCGGCAGGCTTGCCCTTGGCCACGGTGACTTCGCCGCGACGCTTGCCATTGACCTGGATCGGCATGGTAACTTCGTCATCGACCAGCAGGGTGGGATCGACGTCCGGCCAGGCGGCATCGGCCACAAGGCCGGTCTTGCCAAGCTCGGCCCAGCAGCTTTCCGCCAGATGCGGCATCATCGGCGCGATGAGCTGGATTAATCGTTCCACCCCTTCCGCAAGTGCGCCCAGACGGGCGGCTGGTGCGGCCGAGACGAGGCCGGCCGAGCGGACCAGAGCATTGGTCAGTTCGTAAATCTGTGCCACGGCGCGGTTGAAGCGCAAGCCCTCGATATCGCCACCGACATTGTGCACGGCACGATGGACGATTTTCCGCAGCGCCTTGGCCTCATCATCGTCTGAACCAGCAACAATGTCTGGGGACTGTTTCGTCAAATCGACGGTTTCACCAACCAGGCGCCAGACGCGCTGCTGGAAGCGGCTGGCGCCTTCGACGCCGGCCTCGGTCCATTGCACGTCGCGCTCGGGCGGAGAATCCGAGAGCATGAACCAGCGGGCCGTATCAGCGCCATAGGTGGCGACGATCTCGTCGGGATCGACGACGTTCTTCTTGCTCTTGCTCATCTTTTCGATCGAGCCGATCGAAATCGCTTCGCCCGACGTCAGATGCTTTGCCGTGCGCGTCTCGCCTTCGGCTTCGATCAGAATATCGGCCGGCGCGACCCACTCACCGGCGGGCGACTTGTAGGTCTCATGGGTCACCATGCCTTGCGTGAACAAGCCCTTAAAGGGCTCGTCGTGCGAAACATGGCCGGTGGCCTTCATGGCGCGGGTGAAGTAGCGCGAATAGAGCAGGTGCAGGATCGCGTGTTCCACGCCGCCGATATACTGGTCCACCGGCAGCCAGCGATTGGCGACGGCGGGAATGGTCGGCGTCTCGGCATGGGGCGCGGTAAAGCGGGTGTAGTACCAGCTGGAATCGACGAAGGTGTCCATGGTGTCCGTCTCGCGACGGGCCGCGCCGCCGCATTGCGGGCAGTTGACATGCTTCCAGGTCGGGTGGTGGTCGAGCGCGTTGCCCGGCTTGTCGAAGCTCACATCCTCAGGCAGCACCACTGGCAGGTCCTTCTTGGGCACGGGCAGGGTGCCGCAGACCTCGCAGTGGATCACCGGAATGGGGCAGCCCCAATAGCGCTGGCGCGATACGCCCCAGTCGCGCAGGCGATAGTTGACCTCAACCTTGCCCTGCGGCTGGCCATGGACGGTCAGGCCGGCAAAATGGTCAGCGGCGGCCTTCTTGGCGTCGTCGATCGACATGCCATCAAGGAAGCCGGAATTGTAGATCGTGCCGGCGTCGGTATAGGCGTCATTGCCCACGGCAAAGCTGGCCGCGTCGGCGTCGGCGGGCAGCACGACGGGGACGACCGGCAGGTCGTACTTGCGCGCAAAGTCCAGGTCGCGCTGATCATGGGCCGGGCAGCCGAAGATGGCGCCGGTGCCATAGTCCATCAGCACGAAATTTGCGACATAGACAGGCAGGGTCTGGCCATCAAGCACCGGGTGCTTGACGCGCAGGCCGGTGAAGACGCCCTTCTTTTCGGCCTTTTCCAGCGTCTCGGTGGCGGTGCCTTGGCGGCGGAATTCGGCAATGAATTCAGCCAGTTCGGGATTAGTCTCGGCCAGCTGCGCCGTCAGCGGATGGTCGGGCGACAGCGCGAGGAAGCTCGCGCCGAAAATGGTGTCGGGGCGGGTGGTGAAGACTTCCAAGGATTTCGCGTCAGTCTTGTCGTTGGCGACCAGTTCGAACAACAGGCGCAGGCCTTCAGACTTGCCGATCCAGTTGCGCTGCATGATGCGCACTTTTTCGGGCCATTCGCTCAGCGTGTCGAGACCGGCCAGCAATTGCTCGGCCATGTCCGAGATCTTGAAGAACCATTGCGTCAGCTCGCGCTGCTCGACAACGGCACCGGAGCGCCAGCCGCGGCCGTCGATCACCTGCTCATTGGCCAGCACGGTCATGTCGACCGGGTCCCAGTTGACCTTGCTCTGCTTGCGGGTCACGAGGCCCGCCGCCATCATGTCGATGAACATGGCCTGCTGGTGCTGGTAATATTCCGGCTCGCAAGTGGCGATTTCGCGGGTCCAGTCGATGGCCAGGCCCATGGATTTGAGCTGGGCCTTCATCGCGGCAATGTTCTGGCGCGTCCAGGTGCCCGGATGGGTCTTGCGCTCGATGGCGGCATTTTCGGCGGGCAGGCCAAAGGCGTCCCAACCCATGGGATGCAGCACATTCTTGCCGCGGGCCCGGTGATAGCGGGCCACCACATCGCCCATGGAATAGTTGCGGACGTGGCCCATGTGGATGCGGCCCGACGGATAGGGAAACATCTCAAGGACGTAATAGGGCTCGCGCGGATCGTCATTGGAGGTGACAAAGCTCTGGTTATCGTCCCAGACCTTTTGCCACTTGGGTTCCATTTCGCGCGGATTGTAGCGTTCGCCGCTCACTGAACTCGTCCTTAAGGCTTGTGCCGCGAGCTGCGCAAAACGGGCGCACTGCTTGCGTTTATGGGGGATTTTGGCTACCCGGACCTTCACCAGAATTAGGTGCCAAGGTCAACAGGAACAGGGCGAAAGCATGGACGCCAGCAGCAATCTCGCCGCCATTCGCAAACGGATGGCTGACGCGCAGGCCCGTTTCGGCGCGCCGCCGGAGACGGTCAATCTCGTGGCCGTGTCCAAGACCTTCGAGGCCGGGGCGATCGAACCCTTTCTCGCGGCCGGGCAGCGGGTGTTCGGGGAAAACCGGGTGCAGGAGGCGCAGGGCAAGTGGCTGGCGCTCAAGGCCAGTTACCCGGATGCGGTGCTGCACCTGATCGGACCGTTGCAAACCAACAAGGTTCCGGAGGCGGTGGCGCTGTTTGACGTCATCGAAACGGTGGATCGCGACAAGCTGGCCGGCATGCTGGCAGCAGAAATGCAGAAGTCGTCCCGCAAGCTGGACTGCTATGTGCAGGTCAATATCGGGCTAGAAGAACAAAAGGCTGGTGTCGCGCCAGCCGAGGCTGTGGATTTCGTCGCCCGCTGCCGAGATGTCCATGGTCTCAACATCGTGGGCCTGATGTGCATCCCGCCCGACGGGGTTCCTCCCGGTCCCTATTTCGCGCATCTGAGCGAACTCGGCCGTGCAGCCGGCGTCGAGCGGCTTTCCATGGGCATGAGCGGGGATTTCGAGGTGGCCATCGCCATGGGCGCCACCGATATTCGGGTCGGCTCGGCCTTGTTCGGACACCGTCCGGCACCCAAATAATCTCCACAGGTCAACTATTTGGCTCACAGGGGCGTGGGACGTGCAACTTCCCGACAGAGTCTTCGTTGCTTCCTAGCGTAACGCCGTTGTGATTGGCCGGTCCAAAACCGGTCGCAATAGTGTGACCCATGACTCCTGTGACGCGAAAAAACCGGAGATAACAATGAATAAGCGACGCATCCTCCTGGTGGACGACGACGCAGACCTGCGCCAGACGCTGGTGGAACAGCTCGAAACGCAGCCGGAATTCGACATCGTGCAAGCTGGCAATGCCAATGATGCACTCAAGGTCACGCGTGAGAACAATATCGACCTGATGATCCTCGATGTCGGCCTGCCCGACATGGATGGTCGCGAGGCCGTCAAGGTGCTGCGCAGCGAGGGCTATAAGAGCCCCATCCTGATGCTGACCGGGCATGATAGCGATGCCGACCAGATCAAGGGCCTCGAATCGGGCGCCAATGACTATCTGACCAAGCCGTTCCGCTTTCCGGTGCTGATGGCCCGCATTAATGCGGCGCTGCGCCAGCATGACCAGAGCGAGGACGTGGTCTTCACCATCGGTCCCTATAGTTTCCAGCCTTCGGCCAAGGTGCTTGAAGCCAATGATGGCAACAAGGTTCGCCTGACCGACAAGGAAACCTCCATCCTCAAATTCCTCTATCGCCAGGGTCCCAAGACGATCACGCGCGATATCCTCCTCAAGGAGGTCTGGGGCTACAACAACCGGGTCACCACGCATACGCTGGAAACCCATATCTATCGCCTGCGCCAGAAGATCGAGCGCGATCCCTCCAATGCGCGGCTCCTGGTGACGGAAGAGGGCGGCTATCGCCTTGTTCCCTAAGCTAATCGGTGGACCGAGACGAAATCGGGTACAACGCGCATAAAAATGCCCTATAGGTTGATGCAGCCCCGCTTCGGCGGGGCTGAGCCGTCTCCAGAGCGGCTCAGAGGCGCATCCGGGTTGGGCATATGATCAGGGACGATGCGGCCGAGGCGCTGGCTCAGGCCGAATTCTTCGATATCTGCGACGACGAGCAGAGGCGCATGCTGGCCTTTGCCGGTGACCTGCGCCATTTCGATGCCGATGCAGCGCTATATTCCTCCGGCGAAGTGCCGATGGGGGCATTCGTGCTGATTTCCGGCACGCTCAAGGCCAAGCCCGATGGCGGCGCCAAGCCCTATGCGATTTCCGAGCCCGGCAGCGTGGTCTCAGCCATGGCGCTGATCCTCTCCAAGCCACGCCCATTGACCATTACCGCCGTCACCGATTGCGAGGCGCTGTTCGTGCCCCGCGTGGCTTTCCTCAAGCTGCTGCAGCAGTCGCCCGACCTGGCGCAGCGCGCCGTGGCCCGCGTCGAGCGCGAGCTGGGCAATTATCTGGGCGCGCTGGAGCCGGTGCGCCAGCGCATGAAGGGCGTGGAATAGAGCGCTTTCAGCAAAAGTGGCCGCCGGTTTTGCGGTTCGAAAGCGCGTCTTGAAGCTACGCCTAGATTCCCGCGAAAGTGGCGATGACCGGCACGTGGTCGCTGGGCTGGGGCGTATAGCCGCGATAGGCCTTGATGATATCAGTGCCGATGCAATGCTCGGCGACATCGGCGGTGGCCCAGATGTGGTCAAGGCGACGGCCCTTGTTGGCCAGTTCCCAGTTGGCGCTGCGGTAGCTCCACCAGGAGTAGAGCTTTTCGGTATGCGGCACATGCTTGCGCACCAGATCCACCCAGCCATGGCCACCATTGAGGATGGCGTCGAGTGCTTCCGTCTCGACGGGGGTATGACTGACGATCTTGAGCAGCTGCTTGTGACCCCAGACGTCATTCTCATGCGGGGCGATATTGAAATCGCCGGCAATCAGATGGCCGCGCTGGAAGGTGGGCTCGTTGAACCAGGTGGTGAGCTCGGACAGGAACCCCAGCTTGTGCTTGAACTTGGGGTTGATCTCGGGATCGGGCTCGTCGCCGCCGGCCGGGATGTAGAAATCGTGCAGGGTCACCGGACCGTGGCCGAAATCGGTCAGCGCCGAGACGTGGCGCGATTCGGGGATTTCGCAGAACACTTTGGACGACACGTCGGTCAGCGGGAATTTCGAAACGATGGCGACGCCGTGATAGCCCTTCTGGCCATGCACGGCCATATGCGGATAGCCGGCCTCGACGAAGGCGTTGCGCGGAAACTGGTCATCCGTGCATTTGATCTCCTGGAACATGATCACATCGGGCGCATGCTTGGCGATGAAGTCCATCACCATGGGCAGGCGGAGGCGAATGGAGTTGATGTTCCAGGTGACGATCGAAACGGGCATGGACGAACTCGGGTTTTCTCGGACGGTCTCTTATGACCAAGCCGAAGAGTCACCACAAGCCGGATATGACAGTCTCAATGCTAACCGGACGCTAGCCATTAGGTGCGGAATGCTGTTGCGGATCGAATGTCATGCGACAGGCTAACTGCCCATTGTTCCACGTGAATCACTGATCGTTCGGTTGCAGCCAAGAAAAAACCCGGCCTTGCGACCGGGTTTTTCAATTCATTGATGCAACAGGGCTTATTCGGCCTTGGGTGCCTCTTCGGCGGCAGCGGCCTCAGCTTCGGCTGCCTTGGCGGCGGCTGCGGCTTCTGCGTCCTTGGCGGCCTGTTCAGCGGCAAATGCCTCTGCGGCTGCAATCTTTTCGGCTTCACGAGCCTCGCGGGCAGCCTGGGCTGCCGTGCGTTCGCCAGCTTCGATCTTCTTGGTGCGCGAGTTGGTCGATTCGAAAATACGAGCCGATTTACCGCGACGATCGCGCAGGTAGTAAAGCTTGGCGCGACGTACCTTGCCGCGCTTCAGGACTTCGACCGAAGCAACGTTGGGGGAGTAGAGCGGGAACACGCGTTCCACGCCTTCGCCATAGGAAATCTTGCGAACGGTGAAGGAAGCGGTGATGCCGCCGCCATTGAGGGCGATCACAACGCCTTCATAGGCCTGCAGGCGTTCCTTGGCACCTTCGGTGATCTTCACCCAAACCTTGACGGTATCGCCATGGGTGAAGTCGGGAAGCTCGCGCTTGGCGGCCAGTTCTGCAACATGCTCAGCGTTGAGCTGCTGAATGATATTCATGATCCGTCTCGATCTTTTCAAAGGAGCGTTTATTCGCGTTTTGAGGCGCGATCGCCCGGTCTTGGTTATAACGGAGGTTGGCAGTCTTTTTGTTGGTGCGGTTCAGGTCCGATTAGCCCGACACGCGGTAGTGGCGGCTCCATAGGGGATTTTTGCCGCAGAGTCCAGCATTGCTGCCGGATTTATGACGTTTTGGTCGTGAGGAGATCCGGGCGGCGGGCGCGGGTCAGTTCAAGGCTTTGCTCGGCCCGCCACCTGGCGATCCGCCCATGGTCGCCCGAGGTCAGCACCGCGGGAATGTCGACGCCCTCAAAGCTTTGCGGCCGGGTGTATTGCGGATATTCGAGCTGACCATTCTCGAAGCTTTCGTCGGCATGGCTTTCCGCCTTGCCCAGCACGCCGGGAATGAGCCGTACAACGGCTTCCAGCAGCACCATGGCGGCCACTTCACCCCCGGCCAGCACATAGTCGCCGATGGAAATCTCTTCCAACTGACGGCCATCTATCACGCGCTGGTCGATGCCTTCGAAACGCCCGCAGACGATGACGGCACCGGGCCCCAGCGCCAGTTCGCGGGCGCGGGCCTGGGTCAACGGCTTGCCACGTGGCGACATCAGGATGCGCGGGCGGGGATCCCCTTGAGGCGCCGTGGCGTCGATGGCCCTGGCGAGAATATCGGGCTTGAGCACCATGCCGGCGCCGCCCCCGGAAGGCGTATCGTCCACGGTGCGGTGGCGGTCCTCGGCGAAGTAGCGCAATTGCGTGGCCTCGAGCGACCACAGGCCGTCATTGAGCCCCCGACCGAGCACCGATGCCCCCAGGGGGCCGGGAAAGAGTTCGGGAAACAGGGTGATGATATGGGCGGAAAAGCTCAATCGGGCTCTTCCTCGCCCTCTTCGGCGTCGAGCGGAACGACGATGGTCAGATAGCCTTCGGCGATGTTGACATGGGGCACCACGGCCTTGGTGAAGGGATAGAGATAGGTGTCGCCCGAATTGGGGTCGCGCACTTCCAGCAGGTCGCCAGCGCCGAAATTGGGCAGGGCGGAGACCTTGCCGATCACCACGCCGGTATCGAGCCGGGCATCAAGGCCAATCAAGTCGGTGTGGTAGAAATCGTCCTCGTCTTCCACCTCGGGCAGCTTGCTCCGGTCGACAAACAGGCTGACGCCATTGAGCGCCTCGGCCTCGTTGCGGTCCGAAATGCCCTTGATCTGGGCCACGACCACCGTCTTGTGCACACGCAGCTTGCTCAGCGTCACGGTCAGGCCAGGGCGATCGGTCTCGAGCGGGCCGTAATTGCCGATATCCAGCGGGTCCTGCGTATGGGTGGCGATGCGCACATGGCCCTTGATGCCATGGGCGGCGCCGATCTGGCCAAGGAAGACGCGGTTGGACGGAGTGGTCATGCTAGCTCTTTGTCTGATGCGGTCCCGGCCTCATGGCCTGAACAGCTTTGGAGGATCGCTCATAGCAGGCCAATTGTGGCTTGGGAATTGTGGCCTGTGTTGGGTCAAGGAACCAGACCCGGCCCGGCGCTATTGTCCCAGCACATTTCCAAGGAGCGTAATGATGGCAAAGACACTCACGTCGCGCGACGATATCCGCCAATGGGCAGAGGCCCGCGGTGGCAATCCCATGCTGATGGATACGCCCGACGGCACGGGCATGCGCACGCTTTTGCAGCTGACCTTTGGCCAGCATGCCATCAATACCGATGGCAACGAGGGGCCAGACCGAATTGGCGGCTTTCATCTGGTGAGCTGGGAGGAGTGGTTCGCGGCGCTGGACGAAGGCAAGCTGGCCATTCGCGTGTCAGACGATCCCGCAGGTGGCAATGAAGCCGAATTCGAATTTGTCGAGCGGGGCGCCGAATAGCCCCGCCCAACAAAGAGCTTAGTCCTGGGTGGTGGTCAGCGACTGCAGACCGCCCTCGTAGAGCCGCATGGTGGCTTCGATGTCGTCGATATGCATGGTCAAACCCTGCTCGACGGCCTCGGCCTGGCGACGGAACATGTCGCGGCGCGACATCAATTCAAAGCGTTCGCTCTCCAGTTCCTTGATGGCCTGGTCGATACGATCGCGGTGGCTGGCAAGACGTTGTACCATGGGTGCGGCCTGCTTTGCGGCTTCCTGAAGCACAGCTTCCATTTGCTCCAGTTCGGGCTGGACGATCTTGAGGGCTGTTTTGCTATTTCGCACAGTCATCTCCGCACTCCTTTGGTTAGCGTGGCCGGGTGAGGAAACACTTCTCCTGCGCGGTCAACGGATGAAACTGAGCCGGAATAAAGACCATAATTGTCGTAATGCAAAACTTTACCGCCCGTTTACCTTAACGGGCAGGCGCTAAATCACTGGCATTTGCGATAATTCAGGTCGAATCGTGGGCCTAATCGTCGCCTGCGGATGCTTCGATCGCTTCCATGTCATCATCGGAAAAGCCGAAATGATGGCCCAGCTCATGCACCAATACATGGGTTACTACTTCGCCGAGCGTGTTGTCATCATGCTCGGACCAGTAATCGAGGATCGCTCTTCTATAGAGGAAGACGGTATTGGGCAGCTGGCCGGTCTGCGGCATGGCGCCGTCTTCGGTCAGACCGACGCCTGTGAATAAACCCATCAGTTCGAACGGGCTGTCCATGCCGAAATGGGCGAGGACGTCGTCCTCGGCATAGTCAGCGACGGTGCAGGTTACGTCCGCAGCCAGGGATTTGAAGGGCTCGGGGAGGTTGGCGAGCGCATCGCTCGCCAGAGCCTCGATGTCGTCGAGACTGGGCGCAAAGCGCCCAGCCCAGTCGAGCGGGCTTACTGCCACTCGCGGATATCGACGAAGTGGCCGGCAATGGCGGCAGCAGCAGCCATGGCGGGCGAGACGAGATGGGTGCGGCCCTTGAAGCCCTGGCGGCCCTCGAAATTGCGGTTCGACGTCGAAGCGCAACGCTCTTCGGGCTTGAGCTTGTCGGGGTTCATGGCAAGGCACATCGAGCAACCCGGCTCGCGCCACTCGAAGCCGGCATTCTTGAAGATCACGTCGAGCCCCTCGGATTCTGCCTGCTCCTTCACGAGGCCGGAGCCTGGCACGATCATGGCCGACACGTGCGAAGCTACCTTGCGGTCGCCGATGACAGCGGCGGCGGCGCGCAGATCCTCGATGCGACCATTGGTGCAGGAGCCCACGAAGACGCGGTCGATCTTGATGTCGGTGATCGGGGTGCCAGGCTTGAGCCCCATGTAGTCGAGTGCCCGCCACTTGGAGGCGCGCTTGTTCTCGTCGGCGATGTCATCGGGGTTGGGCACGGCGCCCTGAACCGAGATGACGTCCTCGGGCGACGAGCCCCAGGAGACGATCGGCGGCAGCTTTGCCGCGTCGAGCACGATGACCTTGTCGTAGTGGGCGCCTTCGTCCGTGTAGAGCGTCTTCCAGTAGTCGACGGCCATGTCGAAGGCTTCGCCCTTGGGCGCGCGGGGGCGGTCCTTCACATAGGCAAAGGTGGTTTCGTCGGGAGCGATCAGGCCGGCGCGGGCGCCGCCTTCGATGGTCATGTTGCAGACCGTCATGCGGCCTTCCATCGACAGCGAGCGAATGGCTTCGCCGGCAAATTCGATGACGTGACCATTGCCGCCGGCCGTGCCGATTTCGCCGATGATGGCAAGGATGATGTCCTTTGCCGTGACATGGGGCGGCAGCTGGCCATCGACACGCACCAGCATGTTCTTGGCCTTCTGCTGGATCAGCGTCTGCGTCGCCAGGACATGCTCGACCTCGGAGGTGCCGATGCCGTGGGCCAGGGCGCCGAAGGCACCATGGGTCGAGGTGTGCGAGTCGCCGCAGACGATGGTCATGCCGGGCAGGGTGAAGCCCTGCTCGGGGCCGACGATGTGCACAACGCCCTGACGCTTGTCGAAGGGGTCGTAATATTCGATGCCGAAATCGCGGGTGTTTTCCGCCAGCGTCTCGATCTGGATCGCGCTGTCCGGATCCGGATTGGGCAGCGACCGGTCGGTCGTGGGGACATTGTGGTCGACCACGGCCAGGGTCCGCTCGGGGTGGCGCACCTTGCGATTGTTCATGCGCAGGCCTTCGAAAGCCTGCGGGCTCGTCACTTCGTGAACTAGGTGACGGTCGATATAGAGCAGCGAGGTCCCATCCTCGTTGTTCTGCACCAGATGGTCGTCCCAGATCTTGTCGTAAAGCGTGCGAGCCTTGGTCATGGCATTATTCCGAAGGGGAAAGTTTGGATTGGTTCTAAGGCAGGACGGGCTGCGTGGTCAAGCAGAACCGTAACGTCGGGTACGGTCAGCGTGTGCCAGCGCTTCGGATGGCAAAGACACCGAGCAGGCTGGTGTCGAGGCCAATGCGGAAGCGACACCAAAGGGCGATCGCCACCTGCGCGATGATGCGGGCGGCCATGTTGGCGCAAGCAGCGCCGACGATGCCATAGGCCGGGATCACCAGAAGTTGCGCGAGGAAGCCCAGGCCCATGATGGTGCCGAAGATGGCAACATAGGCGCGTTCGTGGCCGGTCATCATCATGACGATCTTGGACGGACCGGTCGCCGCATCAAAGAGCAGGCCAAACGCCAGCAGGATCAGCACCGTGGTGCCTTCGGCATAGTAATCGCCGAACAGCGACAGCACGAAGTCGCCCCAACCGGCAAAGATGGCAAAGATCACCAGCGAAAAGACAAAGCCGGCTACGGAGGCGAGGGCGGTGATGGCCTGGGCCTGGCGCATTTCGCCAGCATGGAAATGCTGGGCCACCATGGGCGCAATCACCAGTTCGATCGCGAAGGTGAAGAGCGTCATCAGGCCGGCGGTGCGGAAGGCGTTGAAATAGACGCCGGAGCTTTCGAGGTCGAGCATCAGGCCGACGAGGATCACGTCGGCATTGAGTGCAGCGGTCTCGATCAGCGCCCCCAGCATCAGCCAGCGCGAAATGCCACCCCATTGCTGCCAGTAGCGACGCACGGCTCCAATGGCCGGCATCAGCACATATTTGCCGGTCTCGGCGCGCCAGAATTGAGCTGCCAGCACGATCGAGAGCAGGGCCGCCGAAAGCACCAGGGCTTCTGGCCCGCTCAGCACCAGGCCAAGAGAAAAGAGGACCAGCACGAAGCCGGGCAGGGCCATGCGCCAGAAGATGTCGCGCGGTACAAGAGCCGTCCAGAGCGAGCCCTGGGCGCGCAGCACCGAGGAATTATACTCGGCCATCGCCATGGGAATGATGAGGAAAGCGGCGCCATAGAAATGGTTGGGCGTGTCGGCAGGCGGATAGATCTGCCAGACGAAGAAGGTAAGGATGCACAGCAGGGCCGAAAGCGTCAGACCGGCAAGAATGGTCAGAGACGAGCCGGCGCGCACGGCTTCAACCGCCTTGTCATGCCGGCCGGCCACGGTTTCCTGCGACCAGAGCCGGAGGATGGCCATGGGCTGGCCGAGGCCTGCGGCGATGGCAAGCACGGTCGCCAGCGCCAGGCCGAAGGCAAAATGACCATACTCGTCCGGCGTCATGGTGCGCGAGAGCACGACATAGGTCAGATAGGTCAGGCCCGCCGTGGCAACCTTTATGCCAAGCGAAGCAACCGACCGCCACAGACCGGCAGTCAGCAAAGCTGATAGGTCAGAAGGTATCTTGATCCGCATGGGGCCTCGGAGTCGCAGCTGACTCCGCGACCCCGGCAATGTGACACTTCTCTCTCAAGAAGGTCTTACCGAAAGACCTTTCCAAGATTACGTTTTTGTAAGCTTGGCGGTAGGTTAGACTCCTGGTTGGTCGCGCTGTCGAACCGCAAAGTGGGATCCACTTTTGCTGACAACGCTCCTAGTGCCGGAAATGGCGCATCCCGGTCATGACCATGGCGATGCCGGCCGCGTCGGCCGCGGCGATCACTTCGTCATCGCGCATCGAGCCGCCCGGCTGGATCACCGCAGTGGCACCAGCGGCCACCAGCGCTTCGAGGCCATCGGCGAAGGGGAAGAAGGCGTCGGAAGCCACGACAGAACCCTGGGACAAGGCGCCTTCGATACCCGCGGCCCTGGCTGCGTCCACCGATTTACGGTGGCCGGTCATGGCGGAATCCACGCGTGACATCTGCCCCGCGCCGATACCGGCCGTTGCGCCCTGTTTCACATAGACGATGGCATTGGACTTCACATGCTTGGCGACCTTGGCGGCGAGGCGCAGGTCAGCCATTTCGGCCTCGGTCGGCTGGCGCTTGGTCACGACCTTGAGTTCGCAGTCATCGACATTGCGATTGTCGCGCGACTGGACCAGCAGGCCACCAGCAACGGATTTGACGACGAGGCCATCGGCCTTGGCGTCTGCCAGTCCGCCGGTCAGCAAGAGGCGCAGGTTCTTCTTGGCCGCGATGATGTCCTGGGCTTCCTGCGTCGCCGAAGGCGCAACGATCACCTCGGTGAAGACCTTGACGATTTCGGTGGCCGTTGCCGCATCGATCTCGCGATTGGTGGCGACAATGCCGCCAAAGGCTGAGACCGGGTCGGTGCGCAGGGCATTTTGATAGGCGGTGACGAGGTCACCAGCCACGGCAACGCCGCAGGGATTGGCATGCTTGATGATGGCGACGGCGGCGACCTCGGCCGGATCGAACTCGCTTACTAGCTCGAAAGCGGCATCGGTGTCGTTGATATTGTTGTAGCTCAGCGTCTTGCCCTGGACCTGGGTGGCGGTGGCAACGCCCGGACGGCTTTCGCCATTGGCGTAAAAGCCAGCCCATTGATGGGGGTTTTCGCCATAGCGCATGACTTCGCGAAGCGAGCCGGCAAAGCTGCGATAGGGGATTTCGGGATAGTCGATCTCCCTGGCGAACCAGGACGAAATGGCGCTGTCATAGGCTGCAGTCCGGGCATAGGCCTTGGCGGCGAGTTTCTGGCGAAGCTCGAAGGGTACGCCGCCGGTCTCGGTGACGTAGCTCAGGATTTCTGCATAGTCGGCCGGATCGACCACCACGGTCACATAGGCATGGTTCTTGGCCGCCGAGCGGACCATGGCGGGGCCGCCGATGTCGATATTCTCGATGATGTCGTCATAGCCCGCGCCGGAGGCGACAGTCTTTTCGAAGGGATAGAGATTGACCGCCACGAGGTCGATGGCGCCGATCTCATGCTCTGCCATCGAGGCGGCATGGGCTGCATTGTCACGCACTGAGAGCAGGCCGCCGTGGACCTTGGGGTGGAGCGTCTTGACGCGGCCGTCCATCATCTCGGGGAAACCGGTCAGGTCAGCAATCTCGCGCACGGGGAGCCCTGCATCCTTGATCAGCTTGTGCGTGCCGCCCGTCGAAACCAGCTCGACGCCCGCTGCGCTTAGCCCCTTGGCAAAGTCGGCCATGCCGGATTTGTCGAATACCGAAAGCAGCGCGCGCCCGACCTTGACCGTCTTGCTCATGAGATGTGTCTCGCCCGTGATGTGGAATTAGGACGGCTCGCTAGCACGAAGCGGGCAGGACGCCAACCGTTTACGCCTGCTCGAGCGTAAAGATCCAGGCGATCTCGGCATCCGTGGCGACATCGGCCTCGAGAACCAGCTGCCGCGTTTTGTGGAAGCCAAGATAGGCGGACTGGCGCACGCTTTCCTCTTCGCGGAACTCTGCGCCTTCCCAGAGGAAGCTCCAGACCGCATCATTGGGCAAGACGAGGCGGACAATGCCTTCGCCGCGATTGCGTCGCACCATGACGCCCGGCGCCAGATGGAAGCGCAGGGCGAGGAGTCCCGACGGACTGTTGCCCGAGGCGATGAGACGGTCCTGACCAACCAGCGTCGTTCCCCCGGATAGCAGGGTAATGCGCCGCTCGATCTCGACGCCAAAGCGCCTGGCATAGCCGCTTGTGGTCAGCGACAGCAGATTGTCGGCGCTTTCCAGCGCCAGATCCGGCTTGCGCTGGGGCGGCGCATCTTCGGCATCGATGGTGGGGGCAGAGTGGGCCACGCCTTGGCGGAACAGCGCCTTGCTTTGCGGCAGGTCGGACGGTGCCGGGCCGCAGGAGCCCAGGATCAGTTCCGTGCCATGGGCAAATTCGAAGGCCAGCGCGCTGGAATGAAGGTCGGCATCGAAACCTGGCGGCGGCGCGAGGCCGGAGTCGGCGATGACCACGGCGTCGCCATCGCGCAGGATGCCATAGCCACCGAGCAGCATGGAGCGATGCTTGCGGGTTGGGCCATTGGCCTGAATGGCGATCAAAACGTCATGGGGCAGGTGGCCACAGCCGTTGAAATAGACCGGCTCGCCGCTCGACAGGGTCAGTGCATCGAGCGATTCATGCATGCGGTCGATCTGGGCCACCAGTTCATTGCCGGCCTCCGATTTTACCGAAGCGGCAATGGGGCGGACGCTGACCAGTTCGGACAGCAATTGCAGCTGCAGCCTGGCATTGCGCGAAAGGTGCATGCCGTCGCTGTCGAGTTGCTGCGCCAGTTCGGCATTGAGCCGTTCGACGCGCATCGGCACATCGGTCTTGTCATTCTGTTCGCAATATTCGGCGGCCAACAGCGCGATATGGGCAAACAGCGCCTCGGCCCGGTCGCTGGTCAGCGGCACGCGAACCTTCAGGCTTTGGATCTGGGCGCCCAATACGCGCTGGATGGTGCGGGCTTCGGCCGCATTGGCGCCATTGAGCAGGAGTGGCAGGTGGCGCAGCCAGTTGAGAATGCGCTGCGCCGTCAGGGCCGGGGCCCAAGTGTCATGGTGGAAATTGGCCTCGTGGCCGATCCAGTCCAGAACCAGCATGCGGGCAAAAAGCCGCTCACCGGGATCGCGCACATCGCGGAAATGGCGCAGCCAGGAAAAGCCATGCAGGTTCAGCCACCAGTCGACATGCTCGACCTCGAGCGCAAAGGGCGAGGCCCCATTGGTTTCGACGAGTTTTGACGCCAGCAGGTAACGCCCGCTCATCATGTCGCGCACCGCTTCGCGGTCGGCCGGACGCAATTCGGGCAGTTCGCCGCCGAAGGCATCGTCGGCCAGGCCGCGCCAGGTCCAGCGCATGACCGGCATGGTGACGGCGGAATCGGCAATGCCCAGCGCAAGCTTGCGCAGGCCATGGGGGAGAGACGGCGCCATCAGCGCACCCGCCGCGCGGGTCCAGCCAGCTTTGCTCTGTCTTGTCCCGTCACGGGCGGCACGTCCTATCTGCCCGATCGGGCCAGTTCACTATGCGCGACGGCGAAAGCGGGCCACGAAGAACCCATCCATACCGCCTTCATTGCCGTTCGGCGCCATGCCCGGATGCGTCCGGACCAGGCCCTTGGCCGTCACGGCCTGTTCAAGACCCGGCAATTCCTCGGGCGCCACGGGCCAGAGTTCGAGGCCGGGCAGCGAATCAAGCGCCCATTGCACCTGTTCCTCGCCCTCGGCGGGTTCGAGCGAACATACGCAGTAGATCATCACGCCACCGGCATCGAGGCAACGGAAAGCATTGGTCATCAACGCTTTTTGCAACCTGACGCGCCCTGCCACGTCATTGACCGAGCGGTGCCAGATGACTTCTGGATGGCGGCGGAACGTGCCGGTGGCCGAGCAGGGCGCATCGAGCAATACGCCATCATAGGCCGAATTGGGTGCAAAGGTGCCGGCGTCGCCGACGATGATCTCGGCAGAATAGTCGAGGCGCTTCAGGTTTTCCTTGAGCCGCTCCACGCGCGTCGCATCGTTGTCGAGCGCCGTCACGGCATAGCCCGCCTTGATCAGCTGTGCCGTCTTGCCGCCGGGGGCTGCGCAGAGGTCAAGCACGCGGCCGCCTGGCTTGGCGCCGAGCAGGCGCGCGGGAATGGCGGAGGCGGCATCCTGCACCCACCACTTGCCCTCGTCATAACCGGGTAGCGCCTCGACGGGCCGGTCGCGCTGGTCGATGCGCACCGTATCGCCGATCAGCCTGTCGGCATTGAGCGCTTCGATTAGCTCAGGGTCGTCCGTCTTGAGCGTCAGGTCGAGCGGCGCGCCGGCCAGCAGGGCCGTCGAGAAACCATCGATACCCTCTTCGCCATAGGCTTCGAGCCACGTGTCGCCAAAAGTCTCGGGGATCAGCAGGTCGTCGCTCAGCATGCCGAACTTAGCCGAATTGGCCTGGGCAGAGCGGAGAACGGCGTTGATCAGCCCGGAAAGATGGCGTGCCTTGGGATCGCGCTTGACCGCTTCGACAGCCAGGAACAGCGCCGAATGGGCACCCAGATCGGGTAGGAACACCAATTGCGCCAATGACAGGCGCAGCACTGCTTCAAAGGTCCCGGATTTGCCGGGCATGCCCTTGTCGAGCAGGGCATGGATGATGAAATTGAGCTGGCCCTGGCGGCGCAGGGCCGTGGTGATCAGCCGGTTGGCCAGAGCGCGATCGCGCCCGTCGGCCAGGTCCTTGACGTTGAGCGGCACGAAATTGTCGCCCGCCAGGACGTCCTTGAGCCGTTGAGCGGCAACGAGGCGGAGCTTGAGCCCCGCCGGATCAGGTTTGTTATGCGCCACGCTTGATTCTATCCCCAGGGACCGCGTTGTCCGCCGTCCTCGCCGGTCTGTCCGGTGGTCGGCACGCGCCAGCCACCGCCCGAACTGCGGCCGGTCGAAACCGGCTGCGGGCGAGGCTCACGCCGTGCGCCCTTATCGTTCACCTGCAGCGTCGCTGCAAGCTTGCGCAACTGTTCAATGCGGTTGGCTGTGTCGGGATGGGTGGAAAAGAGGTTGTCCATCCGCGATCCGTTGAGGGGATTGATGATGTACATGTGCGCCATGGCCGGGTTGCGCTCGGCGGCGACATTGACCTGACGGCCTGCCAGCGAAGCGATTTTCTGCAAGGCAGAAGCCAGCGCCAGGGGATCGCCGGAAATCTCGGCGCCGTCCTTGTCGGCCTCATATTCGCGCGTGCGGCTCACGGCCATCTGCACCATCATGGCGGCGACCGGGGCAAGGAACACCATCAGCAGGGCGCCGATACCGCCCAGCGGATTGTCGCGATTGTTGCCGCCGCCAAAGAACAGGCCGAACTGTGCCAGGGCCGAAATGGCGCCGGCAAAGGTCGCGGTAATGGTCATCGTCAGCGTGTCGCGACTGCGGATATGGGCCAGCTCATGGGCCACGACGGCGGCGACCTCGCGGGTTTCGAGGTGGCGCAGTAGGCCTGTCGAGACGGCCACGGCGGCATTCTGCGGATTGCGGCCCGTCGCAAAAGCGTTGGGCTGGTCGGTATTGATCACATAGACGGCGGGCGTCGGAATGCCGGCCTTGCGCGACAGGATATCGACCATGTCATAGAGTTCGGGCACGCGGCTCCGCTCGACGGGCACTGCATTCTGCATGCGCAGCACCATCTTGTCGGAATTCCAGTAGCCGAACAGATTGGTCACCAGCGCAAACAGGAAGGCGATCATCATGCCGCCTGTCCCGCCGATGAAATAGCCCACGACCATGAAGAGCGCGGTGAGGCCGGCCAGAAGAACGGTGGTGCGTAAAGCGTTGAACATCATGAGCCCTTGGGTTCGCGTGGTTGAGCAATTATGTTGTGTGCCCAAGGGTTCCATGCAAGCGGCATGGAGAAAACGTAATGGGATTGCGCCATGAGCGACGACAAAACCGAAGACCTCCCGCGCGCCCCGCTGACCGAAGCGGCCCAACGCGCTCTCACCGAAGCCGAAGCGCGCCGCGCTCAGATCGACGGCAAGACCGCCTTTGCGCCCAAGGAAGAGGGCGGTCGCGGGGGGCTGGAGCCAAGCCGCTATGGTGACTGGGAAATCAAGGGGCTGACGAGCGACTTCTAGTCGGGCAGTTCGTCAGCTTTGCGCAGGCGGGTCATGGGGTAGATGCGCAATATGGCAATGCCGGGTGCTTCAAGTTCGTAGAAGACAATGTGTCGGCGAAACGGATGACGACGCCTACGCTGGTTAGTAGCAGCGGCGATGATTCCTATTTCTGGATACACGGCCAATTTGCCGAACAAGTCATGAAGTCCCTGAATGTACGACGCCGTCGACCGGGCGCCAAAATTCGCAAGACCATAGTCGGAAATTCTATCGAGGTCCGCCAGCGCCCTAGGCGTGAGGCGGACACTGCTCAAGGCCGTTTCCGCTCTTCGGCACGGCGTAGGGCGCCTTGCATGATTTCATCGACAGATGGCAGGGGAACTCTGCCACTTGCACTGGCCTCGGTCAGCATGTCCTCGACATCCTGATCGGAATAGACAAAGCCCGGCTCGTCGATCTCGCGTTGTTCGCGCAGGACATGGCGCAGGGCATGTTCGATGGACTCGAAGGGCCCGCCTTCAACCTTGGCATCGAGCCAAGCCTTGACGTCGTCCGGAACCTTGATGGTGAGTTCGACCATGCTGATCTCCTTGTCCGGAAGATAGCAAGAACGCATGTGGCAGACCAGAGCTACTGCGGCGCCTCGCTGGGTCTACGTTCGACATACACCGCCAAATTCTCCAGCGACGAATTCATGCCATCGGCGTGGTCCTCGGCGCTGATGCCTTCGGGGACATTTTCGGCCGTGAAGCGAACTTCGGTATGATCGCCATGCGAAGTGAGCAGCGTTGACATGGTCATCGTGCCGGAAAACTTCGGGTCGTCGCTGACGAAATCCACGGTCTGGACGACGCGCTCATTGGGCACGAGGTCGATGAAACGGGCTTCGGCAATGTCTTCATTGCTGCCGCTCTTGCCGGCGATGCTGGCGTCGTCATAGCGCAGAACCATGCGTTGCAGACCGCCGGGGCGCGGGTCGAAGGCCTGCATTTCGCCGGTCATGCCCCTGGGCGGCATCCATTGCACCAGTGCTTCGGCGGAGGTCAGCGCGGCGTAGATGGTCTCGGGCGTGGCCCTGATCAGGCGGGCGGCAGTGTCGATGCGCTTGCTCATCAACCGCTATCCCTCTGGCTAGCCTGTAATATCGGCGAGGCTGAAGCCGGCAGCCGAGGCGGCGACGGTCATGGCCACGGCTAGAATGGCGGCGATCAGACCATATTCCACCGGGGTTATACCGGCTTCATCGCGCATAAATCGGGTCAGGACATTCAGCATCAGGCGTCACTACTCCAACACTATGGCGACTTCTTGCCAAAGCGTGGCTGAACGGTTCCTGAACGGTTTTTGGCGCTGACGAGAGCTAACCGCGCGCGGCGGTGATGGCGGGCAGAAGTTCGTTTTCGATCGCCTCGGCGTCGAGCGGGCCGACATGCTTGAAGGTGATGGTGCCCTCGGCATCGACGACGAAGGTTTCGGGCACGCCATAGACGCCCCAGTCGATCGAGACGCGGCGGTCGCGGTCGGTGCCGACGGCGTCATAGGGATTGCCCAGTTCGTTCAGGAAGGCGCGGGCGTTTTCCGGCGCGTCGGCCTGATTAATGCCGAAGAGGCGCACGCCGGTCACGTCCTTGAGCGCCACCAGCAGCGGATGCTCGTCGCGGCAGGGAATGCACCAGGAGGCAAAGACATTGACCACGGTCACGTCGCCCTTGAGCGCTGCGGTATCAAAGCCGGGCACGCCAAGCTCGGGCACTTCGGCCATGGCGAAGGCCGGCGCCGGTTTGTTGATCAGCACCGAACGCACAAGGTTGGGATCGCGGTTCATCGACATGGCAAAGACGCCGACAAGCGCCACCAGCAGGATCAGTGGCAGGGCGAAGAGAACATAGCGCATCAGGCGGACCGGCGTGGATTGCGCGCTTCGAGCGCCTTGAGTTTTCTGTTTACCTGCCGCGCATCCAACAGCGTCCAGGCGACCAGAGCGGCAATGCCGATGGCGACGCCGATATAGGCCCAGATGATGAAGACGGCATGCTGGCCGAGATCGATCATGGTCTGTCTCCCTGCGCCAGGCGGCGCTGCAGGCCGGCGACGCGGCGGCGCTTGACCTCGGTATGCATGGCCTTGAGCTGCAGCGTTGCGAAAAGGAATGTAAACGCGAAGAACATCGCAAAGAGCGGCGTGAGGATCGAGCCGGGCATGGTCGGACCGTCGGGGCGGAAGACGCTGGCGGGCTGGTGCAGCGTGCTCCACCAGTCGACGGAGAATTTGATGATCGGGATATTGATGGCGCCGACCAGCGTGAAAACGGCAATGACCCGGGCGGCGCGGAGCTGGTCGTCAAAGGCGCGCCATAGGGCGATGAGCCCAAGATAGATGAACAGCAGGACCAGGGTGGATGTCATGCGCCCGTCCCATTCCCAGAAGGTGCCCCAGGTCGGCCGGCCCCAAAGCGCGCCGGTGAAGAGGGCCAGAGTGGTGAAAAGCGCGCCGAGCGGGGCGGCAGCCTTCATCGAGACATCGGCCATGGGATGGCGCCAGACCAGGGTGCCAATGGCCGAGATCGACATGGTGGCATAGACGAACTGGCTCAGCCACGCATTGGGCACGTGAACATACATGATACGTACGGTGTCGCCCATCTGGTAGTCGGCGGGCGAGTTGAAGAAGGCATAGTAGAGGCCGATGATGAAGAGCGCGCCGGTCAGCGCGGTCAGCGGCCAGAGGAAGGGCTTCGTCATGGCGACGAACTGGCCGGGATTGGCGATCCGGTTCCACCAAGGCAATTTGGGCGCGTTATCGAGGCTCATGGATCAGGGCTCTAGTCTTCAGCGGAGCGTATTGCAAACACGGCGGCAACGGGAGCCAGCACCAGGGCCATGAGGCTCAATGCCGCAAGAAACAGCATGGCCGCATTGGACTGGGTGGCGGTGACGGACCCCGTGCCGAAGATCAGCACGGGAATCGAGAGAGGGGCGATGATGATCGGGGCGATCAGCCCACCGCGGCGGATGGCGACGGTTACGGCAGCGCCCACCATGCCGAAGGCGGCGAGGGCCGGCGTGCCCAGCAGCAGCGACACCAGCGTGCGCCAGAAGGTGGGTACATCCATGGCGAGGAACATGGCCAGGATGGGGCTCGCCACGATCAGCGGCAAGGCCGAAACCAGCCAGTGGACGATCAGTTTTGCGACGACAATGGCGCCCAGCGACAGATCGGCCTGCCGCAGCAGGATCAGCGAGCCATCCTCGTGGTCGGGACGGAACAGCCTGTCGAGGCCGAGCAGCATGGCGAGGAAGGCGGCGACCCAGATCATGCCCGGCGCGATTTTCTGGAGCAATTCCCGATCCGGCCCGACAGCAAAGGGCACGATGGCGCCAACGATGACAAAAAACAGCACCAGCGTCAGGATATCCCCGCCGCCACGCAGCGTCAGGCGCAGTTCGCGCTGCAACATGGCATGGAAGCCGCTCATAGGCGCGCTCCTAGGACCAGCGTTTGCAGCCGCGACGGATCGGGCAGGGTGATCGGGTCGTGTGTCGCTGCGATCGCCAGGCCCCCCTGATCGAGATGGCGGGTGATGAGGCGCGTCACGAGGTCGTGGCCCTCGGCGTCGAGCGCCGCGGTGGGTTCGTCGAGCAACCAGATCGGGCGAAAGCTCACCAGCAGCCGCGCCAGCGCCAGGCGGCGTGATTGCCCCGCGGAGAGATAGCCGGCATCGAGATCGCCGAGATGGCCGAGGCCCACTTCATCGAGCGCGTTCTGCACCGCCATGCCGGTCGGGCCGTTGACCGTGGCCCAGAAGACCAGGTTTTCACTGACGGACAGGCGCGGCTTGATGGCATTGCGGTGGCCGCAATAGTGCAGGGGCTTTTCGTCTTCATCACCGCCGTCGACGGCCATGGTGCCCGCCATGGGCGTCAGCACGCCGGCCAGCGTCATCAGCAGGGTTGTCTTGCCGGTGCCATTGGGGCCGCGCAACAAAGTGCAGGACCCGGGCGTTGCGGAATAGGTCAGGTCGGAACACAGCACCATGCCGCCGCGACCGCAGGCAAGGCCATCGAGGCGCAAGGTCAGCGGTTGGAAGCGATGCTGTTGGGACATGACCCCATCTCCTAGTGAAGGCGGTGTCGGGCTGGCAAGCCCAAAGCGCCTTCTCTATATCTCTCTATAGTTTGGAGTCATTCCAGCATAGGCAGCGCAGTTGAGCGGATAGCGGGCTTATTGCCACAGGTCCGATGCGCCTGCCGCAAGCAAAGGCGGAGACGATGACGTCGGTAGACAGCTTCAAGTCCAAATCCACTCTCACAGTCGGCAGCAAGACCTACACCTATTATTCCATCGCCGAGGCCGAGAAGAACGGCCTCAAGGGCGTGTCGACCCTGCCGGGCTCGATGAAGGTCGTGCTGGAAAACCTGCTGCGGTTCGAAGACGACCGCACTGTGACCAAGGCAGATATCGAGGCGGTGGCCACCTGGCTGGTGTCCCGGACCAGCGAACACGAGATTTCCTACCGCCCCGCCCGTGTGCTGATGCAGGATTTCACCGGCGTTCCGGCGGTGGTGGACCTTGCTGCCATGCGCGATGCCACGGCAAAGCTTGGCGCCGATCCGCAAAAGATCAATCCGCTGGTGCCGGTGGATCTGGTCATCGACCATTCGGTGATGGTGGACAGTTTCGGCACGCCCCTGGCCTTCAACCAGAATGTCGAGCTCGAATATGAGCGCAATGGCGAGCGCTACGAGTTTTTGCGCTGGGGCCAGTCGGCCTTCGACAATTTCCGCGTCGTGCCACCCGGCACCGGCATCTGCCACCAGGTGAACCTTGAATATCTGGCCCAGACCGTCTGGACCAAGGAAGAGAATGGCGAGACCGTCGCCTATCCCGATACGCTGGTGGGCACGGATTCCCACACCACCATGGTCAATGGCCTGGCTGTGCTCGGCTGGGGCGTCGGCGGCATCGAGGCCGAAGCGGCGATGCTCGGCCAGCCGGTCACCATGCTGATCCCCGAAGTCGTCGGCTTCAAGCTGATCGGCAAGATCAACGAGGGCATTACCGCGACCGACCTTGTGCTGACCGTTACCGAAATGCTGCGCAAAAAGGGCGTGGTCGGCAAGTTCGTCGAGTTCTTTGGCCCCGGCCTCGACTATCTGTCGCTCGAAGACCAAGCGACTATTGCCAATATGGCCCCCGAATATGGCGCCACCTGCGGCTATTTCCCGGTCGATGCGGATACGCTCAAATTCCTCACGACCTCGGGCCGCGATGCCGATCGCGTGGCGCTGGTCGAAGCTTATTCGCGCGCCCAGGGCATGTTCCGCGAGACCGATACACCCGACCCGGTGTTTACCTCGACGCTCGAGCTTGATCTTTCGACCGTGGTGCCCTCGCTGTCCGGCCCCAAGCGCCCACAGGATCGCGTGGCGCTCAAGGATGTGACCTCGGCCTTTGCCGCGGCGCTGCCCGAGCTTAGCGGTGGCCGCATCGAGCGGACCAAGCTGCCCGAGGACAAGCAGGAAAGCCGGTTCGTCAATGAAGGCGCCAATGGCGTTGGAGACATTCCCGAAGAGGCGGCCTTTCCGGTCAAGGGCACCGACTATCATGTCACCGATGGCTCGGTGGTGATCGCGGCCATCACCTCCTGCACCAATACGTCTAACCCTTCCGTGCTGGTGGCCGCAGGCCTTGTCGCCCGCAAGGCGCGAGCCTTGGGCCTGCAGTCCAAGCCCTGGGTCAAGACCTCGCTGGCGCCCGGCTCGCAGGTGGTCACCGATTACCTCACGGCCGCAGGCCTGCAGGAGGATCTCGACGCGCTGGGCTTTAATCTCGTCGGCTATGGCTGCACGACCTGTATCGGCAATTCGGGTCCGCTGCCGCAGGCTATTTCCGACACGATCAACGAGAACAAGCTGGTCGCCGCTTCGGTACTGTCGGGCAATCGCAATTTCGAAGGCCGCGTCAATCCGGACGTCCGCGCCAACTACCTGGCCTCGCCACCGCTGGTTGTCGCCTATGCACTGGCCGGCACGCTCAATGTCGATATCACCACCCAGCCGCTGGGCAAGGGCAAGGACGGGAGCGATGTCTATCTCAAGGACATCTGGCCCTCCAACCTCGAGATTGCCGAGATCGTCCGCAAGCATGTCACCGCCGACATGTTCCGCTCGCGTTATTCGGATGTGTTCAAGGGCGACAGCAATTGGCAGGCCATCACTATCGAGGGCGGCCAGACCTATGGCTGGAATTCCAGCTCGACTTATGTGCAGAACCCGCCCTATTTCGCTGATATGTCGATGGAGCCCAAGCCGGTGACCAATGTCACCTCGGCCAAGGTTTTGGCGCTGTTCCTCGATTCCATCACGACGGACCACATTTCGCCCGCCGGTTCGTTCAAGGCATCGACCCCGGCCGGCAAATATCTCGAGGAACGGCAAGTCGCCCCGCGCGACTTCAACTCCTATGGCGCCCGTCGCGGCAATCACGAGGTGATGATGCGCGGCACCTTTGCCAATATCCGCATCAAGAACCAGATGCTGGCCGGTGTCGAAGGCGGCTATACCAAGGGTCCAGACGGGTCACAGATGGCCATTTATGACGCGGCAATGGCTTATCAGGCTCAGGGCACGCCGTTGGTGATCTTTGCCGGCAAGGAATATGGCACGGGGTCGTCTCGCGACTGGGCAGCCAAGGGAACCAACCTGCTCGGCGTGCGCGCCGTGATTGCCCAGAGCTTTGAGCGCATCCATCGCTCCAACCTCGTCGGCATGGGCGTGGTGCCGCTGCAGTTCAAGGATGGCGAGAGCTGGCAGACGCTGGGGCTCGATGGCACCGAAACGGTCGATATCGAGGGCGTGACCGAGATCACCCCGCGCGCCAGGGTGAACGTGAAGATCACCCGCGCCAATGGCGAGGTGATGAATGTCGAGACGCTGTGCCGGATCGATACCGCCAATGAGCTCGATTATTTCAAGCATGGCGGCATCCTGCACTATGTGCTGCGAAGCCTTGTCGCCGCCTAAAGCTCAAACAACCTGAAAATGGCGGCTTCAGGCCGCCATTTTTGTCGTTAGCCGGTTGAGCCGCTCTGCGTCCTTGCGGGCTGCGGCGACCACCTTCTCCAGCATATTGGCGCGCTGTTCCGGTGTCGAATGGCGAATCATCGACAGGTGCGTGGTGCGGATCGGCCCGAAACCGACAAAGCGCAGGATCTGGTTCTTGATGATGCGGAAATGGGCATTGCCATAGATCAGCGCCATGAACCAGGCAGGCGTGTCCGAGGTGACGATCACCCGTGCCGATCGACCTTTCAACAGGCCCAGGGGCAGGGGCGTGGCGCCATCATAGCGATAGGCCCGGCCCATCTGCAGCACGATGTCGAACAAGGCCTTGAGTTTGGCCGGCATGCCGCCCCACCAGAGCGGATGGACGATCACCACATGGTCGGCCCAGACCATGTCGTCCCAGAAGGCCGCTATGTCGCCCCGCATTTCGTCGTCACCAGGCAGTCGGTTGGGAATGCTGGCCGGCACATCCATGCCCGCCAGATCCACGCGCCGTACTGTGACGCCGGCGCTGGACATCATTTCGGCGTAGCTGTCGGCCAGCGCGGCGGAGAAGCTCGGTGTCAGCGGATGGCCGCTCAAAACGAGGCATTTGGGCATGGCTGTGTCCTGTCGTCCCCTTCCGGTGGCGCCAGAATAGCGCCGTCCGGCCGTGGCTTCTTGCTACAGATCAAGCTGCGGCAATCAAGTCTCACGTAACAAACTTATGGATCGTCACCCTCTTTTGACTGGCGGGGCTTCATGAGCCCGGCATACAACTTCGCCCATGACCCTCAGACCACTCATCGCCGCCCTAGCGGGCCCTCTTGCCCTGGCCGCATTCTGCCTGCCGGTCCATGCCGAAAACGGCGTCGCGCATCCCAAGGCGGTGGTTGAATTGTTCACCAGCCAGGGCTGCGCCCAGTGCCCGCCGGCCGATGCGCTGCTGACCAGCCTCGCCGACGAGGACGACGTCGTCGCGCTGGCCTATCATGTCGACTACTGGGACTATGCCGGCTGGGAAGACACTTTCGGCCAGGAAGCCTATTCGGATCGCCAGCGTGCCTATGCCAAGAGCTGGGGTTCGTCGCGCATCTATACGCCGCAGATGGTGGTCAACGGGGCGCAGGGCGTGGTCGGGTCCCGGCGCAATGAGGTGCATGGCGCGCTCGATGGCGCGAGCCTGCCGCTCGATGTCGCCATTACCCATGCCGGCGACATGCTCAAGATCGTGGTCCCGGCCAATGCCGAGCTCGACAATGCAGTGGTCTGGCTGGTCAGCTATCTCGACCGCGCCGATGTCAGTATCGAGACCGGCGAGAATGCGGGCAAGTCCATGGTCTATACGCAGGTGGTGACCGGTCGCCAGGCGCTGGGCATGTGGGAAGGCGCCAGCGGCGCCACGCTCAAATTGCCGGTGCCGGACAACCTGGGCGAGCCCGGTACGGGCATCGCAGTCATCGTTCAGCAGGAAAGCAACGGCATGCCGGGACCGATCCTCGGCGCTGCGACGCTGGAGAACTGAGCGATTCGCTGGTCAAAAAAATCCCGTCCTTGGGGGCAAGGACGGGAAGCATTGACTGGTCAAACTCAATTTAGAGGCGACTGGCACCCAGGCATCTGGGTTTGGGGGCTCGGTCAGCCCGGATGCCAGCCACTGGAGGCAATGGGTGAAGACTGATCCCCCAATCAGGCGTGTTCGGGGACAAAGTGTGACCAAATTGGGGAATTTTGCCGGGCTTGCATCACGGCCAATTTCCCGCAATCATGACAGTGTGTTGACACCGGAGTTGAGCCGCAGTTGCAGGGCCGCACGCCGACTGACAAGCCAAGCAATCTGACGCTGGTCCATGCCGGCGAGCTTGCCGTGAATAGCTCTCCGTCGAAAATTCCGGCCATTGTCGCCTTCGATCGCAAGGAGTTGGCGCTGATCCTCAATGTCTATGGCCGCAAGGTGGGGCAGGGCGAGTGGCGCGACTATGCGATGGACTTCCTGCGCGAGCGGGCGGTGTTTTCCATCTATGCGCGGGTCTCGGAGCGGCCGCTCTATCTCATCGAAAAGACGCCACGCCTGCGCAATCGCCAGGGGCAGTATGCGGTCACCAACCAGCAGGGCCGGATCCTCAAACGCGGGCATGACCTGGCGCAGGTGCTGCGTGTGCTCGATCCGCAACTGGCTGTCGTCGGCTAGCCAGGCTGCATTGTCGCCACGATCGTGGTCTTGGCTGCCAGGCGTGTTGATCCAACCGGCAGCGAGACAATGAGACCTTCTCTGATCCTGATTGTGACTGGACTAGCCTTCAGCGCCCCCGCCTTCGCGCAGGACTGGGGCAGCGACTACAACATGGGCTCGATCGGTGTGCTGGGCGGCAGCGAGGCCAATGGCACGATCATGGTAGATTGTGCCGAGGCCGGCAATCCCGTGGTGCCCAAGGGCTCGCTCACCATTTTCCTCAAACCCGCCCATCGTGCCGATATCGGCGCGGAAAGCCCGGGCGACCTGACGTTTTCCGTCGATGGCACCGATGTCGTGCTGCCGGTCAGCGACAACAAGGGCGATGGCTTTGTCTTCGACAAGACGCCCGAAACCCTGGCAGACGCAACGACGCTGATCGACCTGCTGAAATCGGGCCAGGAACTGCTGGTGACGGCCGCTGACACGGAGATAGCCCGCATCCCGCTCGACGGCGCGGGCACCGCACTGGATGGCGTCGAGGCGTGCCTGGTCTAAAGCGCCAGTTGCAGATGCACGATGTCGTGCCAGCGGTCGAATTTGTAGCCCACCGCGTCATAGCGGCCGACGTGGCGGAAGCCGAATTTTTCGTGGATGGCGATGGAATTGGCGGTGTCGGCGGTGATGACGGCGATCATCTGCTTGAAGCCGAAAGCCTTTGACTGGGCCAGCAACTCGGTCAGCATGGCCTTGCCCAGGCCCTTTCCCTTTATGTCGGCGCGCAGATAGATCGAATCCTCGCAGGTGAAGCGATAGGCGGCGCGGGGGCGATAGAAGCTGGCATAGGCATAGCCGACCACGTCGCCCTCGATCTCGGCAACGATCAGCGGATGGCCGAGCTTGACCAGAGCTGCAAATTTTTCCGCCATGGCCGCTTCGCCGGGCACTTCGGTGTCGAAGGTGATCGCCGTCTCTTCCACATAGTGCTTGTAGATTTCGGTGATGGCCGAAACATCGGACCAGCGGAAGGGGCGAAGCGTAAAGTCGGGCACGGCGAATCCAGCGCAAAGAAAGGGACCGCACCCTGTTTAGGATGCGGCCCCGATAGTCGTCCAACCAAATCGGTCGATGCTATTCGCGATTGCCGAGCAGGCGGAGCAGCATCATGAAGAGGTTGATGAAGTCGAGATAGAGGTTGAGAGCGCCCATGATGGCGTTCTTGGTCAGCGCGTCGGCGCCAAGGGCTTCCGAATAGCTTTCCTTGATCTTCTGGGTGTCATAAGCGGTCAGACCGGTAAAGATCAGCACGCCAACGATCGAGATGATGAAGTCCATCATGCCGTTGTTGAAGAACAGGTTGACGATCGAAGCGATGATCAGGCCGAACAGGCCCATCATCAGGAAGTTGCCCATGCCGGTCAGGTCACGCTTGGTGGTGTAGCCATAGAGGCTCATCGAACCAAAGGTGGCGGCAGTGATGAAGAACACCTTGGCGATCGAAGCGTCGGTATAGACGAGGAAGATCGAGCTGAGCGACAGCCCCATCACGGCCGAGAAGGCCCAGAACACGCCCTGAGCGGCGGTCGTCGAGAGCTTGTTGATGCCAAAGCTCAGCACCAGCACGAAGGCAAGCGGGGAAAGCGCCACGACCCACATCAGCGGGGTGGTGTAGAGCAGGAAGCCCCACTGTGTCAGCATTTCGCCGTTCTGCAGCTGCGCAACGGCGGCGTCGGGATTGCTGGTCACGGCAGCATTGGCGGCAAACCAGGCCACAAGGCCGGTCACCACAAGGCCGATGCCCATGTAGTTGTAAACGCGCAGCATGTAGCTGCGAAGGCCCTCGTCAATGGCCAAGGCCGAGCCGGCCCGAGCTCCGAGGGTCTGACGGTCATATTCAGCCATAGTCGGTTTCCTTTCCCAATTGGCGCGGTGCTTTTCACCGCAGGTGGGCGTTGTTGTGCCACTTGATGAGACAATATGGATGGGCGATCAGTCCTTTACAAGACTTGATGGCAGGGTGCGACGAATGGGCTGGCCGCACAACAGCGTTATGTTACGGTCGGAAGGCGAATCGCGCTGACAATCCTTTGCAAGGGGAGGGCCCTATGCCCCGGCTCTTTACCGGCCTCGAAATTCCGGCCGACGTGGGATTTGCGCTGTCTCTCAAGCGTGGTGGCCTGACCGGCGCGCGCTGGATCGACCCGGAAAACTACCACATTACCCTCCGTTTCATCGGTGATGTCGATCACCAGACCGCCAATGAAGTGGTCGACAGTCTCGACCGGCTGTCCAATTCGATGTCCTTTTCGGTCAAGCTCACCCATCTGGGCAGTTTCGGTGGCGACAAGCCGCGGGCGCTCTATGCGGGGGTCGAGCCCAGTGAACAGCTCAAGCAGTTGCAATCGGCCCATGAAAGGGTGCTGCAGCGGGCGGGCCTTGCTCCCGAAGGGCGCAAGTTCGTGCCCCATGTTTCCCTGGCGCGGCTGCGCAATACGGGCGCTTTCGAGCTCGCGCAATTCCTCGCGGAGTCAGGCCGTTTCGAGCCGTTGAGCTTCCCGGTTGGCCGGTTCGTGCTGTTTTCCAGCAAGGACTCGGTGGGCGGCGGTCCCTATGTGGTGGAGCAGAGTTATCCCCTCGCTGCCTGATCACAGTCACGCAAGCGTTAGCGCATTGTTAACCGCATCGGCCCAAACCGGGTATGGCGCAGCTGCGCTCGCCAAAATCCCGCCGCGATTGCCTCGCACTTGATGCAAATGCAGTTGGATGTGGCGGCATTTGACATCTTGGTAACCATGTTTGGGCAGATTAAGCGGGCGCTCTCCCAGGATGGGACCTAACAAATGAGGACGATTTGGCGATGACGACGAAAACCGGTGGCCTTGTACTCGGGCTCGCGGTCGGCGCGATCATGGCTCTGGCCCCCGCTGCCCAGGCGCAGCAGGCGACAGAGCTTGGCACTTTCAATGCATGGACCGCCTGGCAGGCGACCGACGCTTCGGGCGTGATCTGTTATGTGTCGGCGACGCCGGGTTCTTCAGAACCTGCTGGCGCCAACCGCGATCCGATCCACTTCATGATCATCCACCGCAAGGGGATGGGTACCAAGAATGAAGTGCAAACGATCATTGGCTACCCGTTCAACACCAGCAATGCCAATGCCAGCGCGACCGTGGATGGCAAGGCCTATCCCATGGTCACAGAAGGCACGGCTGCCTGGCTCGCCTCGACGGGCGACGAGAGCGGCTTCGTTTCGGCCTTCAAGGCCGGCAGCAACCTGGTGATCAAGGGAACCAGCCAGCGCGGCACGGCAACCTCCGATACCTATTCGCTGTCGGGCGCCACGGCCGCCATGAACGCGATTGACACTGCGTGCCAGTAATTGCGGGTTGCCGGTCAGCGGCAATCCATTCTATCGGGGTGAGGGGCTTTTCCAGCCCTTCGCCTTTTCTGCCTTATGAGGTTCCGATGTCCAAGTCCGCCATGGCGCTCGTTCTTGCCGCCAGCCTTGCCCTGACTGCCAGCGCCAGCGCCCAGCAGGTGCGGATCCTGGGCGAGCACCGGTCGTGGACCAGCTATGCGGCCGATGATGCTGGCGCGACGGTGTGCTTTGCCATGGTCAAGCCAGACACGGTGACGCCGACGCCGGATGGCTATAGCCAAGCCTATATCTACATCACCAACCGCCCCTCCGAGAATATCAGCAACGAGTTCAACCTCGTGGCAGGCTTCTCCTTCCAGCCCGACAGCATGGCGACCATTGCCGTGGGCGGTCAGACCTTTAATCTCTTCACCCAGAATGACGCGGCCTGGCTCGATGATACCGGCCAGAGCGAAGCGCTCGCCAGCGCCATCCGTGCCGGCTCGTCCATGGTTGTCGAGGGCACGAGTGCCGGCGGCATCCGCGTGACGCAGAATTATTCGCTGTCCGGCGCCACTGCCGCCCAGCAGTCGATCGGCGCCGAGTGCTAGGCGTGGACTGGCTCTACATCGTCCTTTTTGTCGTGGTCATCCTTGGCGTTGTGCTGGCCGTTGGCCTGGCCAACAATATCAAGCGCAAACGCGCTGCCGATGACTTCGACAAGGACGTCTATCGCTAGGCACAGGCCGCTTGCCCGAAGGACGCGTTTGCGTAACAGTTTCCGCAAACGCGGGGGCGTGACTTGAGCAACAAGCTGGTTCGCAACGAGCAAACCAAACTTACCGCCACTTTCATCAATGGCGGGGCAATAGCTCTGCTGGGAATTGGCGGACTCGCGCCACTGGCCGCCCTTGTGCAATCCGATCGCGTTTCGCCCTTAGTGCTGGTGTTTGTGCTGGGTTGTATGGCCACCAGCATGGGCCTACATTCCGTAGCGAGGCGCCATTTGCAGAGGCTTGAGGAATGAACGACCCTATCTTCATCCTAAGCTACGTGGTTTTTTTTGCGGGCCTGGGCCTGATAGTATGGTGGACGACAACGCTCGATAGGCGCCCCGCCTCCAAGGACCATCCCGCTCCCGGCGAATAGCTGCTTCGCCTTTGCGTGACTTTGCTTCGCCCGCGCCTATATGCTATTGGCCGCGCCAATCCCGCATTTTCCGGACTTTGTAGCCACGCCCATGAGCATTGCGCTGAACCTTGACCATTCGACCGCCGTCCGCCCTGCTGCGGCAAGCCGGCCGTCGCTGATCGGTCTTTCCAAGCCGCAGCTCGCGGCTGCCCTGTCCGACAATGGCATTGCCACGGACAAGGAAGCGCGCATGCGTGCCAGCCAGTTGTGGAACTGGCTCTATGTCAACGGCACGACCGATTTCGACCGCATGACCAATGTGGCCAAGCCGGTGCGCCAGAAGCTCAGCGAGACGTTCATTCTCGACCGGCCCGAGATCGTCTCCGAACAGGTGTCGAGCGATGGCACGCGCAAGTGGCTGTTCCGCTTCCGCGACCCGGCCAATCCGAACTATCCGCCGGTGGAAGTCGAGACTGTCTATATCCCCGAGCAGGACCGCGGCACGCTTTGTGTCTCGTCACAGGTTGGCTGCACGCTGACCTGTTCCTTCTGCCATACAGGCACGCAGAAACTGGTGCGCAATCTGACGGCTGGCGAAATCCTGGGCCAGGTGCTGATGGCGCGCGAGCGCCTTGGCGATTTCCCGGGTGGCTCGCGCCCCGATGACGGCGGCCTCGTGCCCTCCGGCGACACGCGCGCCATCACCAATATCGTGATGATGGGCATGGGCGAGCCGCTCTACAATTACGAAGCGGTCAAGCAGGCCTTGCTGATCGCTTCGGCCGGCGACGGCATGTCGCTTTCCAAGCGCCGCATCACGCTGTCGACCTCGGGCGTCGTGCCCTTTATCGAGCCGACGGGGCGTGAGATCGACGTCATGCTGGCCATTTCGCTGCATGCCACCAACAATGACCTGCGCGACGTGCTGGTGCCGATCAACAAGAAGTGGCCGATCGAGGAATTGCTCGACGCCTGCCGCAACTATCCGGGCCTCAGCAATGCCCGCCGCATCACCTTCGAATATGTGATGCTGGACGGGATCAATGACAGCGATGCGGAAGCGCGTGAACTGGTGCGGCTGCTGGCCGGCATTCCGGCCAAGATCAACCTGATCCCGTTCAATCCGTGGCCGGGTTCGAACTATGGCACCTCGCCATCAAGCCGCATCGAGCGTTTCGCCGATATCGTCAACAAAGCCGGCTATGCCAGCCCGGTGCGTACGCCGCGCGGTCGCGACATCTTTGCCGCCTGCGGTCAGCTCAAGAGCGAAAGCGAACGGTTGAGCAAGAAAGACCGGGACGCGCTGGCAGGGGTGTGATGCGACCTAGCGCGCGGCGGATCGAGGCGGCGATTGCGGCCATCGAGAACGCCGCCGCCCGTCGCCTGCCCGACATCTGTCCGCTCTGCGAGCGTCCCATTCCAGCCGATGCGAAATCGAGCCGCCACCACCTGACGCCGCGCCTCAAGGGTGGAACGCATCTGGGCACGGTGCGCCTGCACCAGATTTGCCACAGCGCCATTCATGCAAGGTTTTCCGAGAGCGAAATCGCGGCGCGGCTGGCTGATGTCGAGAGCTTGCGCAGCGATCCGGAACTGTCCGGCTTCATCGCATGGGTGCGGACGAAGCCGCCGGGCTTTCATGCACCGACGCGGATGACGCGAGTACGACGTGTTTCGCGACGGCAGGTCAGCTAAGCGCTATTTGCGGAGGATGACCCAGACGGCGTGGATCAGGCCCGGGACGTATCCCAGAATGGTCAAGAGGATATTGAGCCAGAAGTGCAGGCCAAGGCCGACCTGTAAAAAGACCCCGACCGGCGGAATGATGACCGAGAGAATGATGCGCAGTACGTCCATGGAAGCCCCCGTTGTAAGCTTCTGACAACGCACGATTCTTTATGCCGTTCCCACGACATTCTGGCGCCTATGGGTGACGCACCTGCGCCGTCAGGATGGTGACGGCAAAGGCGGTGAAAATGGCGGCGAAGCTCCAGTTCAACGCGCGCTCGACCCATTTGCTTTTCCTGAAGGCGGCAGCCAGCCAGTCGGCAGCCAATACCGTCATGATACCGAGCGGGATAGACAGGGCGACAAATTCCAGACCCAAAAAGAAAAGCTTGCTGGTCGCGGCCGGGTCGTGCGCGTCGACGAACTGGGGCAGGAAGGTCACAAAGAACAGCACGACCTTGGGATTGAGCAGGTTGATGCCAATGCCAGTCATGAAGCTCTGCCGCACGGTCGGCGCCTTCCGTGCTGCCTCTGCGATCCGCAGGCCACCGCCATGCATGATGGCCTGATAGGCCAGCCAGAGCAGATAGAGTGCGCCGATGATCTTGAGCGCCAGGAACAGCGGCGGCGCAGCGATGATCAGCACGGAAATGCCCAGCGCAACCAGCGTGGTGTGTACCAGAATGCCGGCCATGGCCCCCGCCATCGCGGCAATGCCATGGGCACGGCCGTAATTGATGGCGCGGCTGAGCTGCAGGGCCATGTCTGGCCCGGGGGTGATGGCCAGGATCACGGTGGCCAGGGCGAAAGCGAGGATGACGGAAAGGTCAGGGATGAAGGCGGGCATGGCGATCTCAAGATTCTTGGCCGGGACAATTGCACCAAAGCCCGCGCATGACTAGGGTGCGCCGGATTTCGGGCCTGCAAGGCCACCACCACCGAGACTGAACAATGGCAAAAGACATCAAGAAGGTCGTGCTGGCCTATTCCGGCGGCCTCGACACGTCGATCATCCTCAAATGGCTGCAAGAAACCTACAATTGCGAAGTGGTGACCTTCACCGCCGACCTCGGCCAGGGCGAAGAGCTCGAGCCGGCACGCAAGAAGGCCGAAATGTTCGGCATCAAGGATATCCGTATCGAGGACCTGCGCGAGGAATTCGTGCGCGATTTCGTCTTCCCGATGTTCCGCGCCAATGCGGTCTATGAAGGCGTCTATCTGCTCGGCACGTCCATTGCCCGGCCGCTGATCTCCAAGCGCCTCGTCGAAATCGCCCAGGAAGTCGGCGCCGATGCGATCTCCCATGGCGCGACCGGCAAGGGCAATGACCAGGTCCGGTTCGAACTGACCGCCAATGCGCTCGACCCCTCGATCAAGGTCATCGCGCCCTGGCGCGAGTGGGACCTGCGCAGCCGCACGCAGCTGCTTGAATATGCCGAGCGCAACCAGATCCCGGTTTCCAAGGACAAGCGCGGCGAGGCCCCATTCTCGGTCGATGCCAATCTGCTCCACACCTCGTCCGAGGGCATGGTGCTGGAAGATCCGGCCGTGCCCTTCCCCGACTATGTCGCCCAGCGCACGGTCGATCCGGAAAACGCTCCCAATGAGGCCGAAGTCATCACCATCGGCTATGAAAAGGGCGATCCGGTCTCGATCAATGGCGAAAAGCTGTCGCCGGCCGAACTGCTGACCAAGCTCAACGAGCTGGGCGGCAAGCATGGCGTGGGCCGTCTGGATCTCGTCGAAAACCGCTTCGTCGGCATGAAGTCGCGTGGGCTCTACGAGACCCCCGGCGGCACGATCCTGCTGGTGGCCCATCGCGGTATCGAATCGATCACGCTGGATCGCGGCGAGGCTCACCTCAAGGACGAGCTCATGCCCAAATATGCCGAACTGATCTACAATGGCTTCTGGTTCTCGCCCGAGCGCGAGATGCTGCAGGCGCTGATCGACAAGTCGCAGGCCTATGTCTCCGGCGAGGTCACCGTGAAGCTCTACAAGGGCTCGGCGACTGTCATTGCGCGCTCCTCGCCCAATTCGCTCTATTCGATGGATCTGGTGACCTTCGAAGAGGGCGCCGTGGCCTATGACCACAAGGACGCCGAGGGCTTCATCCGCCTCAATGGCCTGCGCCTCAAGACCTGGGCCGCTCGCAACCAGAAGGCTTCCAGCTAAAGGCCGAGAAGTCGTCAAGCATGATGGCCCGGATCGCTCCTTGGGGAGTGGTCCGGGCCAGCTTGTTTTGGGACCTGCCGATCATGTTCGGTCTCCGAACTTAATTGCTCATTAATCAGAAGGCTCTAGCGTTCGTTTCAGCGTCATGCAGAAGCAAGAAGACGGGGAATAACGGGTGCGGGCACTAGACGCTGGCAGCTTGGGCGAAAAGGCCGAGGCTTTGCTGCTCGATGCGGCGCTCGAAAACATACCCTATGGTTTCTGCGTCTGGTCGCTCCAGTTCCGCCTCGTGATGTGGAACAAGCACTATCGCGACATCTACGGGTTTTCCGCCGAGGCACTCTATCGGGGCATGAGCCTTGAAGAGGTTGTGCAGCTGGCCGACCAGCTGGGCAATCACCCCGGCTACACGGCCCACGACTTCTACGAGAACTATACCGAGCAATTGCTGGCCAATCGCAGTGGTGCGCGGCACAAGAGCCAGGAACTGGTGCGCGGTGGCCGCACCATCGAGACGGCGCATGTCTATAGCGACGCCCTGGGCTGGGTGATCACCCACGAAGACATTACCGACGAGATCGCCCGTTCCGAAGTGGCGCAAAAGCGCAAGCTGGAGCTCGAACGGCAGAACATCCGCCTCGACGCGGCGGTGAACAATATTTCGCAGGGCCTTTGCATGATGGACGCGAAGGGGCGGCTGGTCATCTGCAACGAGCCCTATGCGCGCATCTACAACCTGCCGATCCAGTTGGTGAAGCCGGGCACGCAGCTTGATGAAATCCTGGGTCATCTGTTCGACCAGGGCATGGAGACGGGCGGTTCGCGCGAGGAATATATCGCCTGGCGGCACGAGGTCATTGCCCGGCGCGAGTTTGGCAAGAATGTGCATGAACTGAGTGGCCGCACCATCATGATGCAGCACCATCCGATGAAGGATGGCGGCTGGGTGTCGACCCATGAGGACATTACCGAGCAGAAGCAGAACGAGGCGCGCATCCGCCATCTGGCACGGCATGACGCGCTGACCGACCTGCCCAATCGTATCGAATTTCTCGAGCAGATGGCCAAGACCGAGGCGGGCCTGGCTCGAGGCGAGAAGGCCGCGGTGCTCTATATCGATCTCGATCACTTCAAGGCGGTCAACGATACGCTGGGCCATGCGGTGGGCGACGAGGTGATCAAGCAGGCATCGGCCCGGCTGTGGGGAACGACGCGGGAAACCGACGTGCTGGCGCGGCTGGGTGGCGACGAATTTGCTCTGCTGATGCGGCCGATCGACGGGGCCGATGCTGCCGCAAGGGTGGCGGACCGCATCATCAAGGCGATAGGCGCGCCCATGCATATCAATGGCCAGCAGATCGAGATCGGCGTCAGCGTCGGTATTGCGGTGGGGCCTGGAGACGGGGTCAAGACCGATACGCTGGTCAAGAATGCCGATCTGGCGCTTTATCGCGCCAAGAGCGAAGGCCGTTCCACCTATCATTTCTTTGAAACCGGCATGGACGCGGAGCTGCAACAGCGTCGCTCGATCGAGGCCGGGTTGCGACTGGCGCTGCAGCGCGAGGAATTGCGGCTGGTGTATCAGCCTTTGCTGGGTCTGGGCGAAAACCGTGTCTCTTGCGTCGAAGCGCTGTTGCGCTGGGATCATGAGGGCCGGACGATCTCGCCGGTGGAGTTCATTCCCATCGCCGAGGAGACTGGCCTGATCGCGACAATCGGCGAATGGGTGTTACGCGAGGCCTGCAAGACGGCGGCAAGCTGGCCTGGCGATGTGCGCGTGGCGGTCAATCTGTCGCCGGTGCAGTTCAAGAGCCGTGAGCTGGTCAGCATGGTCAAATCCGCGCTGAGCGATGCCCATCTGCCGGCTTCACGGCTCGAGCTCGAGATCACCGAAAGCCTGCTGCTGGCCGACAATGATACCAATCTCAAGGCGCTGCATGACTTGCGTGCCATGGGTGTCCGGATCTCGATGGACGATTTCGGTACGGGCTATTCTTCGCTCAGCTACCTGCGCAGTTTTCCCTTCGACAAGATCAAGATCGATCGCAGCTTCATGCGCGAGATAACGACGCGCAAGGATGACCAGGCCATCATCAAGGCGGTGATCGGGCTGGGCCAGTCGCTGGGCATGACCACGACGGCAGAAGGCGTCGAGACCGAGGATCAGCTCGACATGGTGCGATCCTTCGGTGCCTCGGAAGTGCAGGGCTTCCTGTTCTCGCCGCCCCTGCCTTTAGCCGCGCTCAACAACCTGCTGCATTCGGAAGCCAAGCAACATCAGGTCGGCGACAAGAAGGCGTCCTGAACGGGCAGCCAATGTCGCAATGAAAAGGCCCCGGCATCGCTGCCGGGGCCTTTCGCTTGGGCGAGATACCTGCGTGCTAGTTGGCAGTGCCTTCAGGCAGGGCAAAACCAACGACATAGTCGCCGCGAATGTTCTGCTGGCGGGCGCCGCCGGCAGTCAGGACCACAAACTGCCTGCCCGAAGAGGGCGAGACATAGGTTGATGGGGTGGACTGGCTGCCAACGGGGAGCTTGCCCTTCCACAATTCCTCGCCGGTCGCCGCATCCATGGCGCGCAGATAGTAGTCCTGCGTGGCAGCATAGAACACCAAGCCGCCCGAGGTGGTCGAGGCACCGCCAATGGTCGGCATGCCGATCGGAATCTGCAGGCCGGTCTTGATGCCCAACGGACCGGCTTCTTCGAGCGTGCCCATCGGAACCTGCCAGGCGATCGAACGCGAGCCAAGGTCGATGCCGGTCAGGGTGCCATAAGGGGGCTCCTGACAGGGAACGCCAAGGACGGAGAAGAAATTGTCCTTGAGGGCTGCGAAAGGCGTACCGGTCTGGGGCGACAGGCCGGCATGCATGTCGGCGCCGGAGCTTGCCTGGCTGTCGTAGTCATCGCGCGGAACCAGTTCGACATACTGGGCGATGCGCATGTCGTTGAGCACCAGCATGCCGGTCTCTTCGTTCAGCGCAGCACTGCCCCAGTTGAAGCCACCATAATAGCCGGGCCACTGGATCATGCGTTCCGTGGTCGGCGGGGTGAAATCGCCTTCGTAACGGAGCTTCTTGAACTCGATGCGGCACAGCAGCTGGTCATAGAGCGTGGCGCCCCACATGCGGGCCTCGGTCAGCGGCTCGACGCCAATGGCCGGCATGCCGACCGAATAGGGCTGGGTCGGGGAAAGCGGCAGATCGCCTTCCTGCACGTCCTGCGGCACGGCGCGCTCTTCGACTTCGGCGATGGGTTCGCCAGTGCGGCGGTCCAGCATGAAGATCTGGCCACGCTTGGTGATCTGGATCAGCGCTGGAATGGTGCCGCCATTGCCATCCGGCACATCGTAGAGTGCCGGCTGGCTGGCAACGTCATAGTCCCAGACGTCGTGGTGGGTGGTCTGGAAGACCCAGCGTTCGGCGCCGGTTTCGATGTCCACGGCGACCACGGATGCGCTGACGCGCAGCATGTCCTCGGTGCGGTGGGCAGCCCAGAAGTCCGGCGTTGCATTGCCGGTGGGCAGATAGACGAGGCCCAGGGCATCGTCATAGGCCGGGGTCGACCACACATTTGGCGTGCCACGGGTGTAGAGTTCGCCGGCTGCTGGCAGGCCACCTTCGGGACGATCGGCGTTCCAGGCCCAAAGCAGTTCACCTGAGCGGGCGTCGAAAGCACGGACCACGCCGGAGGGTTCGCCGGTCGAGATATTGTCCAGCACGAAGCCACCGACGATGACGCGATTGCGCGCCACGGTGGGAGCCGAGGTCAGGATGTAGTTGGGCAGGGCATCGTCGCCCATGCCAGCCTTGAGATCGACAATGCCGCCGGTGCCGAAATCGGCGCAAAGTTCGCCAGTTGTGGCGTCGAGCTCGATCATGCGGGCATCGCTGGTGGTCAGCACGATACGGCCGGTACCGCAGATGGCAGGAGCCTCTGCAACAACGGGTGCAACAGGTGCGGCCGGAGCGACAGGCGTTGTTGGCTCGGTTCCGGCTTCGTTAGCTGGCGTGGCGAGGGCGTCAGCAGCCGGTTCGACTTCGGGCGCCTCGTATTCATAGTAGCTTACGCCACGGCAGCGGGCAAAAGCGGAATTGTCCGTTTCGGAATCGAACACCCAGCGCGCTTCACCGGTGTTGACGTCAATGGCGTGCACATTGCTTTGGGGCGTGCAGATATAGGCGGTATCATTGATCAGGATCGGGGTGATCTGGTCTTCCTGACCGGCAACACGCTCTTCGCCATATTCATAGGTCCAGGCAACCTGCAAATCCTTAACGTTCTCGGTGTTGATCTGGTCAGCCGCAGAATAGCGGGTGCCCGAAGGGGTCGAGCCATAGGCTGCCCAGTTGCCACCAGCATCGGCAACGCTTTCGCCCGGAGTTGGGGTGATGTCATTGCGGATGACGCCCTGCGGCTGGAAGGCGGCATAGCCGGCACCAGCAAGAAGCGCGACAACGACTGCGGCTAGGCCGAAGGGCAGGGCCTTGCCGGCGCGCCAACTCGGGAAGAGCGGCAGGCAGAGGAAGATGATCAGGGCGATGACCAGAGGCCCGCCAAGACGTGGCACCATGGGCCAGAAGGCAAAGCCGGATTCGGCCAGCGCCCAGACGACGGTTGCCGCGAAAAGTGCAGCAAAGAGCCAGAAGCCGATCAGGCTACGACGGAAGGTGAAAATGCCCGAGGCGACGAGCACCAGGCCGGCAAGGCCATAATACCAGGAGCCACCAAGGGTAATGAGCTGGGCGCCCAGCACAATAAGGGGAAGACCAATAAGGGCCAGAACCACGCCAAGGATGCAAAGCATCCAGGTAGACGGTCCTGCCTGACGCGGGCCTGCGTCTGCAGTCATGTTAAATTCCAGTTCTAGATTTAGCTCGGGAGGAGCGGACGGCTTGCGTCGCTACGGCTCTTCGAAAACGGCGGTGCCGTAAAGGCAAGGCGTGGATTTCGAGAGTGATAGCGACTCTCGCCGTCCAGTTGACATCCCGGTTCTATGCCCCGAAACGCGGTAGCGTACCTCTCGTTACGGCATGGGGTCTTGTTGAAATGTGTTGGCTCTGCGGCAGCAATGTGGTGGCCGATCGTTGTGTTTTGCAGTGCGCTTTGTCAGATTTGGCCCATGCGCAAAGGTTTTTACCAACAATTGCAGGCCGTTGCTCGTCGCGAAAGCCGCGACGAGCATGCGGCCGAGGATCTGGTGCAGGAGGCCTTGCTCGCAGCGGTGCTGGCGGGGCGGATGGATTTCGACGCGCCGGAAACCGGCCGATGGCTGAGTGGCGTGGTGCGCAATCAGGCACGCATGGCGGCCCGAAGCGCCGTGCGGCGAAGACGTCGCGAGACACAATGGGCCAAGGATGCAGCCAGTCCCGCCGAGGCTCAGGCTCAGGATTTCAAGGCTGTCCTCACGGCTTTGCCGCCATCGCTCAAGGCGCTGGCAGCGCTGACCCTGTCTGGGCATAGCCGACGCGAAATTACCTGGCTGCTTGGTCTGCCCGACACGGCCCTGCGCCAGCGGGTCTCGGCGCTCAAGCGACACCTGGTCGGGTCAGGTCTTGTTGCGCCGGAGGATCTGCCCGGGCTCAATCTCGACCTGGCCTATGGCCGAATTCGCGACGTGTTGCTCCCGCAATTGCTGCGAAGCGATGGGGTTTTCGCCAGCCATGATCCGGATGGGCATCTTTTTGTCATTCGTCGCTCACAAAAGCCGGTGCCGCGGCAACATGGTGGGCAAACCGAACAGGAGGGCTCGCCATGAGCTTCAAGCCGAAAAGCGCCAGCGTCGTCTATTATGTCAGCGACATTGCCCGTACCGAGACATTCTACAACGAGACCATGGGGGTCGAATTGACCCGCATGGAAGGTGCCGAACCCTTTTGGCTGCAGGGTCAGCTGGAGGGTGGGCTGGAAATCATCTTCTTTGAAATGGATGCTGTGCGCGGCAGCACGCCGGCGCTGATCTTCACCGTGGATGATGGCGGTATCGACGATATCGTCGCAGCGCTGGCCGAGCAGGGCGTCACCATCGTTACCCCGGTCAGCGAGGCTCCGGGCGGCTGGAGCGCCGACTTTCTGGACCCGGATGGCTTTGGCCTTGGGCTGTGGCAGTCGGGCGAATTGCCGCGATCGCTGAAATAGGACGTTGCGCGGGCGCCACAACCCTCGCCTATCATGAAAAAGAAGGCTGCTGGCGGCATTTGGGTCGCCGGCATGCTTGCTGTCTCCGATCAATGATGGCAGGATTTGGGCAATTCATATTGACTAGGATTTGCCCGATGATCTTCCGCTCGCTGGCTATTGTGGCCGCTCTGCTTTCGACCAGCGCTGCCAGCATGGCTGCCGATCTGATCATCCCCACCACCCCGCAACCGATCATGGAACAGGCCGGCTTCTCCTGGGACGGAGTCTATGCCGGCGTTCAGGGTGGCGGGCTGTTCAATTCCGTCACCAGTTTTGGTGTGGTCGGCGCGCATATCGGCGTCAATTTTGTCGTTGCTGATCCCATTCTTGTCGGTGTCGAGGGCACAGCCGAATGGCTGTTCGAAGACCTCGGCGACCTTGGCGCTTTCTATGCCAATGCGCGTCTCGGCGCCCTGGTCAGCGACGATGTGCTGATCTATGCGCTGGCCGGAACGGGTATCGAGGTCAATGCCGCTGACGAAACCATCGGCACCTACCAGCTCGGTGGCGGTGTCGAGTTTGCCGTCACCGACAGCGTTTCGCTGCGCGGCCAGCTGGTCGGCGTGGGCTTTTATGATGGCGATGATTTCCTCAATGGCACCAAGGCCACTGTTGGCGCCGGCTACCACTTCTAGAATCCGTCTGGTGAGGTCGGGGAGTTGGGGGCACTCGCCACTCCATGGACGACACGGACGGGGATCGCGGCGCTACCGTAGTCAAACTGAAGCGATGCGATCAAGGAGGCGGCAATCCGAAAGGGTTGCCGCCTTTTGCTTTGGCGGCTGTCACAGAACCGTAGTGGGCCGGGAATAGAGCCAAGCCATTGCGTCAACCTCCCGGAATTTTCGTCATGACTATTGCTCCCCTTTCGCGTCGCCACCTGCTGCAGCTGATGGCCGCCACTGCCCTGGTCCCGCTGGCGCAGGTCCCAGCCTTTGCCCAGGACAGCGGCGTGCGCGCCGTGGTGCTCTCCGACCTCCATTCGGCCTATGAGCGCTTTCCGCAGCTACTGGCCGCCGTTGCCGCGCAGGTCGAAAGCGGCGCCGGTCTGATCCTCATCAACGGCGATGTGTTCGAGCTGGGCAATGTGGTCGCCACGCGCTCGGCCGGATCGGTGGACTGGGCCTTCCTTGAAAAGCTCGCGGCGCTTGCGCCGATGGTCATCAATATCGGCAATCATGAACCCGACTTCGACAATGACCTGGCCAACTTCGTTGCCCAGGCCGAAGAGATGGGCATTTTTGTCGTGAGCACGATCGTCGATAGTCGCAGCGGCGCAGCCTATGCGCCGGCCGAAGTCATGGTCAGCGTCGGTGATCGTCAGGTCCAGGTCGTGGGCATCGCGACCGATGCCGTGAGCACCTATCCCAAGCCGACCCGCGAGATGATGACCATTCCGGCTCCGGCCGAATGGGCCGAAGAAAACCTGCCAGGCATGCTGGATCATGACGACATCAAGGTCGTTCTCAGCCATGCCGGCGTCGTTGCCGACCGCTCCATCCTGCCCTTGCTGCCGGAAGGCACGCTGCTGGTCGGTGGTCACGACCACCTGCGGCTTGTCCATGAAGATGCCGGCGTCGCCTATGTGCATACCGGGTCCTGGTCGAGCGTGATGACCATTGTCGATCTTGTGGCCGGCGTCGCGCCAAAGGTCACGCAGGCCGAGATCGCCCGCGACGCCGAGGGCGATGCGGAGCTGGCTGAACTGGTTGCAGCCGCCATGGCCGAGCATCTGACCGAGGAAGAGCGAGCCAGCGTCGGAGCCATGGCTTCGGCCATGACGCTTGGCGAAAGCGGCCGCTATGTCGCCCAGAAGATCGCGGAAGCGGCGGGGGCCGATATCGGTTTTATCGGTCACACGTCGCTTGGCGCGGGCTTCCCGGCCGGCGAGATCAGCCTGTTCGAGTATAATTCGGTGCTGCGCTTCGACGGCAAGATCGTGACGGCCGAAGTCGATGCGGCCACGCTCGAGGAAATCCTTGGCCGGGTCAACCAGGATGGCGACCTGCCGCTCGAAGCCCGCACCGGCGATTTCCTCTATGCCGCGCCGGAAGGCCTTGCCGACAAGGCGAGCTATATCCTGGCCGGCAATGACTGGAGCTTCATCAACCAGAAGAATTATTTCGGCCGTGAAGACCTGGTCTTTACCGAGATCGAAGGCTTGATGCTCAAGCCGATGGTGCTCGAAACGCTGAAATAGGCGATCAAAGTGTGGGTTGTGGCCGGTCCTCTTCACCAAACGGACCGGTTGCAACCCCGCATTGCGCTGGCTCGCCTTGTGCCATGGGCTATCCTCATGTAAGGAGCGCGCCAACTGGCCGGCGTCTGATCCGCCCCGGCTGAAAATCCAGAAAGCTTGATCCCGATAGGCAGCCCACCCGAGAGATATCCCGTGGGGCGGTTTTGTGGATCGTGCAAACAAGGCTGACCGACATGTCTTTGCGCAATATCGCTATCATCGCCCACGTTGACCACGGCAAGACCACGCTGATCGACGTCCTGCTCAAGCAGTCCGGCTCCTTCCGCGAAAACGAACGCGTCGAAGAACGCGCCATGGACAGCAATGATATCGAGCGTGAGCGCGGCATCACCATTCTGGCCAAGGTTACGTCCCTGCTGTGGAACGAGACCCGTATCAATATCGTCGACACCCCCGGCCACGCCGACTTTGGCGGCGAAGTCGAGCGCATCCTGTCGATGGTCGATGGCGTGGTGATCCTGGTCGACGCGGCCGAAGGCCCGATGCCCCAGACCAAGTTCGTGCTGGGCAAGGCGCTGGCCCAGGGCCTGCGTCCGATCGTTGCGATCAACAAGATCGACAAGTCCGACGAGCGTCACCTCGAAGTGCTCGAAGAAATTTTCGACCTGTTCATCGCGCTCGACGCGACTCCCGAACAGCTCGACTTCCCGGTGCTCTACGGTTCGGCCAAGCAGGGCTGGATGGCCGAAGACCCGGCTGGCCCCAAGGAAACCCTGGCGCCGCTGCTCGACAAGGTCGTGGCTCACGTTCCCGAGCCGACCGTCGAGGAAGGCCCGTTCCGCATGCTGGTCACCACCATCGAGCGCAACCCGTTCCTCGGCCGTATCCTGACCGGCCGCATTGCGTCGGGCACGGTCAAGGCCGGCGATCCGATCCACACGCTCAACCGTGAAGGCAAGGAAGTCGAAAAGGGCCGCGTCTCGAAGGTTCTGGCGTTCCGTGGCCTCGAGCGTACCCCGGTCGATATCGGCGAAGCCGGCGACATCGTCGCCATTGCCGGTCTTGTGACCTCGACCGTGGCCGACACGATCTGCGTGCCTGCCGTCACCACCCCGATCACCGCCAAGCCGATCGATCCGCCCACCCTGTCGGTGACCTTCCGCATCAATGACGGCCCGCTGGCCGGTCGCGAAGGCGACAAGGTGCAGTCGCGCGTCATCCGTGAACGCCTGTTCCGCGAAGCCGAAGGCAATGTCGCCATCCGCGTCACGCCCGGCGATGACAATGACTCCTATGACGTGGCTGGCCGCGGCGAATTGCAGCTTGCCGTGCTGATTGAAAACATGCGTCGCGAAGGCTTCGAGCTGACCATCGGTCGCCCGAAGGTGCTGATGCAGGATATCGGCGGCGCGCGCCATGAGCCGGTCGAAGAGGTCATCATCGACGTCGACGACGAGCATACCGGTTCGGTCGTGCAGAAGCTGACCGAGCGCAAGGGCGAGCTGACTGACATGCGCCCGTCGGGCGTCGGCCGTACCCGTATCAAGCTGCTGGTTCCGACCCGCTCGCTGATCGGCTACCAGCCGGAACTGCTGTCCGATACCCGCGGCACCGCCATCTTCAACCGCCTGTTCCACTCCTTCGTGCCCTTCAAGGGCGACCTGCCGGGTCGTCGCACGGGCGTGCTGATCTCCAATGGCACGGGCCAGTCGGTGGCTTTCGCGCTGTGGAACCTCGAAGACCGCGGCCCGATCATGATCGATGCCGGCGTCGACATCTATGAAGGCATGATCATCGGCGAGCACAGCCGCGAGAACGACCTTGAAGTGAATGCGCTCAAGGGCAAGCAGCTGACCAACATCCGCACCACCTCCAAGGACGAAGCGGTGCGCCTGACCACGCCCAAGAAGCTGACGCTGGAACAGTCGCTCGGCTATATCGCCGAAGACGAATATGTCGAGGTCACGCCCAAGTCGATCCGTCTGCGCAAGATCTGGCTCGATCCCAATGATCGCAAGCGCATGAGCCGTGCCGCCAAGACGGCGTAATTGATGACTATCGAGGGCCCCGCGGAAACGTCGGGGCCCTTACTTTTTGTTGGGGTTTACCCTTCACCTTCCGGGCAAACTGAATCAAGGAGACTGCCGCATGACCGACTGGATCATCCAGACCATTTCCGAATTGGGATATCTGGGGATTTTCCTCGTCATGCTGGCCGAGTCCATATTCCCACCCATTCCCAGTGAGCTGATCATTCCTTTTGCCGGCTTTGCCGCCGCCAATGGGGACCTCAACCTGTTCGGCGTTCTGGCTGCTGCGACCGTGGGTGCGGTGGTGGGCATGCTGCCCTGGTATTATGCCGGCAAGCTCTTCGGGCTGACCCGCGTGCGGATGCTGGCCGACAAGTTCGGGCGCTTCATGGCCTTCAACGCCGACGAGATCGACATTGCGGTCAAATGGTTCACACGCTTTGGCCCGTTGATCGTGCTGTTCGGCCGGCTGATCCCGCTGATCCGCACGCTGATCTCGATTCCCGCCGGGCTTTCGAAAATGCCGCTGCCGGTGTTCCTGCTCGCCTCGACCACGGGCGCGCTGATCTGGAACACCTTCCTCACCATGGCCGGCTTTATCCTCCACGAGCACTACGAGCAGATCGAAGTCATTCTCGATCCGCTGAGCTATGTGGTGCTGGGTCTGGTCGTGGTGCTCTACCTGCTCAAAGTAGCGACCTGGAAGCCGAGCAAGGTGCAGGCCATTCGGCCTTAGGCCTCATGGCCTTCTCGCCTCAAATCGCTCCACCGGAGCGATTTGCCCTGCGGGACGGCTCGAAGAATCGCAATCTGCGAGACATTCGCATTCTGCAAGGCATGGCATTGCCGCAAAATGGGAATGTTCACAGGGGCTTAATGTTTGGCCCCCGGTTTGCGGCCTCCCGCAACTGGCACGCTTCCTGCAACGGGAGTGCTGTCCGGGTTGTTGTTTTGCGTACCGGACCCAAAGTCATTGGAGCCCCGTTCCGCTGGGTCGGAGCGGGGCTCTCTTGCTCCCGGACAGCGCCCTTGTCCGAAACGCGCCCAGTCATTAGATAGGGCAGACCTTTTCTCCGGAGACGCCCATGCGCGCCGTGCTCGACATCATCCTCCTGATCCTCGATCTTTATCGCTGGGTGCTGATCGCCATGATCATCATGAGCTGGCTGATCTCCTTCAATGTCATCAATACGCGCAATGCCTTCGTCGAGGGCCTGTGGCGCGTGCTCAACCAGCTGACCGAGCCGGTGCTGCGCCCGATCCGTCGCTTCATGCCCAATTTCTCGGGCCTCGATATTTCGCCGATCATCGCATTCCTCTTGATCTTCTTCATCCAGCAGATCATCGGCTATTACATCTATCCGGCCGTGGTCCGCGGCGGTCTCTGACCCCTTGGATGCGTCCAAATGCTTCAGGCTCAACCCCGCCGGGTTGAGCCTTTTTCTTCGCGTCACGCCCAATGCCGGGCAGGACCGCATCGAGGGCGTCGAGCAGCGCGATGACGGCACGGCCGTGTTGCGTGTTCGGGTCGCTGCCGTGCCCGACAAGGGCAAGGCCAATGCGGCAGTGATTGCGCTCCTTGCCAAGGCGCTCGGCCTCCCCAAGTCATCGCTCAGTCTGGCGAACGGCGAGACCAGTCGCTTCAAGACCATCGCCATCCACGGCGACGGCGACGCATTGTCCCGTACCGTCGAGAAATTGCCTGCCGCGACAAAATAGCGCAATTTCCATTGCTTACCTCTCCAATCCGTCTAATCTTCTCTTGGAAGGGGCTCGTAGGAGGCGTGTTGCGTCGGTTGGAGGACCGGCCCCACACGGATGAGACCCTCGGAGGAAATTAGAGGGACTGATCTATGACTTTGGCACTCTGGCTGATCGTCGTGTGTGGCGCTCTGTCCATCGTCTATGGCGTCTATACGACGCAACAATTGCTCGCCGCCGACGCCGGTTCGGCCCGCATGCAGGAAATCTCGGCAGCCGTCCGGGAAGGAGCAACGGCCTATCTCAAGCGTCAATATGCAACCATCGGCATTGTCGGCGTGGTGATCCTGATCGCCGCCTTCCTGCTGCTGGGTGTCTATGCTGCCGTCGGCTTCCTGCTCGGTGCGGTGCTTTCGGGCGCGGCCGGCTTTATCGGCATGAATGTGTCCGTCAGGGCCAATGTGCGCGTGGCCCAGGCGGCGGTCGGCTCGCTGGCCAAGGGTCTCGACCTTGCCTTCAAGTCCGGCGCGGTTACCGGCATGCTGGTGGCTGGCTTGGGCCTGCTGGGTGTCACCCTCTATTTCATCATTCTGACGCAGATGCTGGGCTTCGAGCCCACCAGCCGCACGGTCATCGATGCCTTGGTCGCGCTGAGCTTCGGTGCATCGCTGATTTCGATCTTTGCCCGTCTGGGCGGCGGTATCTTCACCAAGGGTGCTGACGTGGGCGGCGACATGGTTGGCAAGGTCGAAGCCGGCATTCCCGAAGACGATCCGCGCAATCCGGCGACGATTGCCGATAACGTCGGCGACAATGTCGGCGACTGCGCCGGCATGGCGGCCGATCTCTTCGAAACCTATGTGGTGACCATTGTCGCCACCATGGTGCTTGCCGCCATCATCCTGCCCGACGCCTTCAAGCTGATCGGCATGGTGCTGCCGCTGGCGATCGGCGGCGCCTGCGTGGTCACCTCGATCATCGGCACCTATTTCGTGAAACTGGGCGCTGACAACAACATCATGGGCGCGCTTTACAAGGGCATCATCGCCACCGGCGTGCTGTCGCTGATCGCACTACTGCCGGTGCTGTGGATGGTGTTCGGCGATCTCAATGTGGCTATCGAGGCCTCCGACAAGACCTTTACGCCATGGTCGTTGTTCTGGTGCGGCGTGGCTGGCCTCGTCATAACCGGGCTGATCATCGTCATCACCGAATATTACACCGGCACCGATCGGCGCCCGGTCAATTCCATTGCCGAGGCTTCGGTTACCGGCCATGGCACCAATGTCATCCAGGGCCTCGCCGTGTCGCTGGAATCGACGGCCCTGCCGGCGCTGGTGATCATTGCCGGCATCATCGTCACCTATAATCTGGCCGGTCTTTTCGGCATCGCCTTTGCCGTGGCGACCATGCTGGCGCTGGCCGGCATCGTCGTGGCGCTCGATGCTTTCGGTCCGGTCACCGACAATGCCGGCGGCATTGCCGAAATGGCCGGTCTCGACAAGGAAGTGCGCCACAATACCGACGCGCTGGACGCCGTCGGCAATACAACCAAGGCCGTCACCAAGGGCTATGCCATCGGCTCGGCCGGCCTGGGAGCGCTGGTGCTGTTCGCCGCCTATACGCAGGACCTGATCTACTTCTCCCGCGAGGCGGTGGAAGGCTCGTTCTTCTACGGGCTCGAAGCCCTGACTTTCTCGCTGGCAGACCCCTATGTCGTGGTCGGCCTGCTGTTTGGTGGCCTGTTGCCCTTCCTCTTTGGCGGCATGTCGATGACGGCCGTCGGCCGCGCAGCGCAGGCCGTGGTGGTGGAAGTGCGTCGCCAGTTCAAGGAAAAGCCGGGCATCATGGCCGGCACCGACAAGCCCGACTATGGCCGGGCCGTCGACATGCTGACCAAGGCGGCAATCCGCGAGATGATCGTGCCGTCGCTGCTGCCGGTGCTGTCACCGATCGTGGTCTTCTTCCTGATCAACTGGATCGCCGGCCCTGCGGCAGGCTTTTCGGCGCTGGGGGCCATGCTGATGGGCGTCATCGTCACCGGGCTGTTCGTGGCCATTTCCATGACCGCCGGTGGCGGCGCCTGGGACAATGCCAAGAAAAGCTTCGAGGACGGTTTCACCGACAGTCATGGCGTCAAGCACCTCAAGGGGTCCGATGCCCACAAGGCCTCGGTCACCGGCGACACCGTTGGCGACCCCTACAAGGACACGGCCGGTCCGGCCGTCAATCCGATGATCAAGATCACCAATATCGTGGCGCTGCTGTTGCTCGCGGTGCTGGCGCATCTGGGCTGACGCGGCATCCGCCTCGACCGGAATTGAAGGAGGCCCGGGGGATGCTCCGGGCCTTTCTTTCTGTGCGAATTCAGCACGTGGTCAGATCGGTAGAGGTCTGTCGTGCGAAACCTCATTGCCCCGTCAGTTCGTGATGTCCAGATCCCTTGCCTCGAGCGAAAGGATGATCTTGCCGAGAAGAGACCGATACTGGTCCTGCTCGCCCTGTGTCAGACCCTCTGTGGCATGGGCATTGATGGTGTTCACGGCCTGGGCAACCTCCGGCAGTTTGGCGCGGGCCAGGGGGGTCAGCGCGACTAGCATGGAGCGGCCATCTTGCGGGTTCGGGCGGCGGGTCACGAGGCCATCGCGTTCCATGCGATTGAGCGTTGCCGTCATGGTGGCTTGTTCGACCGATGCCTGTTCGGCAATGGCCTTTTGCGTCATGTCGCCGGCTTCGAGCGCCATCAGCACAGGCATATGGGCAGGGCTGAGACCCAGCGGGGACAATTGCCGGTCGAGCTCGCGCACGAGGAGCCGCGCGGCCCAGTTGGTCAGGTAGCCGATGGAAGTTTGTCGGTTCAAGGCCATTTACATAGCATGCTCAGTAATTATATAGTGTGCTAAGTATATGAGTTGAGGTCATATCCGCAAGGGAGTTCCCGCATGTCGATGCGCAGTTCGAACAATCGCTATGGCGCCGTTGCCATCACCATCCACTGGCTGACCGCTCTCGCCATTCTTGGCATGCTGGTCAGCGGGCTTGTCGCGTCCAACATTGCCGATGATGCCGCAAAGCTCCCCCTGCTGCGCGGGCACGCCATCATGGGCAGTCTTGTCGGCGTGCTAACGCTGTTCCGCGTGCTCTGGTGGCTGGCCTTCGACAAGCGTCCGGGCGATGCGCCGGGCCTGTCGCGCCTGCAGAAGGGTGCGTCGCATGCGGTCCATTACGGGCTTTATCTGGTCATCCTCGTCATGGTCGCCAGCGGCATTGGCACCATGGTTCTGACCGGCGCAAACCTGCAGCTCTTTGGCTCGGCGCCGCTGCCATTTCCGGATTTCACCCTGGCGCCGCCCATGACCGTGCATGGGATCCTGGCTCGCGTGCTGATCGCCTTGGCCATCGGCCATGTCGGCGCTGCACTCTGGCATCAGTTCATCCGGCGCGACCACCTGCTGGCCCGCATGGGGCTGGGCCGCTAGAGGCCGGCCAATTGCGCGAAAGCCGTCTTGGGCGCGGCAAGGGCCACAGCAATGGACGCGACGCAATCCTGGGGGCGCATCGTGCCGGTGTCGACGGTCAGGTCATAGATGCCCGGTACATGCACCGCGTCCTGCCAGCGCTGCACGGGCGGGGGAACGGTGTCGCCAGCCTCGTACATGCCGCCCCTGGTATCGGCATTGCGCCGCGTCATGATCACATCCAGCGGGCAGCGGACGCCGACGAACAGCACATCGAGCCCGTCCAGCAGCCGAGCACATTGCGGCAGGATGTCGAGCGGCCGGGAATAGACGTCATGGTGACCGACATCGGCAACGACATTGAAACCCTCCTGCGCATGGGCGGCGATCGAGCGATAAAGCGCCAGATAGAGTCGGACGACATCGGGCTCCAGCTCGGGCTTTTCGCCACCCGGACGCAATCCGATCCCCGGTAGCAAATGTTGTGGCAGAATGGCGTTCTGGGCATCGACGCCCAGATTGATCCAACTGCCGGGCAGGTCATTCTGCATGGCCTTGGCGATGGAGGATTTGCCGGAGCGGGGGACGCCATTGAGGACGACGATACGGCCGGTCATCGGCACAAGCCTTTTTGGTTGCAGTCACCGTCGGGCGGCGATCATTTTGCCGTAGACCTCCAATTCCCGCCTGTCCAGTAAGGCTGTTCGCGTCGGGAAGTAATCAGCAGGACATTAACCAGCGAATAAGTTCCGATCCAAGCCATTGTCACCAATAGAGAATTTTTAATACCCCCGGACCTTTATGCGGCCATCCGGGACAGAATGTTCTTTGGGGAAATGATGTTGGACTTGTCGCTTGCCAGCCATATTAGCCATGATGGCGCACTCATAGCTTCTGCAGTCGCTTTTGGTTCAGTCCTGACCTATGCGGGTCTTCGGTTGTCAAAGGCGCTGCACGACAGACGCAGTCGTCGGATTGCCGTCGCCAAGCGTGAAGAAAAGTTCAGCCTGCTGGTCCATGGCGTCAGTGATACCGCCATCTACATGCTTGATGTGGATGGCATGGTCAGCAACTGGAACCCAGGCGCGGAGCGGCTCAAACTCTATACCGAGACAGAAATCGTCGGTCAGCACTTCTCCTGTTTCTACGCCGAGGCGGACCGCGCAGCGGGTGTGCCGCTCCGCAATCTGGTGACGGCCGCCAGAACCGGCACATTCGAGGATGAAGGGTGGCGTCTGCGCAAGGACGGGTCCCGTCTGTGGGCGCAGGTCATCATCGAGTCCCTGCATGATCCGAAGGGCGAACTGATCGGCTTCGCCAAGATCACGCGCGATCATACCGACAAGATGCTGGCCGATCAGGAACACCGGCGGACTGCTGAAAATCTCCAGGTCACGCTCGACCACATGGCCAATGGCATCTGCCTGCTCGACGGCGAGAGCCGGGTTTCCCTGCACAACGAACGCTTTTGCGCAATTCTCGGCCTGGGCGACATGTCGCTCAAGGGAAAAAGGCTGGCTGATATCCGGCAACTCAACTCGGAGTCTTTCGAGGAGCACGTCCGGGAACATATGCGGCTGATTTCTGCTGGCGGTGGCGAACGCGTTTCAGAGATGCCTGATGGCAAGGTGCTTCGCTATGTCAGCACGCCGACTGATACCGGTGCCTGGGTCATTACGCTCGAAGACGTGACCGACCAGACCCGTCAGGCTGAGCGGATCGCCCACATGGCGCGCCATGATCCGCTTACCGGCCTGCCGAATCGCCCTGAATTTACCGATGCCCTGGATGCGGCGATTGCCGAAGCCGATGTGCTGGGAGCCAATGTGGCGGTGATCAATATCGATCTCGACTGCTTCAAGGAAATCAACGACACCTTTGGCCACGCGATTGGCGACAAGGTGTTGAGCAAGCTCGCCAATCGATTCAAGGCCCTTGCCACACGAGGTGAAGTCGTCAGCCGGTTCGGTGGTGATGAGTTCGTGGCGATGAAGCTTTATCGCAAGGGCGAAGAACTCGACGACTTCCTGCGCGCAATGGCTACGGCCCTGTCTGCTCGCATGCTGTTTGGTGCCACGGAGGTGGAGCCAGGTGCCAGCCTTGGTGTGTCGATCTATCCGGGCGATGCCGATGACCGGACCAAGCTCATGGGCAATGCCGATATGGCCATGTATCGCGCCAAGGCCGATCCGCAGGAAACGATCTGCTTTTATGAGCCGTCGATGGATGAAGCGATGCGCGCAAGACGCGATCTGGCGCGAGACCTATGGACTGCGCTCAAGGAGGAGCAGTTCTTCCTGCACTACCAGGTGCAGCGCCAGGCGCATACTCTCGACGTCACGGGATATGAGGTATTGTTGCGCTGGCAACACCCCGTCCAGGGTCTCATTTCGCCAGCTGTATTCATTCCCATCGCCGAGGAATGCGGTGCGATCAATGGCATTGGTGAATGGGTGTTGCAGCGCGCCTGTTCGGAAGCCGCTGCGCGGCTGAATGGTCGGATTGCGGTCAACCTGTCGCCCGTCCAACTCGGCAATGCATGTTTGCCCGAGAAGGTCCGTGAGATTCTCGTCAAGACGGGTCTATCGCCAGATCGACTGGAGCTGGAGGTCACCGAAACCGCCATCATCGCCGACAAGCAAAGAGCGCTTCATGTCTTGCGCCAGATCAAGGCCATGGGCGTCACCATCGCCATCGATGATTTCGGCACGGGCTATTCGTCGCTCGAAACGCTGCGTTCCTTCCCCTTTGACAAGATCAAGCTCGACCGCAGTTTCGTGATCGACCTCGATACGGACCATCAGGCCCGGGCCTTTGTTCGCGCCATGCTGGCGCTGGGCAAGAGCCTGAACGTTCCGGTCCTGGCAGAAGGGGTGGAAACGGAAAGCCAGATGAAGGTTCTCGCCGCCGAAGGATGTGACCAGTTCCAGGGCTATCTGCTGGGCAGGCCCGACCGGCTCGAAGTGGTCCGCCGGGCCAATGAGGTCGAGGTGCCGCTGTCAAAGGCCAGCTAGCGTTTCAGGCGATGCATATCAAAGCCTCCATGGGCGGTGCAGGACAGGTGTCATGCTCCGCCCATGGGGCAGTGCGGTGCCTTATTTGGCGGCGTTGAACTTCTCGATCGAGTCGAGGATCACCTGCTTGGCGTCGGCGAGGTTGCCGATGCGGTCGATCTTGGCCCACTTGCCGGGCTCGAGATCCTTGTAGTGGGTGAAGAAGTGCTTGACGCGCTCGAGCTGGATTTCGGGGAAGTCCTCGATATCCAGGATATTGTCATACATGCGCGTCAGCTTGGAGACCGGCAGGGCGATGATCTTTTCGTCCTGGCCGCCGTCGTCTTCCATGTAGAGCACGCCGATGGGGCGCGAGCGCACGACAGCGCCGGGGACGAGGGGACGCGAATTCATCACGATGACGTCGAGCGGGTCGCCGTCGCCGCAGAGCGTATGGGGCACGAAGCCGTAATTGCCCGGATAGCGCATGGGCGTGTAGAGGAAGCGGTCGACGAAAAGGGCGCCGGAATCCTTGTCGATCTCGTATTTGATCGGCTCGCCGCCCAGCGGCACTTCGATGATGACATTGAGGTCGTCGGGCGGATTCTTGCCGGTCGGGATGGCGTCGATATTCATTTGGCTCAGGTCTCGTTCATCGGGGAGGCGATAAAGTCGCGTGGTTCTCGCCCAGAACGGCAGGGAAAGGCAAGCCCCGCCTATTTGGCGATGAGCACCGGCACCCTCGCCTGCGTCAGCACTTCGCTGGCCTGGCTACCCAGCAGAAGCCGTTCCAGCCCGCGACGGCCATGGGATCCCATGACGATAAGATCGACCTTGCGCGCCTCGGCTGTTTCGATGATCGCCTGGGCAGGATGGCGATTGGGGAGATGGAGAAGTTCTGCGTCGATACCCTTTGCGTCGGCCTTGCTGGCTGCTGCAGCAAGAATGCTCCCGGCCTGCTCGGCATAGGCCTCCTCGACCCGCGCGGTTATCGAGGCGGAATCGATCGGGCCAAAGCCGCCGCCGTAGATATTGTCGACCGGGGTGGTGGAGGTCAGGACCAGCAAGGCAGCGTCCTGCTCCCTGGCAAGCTTGAGCCCGATGTCGAGCGCCTTCTCGGCTGTTGCCGAACCGTCGGTGGCAACCAGAATGGATTTGAACATGATTTCTCCCCTTTCGCGCCGATAGTATGGGGCGCAATCGAGGGGCGGTTTGACATGAATCATGGTTTTGCAAAGTCGGCTTGGGCCGGCGCGACTGCCCTCTGTTTGCTGGCAGCCGGTCCGGCGCAGGCGGCCTTCAACAGTTCCTATAGCGACCTCGATCTCGACCAGTGCCTGGTGCTCGATGCCGATGATTTCGGCGCGACCTGGGCCTGTCCGGGCTACAAGGGCTATCCGCTCAAGGTCAGTGAAAGCGACCTGCGCTTTTCCCTCGAATATGGTTTCAATCCCGATGCCAATGAAACAGGCGGGCAGACGCTGTCGCCGTTCAACTATCTCGGGCCGAAGATGGAATGGCGGCTCAGCAATGACCTTGGCCGCTGGATGCCGATCGCGACCATCGTGCGCTATCACACGGCCGACCCGGAAACCGGCGAAGACAAGGGACAGGTCCTGGTCGTGACGCAGCTGGTGGAGGGCAATACCTGCCACATCGCCTATGTGGATGCGCTGGCCAACACGGATGCCAATGAACTGGCCCGCGCGGCAGCGGACCAATCGGGCGATTTTGACTGTGGTACCGACGAGGTCGAGACCATCGGCAAATTCACTGCCTGGTAGTTATTCTGCCGGCTGGGCCTTCGAGATCTGGTTACGCAGCACGGTGCGGTTGCGGCTGGAGACGCCGATCAGTTCGGCAATGCGCCAGACCATGTTGTCTTCCAGCTCATGGTTCTTCTTGTCGGCAAAGACCACGGTCCACATCATGCGGACGATCTCGATGCGGTCTTCCATGTCGAGGCGAGTGAGGGCAGCGGTGAAGCGGTAGAAATCCACGGCTTCGGCATCGCGGAGCGCTGCTTCCTTGACCAGTCTGTCCACGGCCTGTTCGTCGAGGTCATAATGGTCCTGCAGGGCGCCCTTGATGGCGTTCCGCTCGGTGTCCTTCATCTGGCCATCGACAGCGGCGAGATGAACCAGCAATGCGGCAACGGACAGCTTGGGATCATTATTGTCCAGGTCGGCTTCGGGCCGATTGAACAGCTTGGTGATGGCCTCGAACACGGCGGAGCCTCCTTCGGGAGCAAGGATGTTGTTTGCGCCCCGGGAGGGCGAGCAAAGAGTTAGCAGCAATGGAGATTTCCTCAATGGCCTGACAGGTCCGTGAGTTGCCTTGCTGACGCTTGATGCAGAAGCGCCACAGTCGATGTGATTGGGAGCGCACGAAAAGGGACTCGACTCCTGCTGGAATCGGAGTCTAAATGTTCCTGTTTTGTTCATGAGGATGGCGCGATGAGCTCGCCCGATCGCCAACAGCGCCTTGCCGCGCTGCGGGATACCATTGCCGATATCGAGCGCAAGCCGGCCCTGGCCGAGGCGCGGGTGATGGTGCGCGATCTGGATGCAGGCTTTCCCTTGCCGGCCGGTGGACTGCTGCAGGAAGTCTTTACCGACGAACGCCGCCATGCCGGCGCAGTGCTGGGTTTTACCCTGGCGCAGGCTCGCAGTCTGTTGAGCCCTCAGCGGCCTGCCGTCATCTATCTGCAGCTGGTCAAGGACAGCCAGGAAATGGGCTTGCCCTACGGCCCCGGCATGCTCAGCTTCGGCTTTGATCCGAATGCGCTGGTGCTGGTGCGGGCCGCCAATATGGTCGAGCTACTCTGGGCGGCCGAAGAGGCGCTGGCCTGCAAGGCGGTGGCTGCCGTGGTTGCCGATATCGCCGGGCACCAGAAGATTCTCGATTTTACCGCCAGTCGCAGGCTCAGCCTGCGGGCCGCCAGTGCGGGCAGTTCGATCTTCCTCCTGCGCTATGGCACCGGCCGGGAAGCCAGCGCGGCGCATCTGCGCTGGCGGCTGACGCCGACCCTGAGCGCCCGCAAGCGTTTCGATCCTTTTGCGCCCGGCGCGCCCTATTGGCGGGCGCAGTTGGAAAAAGGGGTTCTTCTCAAACAACAAACAGAATGGCTCCTGGGCTGGACGCAAGATGGATTTACAACACGCGATGGCGCAAGGCGCCCTGCAACCAGGATTGCTGCCGAGCCGCCGTTTTCTGGTGCTGTACCTGCCCACCTGGCCGACCGATTTCCTCAAACGGCGTGAGCCAGGGCTGAAAGCGCCGTTGGCGCTTTATGAACGGATCAAGGGCGGGTTGCGGCTGGCGGCGCTGGATGCGGAAGCGGGAAGCGCAGGGCTTCGGGTCGGGCAAAATCTGGCCGATGCGCGCGCCATGGTGCCGGAGCTGAGCGTCCAGGAAATCAACCGGCCAATGCTGGAAGCTGCATTTGCCGATTTTGCCGACTGGCATTCCAATGCCAGCCCCCTGGTCGCGGTGATGCGCGATATCACCCAGTTCGGCGATCTGGTGCTGGATGTTACAGGGGTGGCGCATCTGTTTGGCGGTGAGGGACCCATGCTGCGCCTACTGCTCAACCGGCTGCGCACGCTGGGCTATACGGTATCCGGGGTCATTGCGCCCACGATTGGTGCCGCTTGGGCGGTCAGCCATTTTGCCCGCAACCAGGTGGTGGAAACCGGCGATCTCGATACCATACTGGATGCCCTGCCAGTCCAGGCCCTGCGCTTGAGTACGGCGCAGATCGCCGGGCTGACACAGATGGGCCTCAAGAACATCGGTCAATTACGCCCGCGTGACCGCAAGCCGCTGCAGGCGCGGTTCGGAATTTCCCTGCTGGAACGGCTGGATCAGGCCTATGGTCTTCTGGAAGAGCGCATGGTGCCGCGTATTCCCGTGGCCGAGCGCTATGCCGAACGGCGGTTCGTCGATCCCATCGGGCTGATGGACGACGTGCTGCTGACTGCGCATGACCTGGCGATCCAGCTTGCCCTTCGGCTGGAAACGGAAGGCCTGGGCGGGCAGGCCTTTCATCTGTTCCTCTACCGCGTCGATCACAAGGTCATGGCGCTTTCGGTCAATTCGGCCCGGTTGACGCGGGGCCCCGAGCATATCAGCAAGCTTTTCGCCAATCGGTCGGAGCGGCTTGAGGGCGAATATGATGCCGGCTTCGGCATCGACATGATCCGGCTGGCCGTGAGTTCGGTGGGCGCGCTCGATGCAGTGCAAACGGGGGCCTTTGCCACCCAGGACGGGGCCGAAGATCTGGCCCAGCTGCATGACCGGATGACCAGCCGGCTGGGGCCCCTGGCGGTGCTGCGTACCCAATTGGTGGCCAGTCACATCCCCGAGCAGGCCGCGCGTCTCGTGCCTGCCATCGTTGCTGAGCCGGATGCCAAAGCACAAAACCCCGCCGAGTTGGTGCGACCCCTTCGCCTCCTGCCGGTGCCGGAACTGGTGGCGATCAATGCCGAAGTGCCCGATGGCCTGCCGGCGTCGATGATCTGGCGGCGGGTCGGCTATCGGCTGATCAAGGCGGCAGGGCCGGAGCGGCTGGGCGCGGAGTGGTGGCGCAGCGGGCAACGCCTGCAACTGGTGCCGCCCCATGTGCCCAAAAAGCCCGAACCGGGCGAGAAACCTGAAAAGCCGCCCTATATCCCCCAGCTGGTCAAGTTCGATGCCGATGCGGGAACGCGGGATTATTACATGGCCGAGGACGCCGAGGGTCGCCGCTTCTGGATCTACCGGCAGGGCCTTTATGGCGAGAACCACTGGTACCTGCACGGATTTTTTGCATGAGCGCGATTGTCCAGCTGCCCCCGCAAGAACGGGTGTTTCAGCGTCCGCCGGCTCCTGATTTTGCCGAATTGGTGTCGACCACCAATTTTTCGTTTCTCCATAGCGGTTCCTCGCCCGAGGAAATGGTGTTGGCCGCCATGCATCTGGGACTCCAGGCCTTCGGTGTGACGGATCGCAACAGCTTTGCCGGCGTGGTGCGCGGCTATGTCATTGCGCGCGACAGGGACCAGAAACGGTTTCCCGATTTTCGCTATCTGGTCGGTGTGCGGCTCTGTTTTGCCGATGGTACGCCCGACATCGTCGCCTATCCCACAGATCGCAAAGCCTATGGACGGTTGTGCAAGCTGCTCACCGTCGGCAATCAGCGCGGCGAAAAGGGCAAGCCACTGCTGTATTTTTCCGACCTGTTCGGATCGGGAGAGCCGGGATCGCATGAGCAGGGGCCGCCGGAAAATTACGCCCAGGGCCAGCTTTTCATCCTCATTCCCGACGAGGCTGACTGGGGGCTGACCGAAAGGACATTGGATGTTCTGGCCGGCAAGGCGCCGGGCCGGGTCTGGGTTGCTGGTGCGCTGCGCTTTGACGGGCAGGATCGGGCGCGGCTCAACCGGATCGAGGAAATGGCCAGGCGACATCAGGCCAGGATGATCGCCAGCAATGATGTGCTCTATCACGAGCCTGATCGGCGCATGGTGCAGGATGTGGTCACTTGCATCCGCGAGCACCTGACGCTGGAAAGTGCAGGTTTCCGCCTGGCTGCCAATGCCGAGCGGCACCTCAAGCCTGCTTACGAAATGGCGCGGCTGTTCCGCGAGCATCCTCAGGCCATCAGCGAAACGCAGCGCTTCATCTCCCGGATCGACTTCTCGCTTGACCAGCTCAAGTATAATTATCCCGAGGAAACCGTGGGCAATGGCGAGACGGCGCAGCAGACGCTGGAGCGGTTGAGCTGGGCGGGTGCTGCAATGCGCTTTCCGAACGGGGTTCCAGACAGCATCAAGAAGACGATCTGGACCGAGCTTTGCCTGATCGGGTTCAAGGGCTATGCCGCCTATTTCCTGACCGTGCATGACATTGTCCAGCATGCACGACATACGCTCGGTATCCTTTGCCAAGGGCGCGGGTCGGCGGCCAATTCGACGGTCTGCTTCTGTCTCGAAATCACCGAGGTGAACCCGGAAACCAGCACGCTGGTGTTTGGGCGCTTCATCTCCACCGAGCGCGACGAGCCGCCCGATATCGACGTCGATTTCGAGCACGAGCGGCGCGAGGAGGTGATGCAATATGTCTACAAGAAGTATGGCGGCAAGCGCACCGGGCTGACCGCCAATGTCATTTCCTATCGCTCCAAAAGCGCCATCCGCGAGGCGGCCAAAGTGTTCGGCGTTTCCGAGGATACGGTTGCCGCGCTCAACCAGATGCACTGGGGCTGGGGGCAGAAGCTCGACCTGGGTGACCTCTCGACAATCGGGCTCAATCCGGACGATCCGGTGCTGGCGCAGATGTTCGAAGTGGTGAAGGTCCTGCGCGGCTTTCCGCGGCACCTCGGCCAGCATGTCGGTGGCTTTGTTATCACGCGAGACTCGCTCGAGAGCCTGGTGCCGATCGGCAAGACGGCCATGGAAAGCCGGCAGATCATCGAGTGGAACAAGGACGACATCGATGCCCTGGCGATCCTCAAGGTCGATGTGCTGGCGCTGGGCATGCTGAGCTGCCTGCGGCGGGCGTTCGAACTGATGGACGAGCATTATGATCGGCAGGTCAAGCTGGTCGACCTGTTGAGCGAGGAGGCCGATCACGATCAGGGCAAGAAGGCCCGCGTCTACGCCATGATCCAGCGTGCCGATACGCTGGGCGTGTTCCAGATCGAGTCGCGGGCGCAGATGTCGATGCTGCCGCGCCTGAAGCCTGAAAAATTCTATGACCTGATCATCGAGGTGGCCATCGTGCGGCCCGGCCCGATCCAGGGCAATATGGTGCACCCCTATCTGCGGCGGCGGCAGGGCCTTGAACAGCCGGTCTATTACAACGAAAAACTCGAAAAGGTGCTGGAGCGTACCCTCGGCGTGCCCTTGTTCCAGGAACAGGCGATGCAGATCGCCATCGAGGGGGCCGGCTTTTCACCCGGCAAAGCGGATAGCCTGCGCAGGGCCATGGCGGCCTGGCGGCGGACAGGAAGGATTGCCCAGTTTGGTGATGAATTCCTGGCCGGCATGGCAGCGAATGGTTATCCGCTCGAATTTGCCAAGAACTGCTTCGCCCAGATCCAGGGCTTTGCCGAATATGGTTTTCCGGAAAGCCATGCGGCGAGCTTTGCGCTGCTGGTCTATGCCTCCTGCTGGCTCAAGTGCCATTACCCCGATGTGTTTGCCTGCGCGCTGCTCAACTCGCAGCCGATGGGCTTTTATGCGCCCAGCCAGATCATCCGCGATGCCATCGAGCATGGCGTCGATGTGCAGGCTGTGCGGATCAACAGCTCGCAGATCGAGCATGTCCTGATCGAACCCGAGGTCGAACGGGCGGCCGGGGACCATGTCTGGTCGCAACATGAGGATATGCGCGATGATATCTGGAGCAGCAGGTCAATTCTCTTGGGTTTCAGCGCGGTGATCGGCTTGAGCAAGCATGCCCAGCAGCAGATCGTGGAGCAGCGCGGGGATGGCTATGACTCAGTCCGGGACCTGTGGTTGCGTACGCAATTGCCGATAGCCTCGCTGGAAAAGCTGGCTCATGCCGATGCCTTTGCCGATCTGGGCCTCAATCGCCGCGAGGCACTCTGGGTGGTCAAGGGGCTGATCGGGACGCATGGCGCCGATACCTTGCCATTGTTCAAGTCTGCGGGGGATGTCGAGACCGAGGCGGATATCGAAGCCGATCTGCCCAGGATGCTGATGGGCGAAGAGGTGATCCACGACTATTCCACCCTGTCATTTTCGCTCAAGGGCCACCCGCTACAGTTCATCCGGCCCGTGCTGGAAGCCAAGCGTATCATGCGGTCGGATCAGTTGAGCGAGGTCAGGCCCGGAAGCAGGGTGGAAGTAGCGGGGCTCGTCCTGGTGCGGCAGCGCCCTGGAACAGCCAAGGGGATCATCTTTGCCACGCTGGAGGATGAGGCCGGGGTCGCCAATATCGTGATCTGGCCGCCGGTATTCGAGAAGAACCGCAAGATCGTCCTGGGTAGCCGCATGCTGGCTGTGCGTGGAAAACTGCAGCGGGAAGGCCTGGTGATCCATATCATCGCCGAGCAATTGACTGACATGACCAGCCATCTGCTCGACCTTGCGCATGGCTTGGATATCGGCGACCGCATTTTGGCGCGTGGCGACGAAGGCAAGTCAGGGCCCTATCCCAGCCGGGACCGCAACGCGATGCTGGAAATCGAAAAGGCCCGCCGCACGGCCTATGCCGCGCTGCCCGGCGGGCGCAATTTTCACTAGGCCAGCAGTTTGTCGATGGCCTCGGCCAGGTCGATATCCTTCTGGCTCAACCCACCCGCATCATGGGTCGAAAGAGTAATGGACACCTTGTTGTAGCCATTGGACCAGTCGGGGTGGTGATCGGCCTGCTGAGCGGCAAGGGCGACGCGGGCCATGAAGCCGAAGGCTTCAGAAAAGTCCTTGAACTTGAAATCGCGAGTGATGGCGCTGGCACCATCGTCATAGGTCCAATCCGAAAGGGATTTGAGGCCAGTGTCGCGCTGCTGCTGGCTGAGCTTTTCGACCATTTCCAATCCTCACATCGTGTTCTGACAGTTCAGTTCAACGCGGCCGTGGCCGGTTTGGTCGCAGTTGGCAGAAACGGCGAAAGGGTCGTACGGTCCCGCAGGCGCCGTTAACACCTCGTTCACTTTCCGCTCCGGAAAAGTCCTTATCCAGCCTGGCGATTGCGCTTTGGCAATGCGTTCTTAATCCTGGAAAGCTTCAATGGCCGCTTGAACAGGGGAATTGGGTGCTAATCTCGGCCCGAAATACTATGCCGGCGCTCGACTATGTGTCGATCATCCGGTCGGTCTATGGCGACCGCAAAGCCATGCTGGCCGGCGCCTTTGCAAGCACCGTCATGGCGGGCATGGCTGCCTATAAAACCGATTCCCTCGCGCTTTATGCTGTTGCCGCTGCCTTCCTGCTGATCGGCGCAATCCGCTATTTCGACATGCGCGCCTTCCAGTTGGCCGACATCGGCAACGAGGATGCGATCGCAGCCGAGTATTGGGAAAACCGCGCCGTCATCTTCGGCAGCGCCCTGTCCCTGGTCTATGGCTTCTGGTGCCTCGTGGCCATGGTGGTGGTCAGGGATCCGTTTGCCTCCCTATCGAGCGCGTCGATCTCCATTGCCGTCATGGTGGGCATCTGCGGTCGCAATTTCGGCCTCGACCGGCTCGTCACCATTCAGATGATCTGCGTGATCGCGCCGCTGTCGGTGGGCTATGCCATGCATGGCGATGTCTATCACTTCGTGCTGGCAGCGCTCCTGGGCATCATGCTGACCAGTTTCCGCAAGCTGGCCGGCGATATCCGCGCCATCCTGCTGGCGGCCGTCCACGGACGCGTCGAGGCATCGCGGCTCGCGGCCGAACTCGACATGGCCATGATAACTCTGGAGCATGGGCTCTGCATGCTCGACGAGCGTGGGATCATTTCGGTGGCCAATGAGCGTGCCGTCCGGCTGTTCTCAGGCCTCGGCCAGCCGGATCTGGTGGGACGCGCCTTCAGTGCGGTGCTGGCGGATCTTTCCGACAGCAGGACCTTGCCGCGCACCGCGCTCGACCGGCTTGCCGATCTCATCGGTTCGCGCAGTGGCGGCAAGGTATTACTCTGCCTTCCTGAGAGCCGCTATTTCGAGGTGACGATCAGCGTTCGCCGTGAACGCTGCGTGCTGCTGTTCGAGGATATTTCCGAACGTGTGGCGGCAGAAGAGCGCATCAATTTCATGGCGCGCCACGATACGTTGACGCAATTGCCCAACCGTACCTATTTCGGCGACCTGGCCAGCGAAGACATGAGTGCGCGACTTCAAGCCGACGCGCCGTCGCGCCAGGTGGCGCTGACGCTGATCGACATCGACGACTTCAAGCATGTCAACGACACATTCGGGCATATGGCCGGCGATGAACTTCTGGTCCAGGTGGCCGAACGCTTGCGCGATGCACTGCCCTCGGCGGCGGTTCTGGCGCGGTTGGCGGGCGATGAATTCGTTATCTACCGGCCCGTGGTCGATGAGGAGGCGGTGGAAGACGATGCCAAGGCCATTCTGCTGGCCTTTGCCTATCCCTTTATCCTTGATGGGCTGACCCTCTCGGCCACTGTAAGCTTGGGGATCGCGACCAGCAGTGATCCGCGCGATGCCCTGGATGACCTGATGACCAAGGCCGATCTGGCACTCTATTCGGCCAAGGGCGATGGCAAGTCGCGCAGCCGTCTGTTCCACAACCAGATGGATATCGACTACCATTATCGCCAGCGGCTCAAGAACGACCTGCGCGAGGCGGTCAATGCCGGTGTATTGGAGCTCGCTTTCCAGCCCCTGCTCGACATCAAGAGCCGCAAGGTGGTGACCTGCGAGGCTCTGGCGCGCTGGACCCATCCGGAACTGGGCGCGATTCCGCCGTCGACCTTTATTCCCCTGGCCGAGGAAATGGGGCTCATTTCAGACATTACCGCCTGGGTGGTGCAGCGGGCGACCCAGCAATGCAGTCGATGGCCGGATGCAGTCGGCGTTGCGGTCAACATATCGGCGCGGGACTTCCGGACCAGTGATCTGGAAGCCGTGGTTGATGGCGCGCTGCGGATTTCGCGCCTGGCACCAGGACGCCTCGAAATTGAAGTCACCGAGACTGCGGTGATCGAGGAACATGAAACAGCCCAGCGCGTGCTGACCAGTTTTGCCAAGAAGGGCATAGCGATTGCGCTCGATGATTTCGGCACGGGCTATTCGTCGCTGAGCTATCTCAACGCCCTGCCGCTGACCAAGCTCAAGATCGACCGCGCCTTCGTGGCCGACATCGAGCACAACGAGCGGTCATTGCGCCTGCTGACGAACGTGGCGCGTCTGGGCCGTGACCTCGACCTGACCGTCGTGGCAGAGGGCGTGGAAACGGCGGCGCAGCTTGATATCATGCTGGCCCATACGGAAATCCAGCAGGTGCAGGGCTATCACTTCAGCAAGCCGGTTCCGGAGCGCGAGATCGGTGCCCTGATCGCGCGGCTCAACGGGATCGACGATGCGGCTGCAGCTAAACGCAGGCATGGTTAAGAGCTGTTAACTCTCTGTCGGCCGCGTAAAATCCTCAATCAGCTCAATTAGTTCTGCCGTGGAACGTTGCTTTTTCAAGTGCGTTTATGGCTAATAGATCGTTAAAGTATTCCCCGCATCAGGGGAACAATTGTGATGAGTGCGGCAACCCAGGCGAATGGCGCGACCTCCAGGTTTGCGCTGAGTTTGATCGACATTCTGGACCGGGTTCACTATCGGCGGGTGACGGTCGACGATCAGCTCGATCCGATCTATCGCCTGCGCTACGAAGCCTATCGCCGGGAAGAGTTCATTCCGGTCAATTCGGGCGAAATCACCCGGGACGACTATGACGCGGCAGGTAATTGCTATGCCTATGGCGTCTATATCGACGACCAGCTGGTCAGCTCGATCCGACTGCATATTGCGTCACAGGCCAACCGAACCTCACCGAGTCTGGGCATCTGGCCGGAGGTATTGGGTGGTATCGTCGACAAGGGCGGCTCCTATGTCGATCCGAGCCGCTTCACGGCCGACCATGATGCGTCGCTGGCCTTCCCGGCCTTGCCCTACCTGACGCTCCGGCTTGCCGTCATGGCATCCGAGCATTTCAAGGTGACCTATACGATCTCGTCGGTACGGCCGGAGCATGCTGCCTTCTATCGCCGCATTTTCGGGTCGGAACAGCTGGCGGGCGAGGGCTATTGGGGCGAGTTGACCTTTCCGGTCTGCCTCTACGCCTCCTATATTCCGGTCATGTATCCGCGCACCATTGCTCGCTTCCCGTTCTTCGATTCGACACCGGAAGAGCGTGCGGCGATCTTTGACAGCAAGCCGCAGGCTGGCCAGATCATCATGCCGACAGCGCGGATCGCGCATCGCCTGCGACAGGTCGAGCCAGAACTGGTGTGAAGGAGTGGTGCCGCATAGGTGACTCGAACACCTGACCCCATCATTACGAATGATGTGCTCTACCAACTGAGCTAATGCGGCAACGGCTGGCCTTTTACGTTGGGTTTGCAGCCGGTGCAAGAGGCAAGGATGTCTCGGACGGCAATTGTGGCAACGCAGGCGTTTCTACTGTTCGCTGGTTGAGCGTGACCGGCACTTTCCACTCGAAGGCATCGAGCCGGCCGGTGACCGGGGACACCGGCTCCCATTCGTCGCTGACCATGCCATCAGCGGTCCAGGCCGGATCGCGCGGAGCCCGCATGGCGCGGCTCAGCCATTCGCGGGCCTTGCCCTGATCGCCGCTCTGGCCTTCCTCGATCTCGGCCATCAGGCTGGCGACGCCCTGGGTCAGATCGGTCTCGATGAAGGGCTCCAGCGCCTTTCGGGCCAGAGGCCAATCATAGGCGTCGATGGCGGCACGGGCCAGCGCCATGCCGGCTATGCGATGGGGCGGTGGTGTTTCGATGATTTCACCAAGGCGCTTGAGGCGCTCCATCGCCGAGGCGCCGGGCTGGGCGTGGGCATAGAGCGCGGCAATATCGGGATGGCCGGTGGCTCGCCAGATGCGCCGGAGCAGGCTCATCGCCTTGCGGCTTTCGCCGCGGTTGATGTGGATGCGCGCGGCAATCAGTGCTGCCGGAACGAAGTCTGGCAGGAGTTTCAGGGCCGTCAGGGCGTGGTCCAGCGCCGACAGGGGATTGCTGGTCTCGGCTTCGCGGGCGCGCGCCGTTTCAATCACCGCCTGGCGGCGGCGCTTGCGGGCACGGTCTTCGCGACTGGTGGCCTGTTCGACATTGACCATGGCAACAGCTTCAGCCCACTGGCCGCGGCGCGTCAGGTCGTCGAATACCGCATCGGCGGCCCAGCCACTGGATGGCGCGAGAGCCAGCGCCTTGCGGGCAAAGGTTAGTGCGGCCTCGGGGCGATGCTGGGCGCGGGCCTGGTCATAAAGGCCGGTGAGTGCGGCAAGCGCAGTCTTTTCGTCGGCGATCAGTGCGCGGTAGTGCTCGCGGGCGGCAGGCATGTCGCCCAGAGCAAGATCGGCGCGGGCTTCCAGCAGTTTGGCGGCGGTATTACTGGGTAGGCGCGACTGAGCGTCGCGCGCCAGGGCACGGGCACGCGCCGGGTCGCCGGCCTGCAGTGCGACGAAAGCGTCGGAGAGGGCTTCGACGCCCTGTTCCTTGCGACGTTCGCGGCTGCGGCGGGCCATGTTGCGCGGGGCAGTGATGATGCGGCGGATGATGGCCCAGAGCAGGATCACCACGATGGCGATCAGCAGAAACATGAAGATCGCGGCACCAAGCCGTGGCTGCATGCGATAGTTAACCACTTCCAGCGTCAACGTGCCGGGCAGCGAGATCATCCAGGCAGCGAGCGCTGTGATGACAAGGCTGCCGACGATCCAGGAGGCGAGACGGATCATGGCGTGGCCTCGCCGGAAAGTGCGCTGGCGCGTAGGGCGTCGAGGAAACGGGCGGCCTCGGCCTGATTGGCGATCAGGGCCGGGACGTCGCGGGCAGCCGTGATCATTGGCGCCGGCAATTGGCCGAGCAGGGTTTCCGCAGTGGCAAAGTCGCGGCGGGCTACGGCGCCTTCAAGACGCGACATGACCGCTTCTGGTGTATCGCCTTCGAGTTCGCCGGTAGGGCGCAAGGCAATGGCCGAGCGGAACCAGTCGAGTGCGCCATCCTGCCATTGCGCATCAGGATTGGACGGGGTGCCGGCCAGCATGTCGGGCAGCACTTCCTCGAATCGGCGGGCGATCTGGTCGGGACGCGGCAATCCGCTGGAGGCGCTGTTGGCGATGGCTGCGGGAATGTCCGCTTCAGGCGACGCCGAGCGTAGCGTGGCCAGTTCGTTGGCAAAGGGCCGGCCCGTGGCAAAGGCAGTTTCAAGGCCGGAGAGAATCAACGGCAGTTGCAGCACCGCGCCGATATCGCTGGGCTGGCTGGAAAGCGCAGCAGAAGTCTCGCTGACGGTGGTGTCGAGTGTGCGCAAGCCGGCTTCGGCCGTGCCGACACGGGCCGCCAGTTCATCGATCCGGCCGCCAATGGCGGCAAGGTCGGTGCGCAGCGTGTCGAGAGCGGCGGTATCGGCCGGCGCGGCGGACAGGGCATCCAGACGCTCGGACAGCGAAGCGACTTCGCTTTCGATGGGCCCGAAATCGACCGGTGCTTCTGCTTCTGCTTCTGCACTCGGTACGGGCGCAGCGCCTTCCAGGTCCGCCACGCGCTGGTTGAGGGTTGCCAGTTCAGATTGCGTCGTCTGCGTTACAGTCTGCAGTTCCGGCACGCTGCTGGCGAGGGTCGCGACGCGTGGATCGGGGGTGGCTGCAGGCGCCGGCGGCGTCGGCCAGAGCCCGGCAAAAGCCAGGCCATAAGCGGCGACCAGACCCAGCACACCGCCGGCCAGCGTCGCGCCGATCGGGAAGCCGGACGCGGTTTCGGCGGGCTTTGCCGCCGTGAAGGACGGTGCAGGCTTTTCGGCAATCTTCTCGGCCGGTTTTTCGGCTGGCTTTTGTTCAACCTTGGGTGCGTCCTTCACCTCGGGCTTGGCGGCCGCGGCAGGCTTGGGCTCTGGTTTTGTGGGCGCCGGATTGGGCTTGAGATCCAGCACGGGTGGCTTGACCGGACCGGACTTGGTCTCGGCCGGCTTGCCCGTGGTCTTTGCCGCTGTGGGTTTGGGATCGTTGCCTGTCGTGTCCGCCATCGCAGGGTATCCTCTCGTTTCAGCCGATCATGGCCCAGTTTGCTCGCGGGCAAAAGCCAATGCGAGCGCCATCATCGCATCTTCGTCCGGCCGGTCGGCCAGCGCGATGCGGTTGAAATGGTTTTCCAGCAGCGGTTCGGCCACGGCCTCGCTGAGGCAGAGCATGGTCAGGGCGCTGCGCTGGGCCGGGCTCAACTCACCTGTCAGGCGGGCAAAAATCTCTGCCGTCCGACGCGAATAGGCGAGGACCGCGCCGATAGTGCCATTGCCCAATTCAGCCAGGATGGCGGGCGGCAAGGCATCGACGGGCACCATTTCATAAATCTTGGCCGTCGCCACCATCACCCCAAGCGGCGCCAGGGCTTTGGCGAGATCGGCGCTCTGATGCTTGCCGGTTGGATAGAACAGGGGCCCCTTGAGCTGGGCAATGGTCATGGCATTGACCAGATCCTGGAAGGACCCGGCGGCGCTGCTGACGCGGTGAAAGCCGGCCTCTGTCGCGTCGCGCGCGGTGCGATCGCCCACGGCAAAGACAGGCAGGTGGAAATACTGTTCTGCGACACCCCGTTCCACCAGGGTCCGCACGGCATTGGCACTGGTCAGCACCATGGCACGGAAACCATCGGGCGGGGGCAGGCTGGCCTCGAGCACCTGTCGCATCATCACCGGCGCGGCAACGCCTTCGATGCCCAAGGCATCAAGACGCGCCAGCGTGCCCTGGGCATCGGGCTCGGGCCGTGTCACCAGCATGCGCATCATTGTGTTGCCCATTGCGCCAGCCATTCGGTGCCGGCCTGGGCGATCAGATCATCGCCGACCTTACGGCCAAGCGTGATCGGATCCTCGCCGGTCGCGGCGCTTTCAAAGGCAGTCTTGCCATCGAGGCTAAGGATCTGACCCTTGAGAGTCAGGCTGGTGCCGCTGCCTGTAGTCAACGCACCGACCGGCGTGCGGCAGGAACCGTCCAACACGGCCAGCATGGCGCGCTCGGCGGTGATGGCGGTATGGGTCGGTCGATGGTCGAGCGCTTCGACGATATCGGCGAAACGCTGGTCGCCATCGCGCACGGCAAGGCCGATAGCGCCCTGGGCCGGTGCCGGCATGAAGATTTCGGGGTCGAGCGGCGCGGTGGCGCGGTGGCCTTCGCCGAGGCGATTGAGCCCGGCCAGCGCCAGCATGGTGCCGTCGGCAACGCCATCGAGCAGCTTCTGCAGCCGCGTGCCGACATTGCCGCGAAAGGGCACGATCTCGAGGTCGGGGCGGACGCGCAGAACCTGTGCGGCGCGGCGAATGGAAGACGTGCCGAATTTTGCGCCTTCGGCCAGATGGTCGAGGCTTTGCACTTTCACCGACATGAAGGCATCGCGAATGTCTTCACGTTCCAAGAAGGCGGCGAGGCGCAAGCCGTCGGGCATGCGGGTCGCCACGTCCTTGCTGGAATGCACGCCGATATCGACGCGGCCCGACAGCATGGCTTCATCGATTTCCTTGGTAAACAGACCCTTGCCACCAATATCACTTAAGGTGGCATTGCTGGCCTGCGAGCGGTCACCGCCCGTGGAAATGACCTCGATGGCGATCTCGTCTTCGCTCACGCCATGCTTTTCGCTCAACAGCTTGCGCAGCAGGCGTGCCTGGGCGAGAGCCAGTGGGCTACCGCGTGTTCCGATCCGGGCGAAGGGCGCTGGCGATTGCAAAGTCGGAATATCCTATAGTAGGCAGAGGCACGTCTTATTCAGACGCCCTCAAGGGAGTAACCAGTTCGTCGTGACCGGGCAAGCGCCAGCCATGATCCTTGGCATAGAGACCAGCTGCGACGAAACCGCGGCGGCCATTGTTGTTCGCGATCAATCCGGCAAAGGATCGATCCGTTCCAATGTGGTCCGAAGCCAGCTTGATGAACATGCGGCATTCGGCGGCGTGGTGCCCGAGTTGGCAGCGCGCGCCCATGTGACCTATCTCGACCATATCATCGCCCAGGCCTGCCGCGAGGCGGGCGTGACGCTGGATGAGGTCGATGCGATCGCAGCAACGGCCGGGCCAGGCCTAGTCGGGGGCGTGCTGGTGGGACTGACCACGGCCAAGGGTATAGCGGCTGCGCTGGACAAGCCCTTGATCGCGGTCAATCATCTGGAAGGTCATGCGCTGACCGCGCGGCTGACCGATGGTGTGCAATTTCCCTATCTGATGCTGCTGGTCTCGGGCGGCCATAGCCAGTTTGTGCTGGTGCGTGGTGTCGGCGATTACGAGCGCTGGGGCACGACCATTGACGATGCGTTGGGCGAAGCCTTCGACAAGGTGGCCAAGTTCCTGACCCTGGGCCATCCCGGCGGCCCTGCCGTCGAGCGGATCGCCAAATTGGGCGATCCGAAACGCTTCAAGTTTCCCCGACCGCTGCTGCGTGAACAGCGGCTGGATTTTTCATTCTCCGGGCTCAAGACCGCCGTGCGGCTGCAAGCCGAGGCGCTGGCGCCGCTGAGTGATCAGGACGTGGCCGACATTGCCGCAAGCTTTCAGGCTGCGGTGGCCGAGATCATCGCCGTGCGATCACGCCAGGCGCTGGAAAAATTCTCCGCCGATTTCCCCGGCCAGGCCATGCGGCTGGTCGTGGCGGGAGGCGTGGCTGCCAATCTGGCCATCTCTGCGGCACTGGAGACGGTTTGTGCGCAGGCCGATGCGACACTGATCGTACCGCCAATCGCGCTTTGCACCGACAACGGGGCGATGGTTGCCTGGGCAGGCGCCGAGCGCTTTGCGCTGGGTGCAGAGAGTGGTCTGGGCTTTGTTGCCCGGCCACGCTGGCCGCTCGATCTCGACGACATGAAGGTTAAGCCCGATGCAGCTTGATAGTGTCAGCGTTATCGGTGGCGGTGCCTGGGGCACGGCTTTGGCGCAGGCGGCGGCCATGGCGGGGCGCCAAGTGACGCTGGTGGCGCGCGATCCGGCACAGGTCGACGAGGTCAATTCTCGACATACAAACAGTCGGTATCTTGGTGCGCAGGTCTTGCAGACGGAGCTGACAGCCAGCCTTGCCGCGCCAAAAGCCGATATCGTCATCCTCGCTGTCCCGGCCCAGGCCAGCCGCACCGCGCTGGCCGCGCTCGATCCGGCTCTGCTGGCTGGTATTCCTGTCGTGCTGTCGGCCAAGGGACTGGAAACCGGCACCTTGGAGCGGCAGAGCGAAATCCTTGCCGACATGGCGCCTCATGCCATTCCCTATGTGCTGTCCGGCCCGAGCTTTGCCGCCGATGTTGCGGCCGGCCGTCCGACAGCGGTGACCCTGGCGGGTGATGACGCCGAAGCGACTTCGGCGCTGGCAGCCGCTTTGGCGGGTCCGAGCTTCCGGCCCTATGCGGCCGATGACCGGATCGGCGTCGAAATCGCCGGGGCTCTCAAGAATGTTTATGCCCTGGCCTGTGGCGCGGTGGACGGCGCCCAGTTGGGCGCATCGGCGCGTTCGGCGCTGATCGCCCGTGCCTATGCCGAGATGAGCCGCATGGTTACCGCGATGGGCGGTTCGGCCTCAACGCTGACCGGTCTTGCGGGGCTGGGCGATCTTACGCTCACCTGCACTTCGGTGCAGTCCCGCAATTACCAGTTTGGCATGGCCCTTGGCCGTGGCGAAACCGTCGATGCCATCATGGCCAGCGGCGCCAAGCTTGCCGAAGGCGTTGCAACGACGCCTGTTGCCGATGCCCTGGCAAAAAGCCTTGCGGTCGATGCGCCGCTGGTCGCCGCCATGCAGGCCGTGCTGAGCGGCAAGGCGAATATTGCCACCGTTGTCGCGGGCCTGATGGCCCGCCCCCTGAAACGAGAGGATTGAATTCTATGCTGTTTGCCATGATCGCCAAGGACAAGCCGGGCATGCTCGACCAGCGCCTCGCCGTGCGCCCGGTTCATCTCGAGCATCTCGAAAGCCTCGGCCAGCAGTTGCGCCTCGCGGGCGCCCTGCTCGATGCCGATGGCAAGCCGGAAGGTTCGCTGATGGTGATCGAGGCCGAAACAATCGAGGCGGCAACGGCGCTGTTCAATGCCGATCCTTTCGTCAAGGAGGGCATTTTCGCCAGCACCGAGATCAAGCCGTGGCGCCTTGCCTATGACCACATGTCGCCGAAGGCCTGAGCCATGGCCTATTGGTTGATGAAGTCCGAGCCGGACGTGTTTTCCTTTGACGACCTTGTCGCCAAGAACAAGCGCGGCGTCATGGAAGAGTGGCATGGCGTGCGCAATTACGCGGCGCGCAACAATATGAAGGCCATGGAGCTCGGCGACGAGGCCTTTTTCTACCACTCCAACATCGGCAAGGAGATCGTGGGCATCATGAAGGTGGTGGGCCTTGCCCATCCCGATTCGACCGCTGATCTCAATGCCAAGGGCGAAGTGGTCTGGGAATGCGTCGACATGGAAGCGGTCAAGCCGTTGCCCAAGCCGGTGACGCTGGCCACGGTTAAGGCCACCCCGGCGTTGAGCGAGCTGGAGCTGGTCAAGCTGTCGCGCCTGTCGGTGTCGAAAGTCGCGCCGGCGGAGTGGAAGCTGATCTGCGAGATGGGTGGCTTGTAGTCACAAACAAAAATCCCCGCCAAGGCGGGGATTTGCATTCTGGCTCTTCAGCTTTCCACCACGATGGGGGGAATATGCTTGGGCTCTGCCTCGGGGGCATATTTGTTGAGCAGGCCGATCTGGGTCATCGAGAATACAACCGTCAGAGGCATGACACCCCAGACCTTGAAGGCGACCCAGAGATCGGTGGCGGCCTTGGGATCATCGGGAATATAGGCGTTGGCGCCGCGCCAGACCACTTCGTTGATCACCGCCAGCAAGACGAAGAACAGGCCCCAGTTGAGTGTCAGCTTGCTCCAGCCTTCCTCGCGCAGCTTGTAGACATCGCCAAAGACATATTTCAGCAGCGAGTGCCGGAACAGCAGGCCGCCCAGCAGCACCGCGGCAAACAGCGAATTGGTGATGGTCGGCTTGATCTTGATGAACATGTCATCCTGCAGCCAGAGCGTCAGCCCACCCATGACCAGAACGACCACGCCCGTCACCAGCGGCATGATGGCGATCTTCTTGAGGATCAGCCAGGTCAGCACCAGCGAGACCGCCATGGCGCCCATGAACCAGGCGGTTGCGGTGAAGATCTCGGCGCGCGCATTGACGATGAAGAAGATGACCAATGGCCCAAGCTCGAGCGACATCTTGATAAGCTGAGGGCGAAGCTCGTCCCAGTTGATCTCGGGTTCGGCGGCTTTTTCGGTCATTGTGGTCGAACTCTTGGCTGGAACGCTGGGCGCAATGTGAGGGCAAGCGCCCCGTGTTGCAAGGCGGCATAGGCCGCAAGCATGGTAAGACTGTGTCTAGTCGCGGCCGGCAATGGCTCTGGCGAAGTCGGAAGCGGTAAAAGGTTCGAGATCGCCGACACTCTCGCCGACGCCGATGAAATGCACCGGCAGGCCGAATTTTTTGGCGATGGCCACCAGGATGCCGCCGCGAGCCGTGCCGTCGAGCTTGGTCATGACCAGGCCGGTGACGCCAGCGCGCTTGCCGAAAATCTCGACCTGCTTGAGGGCATTCTGGCCGGTCGTGGCGTCAAGCGTCAGGATGGTGGCATGGGGGGCCGTCGGATCGACCTTCTTGATGACGCGGATGACCTTTTCGAGCTCGTTCATCAGCTCGTCGCGGTTCTGCAGGCGCCCGGCCGTGTCGATGATCAGCACGTCGCGGCCCTCGGTCCGGGCCTGGGTCACGGCATCGAAGGCCAGGCCCGAAGCGTCCGCGCCAGCCGGGCGTGAAATTACCGGCGCATTGGTGCGCTGGCCCCAGACCTGGAGCTGCTCGATCGCGGCAGCGCGGAAGGTGTCGCCCGCCGCCAGCATGACAGAGCGGCCTTCATGGGCAAATTTTTGTGCCAGCTTGCCGATGGTCGTGGTCTTGCCTGAGCCATTGACGCCGATCATCAGGATGACGAAGGGCTTTTGCGCCGTGTCGATTTCGAGTGGCCGCGCCACGGGGCCGAGCACTTTTTCAACCTCGGCGGCCAGCACGGCGCGGACATCCTCGCCGCTCACATCGCGATCGAAGCGATCGCGGCGCAGGGTTTCGGTGATGGCTGTGGCCGTCTCGATGCCGAGATCGGCCTGGATCAGCACGTCCTCCAGCTCGTCGAGCGTTGCATTGTCGAGCTTACGCTTGGTGAAGACCGAGGTGATCGAGCCGGTAAGCTGGTCGGACGAGCGCTTGAGGCCGGAGGCCAGGCGGGTAAACCAGCCCTGGCGCGGCGTCTCGACCGCCACCTCCACCATGGCGGGCGGATCGAGCGCCACGGGCACCATCTCGACCATGGGCTGGGCATCTGCGGCCTGGTCCTCGATGTCGTCGACATAGTCCGGCGTGGTTTCCGGCGGGCCGGGCAGGGGCAGGTCTTCCGGACTGGGCACATCGTCGGGCGGTGGAGCCGGGGTCGGCTCCACCGGCTGCGGCGCGGGCGCAGGGTTTTCCGGCCGTGTCTCGGGCGGGGCAGGGGTCTCGCCACCACCAAACAGGCGCTTGAAAAATCCCGGCTTGTTGTCGGTCATAGAGGGTCTTTCGATTTAGGCCGCTTCGCGCAGGGCTTGGCAGACGAGGCCATCGTCGCTGGCCCCGGTAATGCGAACGGAAAGCAATTGGCCCGGTTGCGTGCCAGGCATGTGGACAGGAAGGAATTGTTCCGTTCGGGCCATGTCGCCGCGTTCTGTCAGGACACGTTCCACCCTGCCCAGCCGCGAGGCGCAGAGCCGGGCGAATTGCCTTTCGCCCTCGGCGCGCAACAGGGCGGCGCGATGGCGCGCTATCTTGCCGCTGACCTGGGGCATGCGGGCAGCCGGGGTGCCTTCACGTGGCGAATAGGGGAAGACGTGGAGATAGGTGAGGCCGGCTTCGGCGATGATGCGCAGGGTGTTCTGGAACATCGCGTCGGTTTCGGTCGGGAAGCCGGCGATGATATCGGCGCCAAATACCATGTCCGGCCGCAGGCTGCGCAGCTTGTCGACGATGGCCAGCGCGTCGTCGCGGCTGTGACGGCGCTTCATGCGCTTCAGGATCATGTCGTCGCCCGACTGCAGCGACAGATGCAGGTGCGGCATAAGCCGGGCTTCGCTGGCCACCACGTCATATAGCGCCTCATCGGCCTCGATCGAATCAATCGATGAAATGCGCAGGCGCGGCAGATCCGGCACATGGCGCAGGATCGACTGGGTCAGCTTGCCAAGGGTCGGGCTGCCTGGCAGGTCGGGGCCATAAGAGGTGATGTCGACACCGGTCAGCACCACTTCGCGATAGCCATTGGCGACGAGCTTTTTGACCTGGTCGACCACCATGCCCATGGGCACCGAGCGCGACGGGCCGCGGCCAAAGGGAATGATGCAGAAAGTGCAGCGATGATCGCAGCCATTCTGCACCTGGACGAAAGCGCGGGTATGGCTATCCATGCCTTCGATCAGGTGGCCGGCGGTTTCCCGCACGCTCATGATGTCGTTGACCTGCACCTTGTCGTTCAGGGCCACGCCGAACACCATGGGCTGGTAGCTTTCCGCCTTCATCTTGTCATTGTTGCCAATGACGAGATCGACCTCGTCCATGTCGCCAAAGCTGCGCGCTTCGGTCTGGGCGGCGCAGCCGGTGACAATGATGCGGGCTTGCGGGTTGTCCTTGCGCGCCTTGCGGACGGCCTTTTTTGCCTGGCGCACGGCCTCTGCGGTCACGGCGCAAGTATTGATGATCACGGCATTGTCGAGCCCGGCCTTTTCGGCTTCGGCCTTCATCACAGCGGCTTCATAGGCGTTGAGCCGGCAGCCGAATGTGAGGGTTTCGACAGCCATCAGGCCGCGGCCTCGTTGCGGGTCCAGGCGCCGGTCGCCGGGTCGAGCGTGCCGGACCATTCCAGCTCGGCCGCGCCGGTCAGGGTGACATGGTCATCATCGCGCCATTCGATGAAGAGGTCGCCGCCGGGCACGGTGACCGTTGCGGCGCGGGCGCTGCGGCGGGTGCGGACGGCATTGACCAGCGCCGCGCAGGCAGCCGTGCCACAGGCCTCTGTCAGGCCGGCGCCGCGCTCCCAGGTGCGCAGGATGATCTTGTCCTGCGCCACGACCTGGGCAATGGAAATATTGGCGCGTTCGGGGAAAATCGGGTGGTTCTCCAGCATGGGGCCAAAGCGGTCGAGCGCATAGCTCCACACGTCCTGGTTGACCCAGAAGGTCGCGTGCGGATTGCCCATCGAAGCCGCCGAAGGCGAATGCAGCACGGGGTCGTCGATCGGCCCGATCTGCAGTTCGATCTTGCGGGTGTCAGCGAATTCCTCGGCCAGCGGAATGTCGTACCAGGCGAATTTGGGCGTGCCCATATCGACGGTCAACAGACCATCATCGCGCTCTTCGCCAAACAGGATGCCGGCGACGGTTTCGAAGGTGAAGCGTTGCCGGCCTTGTTCGACGGTCAGTGCCTGCACGACGCAGCGCATGCCATTGCCGCAGGCTTGGGCGCGCGAGCCGTCGGAATTGATGATTTCGATATAGGCGGCCGTGCCGTCGATCTTGGGATCGTGGATAGCCATGATCTGGTCGAAGCGCGTGCCTTCCGTCGCATTGATCGCCACGGCGGCAGCGGAGGTCACGCGGCCAGCCTGGCCGCGCATGTCGACCACGATGATCTGGTTGCCCAGCCCGTTCATCTTGAGAAAGGGGACAGCGCTCACTTGCCGGTTCCGCTCAGGTTTTGCGGCCCAAAATCCGCTCTTGGCCCTATATGGCCGATGCTGCCCGAAATTGCCAGTGGGCGGGCCGGTCAGAAGATCTGCATGAGCCGTAAACGGCGATGGTTAGGCCCATCTAAAGATAAAAATCTTCATATCTTGTAAGGGTTTCGCACTTCATGAGGCCTTAACCAGAGCAAGAGCTTGGCCGCGCCAAAGCTGATCTGGTCGGTTAGTTTTCGGCCAGATGTTGAGGATCGAACCCTTTTCAACGCATTCGGAGGCCGCCCCCCATGAACATGACCATGATGACGGACCAGATCATTACCGACTGGCAGCCGCATTACCCGTCGCTGTGGAGCGAGCACTCGCTGATGCTCCAGCATAGCCTGGCTGCCTCACCGCTGTTCAGCGACGACGCGCTGGCCGCGCTGATCGACAAGGCGCCGCGCGAAGCCTATCACGTCAATTATTCGCAGAAGACGCCGGGCAATCCGCCCAAGCGCCGCGAAGGCGAGATCAAGGGCCTCAAGGGCAGCGAAGTGCTCGAGGTGATCCGCAATGGCAATATCTGGGTCAATATCACCGCCCCGGCCAGCATCGACCCCGCCTATGGTCAGCTGCTCGATAGCCTCTATGCCGAATTCGAGGAACGCGTTCCCGGCTTCAAGAGCTACAAGCGCAACCTCACCATCCTCATCTCTTCGCCAAACGTCTCGGTGAAGTATCATTCCGACGTGCCCGGTCAGAGCCTGTGGCAGGTGCGCGGCACCAAGAAGGTCTTCGTCTATCCGGCCAAGGCCCCGTTCATTTCCCAGCCAGCGCTGGAAAAACTGATCCTGGGCCAATTGCGCGAAACCGACATGCCCTATGAGAGCTGGTTCGACGACTATGCGCAAACCTATATGCTTGAAGCCGGCAAGATGCTGCATTGGCCGCTCAACGGGCCGCATCGCGTGGTCAACGAAGGCATGATGAATGTCAGCTTCACCACCGAGCACTGGACCGACGAGCTGCGCAAGCATTACGCCGTCAACTATGCCAATGGCTTCCTGCGCTCCAAGCTGGGCCTCAAGAATCTGAGCCAGCAAGTCACCGGCGCTTCCTATTTCGCCAAGCTGGCGACCGCCGCTGCCGTCAAGTTCAGCCCGCTCAATCCGCAGAAGCAGAAGGTCTACAAGGTCGATTTCACCGTCGACCCGACTGCTCCAGAAGGCGTGCGCGACATCGAAGGTTATACGTTCAGCAAATGAGTTCGCTTACCGCCCTGCCCAGGGCCGATGAAAAACGCCACCTGCGCGTTGCCGACAAGGCCATGGCCGATACGCAAGCGCTGCGCGCCGAAGTGGTGCGGACGCGTGAAGCGTTCGACGCCATGGCCCATCAATGGGAAGGGCTCGAAACGCAGGTTCCGGGCGCCGTCCTGTTTCAAAGTTCTGGCTGGGCCCGGGCGATTTTCGATTTCGAGGCCGCCCGCGGCAATGCCGAATTTTCGCCGGTCATTGCCACGCTGACCGATGGGCAGCGGCTCGTCGCCGTGCTACCGCTGGAATTTCTCAAGAGCCATTCGCGCCGCATCCTGACCTCGCTCGGCCATGCCTTCAGCCAGTATTCCGATGCCATCATCAGCCCGGGTCTCAATCCACGCGATGCCGTGGCGCGCATGCTGCATGCAGCGATCGAGGCCTCGCCCTGCGATATGGTGAGCCTGCTCAAGGTGCGCAGCGACAGCCAGCTTGCCAAGGGGATGCCGGCCAATCACATGGTGACCGGCGCGGAACAGGGCGCGCCCTATGTCGCGCTTGATGCCTTCGAGGACTACGCGGCCTATTTCCAGACCATCAAGCCCAAGACGCGCAAGAACATGCGCAATGACCGCAATCGCCTCGAACGCGATGGCGCGGTAACCCATCATGTTGCCGAGACGGCTGACGAGGCCCAGGGTGTCATCACCCGCACGCTGACCGGCCGGGCCAATCGCCTCAAGGACCAGGGTCTGAGTTCGCGCGCCTTCCGCGATACGAGCTTTGTCGATTTTTGCACGGCCCTGCCCCGCCGGTCCGATATTGCCATCATGGCCATGTCGCTGCAGCACGGGGGCGAGGCCATTGCCGAGCAATGGGGCTTTGTGCACAAGCAGCGTTACTATGCATTCGTTGCCAGCCGCGATTTTGCCAATAGCGACGAAAGCCCGGGCCGGCTGCATTTGGGCGAAGTGATCCATGCCTGCGCCGACCGCGGGCTCTATGGCGCTGACCTGATGGTGCCGGTCATGCCCTACAAGCTCACCTGGTCGACGGAAGTGGTGACGGTCAAGGATTACGCCCTGCCGGTCACCCCGCGCGGCGTATTGATGCTCAATCTCTGGGACAAGACGCTCCGGCCGATGCTCAAACACGCCGTGCTCAACATGCCCAAGGGCCTGCGCGGCATGCTGATGAAGGTCACGGGGCGGAGTCTGTAGTTTCTACTTTGCCTGAGTATCCAGCTTCTCTGCCAGCCACGTCTTGATGAGCGACTGATAAGGCACGTCACGTTTATTGGCAGCGATCTTGAGCCGCTCCAACAAGCTATTGGGCAGCCGCAGGGATATGGAGGTATTGGACGGCTTCAGGTTGGGAAGTCGGGCTTTTTCCGCCTTGCCCCAGTCGAGATAGTCGGGAGAGTCGACACTCTCCCAAAATGACCGTTCCTCGGCTTCGCTCTGAAATTCGGGAATTGGCTTAAGCTGTTTCATAAAGGCTCCGTTCCTGACGGCTCATATCCCTTGCTGAGATGACGCGGATCAGTGTGTGGTCCTTGCGCAAGGTGAACGTGATCTGCAGCCGCCTGCCGTCGTCGGTTTTTCCAAGTGCGTGCCGCCGCACTTCGTCCAGACTATGTCTGGGATCGGGCAAAAGCATCAGCGGATCGTTGAAAAAGACCTGTTCCGCTTCAGTCTGGGACACATGATGCTTGTCTTGGCTCTTGCGAGCGTTGCCCGCGTCCCATTCAAAGCCTTTGATGTAGCTCAGATCGATCATGGTTGTATATTGCTGTAATATACATCTGCTTTCAAGAGCCTTGCGTTCCCGCCCTTCCTTGACTCTGCTCCCGCTTTCCCCTAAACCGCGCGCATTCATCAGGCTTTGCTCCTGACCAGCCGACCGGGGCCCCGCAAGGGTTCCACGATCCCGGAGGCCAACATCCGCCAGCGCGTTGCGCCCGCGGGTGGGTTTGTCGTTTGGACTGATGGACCCTATCTCTGCCCCACAGGGCGAGAACAAGGAACGGCAATGTTTGAGAGCTTAAGCGACCGGCTTGGCAAAATCTTTGATGGTCTTCGTGGACGGGGCGCGCTCAACGCTGCGGACGTCGACGATGCCATGCGCGAAATCCGCCGGGCGCTGATCGAGGCCGACGTTTCCCTCGAAGTCGTCCGCGCCTTTGTCGAACAGGTCCGCGAGCGCGCCGTCGGCGCCGAGGTTACCCGTTCGGTGACGCCGGGCCAGCAGGTTGTCAAGATCGTCCATGACGAGCTCGTGTCGGTGCTGGGCGATAGTGCCAGCCCGATCGATCTCAATGCCAAGGCGCCTGTTACCCTCCTGATGGTGGGTCTGCAGGGTTCGGGCAAGACCACGACCACCGCCAAGATCGCCAAGCGTCTCGCCGACCGCCAAAAGAAGAAGGTGCTTCTGGCATCTCTGGACACCCGTCGCCCCGCTGCCATGGAGCAGTTGCGCGTGCTGGGCGAACAGGTCGGTGTCGATACGCTGCCGATCATTGCCAGCGAAACGCCGGTCGAGATCGCCCGCCGCGCCGAGCGCGAAGGCCGTCTTGGCGGCTATGACGTGCTCATCCTCGACACGGCTGGCCGCACCCATATCGACGAAGAATTGATGGCCGAAACGGCCGAGATCAAGTCGATCGCCAATCCGCATGAAATCCTGCTGGTTGTCGATGCGCTCACGGGCCAGGACGCGATCAATGTCGCGCGCTCGTTCGATGGCCGTCTCGATGTCACCGGTATCGTCCTCACCCGCGTCGATGGCGATGGCCGTGGCGGCGCGGCGCTGTCCATGCGTGCGGCGACCGGCAAGCCGATCAAGCTGATCGGTGTCGGCGAAAAGATGGATGCGCTGGAGGATTTCCATCCCTCGCGCATCGCCGACCGAATCCTGGGCATGGGCGACATTGTCTCGCTCGTTGAGAAGGCCGCCGAACACGTCTCTGCCGAAGACGCGCAGAAGATGGCCAAGAAGCTCAAGAAGGGCTCCTTCGACCTCGACGACCTGCGCAACCAGCTGCTTCAGATGAAGAAGATGGGCGGCATGGGTGGCCTGATGGGCATGATGCCCGGCATGGGCCAGATGAAAAAAGCCATGGCCGGCGCCAATATCGACGAGAAGGTGTTCGATCGCCAGATCGCCATCATCAATTCGATGACCAAGAAAGAGCGCGCCAATCCGGACCTGCTCAATGCCAGCCGCCGCAAGCGCGTTGCCGCCGGCGCAGGTGTCGAAGTCAGCGAGATCAACAAACTGGCCAAGCAGCATCGCCAGATGGCCGACATGATGAAAAAGGTCTCCAAGGGCGGCATGGGCGCGCTTGGTGGCATGTTCGGCGGCAAGATGGGCGGAATGCTCGGCGGCATGCCCGATATTTCCAAGATGGACCCGGCCCAGCTCGAACAGATGGCCCGTCAGGCCGGCATCGACCCTGCCGCACTCAAGGGCCTGCCTTCGGCCGACCTGCCTGCGCAAAAGGCGCTGCCGACCGATGTTGGCGCCCTGCTCAAGAATTCCGGCAGCCCGCTGCTGCCCGGTCTCGGCGCCTCTGGCGCTCCCCGTTTCCCTGGCCTTCCGGGCCTGGGCAAAAAGAAATAGTCGTTCAAACAAAACCTAGGATACCAAAATGGCCCTCAAGATCCGTCTCGCCCGTGGTGGCACCAAGAAGCGCCCGTTCTACCACATCGTCATTGCCGACGCCCGTTCGCCGCGCGATGGCCGTTTCATCGAAAAGATCGGCACGTTCAATCCGCTGCTGGCCAAGGACGCTGAAAACCGCGTCGTGCTGAACACCGAACGCGCCCAGCATTGGGTTTCGGTTGGCGCCCAGCCGACCGACCGCGTGCTGCGTTTCCTCGACGTCGCCGGCGTTGCCAAGCGCGATGCCCGCAACAACCCCGAGAAGGCCGTCCCCGGCGAGAAGGCTACCCAGCGCGCTGAAGAAAAGGCCGCCAAGGTCGCAGCTGCCGAAGAAGCCAAGAACGCCCCCAAGGAAGAAGCTCCGGCCGCTGAAGAAGCTGCTGCCGAGTAATTTCCTGGCATTGAATGCAAAAAGCCCCGGTGGTGACACCGGGGCTTTTTGTTTTTTGGCCTTGTGGCACCAAACACTCGATGTCATCCCGGCCTTGAGCCGGGATCCATCTCGAGGTCTCTGTTTTGCCGCAAGGTGGTCAGGACGGTCGACCTTGCGGCCGTGGTCACATCTCGGGATGGGCCCCGGCTCAAGGCCGGGGTGACACCGTGGGTGTGGAGGGAACGAAGCTTACGACTTCAGCTTCGCCAAAATCGCTGCGCCCATTTCTTCCGTGCCAACCGTCTTGCGATTGTCCTGAGCGATGTCACCGGTGCGTAGGCCATCGCTGAGCACGGCGGAGATGGCGTTTTCGATCTTCGTGGCCAGTTCGATCATGCCGAAGCTGTAGCGCAGGGCCATGGCGACCGAAGCGATCATGGCGATCGGATTGGCAATGCCCTGGCCGGCAATGTCGGGGGCCGAACCGTGCACGGGCTCGTAGAAGGCGGCGCGCTTGCCGGTCGCGTCGGGTGCGCCAAGCGAAGCGGAGGGCAGCATGCCAAGCGAGCCGGTCAGCATGGCGGCAACGTCGGACAGGATATCGCCGAACAGGTTGTCGGTGACCATGACGTCGAACTGCTTGGGATTGCGGACGAGCTGCATGGCGGCGTTGTCGGCCAGGATATGGTGCAGCTCGACATCGGCATAATCCTTGCCGACGCCCTTGACCACTTCGTCCCAGAGCACGCCGGACTTCATGACGTTCTTCTTGTCGGCCGAATGCACCTTGTTGTTGCGGGTGCGGGCGAGATCGAAGGCGACGCGGGCGATACGGTCGATTTCATAGGTCTCGTAGACCTGGGTGTCGACAGCGCGCTTCTGGCCGTTTTCGAGGTCAGTGATCTGCTTGGGTTCGCCGAAATAGACGCCGCCGGTCAATTCGCGCACGATCAGGATATCGAGGCCTTCGACCAGCTCGCGCTTCAGCGAGGATGCGTCGGCCAGGGCCGGATAGCAGATGGCGGGGCGCAGGTTGGCGAAGACGGCCATTTCCTTGCGCAGACGCAGGAGCGCGGCTTCCGGGCGGTGCTCATAGGGGACATTGTCCCACTTGGGCCCACCTACGGCGCCAAAAATCACGGCATCAGCAGCCTTGGCCTTGGCGGTGTCCTCGTCGGTGATGGCGACCTGGTGCTTGTCATAGGCCGAGCCACCGGCCAGGCCGCTGTCGGTCGAGAAATCGGTCAGCTGTTCGCTATTGGTCCAGGCGATGAGCTTTTCGACCTCGGCCATGATCTCGGTGCCGATGCCGTCGCCGGGCAGCAGGAATAGGGAATGGGTGGCCACGATGTGCTCCTCGCCGTACTGGTGGTTACGCTTCAGCGCACATAGCGGGTTTTTTGGTCGTCGCGCAAGAAAAGACTAGTGATGCGGCGAGACGAAGCCATTGGCGTTGAACAGCACCCAAAAGGTCAGCACATCGGTCAGAACATGGGCGATGGCGGTCCAGAAGATCGAGCGCGTGCGCCAGGCGATCCAGCTCCAGAGCAGGCCCAGAAGTGCCGCTCCGACCAGCACGGCAGCCCAGCCGCCCGGAAAGTCTATGCCATGGCTGAGCAGTAGCGGCGCATGCCAGGCCGTGAACAGCACGAGGCCAAGCCAGAAGCCGAAGCGGGGTTTGTCAGCGAAACGGGTCATGAAGCCGCCACGCCAGGCGATTTCCTCCAGAGGACCGTTGATCAGCGCGATCATGGCCGCCAGCATGGCGCCCTGGGTGGTGAGGATGTGCGAGCTCGACATGAGTATGCCCAGACCCACGGCCGAAACCTGAAACAACAGCAGGATGGGGATCCACCATTTTCGCCAGTTCAGCCGCTCGGAATAAAGATGCGGATCGCGCCTATCGCGGACATGGAAAAGCAGCACAGGCAGGCAGAAGCCCAGCCAATAGACGCAGAGCGATAGCAGGAAGCCGGTGGGGCCGCCGAAGGCTTGGGTCAGTGCCGGGACGATGAGCGTCAAGGCGCCGATCAGCGCGAGGGCATGCAGGACAAGAGCGGTCTGTGGCAGTGACATGAAGGCTCGGGATCAAGAGGGCGTGCCTATTGATCCCGAAGCCCTTGTATTTGCAAGACGCGCCTAGTTGGCGCGGCTACGATTGACCAGTTCGAAGCCGTCTTCGGCCAGATCGACGCGCAGCGCCAGTTGTTGGCGGTCGAGTTCGGCCAGCCATGCCGTCCAGGAGCAGGGGCTCATGCCGTCGTCCTGGCTTTCGTGGCGTGACTTGATGCGCTTCTGAAAGCTCAGCTTGAGCTGGGCGCGTTCCTCGCCGAAGCTGTTGCGCACCCGGGCGATGGCCGGAATGCCGTGGCGATCGGTAACCCAGTTCTGGATATCGCGATGGCGCGTCAAAGTGTGGATGTCAGTCATTTTGGCCTCCCCGCCAAGTTCTTGTTGTTATGGAGCGCGCCCGCAGAACGCGTCCTGTCTAACCTCTCGTAATGGTGCCGGTCCTCCACCGGTTCCATGACGAGGCCGTCAATTCTCGCTCAGTTCGGTGACAAGCTTGAGACTGGTCATCTCCTCGGGCGAGAAATAGTAAAGCCGTTCCGGCGGCGTCTCGAGCGCATGCAGCCACATGGCCGGGTCGACGCCGGTCTTGTTGAGGTGGCTGATGATGCTGGCCGTCGTGGTCTGGGCGTCGCTCATGGCCATGCCGGCGGCGCGCAGGGCATTCTGGGGCTGACCGCTGATGACAGCGGCATAAATCTGGTGCACGCCGATGGCAGCCTCGGGGCTGGCGATACGGGTCGCGCCAGAGGCGAAGATCAACGGGCAGGACGAGGCACAAAGAGAACCGGCAGCGACCTTGGTGGCAAGGTCGTTGTCATGGATCAGAGTGCCGATAGCCAGCGCATCCACGACCGATCCTCCGGGGGAATCGAGGACTACAGTCTGAACGTATTCGCCGCGCGCTGCAATCTCGGCGGCAAAACGCTCGGAAGAACCAAGGTCGATCGAGCCGGTGAGATGGAGTTCTCCACCGGTGCCAAGCGCGATTTGCAGTGGCTGTTCCAGCACTTGTGGGCTGGTCGTTACAGTTGGATTTGCACCTTCGTTGGGGCCGCTCGGATTGAAGGGCGGCAGGATGGGCTGGCCCGGCATGGCCAGGCTTTTGGTCTGATTTTCGGTCAGTTCGCGAAAATCGACATAGAGGACCGAGGCAGTGCCGATGAGCAGGGCGAAGAAAGCGATGCGCAGGATATTGCCGTCTTCCACGGCGGCGAAACGCTCGATGGCGCGTCGGTAGAAAGGGCCGTCATCAGAGCGAGCATTGGCCTCGGTCTTCATGCCGGGCGCGGGCCGTCGGTGCGGCTGCGGTTGCGCTGCGCCGCATCGATCGGCGTCACCGTGGCGTCATCGCTTTCGGCCACGGCGGGCGGTGTTTCTGCCTCTGGCTCCGGCGCTGGGTCAGCGAGTTTTCTAGGCTGGCCCGTCGACACATCGATGCCTGCAGCCTCCATTTGGCGGAACAGGCTCATGGCGCGCAGCATTTCGGCGGCGGTGATGTTCTCCGCCTCCTCGAGCGACTGGGAATCCTTTCGCATGGCGTCGTTGACGATCATCAGCACCAGGACGAGCACGACGGGAAGAAGGTCGATTGAAATGGCGCCGGCCCAGCTCGGAATGAAATCCTGCCAGTAGCGCAGCACGGCCTCGGCGCTCGAGAGCGGTACGTAACGACGTTGTGCCACCGGTTCGGTCGCCAGGATTTCGTCGGCTGCGGTGGAAAGCGCTGCCGATTGCGCGGCCACCGAGGCGCGCACGGTTTCCATGACCTGGTTCTGGCGATTGGCAAGGTCACCGACCTGGCCATCGGCTACCGGCGCAATGAAGCCGGCCGAAAGATCGTCCGATGCACGCTTCACCGAGGCAGCAACACCGGTCTGCTGCAGAGCGGCGATAACGGCGGTCAGTTGCACGGCTTCGGCCTGGAAACCATCGGCACGCGGCTCGATGGCGCCCGGCGTCGACACCAGTTCGCGCATGGTGGCAAGGCGGGAGGAGCCGGCCTCGAACTGGGCGGCGACTTCCTGGCGGCTGCCGGTAATGGTGGCGGCCAGCTGGTTCATCTGCGTGCCCATCTGGGTCAGCAGTTGCACAACGCTGCCCGAGCCGGTGGTGCCGGTCAGGGCGCCCGATTCCCGCTCATCGGCGGCGAGGCCGGCAAAGCGTTCGGCGGCGCGCTGGACGTCAGGCAGCAGGCTCTGGGCCGCCAGCGCATTGGCATGGGCATTGTCGAGATCTTCGGCATAGCCTTGCAGCGTGACCGCCATATGCTGTTCGGTCGCCGCCGAGCCGGCCAGTGCTGCGGCGTTGAGCCAGGAGCTCATCGCCATGATCATCACGCAGCCGATGGCCATGGTGGCAAAGAGCGCAGCACGCTGCACGCCCGAGGTCACCAGCGGTACGAAGCGGAGCATGAAGCTCCAGAAGGCGTAGATGGCGACCGAGACCGCTGCCGAGTAGATGATGGCGGCAAAGAAGACGAAGGTCGCCGAGCCGTCGAGAATGCCGCGAACGCCCAGATAGGTGTAGACGCCCGATGCCAGGGCCAACACGGCCAGGGCAAAGCGGGTCATCGTCTCGACGCCCTTGACGGTCTCGTTGAGGCGATAGGCGTTCGGCTTGAGCTGCATGTGTGACGGGCCCCGATGTTAAGCGGAGATTAACACAGCGATCCCGGCGGAAAAGCGGCGGGTTGGATGACGCTTGCGTTATCCTTCCACGGCAACATCCAGTGCCACTTCCACCATGTCCTTGAGCGAGGTCTGGCGCGCTTCGGCGTCGATTTCCTCATGGGTGATCAGGCAGTCGGTCATGGTGCAGATGGTCAGTGCCTTGACGCCGAAGCGGGCAGCCAGCGTATAGAGCGCCGCGGCCTCCATCTCGACGCCCAGCACGCCATGGTCGGGCAGCTTGTCGTAGCCGGCCATGCCGTCGGCATGGTAGAAAATGTCCGAGCTCAGCATATTGCCGGCGTGATAGCGCATGCCCTTTTCCTCGGCCTTGTTGGCCGCAGAGCGCAGCAGGCCGAAATCGGCGATAGGCGCAAAGTTGAAGGCGCCAAAGCGCCCCTTGACGATGGAGCTGTCGGTCGAAGCGCCTTGCGCCAGCACCAGGTCGCGCACCTTGACCTTGGCATTGAGCCCGCCACAGGTGCCGATGCGGATCAGTGTCTTGGCGCCATAGGTGTTGATCAGTTCATGCACATAGATCGACAGCGATGGCTGGCCCATGCCCGAGGCCTGCACCGAAACGGGCTTGCCCTTCCAGGTGCCGGTATAGCCGAGGCAATTGCGCACCGAATTGACCAGTTTCGCATCGGTCAGGAAGGTCTCGGCCACCCATTTGGCGCGCAGCGGATCGCCGGGCAGCAGGATGGCTTCGGCATAGTCACCGGGCTTGGCATGGTTGTGCGGGGTCATGGTCTGGTCCTTGAGACGGGCAATTGGCAAAACCATAGCCATGCAGCAGGCCAGGCTGCAACCTTGTGTGGTGTGGCGTCTTGACCTCGACACATGCGGGGTCCATTTACGCTGCCGCAATTGGAGAAAAGCCATGGTCGCCAAGATTTTCATCGACGGGGAAGCTGGAACCACAGGTCTGCAGATCCGCGATCGGCTGGCCGGCCGCCGCGACCTCGAAGTCATCTCCATCGCCCAGGACAAGCGCAAGGATCAGGACGAGCGCAAGCGGCTGCTCAATGCCGCCGATGTTGCCATCCTGTGCCTGCCCGACGATGCTGCAAAAGAAAGCGTGTCGCTGATCGACAATGGCACGACGCGTGTCATTGATGCATCGACAGCCTATCGTGTCGATCCGGACTGGGCCTATGGCTTCGCCGAAATGGACAAGTCGCAGTCCGACGTCATCGCCAATGCGCGCTTCGTGTCCAATCCAGGCTGCTGGCCGCAGGGGCTGATCGCCAATATCCGTCCGCTGATCGCTGCCGGGCTGATTCCGGCCGACCTGCCGCTGCAGTATAATGGCATTTCCGGCTATAGCGGCGGCGGCAAGCAGATGATTGCCGAATATGAAGCGGCCGGCGATGCGGCCAGCCAGTTCATGCCCTATGGCCTGACCTTCCAGCACAAGCATGTGCCCGAGATGACGACCTATACCGGCTCCAAAGTGGCCCCGCTCTTTGTCCCCACCGTCGGCGATTTCGCCCAGGGCATGACCACCTTCGTCCCGCTGCAGCTTGGTGGTCTGGCCACGGTCCCGACGGGCAAGCAGATCCATGCGGCAATTGCCGATCATTTCGCTGCCATCAAGGACAGTTTCGTCGTGGTCGCGCCCTTTGATCCATCGCTGGGCAAGACGCCCGCACTCGATCCGCAGGCGCATAACGGCACCAATACGCTGACCCTGCATGTCTTTGCCAATGACGCGCGCGCCCAGGCCGTGCTGGTCGCAGTCTATGACAATCTGGGCAAGGGCGCCTCGGGTGCGGCCGTGCAGAACCTCAACCTGATGCTGGGCGTCAGCGCCCGGGAAAGCCTCGCGGCCTAACAAAATCGCGTTGGCGTACCCATGAGTACGCTTCCCTCTTGACCGCAACCTCGCTTTTGCGCCATGACCTTGGCCAAAGCGAGGTTTTCTGTTCCATGGACAAGTTCACCACCCTGACCGGTGTCGCGGCGCCCCTGCCGATCATCAATATCGACACCGACATGATCATCCCCAAGCAGTATCTCAAGACCATCAAGCGCACGGGCCTGGGCACCGCGCTGTTCTCCGAGATGCGCTACAACGAGGATGGCAGCGAGAACCCCGATTTCGTCCTCAACAAGTCGGGCTATCGCAATGCCACGATCATCGTTGCCGGCGACAATTTCGGCTGCGGCTCCTCGCGCGAGCATGCCCCCTGGGCGTTGCTCGACTTCGGTATTCGCTGCGTGATCTCAACCAGCTTTGCCGACATTTTCTACAATAACTGCTTCAAGAACGGCATTCTGCCGCTGGTCGTCTCGCCCGAGCAGCTGAAGCTCCTGCTCGATGACGCCGAGCGCGGCTCCAATGCCACGTTGACGGTGGATCTCGAAAACCAGACCGTGCAGGGCCCCGATGGCGGCACGCTGCATTTCGATATCGATCCGACCCGCAAGCAGATCCTGCTCGAAGGCCTTGACGACATCGCTGGTACGCTCAAGTCCGACCCGTCGATCACCAGCTTTGAAAGCAAGATGGCCGAAAGCCGCCCCTGGCTCTGATTTTGGCCTTTTGGCATCGAGTTCGCCACTAACACTGCAGCAAAAGGGCCAAGAGAATGGTTCAGCGCGTTTCTACCGGTTCGCCTTTCGAAGCCACTTTCGGCTATTCGCGTGCCGTGCGGCACGAGGATACGATCTATGTCTCCGGCACGACCGGCTATGACTATGCCACCATGACCATGCCCGACGATGTCGGCCAGCAGGCAGCCAATGCCCTGGCGACCATCGACAAGGCGCTCAAGGAAGCCGGTTCGTCGATCCAGGATACCGTCCGCGTGGTCTATTATGTCGGCGATCGCAACGACGTCGATGCGGTGGTCAAGGCCGTGGGCCCGGTGTTCAAGGACATCCGTCCTGCCGCCTCGATGCTGATCGTGCAGATGATCGAAGCGGGCATGAAGATCGAGATCGAAGTCACCGCCCGGATCGGCGCAGCAAACTCCTGATTTCAGGCGATGTTGCGCAGGCCCTGCTGGCTCACGCCGGCAGGGCTTTGTTCTGCGCCGGATTCGACGAGGCGCACGCGGTTGCGCCCGGCTTTCTTGGCTTCGTAGAGCGCGGTGTCGGCCCGGCGCAACAGGTCGGCCAGGCTCTCACCCATTTCGCGCTCTGCGATGCCGAGACTGGCGCTCAGCTTGCGATTGCCGATCGCGCCGAGCTCAAGCCGCGCAAAGCTCTGCCGGACCGTTTCGGCATAAAGCTGCGCGCGTTCCGCATCGGCTCCAGGCAGCAGCGCCACGAATTCCTCGCCGCCGATACGGCCGAATATGGTGGTGGCAGTCCCGTGTTGCGCCATGATCCTAGCAAAGGCCGCGATCACGCCGTCGCCATTGGCATGGCCGAATGTATCGTTGATGGATTTGAAATGGTCGAGATCGGCCACAACCACGGCGCAGGGTGCGGTGCTGGCCATCAGCTGTTCGGCTCGTGCCTCGAAGCCGCGCCGGTTGAGCAGGCCCGAGAGGGTGTCGGTTTCCGAGTGGGCAGTGATTTCGGCCAGCACGTCGCGCAGGATGATCAGCAGCAGGAGCAGGCCGGTGGCGATCAGCAGCATGCTGCCCACGCTCTGCGAGATGGCGGCATAGGTGGTGCCGATATAGCCCTGCGCGGTGGTGCCGCTGCCCATATGCACGGCGAGAATCGGCTTGAGCAGGAACTGGACGGCACTCAGGGCAAAGAGCGATACCAGCGCGTTATCCAGCGCCTGGCGACGCGGAAAGCGCAGGATGGTGATCACGCCCAGCAGATGAACGATAAAATAGGGCAGCTGGTAGAGCACATGCCGCAGGGCAGAATCGCGCGGCAGGTCGAATGAGGATGTTTGACACCAGAACGCCAAAGGCGAAGGCAATCATCGTCCGCCACGGCGGACTGAGCCGATAGTGTCGGGCTAGGCCAATAACCCCCAGAGCGGCGGCATATTGCAGGCTCAGCGCCACAGCGACTTCCATCACTCTTGCGTCTGTCTGCGTGGGCACGAGAATCTCAAGCAGCGGATTGAGCATGCCCAGGCCATAGCCGGCTGCCAGCCAGCGCGCGCTGGTGGCGCTGCGGGCGTAAAAGCTCGCGACGCCAAATGCGGTGGCGAAGGTAAAGGCAACAAATAAACTAATGGCCAGAACGAAAGTGGCAGCGCTCATAGGCGTTCCAAAAACGGCAATGGCCTTCCATAGCGTGTCTGTGCCGAATGCGCAGTTAACGGCCGATCGGAGATCAGCCAGACGGCGGACACGAGATTTGTTGGCTATGAGGTGTTTGGCGCCAAGGCACCGCAGTAGGTGGTAACCCTTTGTTCAGCCTAATCGCGGGGTTGAACGCCAAAGGCCTGGGCAATCAGGCCGTGACTGCGACGGCGCAGCTCATAGCTATGCATGGTCGTGGTGATCATCACCTCGTCGACCTGGCTGGTGCCGGCCTTTTCCAGAATGGTGTCGCGCACGGTTTCCGGTGAACCGACGATCCAGAGGCTCGACTGGTGATCGATCACGCCCTGCTGCTGGGGCGTCAGTACGACCTTGTGTGCTTCTTCCGGGCTCATCAGCCGGCGCTGTTCGCCGGTCATGAACAGGGCCCATTGCACGGCCTGCGAATAGGAAAGGTATTGCGCTTCCTCGTCGGTCGGGGCGCAAACCACCGAAACGCACATCATGGTTTGCGGCTTGTCAAAGCTCGCATTGGGCTGGAAGGCGTAACGATAGGCTTCGAAGGCCGGGTCAGGTGGGGTGTGGCTGAAATGGGCGGCAAAGGCGTAGCCAAAGCCCAATTGGCCGGCGGCCGAGGCGCTGGCGCCCGAAGAGCCGAGCAGCCACATGGGCGGCAGGCGAATGCCGCCGGGCGAGACCGGAACGCGCGAATAGGGATGTTCGGGCGGAAAGCTGTCCTCGTCAAAGGCCATCAGTTCGGCGAGATAGTTGGAAAATTCCTCGCCGCCGCCACTTCTGAGCGCCCGCATCGCATAGCCGTCGCCGCCGGGGGCACGGCCAAGTCCAAGATCGATGCGGCCGGGGAACAGGCCTTCCAGTGTGCGATAGGCTTCGGCAATGCGCAGCGGGGCGTGGTTGAGCAGCATGACGCCACCCGAACCCACGCGCAGGTTCTTGGTATGGGCGGCCGCGCTGCCGATCAGGATTTCCGGCACGGAAGAGGCAATCGAGGGCATGCCATGGTGTTCGGCATACCAGAGGCGGGTATAGCCCAGCCGGTCGGCTTCTTGTGCCAGAAGAATGGTTTCGGCCATGGCCTGGGCGGTGGACGTGCCGTCGGCAATGGGGGCGAGGTCCTGCAGCGACAGGGCAAATGGGGCGGTCATGGCAAAGTCCTGAAATGACATTGCCTGCCTTCTATCGGTAAATTGCGATGAAGGCTAGGCCACCTGACCAGCTGCCCAGCCCGAGGCCCAGGCCCATTGGAAGTTATAGCCACCGAGCCAGCCGGTGACGTCCACCACTTCGCCCACAAAGAACAATCCCGGCACCTGGCGGGCCATCATGGTCTTGGCATCGAGATCGCGTGTATCGACACCACCCAGGGTCACTTCGGCGGTGCGATAGCCTTCCGAGCCGACGGGCTTCAGGCTCCAGGCCTTGAGCTTCTGCTCCACCAGCGCCAGCTTCTTGTCGGAGAAATCGCCGATCATGCCGGTCATGTCGAGTTCGTCGCCGAGCAATTGCGCGAGCTTCTTGGGCAACACGCTGCCCAGCACGGTCTGCACGTGAACCTTGGGATTGGCCTTGCGCGCGGCGCGGATGGCCTCGCCGGCATCGCGATGCGGCAGCAGGTCGACGCTGATGGCATCGCCCTCGCGCCAATAGGAGGAAATCTGCAGGATCGAGGGGCCGGATAGGCCGCGGTGGGTGAAGAGCAGCGCTTCCTCGAACTGCGTCTTGCCGTGGCTGACAATGGCGTCGGTGGCGATGCCGGAAAGCTCCTTGAGCTTTTCGAGCTGGCCGGTCTCGAAGGTCAGCGGCACCAGCGCTGGTCGCGTATCGGTCAGGCGCAGGCCAAACTGGGTCGCCAGTTGGTAGCCGAGCCCCGTCGCGCCCATCTTGGGAATGGATTTGCCGCCGGTCGCAACCACCAGGCTTTCGCAGGTGATCGAGCTCGTGGTGAGCTGCAGCTCGAACAGGTCGCCGCTTTCGTCGCGGCCGATCCTTTCGACGCCGGTTTCGAGCACCATGGTGACGCCGGCCTTGCGCATCTCGCCGAGCAGCATGGTGTTGATCTGCGTCGCCGGACCATCGCAAAACAGCTGACCGAGGGTCTTTTCGTGGAAGGTGATGCCGTGGTCGCGCACCATGGCGATGAACATTTCGGGCGTGTAGCGCGAGAGGGCCGAGAGGGCGAACCGCGGATTGTCGCTCAGGAAGCGATCGCGGCCCTTCTCCACCGTGGCATTGATATTGGTGAAGTTGCAGCGCCCGCCGCCCGAAATGCGGATCTTCTCGCCAGCATATTTGGCGTGGTCGACCAGAAGGACCGAGCGCTGGCGCCGGCCTGCCTCGATGGCAGCCATCATGCCGGCTGCACCAGCCCCCAGAACGACGACATCATAATGGGGCATGGGCGTTTCCTCGGCAAAAGCAAGGCGCCTGACTATCGTATCGGGGCCGCAATGCCAATGTTGACGGCGTCGAGGTTGACTTTTTTACCGCTGATCCGCCTTTATGGCGCTGTTGCGGAGTATCGAGTCCATGTCGAGCGTGAAGAATCTTTTGGCTGCCGGTCTGGTCATGCTGGGCATGGCGGCGCCTGTCGCTGCGCAGGATGCGATGTATTCGCCCAATCCGGTGGCCGATTGGGTCAGCGAATTGCGCCTTGGTCTTCTGGCGCATGACGTGCACCACGCGGCGCTGCCTTTCAAGATCAACGAATGGGATGTCAGCGACATCGAGGATGTCAGCTTCGACGTGCTGTTCCATTCGCCCGATTACGATGCCTTCCGCTGGATCGGCTCACCGCGTCCCGAAGTCGGCGCGACGGTCAATTTTGCCGGCCGCGACAGCATGGCTCACCTTGGCCTGACCTGGCAGCTGCCGGTGTTCGAGACGCCCTTCTACCTCGAAGGCACGTTCGGTGCGGCAATCCACAATGGCGCGCTGACCGGCGCGCCGGCGGGCGAGAAGAATTTCGGCTGCCGCGTCAATTTCTACGAGCGCTTCGGCGTTGGTGCCAATGTTGGCGAGAATGTCACGGCAACGCTGACCTATGAGCACACGTCCAACAATGACTGGTGCGACGCCAACGACGGTCTCTCCAACTTCGGCCTTCGCCTCGGCTGGAAATTCTAGCCGCGCATAGGCAATTGACTAATTCCTATTGTGGAGTATGACTTCGCCTGCTTTCAACTGAAGCAGTCGATGATGCATAGCGCTTTTTCCATTGCGAATGCTGCAACGCCCCGGTTCACCGGGCGCGACGCTATGGTCATGACCAAAACCACCAAAACCGCCTGACGCTTTTCCCCGGGTCGCTCTCCCGCCGGGGAGAGGCTCAAAGCTACGGACCGCGATGCAGATCGCGCGGGGGCGGAAACTGGTAAGGGACTGGAGTTCCAACAAATGGGTTATCGCGTCGCTGTCGTCGGTGCCACGGGCAATGTGGGCCGTGAAGTTCTCAATATCCTGGCCGAACGCAAGTTCCCGGCCGACGAGGTCATTGCTCTGGCGTCGTCCAAGTCGATTGGCCGCGAAATCTCCTATGGCGACAAGATCCTCAAGGCCAAGAACCTCGACGATTTCGATTTTGCCGGCGTCGATTTCGCCATCATGTCGGCCGGCGGGTCGATCTCCAAGGATTGGGCGCCGCGCATCGCCCAGACCGGCTGTATCGTGATCGATAATTCGAGCTATTGGCGCTACCATTCCGACGTGCCGCTGGTGGTGCCGGAAGTGAATGGCGCCATTCTCGATCGCTGGCTGGCCGATCCCAAGCGCAACAATATCATCGCCAATCCCAATTGCTCGACGGCCCAGCTGGTCGTGGCGCTCAAGCCCCTGCACGACGCTGCCAAGATCAAGCGCGTCGTCGTTTCGACCTACCAGTCGGTCTCGGGCGCCGGCAAGGAAGGCGTCGACGAACTGTGGAACCAGACCAAGGGTATTTTCGTCAACGACAGCGCGACGCCCGGCAAGTTCCCCAAGCAGATCGCCTTCAACGTCATCCCGCATATCGATGTGTTTATGGAAGACGGCTACACCAAGGAAGAGTGGAAGGTGCTGGCCGAAACCAAGAAGATCCTCGATCCCAAGATCAAGGTGACCTGCACCGCCGTGCGCGTGCCGGTGTTTGTCGGTCATTCCGAAGCGGTCAATATCGAGTTCGAAAACCCGATCTCGGCCGACGAAGCCCGCGATATCCTGCGTGAAGCGCCGGGCATTGCCGTGCTCGACAAGCGCGAACCGGGTGGCTATGCGACCCCGGTTGAAACCGTGGGCGAGTATGACACCTATGTCTCGCGCATCCGCGAAGACAATACGGTCGAAAACGGCCTTGCCCTCTGGGTTGTCTCGGACAATCTGCGCAAGGGCGCTGCGCTCAACACGATCCAGATCGCCGAAGAGCTGATCGCCCGCGGGCTGAAGTCCCGCAAGACGGCTGCCTGATTTTTTCGATACCCGAGGCCGGCGCCAGCGCCGGCCTCTTGCTTTTCAGGGACGATTTCGACCGCCAAGCCTTGGCAGACGGTGTAACCGCGCGTACACCTGAGTGCGGGAGGATCGTCTGGCGCAATCGCGCCGCCTGCCCGAAGTGTCCCCATGCCCATCCGCGACATTGCTCTTGCCCTCCTCGTCGTCCTGATCTGGGGGCTCAATTTCGTCTTCATCAAATGGGGCGTCGAAGAGGTTCCGCCGCTGCTGCTGACCGGGCTGCGCTATCTCTGTGCGGCGCTGCCGATGGTGTTTTTCATTCGCCGGCCAAAGGTCAAAACCGGCACTCTGGTCATCTATGGTCTCGCCATTGGCTTTGCCCAGTTCGGCCTCCTGTTCTCCGCGATCAAGCTGGGCATGCCGGCGGGCCTGGCTTCGCTGATCATCCAGACCCAGGCCTTTTTCACCATTGCCCTGGCCATGGTCTTCCTCGGAGAAAAGCTCGGTCCCATCCAGGCTTTGGGCGCGCTGATCGCCATTGCCGGCATTGGCGTCATCGCCAGCGAACGCTTCGAAGTCACCGCCCTCGTTCCCCTGCTCATGGTGCTTCTGGCCGGTTTCTTCTGGGGCGTCGGCAATATCGCCTCCAAGAAGGCCGGCAAGATCGACATGCTGTCCTTCGTGGTCTGGGGCAGTCTCGTTCCCATCCTGCCGCTGTTTGCCCTGTCCTTCATGGTCGAAGGTCCTGCGGCCATCGGTTCGGCCTTTGCCAATTTCAGCCCGCGCAGCATTGGCGTGGTGCTGTTCAACGGCTATTTCGCGACGATTGCCGGCTTCGGCATCTGGTCCTATCTGCTCAAGCACAATCCGGCCGGGCTGGTCGCGCCCTTCTCGCTGCTCGTTCCGGTGTTCGGCATCGGCTTTTCCTGGCTGCTGCTGGGCGAGGTCATCACCACGATTGAAGTCGTGGGTAGCGTGCTGGTGCTGGCGGGGCTGGTCCTGACCGTGCTCGGTCCGCGCCTCCTTGCCCGGGTGAGGATGTCCTGATGCCCTTCCGCCATATCCTTCTGGCCCTGCTGGTCGTGGCCATCTGGGGTTTCAACTTCGTCGTCATCAAGCTCAGCGTCGAGGCGCTGCCACCGATCCTTGCCGCATCGCTGCGCTTTCTTGCAGCGGCGCTGCCGGCGGTGTTCTTCATCCGTCCGCCCAAGGCGCCGTTCTGGCTGGTGGTGCTCTATGGCCTCGCCTTCGGCTTTGCGCTCTATGGTTTCCTCAACCTGGCGCTGGCCTGGGGCATGTCGGCGGGGCTGTCGTCGCTGGTGCTGCAGACGCAAGCGTTTTTCACCATGGGGCTGGCTTTTGTCCTCCTTGGCGAGAGGCCCAGCCGTTTCCAGTTCATTGGCGCGCTGGTGGCCTTTGCCGGCATCGGCGTCATCGCGCTCGAGCGCATGGCGGCCACAGCCATCGTTCCGCTGCTGATGGTGCTTTTGGCGGCATTGAGCTGGGGCGCGGCCAATGTGCTGACCAAGAAGGCGGGCAAGGTCAATGCGGTGAGTTTCACCGTCTGGGGCGCCCTGGTTGCGCCTGTGCCGCTGCTGGCCTTGTCGTTGGCGATCGAGGGACCCGATCAGGTGATGGCGGCGGTGGCAGGCTTTGGCTGGTCCGATGCGGGGCTGATCGCCTTCCTCGCCTATCCGGCAACCTTGCTGGGCGGCGCGATCTGGGCCTGGCTGCTTGGCCATCATCCGGCATCGGTGGTGGCGCCGTTTACTCTGCTGGTGCCGATCTCGGGTCTCATCTCGGGCTATCTTGTTCTGGGTGAGGTGATCACGCCCATCGAGATTGCCGGCGCCGTGCTGGTGATTGCCGGATTGGTCATCACGGTCCTCAAGCGCGCGCCGCGCGCCATTCCGCCCGCCGCATAGAAAAATGGCCGCCCTTGGGCGGCCATGTCTCTTACTGGTCGGATGTGGTGCCAGGCGACAGCGAATCCGGTGTTTCGCTGGGGGCGGCCATCGGATCGACGCCCGCATCGGGCACGCCTAGGCCAGCATCAGGGGCCGGCGCGGCGGGCGCTGCAGGTGCAGCGGCAGGCGCGGCTGCCGGCTGGAGCGTATTGAGCTCGTCGGCGCTCAGGCCACCGCTGCCATCGGCATCGGCCGCATCGAATTCGGGCTGACCGAGATCGGGCCAGACCGCCTGCAATTCGGCATAGCTCAACTCGCCATTGCCATCGGTGTCCACATCACCAAAGCTCATCGGGGTCTGGGCAAGGGCGGCGGTGGCGGTCAGGCCGGCAATAGCAAGGCCAAGGGCAATCTTACGCATTGAAATCTCCAGAAATGTCATGGTGCCGTGGCTTCACGGCGGGAAAGGGAGCCATCCCAGGGAGGCGTGGGATGGCTCGTGCACCCTCCAAGCGGGTGCCGCGACTACATGGCCGGGGCTGCGGCCGCTGCGGTCAGCGTGGCATATTCTTCGGCCGACAGATCGCCGCTACCGTCCGCATCGGCACTGACGAAGGCCTCTTCAGTCAGGTCTGGCCAGGCGGTCTGTGCTTCGAGAAGCGACACGGCGCCGCTGGCATCGGCATCCACCGTTGCAAAGTCGGTGGCAGCCTGCGCAAAGGCTGCGCCGGTGAGACCAAGGACAACGAGGGATGACAGAACGATCTTCTTCATGGGAGGTGAGCTCCAATGTTGGGGAGATTAAAGCGGTGACCGGTTTGCCGGCCTCCGACGATCTGCTCTCCTGCAGTTCGTGAGACAGACAATGATCAGGCAATGTGTCTCGTGCGGGGAGGAAAATTGGCCCGGGCCAGAAGATTATTGGGCAAATTCTGGGCAGTATCTTAACAGATAAATCTGCGAATATACTGCAAGTGTTGCCTGTCTTTCTGGCCAGAGACTGCAGTAATTCTGGATGCATTGACTTTTGTGCGTAGCGACATTTTTGCCGCACACGAAGTCTCGCGCCGTCGAATTGAATCGACTATGCAGTCACGCGTCCGTGAAGGTGCCTTGCAGCATTTCACGGACGCGTGAGGACAAGTTTAGGTGTTTAGTTAGGCTTAGATCTGGGGACGGATAAAGTCGCCGTCGGCATCCATGATCCACAATTCGCCGGTCGAGATATCGAACCAGGCGCCATGCACGGCCAGTTTGCCCTCGGCCTCAAGTTCGGCCACATAGGGGAAGGTGCGCAGGTTGTTGATCGAGTTGCGGATGGAAATGCGTTCCATCGCGGTCTGGCGCTCGGCCATGGTCATCAGGCTGTTCTGGCCAAGCTGGGCGGGCAGGGGGCCGAGCATGGCCATCCACTTGCCGATAAAATCGCCGCTGTCGAGCGGGTTGAAATCGGGCGAGATGGCCGCCTTGATGCCGCCGCAGCGGCCATGGCCCATGATCACGATATTGGCGATGTTGAGCGCCTTGACGGCAAATTCGATACCCGCCGAGGTGCCGTGCTGGCCGCCATCGGGCTGGTAGGTGGGCACCAGATTGGCGACATTGCGCAGGACGAATAGTTCGCCGGGCCCGGAGTCAAAGATCATCTCGGGTGCTGCGCGGCTGTCGCAGCAGGCAATGATCATGGTTGAGGGGGTCTGCCCTTCGGAGGCGAGGTCGCGAATGCGATCCTTTTCGCGGGCATAGCGGCCTGCCATGAAGTTGGCGTGGCCCTTAAGCAAGTGGTCAGGAAAGCTGTGCATGGCCTCTGGATTAGCGATAAGACAGGCCGAGATCAACTCCCGCGCGAGGGGCGCGGTGCATTGGGGACATGCATGCTCATCTACCGTTTTCTCACCGGCAAGGACGACACGGCCTTCTGCCACAAGATCACCAAGGCCCTGAGCGAGGGCTGGCAGCTGCATGGCGCGCCCAGCTATGCCTATGACGCGACAGAAAAATGCATGAAGGCCGGCCAGGCCGTTACCCGCGTCGCCCCCGACCAGCCCTATGACCCGGACAAGAAGCTCATCGACTTCTAGAGGCTCTCGCCCCTAGCCAGAACCAGGGCCAGGGCCTGTAGCATGAGAATGGTCTTGGCGTCGGAGATTTCTCCGGTGCCAATCATCTCCAAAGCGGCATCGAAGAGCAGTTCGAACACCTCGATATCCTCGCCTTCATCCTCAAGACCGCCACCGGCATGCAGGTTTTCGCCCGGCACATAGCGGGCGAGATAGCAGGCGCATTTTTCGGTCAATGAGCCGGGGCTCATATAGGCATTGGCCACAAGGCGCAGATCGAGCGGCTGGTGCCCGGTTTCTTCCAGAGCCTCGCGGGCCGCAGCGACTTCGGGTGCCTCGCCATCGAGCAGGCCGGCGGGGGCCTCGATCAGCCAGGCCTTGTCGCCGTTGAGATGGGGCGGCAGGCGGAACTGGCGGGTCAGGATCACCGTCTGCTGTTCGGGCGCATACATCAGGACGGCGGCGGCACTGCCATGGTCATAGACCTCGCGCTTCACGGTCTGGCTGGTGCCATCGCGGCGACCATGGCTGACCTCGTAGCGATCGAGCCGGCCCCAGTCCTTGGCCAGAGGCGTTACGTCCAAAATCTTGATGCTGTCGTCCATTGGGCTCTGCTAACATTAATCCCAACCAAAGCACCGCCCAGAGCTGAATCTCGGTGCGGTGCTTTGAGAATTGATTACTTTTTCGTGGTCGCGTCTGGTGCCGGTGGCAGGATGGGCTTTGCAGTGCCAGCCCATGCTACTGAGTTGATCAGCTGATTGCAGGCTACATATGCGTTCATGAATATATACGTGGTGTTCCACTGGTTCTGGACGCGCGTTCGTGCAGCACCATATTCAGCGTCAGTTGCGCCCAACTTCCTTGCTTCGGACAAGTTAATCTGCTGGTCAGCGCGCATCTGGGCAACTGATGAATACCCGCCTGATGAAGCGCAATTTGATGCCGCTACTTCAGCGCCTGCAGCGCGGTTCAGATAAGCCTCTTTTGGCGTAGTCGGTACCTTCGTCGTGCTGCAACCTGCAATAGCGACAGCAACCAAGGCGATAGTCACAAAAGTCTTAAGCATAAAAGCCCCCATTAACGACCGTACAAGAACCACAGAGCTTAGTTCCAAACAATGATGAGCTGGAATGTTTGTTAATAACCTCAATAGTTTGACACAGGTTGTTGGTTGTCCAGTCAGGCTCTTGCAGCCATCGGTTTAGAGGGTTGGGACTTTCCGTTCCGTTGGTTATGGCGTTACCGATCCAGACGATCGTGTGTCGGGGCCTGCCGCAGATCAGCCATGGTCGCGTGGTGCAAGCCGGCAAACGGGAGGACGACTATACACATGATACGGATAGGGCTGGGTCTTGCCCTGATGGCAGCGCCGGCTGCGGCGGAGGCGGTGCCAACCAATTGGCCGGCGGAAAAGTGCAGTATCTATGCGGCGGCCTGGAACAAGGCTCTCGACATGTTCGGTAGCGACCAGATGAATTACGCCTTCCTGGCCGGCAACGAGAATTTCATCGCCGGTGGCTGCAGCGATGCCGGCCTGATCTGTCCACAATCGGAGCAGGAGCTGGACGTTGCCAATGCGCTGTCATTGGCAATGATCAATGCGGGCGCCGCCAGCACCTTCCTGCCGTTCAACTGTCCGCAGCCGCAATCGGCAGCAGACGGCTGGACCGGGCCGGGTCTCTAATCCCATCAGTAAGTTGGCCCAACTGCCGCGGGACAATCGGTCTCATGCGAAGGACGCACACGTCGTGCGCTATACGAACAAAGTGCGGAATGCGCCAAAAGTCTCGTGTCAGTGCTTTGATTTTGTAACACTTGAGCGCTAGAAGTCTCGAACCATTCCAAACTACGCGCGACAAAACCGCGCGCCAGCGAGGCTTCATGACGGTTCGCGCCCGCCCCCTATCTCCCCATCTCCAGATCTACCGCTGGACCATCACCATGGCCATGTCGATCGCCCATCGCGCGACCGGCATTGCCAACTATGCCGGCACGGTGCTGCTGGTCATCTGGCTGGCTGCCGCTGCCTGGGGTCAGGAGCCCCTCGGCGTGGTCAATGACATCTATGGTTCGTGGTTCGGCCAGTTCGTACTGTTCGGCTTCACCTGGTCGCTGATCCATCACATGCTGGGTGGCATCCGCCATTTCGTCTGGGATTTCATCATCGGCATGGAGCCGGGCCAGCGCGAAAAGCTCGCCTGGGCAAATCTCATCGCTTCGGTCGTCCTGACCCTCCTGGTCTGGACCCTCTTCGTGTGGATCGCATAATGGGCGAGAAGATCATCACCACCGCCACGGTCGCCAATCCCAAGTCGGTCTATGGCGACAAGAAAGCGTCCACCCGCCATTTCTTCACCCAGCGGGTGAGCGGGGCGATCAACATCGCCTTCCTTGCGCTGCTTCTGTTCGTGGTCGTGCGCCTTGCGGGGCAGGACCGGGCCGAGATGGTCACGGTTCTGGGCAATGGCTTCATCGGTATTCCGCTGGCCGTGCTGCTCGCGATCGTCTGCGTGCACATGCGCAATGGCATGCGCGACACGCTGGAGGACTATTTCCACGGCCGCACCTACAGCCTCTACATGATGCTCAACACCATGTTCTGCCTCGCGATCGGTGCCGTCGGCGTCATTTCCATTCTCAAGCTCGTCTTCTGGGGTTAGCCACATGGCCAATTACGAACTCATCGACCACGAATTCGACGTGGTGGTGGTGGGCGCCGGTGGCGCTGGCCTGCGTGCAACGCTGGGCATGGCCGAGCAGGGCCTCAAGACCGCCTGCATCACCAAGGTTTTCCCGACCCGCTCGCATACCGTTGCGGCGCAAGGCGGCATTGCTGCTTCGCTGCAGAACATGGGCCCTGACAGCTGGCAGTGGCACATGTACGATACCGTCAAGGGCTCGGACTGGCTCGGCGACAATGACGCCATGGAATATCTGGCCCGCGAAGCGCCGGCTGCCATCTATGAGCTCGAGCATTACGGCGTGCCCTTCTCGCGCACGCAGGATGGCCGCATCTACCAGCGTCCCTTCGGCGGCCACATGACTGAATTCGGCGAAGGCCCGCCGGTGCAGCGCACCTGCGCCGCTGCCGACCGTACGGGCCACGCGATCCTCCATACGCTCTACGGCCAGTCGCTGCGCAACAATGCCGAATTCTACATCGAATATTTCGCGCTCGACCTGATCATGGGTGAGAATGGCGAATGCCAGGGCGTGATCGCCTGGAAGCTCGATGACGGTACTTTGCATCGCTTCCGCGCCAAGCTGGTGGTTCTTGCCACCGGCGGCTATGGCCGCTCATATTTCTCGGCGACTTCCGCTCATACCTGTACCGGCGATGGCAATGGCATGGTGGCCCGCGCCGGTCTTCCCTTGCAGGACATGGAATTCGTGCAATTCCACCCCACCGGCATCTACGGCGCCGGCGTCCTCATCACCGAAGGCGCGCGCGGCGAGGGCGGTTATCTCACCAATTCGGAGGGCGAGCGCTTCATGGAGCGCTATGCTCCGAACGCCAAGGACCTCGCGTCACGCGACGTGGTGTCGCGCTGCATGACGCTTGAAATCCGCGAAGGCCGCGGCGTCGGTCCCAACAAGGACCATATCTATCTGCACCTCGATCACCTTGATCCGAAAGTGCTGCACGAGCGTCTGCCGGGAATTACCGAATCGGCCAAGATCTTTGCCGGCGTCGACCTGACCCGCGAGCCGATCCCGGTGCTGCCGACCGTGCACTACAATATGGGCGGCATTCCCGCGAACTATCATGGAGAAGTGCTCGACCCGACCGAGGACAATCCCGACCGCGTCGTGCCCGGCCTGATGGCCGTGGGTGAAGCGGCCTGTGCCTCGGTGCATGGCGCCAACCGCCTCGGCTCCAATTCACTGACCGACCTTGTGGTCTTCGGCCGCGCCGCCGCCATCCGCGCCGGCCAGGTGATCGACCGCGCAGCGCCCATCCCCGGCATCAATGCGGCCGAGGATGCAAAAATTCTCGCCCGTTTCGATCGCCTGCGCAATGCTTCCGGTTCGCAGCCGACAGCCAAGCTGCGCGACGAGATGCAGCGCACCATGCAGGCCGATGCCGCGGTGTTCCGCACCGATGAATCGCTCAAGCAGGGCGTCAAGTCGATGAGCGAAATCTATTCGCGCCTGCATGATGTTGCCGTCAGCGATCGCTCGCTGATCTGGAATTCGGATCTGGTGGAAACGCTGGAGCTGGAAAACCTCATGGCCTGCGCCATGGTCACCGTGGTCTCGGCTGAAGCGCGCCAGGAATCGCGCGGCGCCCATGCCCATGAAGACTATCCGAGCCGCGATGACGAGAATTGGCGCAAGCATACGCTGAGCTGGATCGACATCGACAGTGGCGCCGTCAAGCTCGGCTACCGCCCGGTCCATGTCGATCCGCTGACCAAGCATGAAGACGGCGGCATCGATCTCAAGAAGATCGCCCCCAAGGCACGTGTGTACTGATGAGGATTGCTCTGGTTTTTGCCGGCCTGGCCCTGGCCGTGATCCCTGTCCAGGCCGCCCCCACTGAGGCGCAGAAGACAGAGTTCTACACTGTCTGCATGGGCATAGCGCAGGATGATGCGCTGTGCTCCTGCAAGGCCGATGCGGCGATGAGCCTGATCGATGAGCGGTTCATGGCGGTGGTGATTTCGTCGATGAAGGGCCAGACGCCCAAATCGGACGATTACGTCGCCTACAATGCCTACGTCGCCAGATCGAACCAGATCTGCAAGCCGAACTACTAAAGTTTTCGCGCCGGTTGAGCGGCGTCGTGTTGAGAAGGAAGACCGACCCATGGTCGAACTGATGCTCCCCAAGGCCGATCGCCCCGAAAAGGGCAAGACCTGGCCCAAGCCTGAAGGCGCCAAGCGCCTGCGCGAGTATCACATCTATCGCTACAATCCCGACGAGAGTGCCAATCCGCGGATCGATACCTATTTCGTCGATCTCGACGATTGCGGCCCGATGATTCTCGATGGTCTGCTGTGGATCAAGAACAAGGTCGATGCGACCCTGACGCTGCGCCGCTCCTGCCGCGAGGGCATCTGCGGTTCCTGCTCGATGAATATCAACGGGCTCAATACCCTGGCCTGTACCAAGGGCATGGATGACTCCAAGGGCCCGATCAAGATCTACCCGCTGCCGCATATGCCGGTGGTCAAGGATCTGGTCCCCGACCTCACCACTTTCTACGCGCAGCACCGCGCCATCGAGCCCTGGCTCAAGACCACCTCGCCCACGCCGCAGAAGGAATGGACGCAGTCGGTCGAGAGCCGTGCCAAGCTGGACGGCCTCTACGAGTGCATTCTTTGCGCCTGCTGCTCGACCTCGTGCCCGAGCTATTGGTGGAATGGCCAGAAGTATCTCGGCCCGGCAGCCCTTCTGCAGGCCTATCGCTGGCTTATTGATTCCCGTGATGAAACGACCCAGGAACGCCTCGACGACCTCGAAGATCCGTTCAAGCTGTATCGCTGCCACACGATCATGAACTGCGCCAAGGTCTGCCCCAAGGGTCTCAACCCGGCCAAGGCCATCGCCCAGATCAAGAAGATGATGGTCGAGCGCAAGGCGGCGTAAGTTTTTCGCGCATTGCTGAATATGCAAACCCCGGAGCTGAGGCTCCGGGGTTTTTGTTTGTACCCCCACCTCGCCTCCCGCTAAAAAGGGGGAGGGATATGGCTGGTGGGTTGGGCAATATCGTGGATTGAACTGGATCTGTCCCTCCCCCTATCAGGGGGAGGATAGGTGGGGGTACCCGCTCAAACAAAACGGCGGGCCAGGGCCCGCCGTTCTTCAATTCACTCTCGGCCAATGCTTTAAGCGTCTTCGCGCAGCACGGCCGTGCCCGCCTCGAACGCTGCCTTGCAGTCCGCCGCGTCGTTCAACAGGTCGCTGTCAAGCAGCGTGAAGGCAACGCCGGGGCCTTCGAAGCGCGGGTCGTCGCACTGGTCGTCGTCGGCATAATCGGAATTGTTCTTGCCGAAGTCGATGTCCGAGCTGTCGTAAGGCGCGCCAGCGGCATATTCGGGCGACCAGACGGTGCGGATCGAGACCTCGCCGGCGGCTTCGAGCTCACGACAGTCGGTGGCGTCGCCATACATGTCGTCGCTCAGCAGCTTCTTGTCGGTGCCGGGGCCGGTGAAGCGCAGGTCGTCGCATTCACCGTCATTGGCCCATTCGCTCCAGTCGCTGCCATAGTCGAATTCGGCAACGGGAGTGGTAACGGCGGCGCCTGAATCACCGACATAGGTGGCCGTACCGGCTACAACGGCGGCCTGGCAGTCAGTGGCGTCCTTGCCGATGTCCTGATCGAGAACTTCAGCGGCAACACCCGTTCCGGTGAAACGCGGATCGTCGCATTCGCCGTCGTTGGCCCATTCACTCGAATCGTCGCCATAGTCGACGTCGGCCGAGCTACCGCCTTCGCCGACATAGCTTACCGTGCCCGCATTGAGCGCGGCCTGGCAGTCGGTCGCATCCTTGCCGATGTCGGCATCGAGCAGTTCGGTGGCCGAACCGGCGCCGGCAAAGCGCGGATCGTCGCATTCGCCATCATTGGCCCATTCGCTGGTGTCATCGCCGAAGTCGATATCGTCGACCGAAACAGTCACCGGAATATCGCCTTCATCAGCCAGGGTCACGGTGCCCGCTTCATAGGCAGCGCGGCAATCCGTGGCGTCTTTCAGGATATCGGCATCAAGCTGCTCGGCGGCAGCGCCGGCGCCAACAAAGCGCGGGTCGTCGCATTCCTCGTCCTTGGCCCATTCACTGGAATCGTCACCAAAGTCGATGGCGTCGACCGGAGTGGCAATGGCGATGTCAGCCACGCTGGAACCGTCAGAACCATCGGAGCCGTCGGCCAGGGTCACCGTGCCGGCCTCGAATGCGGCCTTGCAGTCAGTGGCGTCCTTCATCACGTCTTCGGTCAGCTGTTCGGTGGCAGCGCCTTCACCCTTGAAACGCGGGTCGTCGCATTCGCCGTCATTGGCCCAATCGCTGGAATCATCGCCAAAGGCAATGTCATCCACGGTGCGGGGCGCGGCATCGGTCGCGGCGGTGGCTGCTTCGCCCTCGAAGGTCACGGTGCCGGCTTCAAATGCGGCCTGGCAGTCGGTGGCGTCTTTCAGAATATCGTCGTCGACCAGCTCGCTGGCCGAGCCCTCACCGGTGAAACGCGGATCGTCGCATTCGCCGTCATTGGCCCATTGGCTCGAATCATCGCCGAAGTCGATATCCGATGCCGTTGCAGTAGGTGTGTCGTTCTTGGTGGTCTTTTGTGCCAGCGCCGGCGTCACGAGCGAGGTGGCGAGCACAAGAGAGAGTGCGACGCTTCCCAGCATCGTCTGCATTGCTTTCATCGGTTGTCCCTTCCCGGATGGTGGCCGCAAGTCGTGGCGGCAGAATATAGCGGCTTTGCGGCAGTCAAAAGCCTTGAGCCAAAAACAATTATCGCAATTTGATTTTCGCGCGACGTTCGGCCCGCGCGAAGAAGTATGAACCCGCTAGCACGAGAGCGGTCCCTATTCCATGAAAGATGGTGAAGGGTTCGGACAGGATTATGACGGCCAGGAAAATCGTCACCACCGGTCCGAAGGCTGCCGTGGACGAGGTGGCGCGGGCGCCGATCCGGGCCATGCCCATGTTCATCAGGAAACTGGGCAGCACGGTTCCGAGTACGCCCAGCGCCAGGCCATAGGCCCAGATGGTTGGCGACAGGGTCAAATAGCTCTGCGGTCCGGCCACGATCAGGTTCTGCGCAATGGCGCAGACGGCGGCGGTGGACATGCCGATGCAGGTAAAGAGCCCGGCGCCGATCACCAGCATCTGCCGCTTGGCCAGATGCTGGTAGAGCGCAAAGGTTATGGCGGACCCCAGAACAAAGAGCGTGCCCACGATCAGCCCGTCGGGTTCGACGGCGAGATTCCAGCCAAAGATCACCAGCAGGCCGCCATAGCTCACCAGCATGGCGGGCACCACGGTCCAGACCATGCGGTCGCCAAAGAACCAGACGCCGAACAGCAGCACGAAAAAGGGATAGGTGAAGAGCACCAGGCGCTCATATTGCGCCGAAACGAAATTGAGCCCGAGAAAATCGAGATAGCTCGACAGGTAATAGCCCAGCACGCCGATCGCCATGTTGGCCAGCACGACCTTGGGATTGAGAGCTGCCTTCCACTTGTCCTCGCGCCGCAGGATCACGGCGAGGATCACCAGATAGACCGGCAGCGCCACGATCATGCGCAGGCTGAGCAGCATTTCAGTGGTGACGCCCGCGCCATAGGCGAGCTTGATGAAAATGCCCTTGGTGGAAAAGAGGATCGCCCCGGCGACGGCAAAGCCATAGCCGATCGGGTCACTGATGGGTGCGGTCTGGGCGGTGGTGGACATGGCTCAAGTGGTAGGAGCCGGGCGGAATCACGGCAAGCCGGCAGAGCGATTATCCGTTCGGCGCTACTGTCTATCCGCGCGGATGCGCCTTGCGATAGCTCTCCAGCAGGCGGTCGGTGTCGACGGCGGTATAGATTTGCGTGGTGGAGAGGCTGGCATGGCCCAGCAGTTCCTGGATGGCACGCAGATCCCCGCCTCGGCCCAATAGATGCGTTGCAAAGGAATGCCGCAGCGCGTGTGGCGTCGCCGATGGCGGCAGCTGAAACGCCGAACGCAGGTTTTCCATGCGCAGCTGGATGATGCGTGGCGAGAGCACGCCACCCTTCATGCCGCGAAACAGCGGCTGGTCGGGTTCGGGACTATACGGGCTGAGCGACAGGTAGAGCTCGATCGACTTGCGGACGGCCTCGATCAGCGGAACCAGCCGGATTTTTCCGCCCTTGCCCGTCACCCGCAAGGTTTGGGCTTCGAGGTCGCTGCCGGTCACGGCCAGAGCCTCGGAAATACGCAGGCCCGCGCCATAGCACAGCGCCAGCACGGCCATGTCGCGGGCGGCGATCCAGGGTTCTTCGTCCTTGTCGTTGGAGGCCGAAATGGTGCCGCGTGCCTCGGCCACCGTCAGGGCCTTGGGCAGGCTCCTTGGGATTTTGGGGGTGCGGATCACATCCAGCGCGGCGCTGGCCAGGATGCCCTCGCGCTCCAGAAAGCCGAAAAAACTCTTGAGCGCCGACAGAACCCTGGCCAGCGAGCGAGAGCCCAGGCTTTCCTCGCGGCGCTGTGCCATGAAGGCGCGAATATCGGCGCCACGCAGGTCTTTCAGCGTTGCAAGGCTCACCGCTCCGCCAGCGTGGCCGGCCAGGAAGCTCATGAACTGGTCGAGGTCGCGGCTATAGGCCTCCAGCGTCTTGTCGGCCAGCCGTCGCACCGAGCCGAGGTCGCGCTGCCAGAGCAGAAGCTGGTTGCGGATGAAGTCATCGGTGGCAAAGGCGGAATCGACCATGGGTGCAGTGTCACGCCGCGCGGTAAACTCTCACTTAAGCGAGACCGGCTTTGGCAGAATCACTTGCGCTTCCTATGTTCGGGTGCGAACAGAACGGGCACAAATGGAAGACCGTCCAGACATTGTCGCCGTCATGGTGGGGATCGCCGTCGAGGGACCCTATAGCTATCGTGTTCCTCCCGGTATGGCGGTGACGCGCGGCTCGATCGTGTCCGTGCCTTTGGGGCCACGGCTGATCCAGGGCGTGGTCTGGGGACCGCCCAAGGATATGGTGGCGCATAACCGGCTGCGCGACATTGCCCATGCCTATGACGTGCCGCCGCTCAGCGAGGAACTGCTGAAACTGGTGGATTGGGTGGCCAAATACACCTTGGCAGCGCCCGGGCAGGTGTTGCGCGCCGTGCTGCGCTCCACGGAAGCGCTCGATCCGCCCAAGCCGGTGATCGCCTATCGCCGTACCGGCTTTGAACCGGAAAAGCTGACGCCGGCCCGGCTGCGGGTGCTCGATGCGCTGATGGATGACATGGCCTGGCCCAAATCGGCCTTGGTCGGCGTGACGGGCGTGTCCTCCTCGGTCATCGACGGGCTGGAGCGCGCCGGGGCGGTGGAAAAGTTGGAGATGCCGCCGCCACCGGTGGTGCTGCCGCCCGACCCCGACAGCGATATCGCCAGGCTTTCCGATGCGCAGCAGCAGGCACTTGGCCAGATCACCGCACTCGATGCCCATAGTTTTGGCGTGGCGCTGCTCGATGGCGTCACCGGCGGCGGCAAGACGGAAGTGTTCTTCGAGGCCGTGGCCGATACATTGCGGGCCGGCCGGCAGGCGCTGATCCTGCTACCCGAAATCGCGCTGACCAATACGTTCATTGCCCGCTTCACCAAGCGTTTCGGCACCAAGCCGGCCGAATGGCATTCCGACATGACGCCGGTGCAACGGGCCCGCGTGTGGCGCGGTGTGCTGGATGGCACGGTGCGGGCGGTGGTTGGCGCGCGTTCGGCACTGTTCCTGCCGTTTCGCGAATTGGGCATGCTGGTGCTCGATGAAGAGCATGACGGCGCCTACAAGCAGGCCGATGGCATCACCTACCACGCCCGCGACATGGCCGTGGTGCGGGCGCATCTTGCCAATGCGCGGGTGATCCTGTCCTCGGCCACGCCATCGGTTGAAACGCGCAACAATGCCAATGTGGGCCGCTATTCCCATGTGATGCTGACCAGCCGCTTTGCCGAAGCGGCCATGCCCGACATCACGGCCATCGACATGCGCATGGATGGGCCCGATCGAGGGCAGTGGATTTCGCCGCTGCTGGCGCGCGAAGTCTTTGCCGCCATGGACCGGGGCGAGCAGGCGCTGCTGTTCCTCAACCGACGCGGCTATGCGCCTCTGACCCTCTGCAAGAGCTGCGGCCATCAGTATCAATGCCCGGATTGCTCATCCTGGATGGTGGAGCATCGCTTCCGCGGCGTGCTCATGTGCCATCATTGCGGCCATGAGGTGCGGACGCCGACCAGTTGCATCAAATGCGGCGATACCGAAAACCTGGTGGCGGTTGGGCCTGGCATCGAACGCATTGCCGAGGAAGCAGCCGAGCGCTTCCCCGATGCACGGCGGGTGATTCTGTCGTCGGACATGGGCAGCAATGCCCAGTTGCGCGAACGCTTTACCGAAGTCGAGCGAGGGGAATTCGATCTCATCATCGGCACGCAACTGGTCTCCAAAGGCCATCATTTCGAAAAGCTTTCGGTGGTCGGCGTGCTCGATGCCGATCTGGGGCTGGCCCATGGCGACCCGCGCGCCGCTGAAAAGACCTTCCAGATCCTGACCCAGGTGGCGGGCCGCGCCGGCCGGGCGTCCAAGACCGGCAAGGCGTTTCTCCAGACCTATCACCCCGACCACGCCGTGATGAAAGCCATGGTCAGCGGCGATCGCGAGGCTTTCTATGCGCATGAACTCATGGCCCGCGAGGCCGGCGGTCTGCCGCCTTTCGGGCGCCTCGCGGCGCTGATCGTTTCGGCCAATGAGCATGACGTGGCGATGAATTTTGCCAAACGACTGCTCTCCGCTGCGCCCATGGCCGAAGGCCTGCGCCTCTTCGGTCCCGTCGATGCGCCCGTCGCCCAAATTCGCGGCCGCCATCGCGTGCGCCTGCTGGCCCAGTCCGGCAAAGACTTCGATCTGTCCGGCTATGTCCGCTTCTGGCTGGCCTCGGGCGAAAAGATCACCGGCAACCTGCGGGTGCAGGTGGATATCGATCCAATGAGTTTTATGTAGTTCGACAACCTAAAGGTTGCGGTCCGTGTCCATGCTGTGATGCAGGATACGAATGACCAGCAACTTCGAGTTCGAGAGCCGATAGTAGACGACGTGCGAGCCCGTGGGGCTCTTCAAAAGGCCGGGGTAACTTGGCACCGGAAAGCCGATAATAGCGCCCAGCGCCAATGCTTCAATTCTGTCTGCAAACGCATCGTAGTAGGATTTTGCAGTTTTGGCGGACCAGTTGGCGATCCCGTAGTCCCAGATCGAAGTCCAGTCGTCCTGGGCCTGAGGCGTAAGCTCAATCGCCCGGTTTGGCATGGCGCGCCTGAAGCCTCAGCAAAAAAGCATCGCGATCAAACGGGATCGGCTCTCCGGACTCTTCACCTTCTCGCAGTGCGTCCCGCAACGCCTTGACCTTGGCCTGCTGCTCTTCAAGCAAGCTCAGGCCTGCCAGGACCACATCGCTTGGCGATCCATAGTTTCCGGTGCCGACCTGCTCGTCGATGAAATCGGCAAAATGGTCGTTCAGTGAGACTGAGGTGTTGCGGGCCATCGGCATCTCCTTGGTCAGACTTTTATCATCTGGCGGCTGCACTGTGTAGGGTGGGATTCTGCCTCCGAGCCCCGGGCGTCGCGTTCCTGGCTTTCCGGTTCTCCTATGGCGACCGGATCACATTGACCCCCATCAATTTCCCCTGCGACATTTTCGCCGCGCGGGAATCCGGTATCTCTGCCTTGCAAGCCGCGCGGGGCTTGTGCTAGAGCGAGCGCGACTTTGAAGGGGTCTCCGGACGGCCCCTTTTTCCAGACAAGAACAAGCGTCGGCAACCGCCCGGGTTTCCTCACAGAAACAGAGCGGTCAAGCAGGCAGGCAACCAAGAGGGTGTAGCGGCATTGGCAGCGCAGAATTCAGTGCTTACCCAGATCGCCCGGCCATATGCGTCGGCTCTGTTCGATCTCGCTTCGAGCGAGAACCAGTTGGCATCTGTTGAAACGTCGCTTTCCGACGTTTCCCGCCTGATCGGGGAAAGTGCAGATTTCGCACGCTTCCTGCGCTCGCCGGTGATTGCCGGTGATGAAAAGGCCGTGGCGCTCGACGCCGTGCTGGCCAAGGCCAAGACCAATGAGCTGGTCGCCAATTTCCTGCGTCTCGTCGCCAAGAATGGCCGGCTGTTCGCGCTCGATGCCATCATTGCATCGTTCCGCGATCTGGCTGCTGCCGCGCGCGGTGAAGTGACCGCAGACGTGACGTCGGCCGCGCCGCTCAATGACGCGCAGGCCAAGGCGCTGGGCGAGACGCTCAAGGCCAAGCTGGGCAAGTCGGTTACGCTCAATCAATTCGTCGATCCCTCGCTGATCGGTGGCCTTCAGGTGAAGGTCGGCAGCCAGATGATCGATTCTTCGCTCAAGACAAAACTCGCCGCGATGAAGATCGCCATGAAAGAGGTCGGATAAATGGACATCAAAGCCGCGGAAATTTCTGCGATCCTCAAGGACCAGATCAAGAATTTCGGCCAGGAAGCCCAGGTTTCCGAAGTCGGTCAGGTGCTTTCCGTCGGTGACGGTATTGCCCGCGTCTATGGCCTCGACAAGGTGCAGGCCGGTGAGCTCGTCGAGTTCCCGGGCGGCATCAAGGGCATGGCTCTCAATCTCGAAGCCGACAATGTCGGCGTCGTGATCTTCGGCAATGACCGTTCGATCAAGGAAGGCGACGTCGTCAAGCGTACCGGCGCCATCGTGGATACCCCGGTCGGTCCTGGCCTGCTCGGCCGCGTGGTCGATGGTCTGGGCAATCCGATCGACGGCAAGGGTCCGATCGAGCACACCGAGCGTCGCCGCGTCGATGTCAAGGCGCCGGGCATCCTGCCGCGCAAGTCGGTGCATGAGCCCATGTCGACCGGCCTCAAGGCCATCGACGCGCTGATCCCGATCGGCCGTGGCCAGCGCGAGCTGATCATTGGCGATCGCCAGACCGGCAAGTCGGCCATCATTCTCGACACCTTCCTCAACCAGAAGCCCGCTCACGATGCCGGCGCGTCGGATACCGACAAGCTGTACTGCATCTATGTGGCTGTCGGTCAGAAGCGTTCGACCGTTGCCCAGTTCGTCAAGCAGCTCGAAGAAGCTGGCGCCCTGCAGTATTCCGTCGTGATCGCGGCAACCGCCTCCGATCCGGCACCGCTCCAGTATATCGCGCCCTTCACCGGCTGCGCGATCGGCGAGTGGTTCCGCGACAATGGCAAGCATGCCGTTATCGCCTATGACGATCTGACCAAGCAGGCTGTTGCTTACCGTCAGATGTCGCTGCTGCTGCGTCGTCCGCCGGGCCGCGAAGCCTATCCGGGCGACGTGTTCTACCTGCACTCGCGCCTGCTCGAACGCGCTGCCAAGATGAACGAAGCCCATGGCTCGGGCTCGCTGACCGCTCTGCCGGTTATCGAAACCCAGGCAAACGACGTGTCGGCCTATATCCCGACCAATGTGATCTCGATCACCGACGGCCAGATCTTCCTCGAAACCAACCTGTTCTTCCAGGGCATCCGTCCTGCCGTGAACGTGGGTCTGTCGGTTTCGCGCGTTGGTGGCTCGGCCCAGATCAAGGCGATGAAGCAGGTTGCCGGTTCGCTCAAGGGCGAGCTGTCGCAGTACCGCGAAATGGCGGCCTTCGCCCAGTTCGGTTCGGATCTGGATGCTTCCACACAGCGCCTGCTGAACCGTGGTGCGCGCCTGACCGAACTGCTCAAGCAGCCCCAGTTCAGCCCGCTCAAGACTGAAGAGCAGGTTGCGGTGATCTTTGCTGGTGCAAATGGCTATCTGGACTCGGTTCCGGTCGCCAAGGTTGGTGATTTCGAAAAGACCGTGCTGTCTGCCCTGCGTGGCAAGTATGCCGATCTGCTCAAGACCATCGCCACCGAAAAGGCTCTGAGCGACGATACCCGTGCCAAGCTGAAGTCGGCTCTGGACGAGATCAAGAAGACCTACGCGGCTTAAGTCTTAAGGAGGCGTAGGGCTCATGCCGTCGCTAAAGGACCTCAAGAACCGGATCGACTCGGTCAAATCGACCCAGAAGATCACCAAGGCCATGCAGATGGTCGCGGCGGCCAAGCTCCGTCGTGCCCAGGATGCGGCCGTTGCTGCACGCCCCTATGCCGAACGCATGGGCAAGGTGCTGTCGAGCCTGGCTTCCGTCTACGAAGGCCAGTCCGATGCGCCGGTGCTGCTGGGCGGCAATGGCAAGGATCAGGTGCATCTGCTGGTGGTTGCCACCGGCGAACGCGGTCTGGCCGGCGGCTTCAACTCGTCGATTGCGCGTCTGGCGCGCGATCACGCCAACAAGCTGCTTGCCGAAGGCAAGACGGTCAAGTTCCTGACCGTTGGCCGCAAGGGTCACGATATCCTCAAGCGCCAGTTTGCCGACAAGATCGTCGAGACGATCAGCTATCGCGAAGTCAAGAATATCGGCTTTGCGCAGGCCAACGAGGTCAGCCACAAGGTTCAGGCCATGTTCGCCGCTGGCGAATTCGACGTGGCCACGCTGTTCTTTGCCAAGTTCAACTCGGTGATCAGCCAGGTGCCGACCGCGCTGCAGATCATTCCCGCCAAGATCGAAAAGATCGAAGGCGAGGGCGAGGTGCAGAACAACTCGACCGTGATCTACGAATACGAGCCGAGCGAAGAGGCGATCGTCGAAGACCTGCTGCCGCGCAACATCTCCGTACAGGTGTTCCGCGCCATGCTGGAAAACAGCGCCTCCTTTTACGGTGCGCAGATGTCCGCCATGGACAATGCGACCCGCAATGCCGGCGAAATGATCGGAAAGCTGCAGCTGAGCTACAATCGCCAGCGCCAGGCCCAGATCACCAAAGAACTCATCGAAATCATCTCGGGCGCCGAAGCGCTCTAACCTTTTAGCGAGGACGAACAAATGGCAGACAAAAAGGCCGGTCGCGTTTCGCAGGTCATCGGCGCCGTCGTTGACGTCGTTTTCGACGATCACCTGCCCGCCATCCTGAACGCGCTCGAAACCACCAACAATGGCCAGCGCCTGGTGCTCGAAGTTGCCCAGCATCTGGGTGAGAACGCCGTGCGCGCCATCGCCATGGACACGACCGAAGGTCTGGTTCGCGGCACCGAAGTGACCGATCTTGGCACCGCCATCTCGGTTCCGGTTGGCGAAGCCACCCTCGGCCGCATCATGAACGTCATCGGCGAGCCGATCGACGAAGCCGGCCCGATCGCTGGCGACGTGAAGCGCGAGATCCACCAGGAAGCGCCGGCATTTGCCGAGCAGAACCCGGAATCGCAGGTTCTGGTCACCGGCATCAAGGTCGTTGACCTGATCGCTCCCTATGCGCGTGGCGGCAAGATCGGCCTGATGGGCGGCGCCGGCGTGGGCAAGACCGTTCTGATCCAGGAACTGATCAACAACGTCGCCAAGGCGCATGGTGGTTATTCGGTCTTCGCCGGCGTGGGTGAACGCACCCGCGAAGGCAACGACCTCTACTACGAAATGATCGAATCGGGCGTGAACAAGGACCCGCATGAGAACAACGGCTCGTCCGCTGGTTCGAAGTGCGCCCTGGTGTTCGGCCAGATGAACGAACCCCCGGGTGCCCGCGCTCGCGTGGCCCTGACCGGTCTGACCATTGCGGAAAACTTCCGTGACCAGGGCCAGGACGTGCTGTTCTTCGTCGACAACATCTTCCGCTTCACCCAGGCCGGCGCCGAAATGTCGGCTCTGCTGGGCCGCATCCCCTCCGCCGTGGGTTACCAGCCGACGCTGGCGACCGACATGGGCGCGATGCAGGAACGCATCACCACGACCAACAAGGGTTCGATCACATCTGTGCAGGCCGTGTATGTCCCGGCCGACGATTTGACCGACCCGGCTCCTGCGACCTCCTTCGCCCACTTCGACGCCGTGACCGTGCTGAACCGCGCGATCTCGGAAAAGGGCATCTACCCGGCCGTTGATCCGCTGGCATCGAACTCGCGTATTCTCGATGCCAACACCGTTGGTCTCGAGCACTACGATACCGCCCGTGCCGTGCAGGCGATCCTGCAGAAGTACAAGGCGCTGCAGGACATCATCGCCATCCTGGGCATGGATGAACTGTCGGAAGAAGACAAGCTCACGGTTGCTCGTGCTCGTAAAATCGAGCGCTTCATGAGCCAGCCCTTCGACGTGGCCGAAGTCTTCACCGGTTCGCCGGGCGTGTTCGTCCAGCTCGAAGACACCATCAAGGGCTTCAAGGGCCTCGTGGCTGGTGAGTATGATCACCTGCCCGAAGCTGCCTTCTACATGGTCGGCACCATCGAAGATGCCGTCAAGAAGGCCCAGAAGCTGGCTGCCCAGGCTGCCTAATCTTTCGCAACTTGAGCTCGCCGCTTGCGGCGGGCTCAGCGCTTCTCCCGCTTGTGCGGGTCCTCTCCGCTAAGGGACCAGAAAAATGGCTGAAGGCCTCAAGATCGAGATCGTTTCGCCCGAGCGGCTGGTGCTGTCCGAAACCGTGACCTCGGTCACCGTGCCCGGCACCGAAGGCTATTTCACCGTCATGGGCGATCACTCGCCGTTCATGACGACGCTGCGCAGCGGCTTCATCACCGTCAATGGTCTGAACGGCCAGGATGCGATCTTCTTCGTCAAGGGCGGCTTTGCCGATGTCTCGCCAGAAGGCCTGACGATCCTGGCCGAGGAATCCGTACCCTTCGCCGAATTCGACCATGCCGACCTGCAGGCACAGATCAAGTCTGCCGAAGCCGAACTCGCCAAGGCAGAGACCCCCGACGACAAGTCCTATACCCAGGAAATCGTTTCGGGCCTGCTCAATCTGGCGCTCGAAGCCGGCCAGCTCAACGGCGTGCATATCCACTAGAGATCAGCTGCCGCATCGCATTCCGAAACGCCCGTGGATCACTCCGCGGGCGTTTTCACGTGGCTACTGCAGCGCGGCGACTACCAGCGCTTTGGCGTGCAGGTCGGTAGTGTCATAGACCGGCAGCGGGCTGACGCTGTCGTCGATCAGCATGGTGATTTCGGTACAGCCCAGGATCACCGCCTCGGCGCCGCGGGCCTTGAGGCGCTCGATGGCGGCGACATAGGCCTGCCGCGATTCATCGCGGATGATACCGCGGCAGAGTTCGTCATAGATGATGCCATTGAGATTGGTGCGCTCAACCTCGGGGATCAGAGACGTCAGCCCGCGCTCGGAGAGGCGATCGCGGTAAAAGCCCATTTCCATGGTGAAGCGGGTGCCCAGCAGGCCCACCGTCTTGAAGCCATCGGCCAGCAAGGCGTCGCTGGTGGGGTCGGCGATATGGACGAAGGGCACGGAGATGGTGCTGGTAATCTGATCGGCGACGATATGCATGGTGTTGGTCGCAAGGCCAATCACTGCCGCGCCGGCCTGTTCCAGCCCTTTGGCGATCTCGGCCAGTTGCCGGCCTGCGCCGTCCCAGTCGCCGGCGGATTGCATTTCCGCAATCGGCGCAAAATCCACCGAATGAACAATCAACGGCGCCGAATGGAGGCCACCGAGGCGCGTGGCCACTTCCTGGTTCAGCACGCGATAATAGTGGGCGGTCGATTCCCAGCTCATGCCGCCGATCAGGCCGATGGTCTTCATGCAAAGCGCCCCGGAATATCGGCGAACGCTTCCACCACCTTGTCGTAAGCGTCCTTCTTGAACGGCACGATCAGGCCGGGCGTGCGGCTGAGTTTTTCCCAGCGCCAGTCGTCGAACTCGGCTTTGTGCTTGCCGCCGCCGGGCTTGATCACATTGATCTCGTTCTCGTCGCCGGTGAAGGCAAAGGCAAACCAGCGCTGGCGCTGGCCGCGATACTTGCCCTTGAGCGCCGTACCAAGCGCCTCGTCCGGCAGGTCGTAGAAGATCCATTCGGGCGCTTCGGCGAGGAGGCTCACCGAAGACATGTTGGTTTCCTCGAACAGCTCGCGCAAGGCGGCCTTCAGCGGATCCTCGCCCCTATCGATCCCGCCCTGCGGCATCTGCCAGGGTGCGCCTTGGGCGGCGCTTTTTTCGGGATCGTCCTCGCCGCGCCGCTTGCCGATGAAGACCTCGCCCTGCTGATTGAACACGGCAATGCCCACACAATCGCGATAGGGCAGGGAATCTCGGGTCGGACGGGCGGACATGGCAGAACCTATTTCATCAATGCGCTGGCGGGCACCAGCGAAACACCTTTGCCTTCGAGGTCGCGCGACCATTCGTTGATCGCTGCCATCGAAATGGGCAGTGCAGAGACAATACCAATTGCCTGTCCATTCTCCAGCGCCTTGGTTTCAAGGCTGGCAAGCGCTGCCAGAATGGCCTGGCGGGATGGGTTGGCATCAATGACCAGATCTGCCTTGGAGAAAGGCACCTTGTTGCCAGTGGCCAGTTGCGGGGCCAGTGACCGATTGGACGAACCGTCATCGATATAGCCGAGGCCTCGCGCCCCCAGTTCTTCCATGATGGGGGAGAAGTCTGCGGCGGACGAGGTGAAGCGGGCGCCCATATTGTTGATGACGCCGGTATAGCCGCCAAAGCGCGACATCAGCCAGAACAGCTTGTCGAGGTTGGCGCGCGGCGTCTCGCCGGTCAGCAGGGTCTGTGGGCCGGGGTCGTTCTGCGGATAGTCGAAAGGTTCGAGCGGGATTTCGAGCATGACTTCATGGCCGGCGATCCGAGCCGCTGAAACCGTGTTGGCCAGCGTCTTGCCATAGGGCGCGAAGGCCAGGGTAACAGGCGCCGGCAGGGTGTCGATGGCGTCGAGCGAGCCCTGTTCGTTGATACCAAGGCCGGTGACGATCACAGCGATGCGTGGTCCCTCGCTGGCGCCGGCCGGCGAGGCATAGGCGGCAAAAGGCGTCAGGCCGGTTGCGGCAATGCGGGGAATGGGGCCGTCGCTGGTTTCCTCGCTGAGATCGGGCAGAGCGCCATAGGCGTCAGGCAGGCCTGCGACTGCTATGGAGCCATGCGGCTCGACGGCCTCGGGTGGTTCGCTGCCAGCGGGATATTGCTGGGGATCGGCCGTGATGGTCACCGGGCCGGTCGACACGTCGTTGGCCACATCGTTCTGGCCGCGCATGGAGGTGATGGCAACTTCCTGGCTCGGGCGACCGCCATTGGGATCATCGGTCAGCAAGATGCGCAGTCCGAAACCGATGCCGATCAGCGCCAGGATGGCGAACAGAATGCGCGCCACGGGGATGTGTGGTCGTGTGCCGGGCTTGCGCTTGCGGCCGGTCAGCGGGGTGGAAAGATCGTCGGCCATTGTCGGTTTCCACGAGGCGAAATGCGAAGGGGGCGAGGAGCCGAATCAGCCGCCTCGCCCCCGGGTTCAGTCATAACACGGCCAGCGCCGATGCCGTTATTCAGCCTTCGGTGGGAAGGCGTCGTCGGTTTCCTCGCCCAGCATCAGCCGGATGGCATACTGCAGCTGGGTGTCTTCCGACTTCTCGACCGGCACATAGACCGACGAGCCGACGCTGCTTTCTTCCTGCCCCTCGATGGTGATGTGACCAGCCAGGCCTGCTTCGCCGATGATCTCGTCGCGGCCCTGGAATTCCTCGGGCACGACCTGCTTGATCTCGATATCGGGGGTAATGCCCAAGGCCTGGATCGAGCGATTGTTGGGAGTGTAGTAGCGGGCCGTGGTCAGGCGCATGGCGCCATCGGGGCCGAGCGAGATGATCGACTGGACCGAGCCCTTGCCGAAGGAGCGCGTGCCCACGACGGTTGCGCGCTTGTGGTCCTGCAGGGCACCGGCGACAATTTCCGACGCCGAGGCCGAGCCGCCGTTGACCAGGACCACCAAGGGAACGCTGGCGAGCTGGCTGTCCAGCGAATCCGGCTGGGCGTCATAGCGGGCGCTTTCCTCGGGAATGCGGCCGCGGGTCAGCACGACGGCGCCCTGCTTGAGGAAGGCGTCGGCGACATAGACCGACTGGTCGACAAGACCGCCCGGATTGTTGCGCAGGTCGAGAATGATGCCCTTGGGCGCCACGCCGTCACGTTCGGCATAGATGTCCTTGATGGCGGTTTCGATGCCGACAAAGGCCTGTTCGGAGAAGCGGCTGAGACGCAGCAGGGCAATGTCGCCCGTGCCTTCTTCTTCGCCACCTTCCATGCTCCAGCGCACGGCGCGCATGGCAATGGTGGCGCGGGTCAGCTCGAAATCGAGCGGCTTGTCAACGCCTTCGCGGGCAATGGTGATCTTGACCGAGGTGCCCAGGGGGCCGCGCATCTTGCCCACGGCATCATCGAGCGTCAGGCCCTGCACGTCCTGGCCATCGATCTGCACGATCAGGTCGTTGGAAAGGATGCCGGCCTTGGCGGCAGGCGTATCGTCGATCGGCGAAACGACCTTGACCACGCCATCTTCCATGGTGACTTCGATGCCCAGGCCGCCGAACTCGCCGGAAGTGTCCTGGCTGAAATCGTCATAGTCCTGCGGCGGCAGATAGCCCGAATGGGGGTCGAGCGAAGTCAGCATGCCCTGGATGGCGGCGCGGATCAGTTCCTGTTCATCCGGCGGATCGACATATTCGGCGCGGATGCGATCGAAGATTTCGCCGAACAGATTGAGATCGGCATAGATCTCCATCGGGTCGCGCGGCGCGGCGGCGTTTTCTTCCGCCGTTGGCTCCGGCTGTTCACCGCCGGGCGCGGGCTCCTCATTGGGTGCCTGATCCGGCGTCTGGTCGGGTGCCTGATCTTCGGCGGGTGGCGCCTGTTCTTCCTGCGCGGGGGCAGGCGTGGGCTCCTGGGCGATCAGCAGGCCAGCAGGCAGCGATAGCGCCGCGATGATGGCGAGCGTGCTAAGGGGAGTCAGGCGCATGAGGGTTCTATCCACTCTGTGTCGGGTTGGCCCACCACCCGGTCGGATCGATGGGCTCGTTGTTTTGTCGCAGTTCAATATAGAGGGTCGGCTGGGCGGCGCCAGCGTTGGTGGTGACGGAACGGCCAATTGTGCGTGAGCCCATTGTGCCCAGCGGCATGCCCATCTGGACGAACTGGCCGATATCGACGCTCACGGCGTCCAGGCCAGCAAGAAGCGCCGTATAGTTCTGCCCCGTATTGAGAATGACGATTTGGCCGTAATTGAGGTAGGGGCCCTTATAGAGTACCCAGCCATCGGCCGGCGCCACCACCTGGGCCTCGGCGCGGGTGACCAGAGACACGCCATGGCTGAGGCCGCCAAAGCCATCGCTTGAGCCATAGTCGAGCACATTGACGCCATTGGCGGGCATGGTCAGATAGCCGCGCACATTGCCGAAAGGCAGGGCCGGTTCCGTGCGTGCGGTATTGGCCAGGGCGAGCTGGATCTGCTCGGGCGTCAGGACCGGCGCATCCGGATCGGCTGCCGGGGTGGGCGTATTGACCGCTGTAGCGCGACGCGACAGGCTCGAGATCAGCTCCTGCAGCGTCGTGGCGCGCGAAGCGAGTGCGACGGCTTCGGCCTCCTCGCTCTCCAGTTCCTGATTGCGCTGGTCGATGCCCTGCCGGCGCGCGGCAATCAGCGTCGCGATGCGCAGCTGCTCTTCCTCGAGCACTTCGTAGTTGGCCTTGAGGGTCGCCTCTTCGGCCAGCGCCTGGGTCTTGATATCGGTCAGGGCCTTGAGGTCGCTGGTCACGGCTTCGGCCTTGGCCTGCAATTGCGGCACGATGGCCGCGATCAGCATGGCACTACGAGCCGAGCCCAGAGCGTCGTCGGGGTCGACAATCAAGGGTGGCGGCGGATTGAGACTGATGCGCTCCAGCGCCGCCAGGACATTGGCAATCTCGGCATTGGAGCCGTCAAGCCGGCCGCGCACCTCTAACTCCTGGACGATCAGCGCGGCCAGACGCTCCTCGACATCGGCGACCTCGATCTCGGCCAGTTTCACCCGCTGGGCGGCCGCGATCAGGGCCGCATTCTGGCGGGTGCGATCGCCTTCCATGTCTGCAATTTCGGCCTTGAGCGCATCGATGCGGTCCTGGCCCAGCGTCATGGATTGCTCCATGGCCTCGACATCGGCCTGGGTCGGGATGGCGGGGCCAGCAGGCTGGGGGGCAGGCGTGGTGCTGATCGATCCGCGCAGCGGCAGATCATCTGCGGAGGTTTCCGCGGGTGGAGCCGTCTCGGTCTGGGCCATCAATGGCAGGTTTGCAGAGCCCGCCAGCAGCAGGCCAGCCAGCATCAAACCCCATCTCTTGCGCGGCCCCAGAGCCATGCCGTCTCCACCATGGGCCACTCGACCCCGAATCAATTCCCGCACCATAGCGCGGCTCGGGAAAACCGCAGGTTAACGTTGCTTAACCATGATGTGATTGTGGATCAGATGGCGCTGACAATGTCGGTCTGGGAGAAGTCATTGCCGATGAAGAGGAGAGGGCAGTTCATCTGCTTGGCGAGAGAGTAGGAAAAGCTGTCACCGTAGTTAAGTTCGGCGGGATGATAGTTTTTGCCCCAGAGCGAATAGGCGTCGGCAGCCAGACGTGCACCTGCTTCGTCCAGTGGAATGACCTGCAGGCGTATTGTCTCAAGCAGATCTACAAGCTGAGCGGTGACGTTCTTCTGCCCGGCGACCACAAAGGCTTCGGTCAGGGTCGGTGCCGAGATCAGAATGAGGTCGGTCCTGGCGAGAACCGAAAAGCAGTCCATCGCCTGGCTTTCCTTGCGCGCAATGGCGATCAAGGCCGAAGTGTCCACCACGATCACTTCGGCAAGCCATTTTCGTCGTACAAGAAATCCTGGCTGCGCGCTGCGGAAACGCCGTCGTCGGGCACCTCAGGAAAGCTGTCCAGCAGAGCCCTAAGTTGGGCCATCCGCTGCTCCGGCGTCAGGTCACGCCATGCCGGTTTGGTCTCATGTGTGGTCGGCACCCGCTCAAGCCGCACGGCGGGCTCGCCATCCTCACGCGTCAAAACCACCTCCTCGCCGGCTTCCGCACGGCGCACGAGGTCGTTGAGTTCACTACCGGCACGGCTGATCGGAATATCCATCGCATCGCTCCAGCTCTGGGTCGAAGATAGTCCCGCCAGCCGGCGCTTTCAATCGCCCCGGTGATAGGGGTGCCCGCTGAGGATCGTCGTCGTGCGGTAAAGCTGTTCGGCCAGCATGATGCGGACCAGCTGGTGCGGCCAGACCATGGGGGAGAAGCTGACCACGAGGTCGGCCTGTTTCACCAGTTCCGGATCGATGCCGTCGGCGCCGCCGATGATGAAGCTGGCCGCGGGGCGGCCGTCGTCGCGCCAGCGCAGGATCTGGTTGGCGAAGGCTTCCGAGCCGAGGCCCTTGCCGCGTTCGTCCAGCGCCACGATGATGCCGTCGGGCAGGGCGGCGCGCAGGCCCTTGGCCTCGTCAGCCTTGCGGCTGGCCGAGGAGGAGGCGCGCGATTCGGAGAGTTCGACGACATCGAAACCGGTCAGTGCCAGCGGCTTGCCGCCGCCGACAGCGCGGTCGAGATAGCGGGCGACCAGTTCCCGCTCCGGCCCGGCCTTCATCCGGCCGACAGCCGCGATCGTGATCCTCATACCGAAAGACTAGTGCTGGTCAGCCGCGAAATCGGCCTGCCACATCTTTTCGATATTGTAGAATTCGCGCACTTCCGGGCGGAAGATGTGGACGATGACGTCGCCGGCATCGACCAGGACCCAGTCGCAATGGGGCAGGCCCTCGAGGCGCGGCTTGCCATAGCCGGCATCGCGCAGGGCGGTGACCATCTGGTCGGCCACGGCGCCGACATGGCGCTGCGAACGGCCCGAAGCGACGACCATGTGGTCGGCCAGCGAGGACTTGCCGGTGATGTCCACGGCGACAATTTCCTCGGCCTTGGCATCGTCAAGGCAGTCGAGGATCACATCGATCATGGGGCGTTCCGGATTGGCCAAAGCGGCGGCAGCGGGGGCGGAAACATTGTTCTCGGGCAGCGCAGTCATCAGCAATGACCTTGTGCCCATGCCAGTGCATGGGTCATGCGTAAAATCAGCATCCTTGGTTGTTGATCGGAAAAGCCAGGCGTTTTGTTAAACCGCAAGCCGTCAGTTCCTGTTTTGGTGACATCTATCACACCAGACACAATATGCGCGTTTGGTGACAGTTTCGCAAGATTGGGGCTTCACTTTGACTTAACGTGTTGCCGCCTTGCCCTGATGGCCGAAGACGAGAGCGGCGATTGGCGGCCATGGAGGTAGACCCAGGCGCGTGGACCGATGTCCGCCAGAAGCCCCGCATCGTCCTCGTCAATCCGCCAGCGCGACAGGTAGTGGGCAGCCAGCGAAGCCGGCGCACGGCGGGCCGAACCGGGGCGGACATAGACGGATATGGGGACCATTGCCGCAATATTCCGCCAGCGTTCCCAGCGGTGGAAGTCGACCAGATTGTCGGCGCCCATGATCCAGACAAAGCGCCGGTCTTGCAGCGTTTGCGTCAGGTAGCGGATGGTTTGCCAGGAATAGGTGAAGCCGTGGGCCGCTTCAAAGCCCGTCACCTTGACCCGCGGATGGTCGATGAAGCGGCGGGCCGCCTCGACGCGATCGGCCAAGGGCGCCAGATCCTTTCGGTCCTTCAGCGGGTTACCCGGCGTCACCAGCACCCAGATGGCGTCGAGTTCGAGGCGGCGGAGCGTTTCCTCAATGACGAGGAGATGGCCCTCGTGCATGGGATTGAAGCTGCCGCCGAACAGGCCGATGCGCATGCCGGCGCTGGAGCCTGGCAGTTCGGTGATGCCCGGAATGCGGATGGAATCACGCAGGGTCAATAGGTTAGGGCCTTGTCTGACCGGAGCCGCGGACGCGGTATTTGAAACTGGTCAGCTGTTCAACGCCGACGGGGCCGCGGGCATGCATCTTGCCGGTGGCAATGCCGATCTCGCCGCCGAACCCGAACTCACCGCCGTCGGCAAACTGGGTCGAGGCATTGTGGACGAGGATGGCCGAGTCGATCTCGTTGAAGAATTTTTCAACGGCGACAGCGTCTTCGGCGATGATCGCTTCGGTGTGATGGCTGGAATAATGCTCGATATGGGCGATGGCGGCTTCCACCGAGTCGACGATCTTCACCGCAATGATCGCGTCCTCATATTCGGTGCGCCAATCCTCTTCGGTCGCGGCTTTTGCCACGGGGATCATGGACATGACCGTCGCATCGCCACGAATTTCGCAGCCCTTGGCCACCAGCGCCTCGATGATGGGCTTGAGATGGGTCGCAACCACGTCCTTGTGGACGAGCAGGGTTTCGGCCGCACCACAGATCCCTGTGCGGCGCATCTTGGAATTGAGCGTGACGCTGACCGCCTTTTCAAGATCGGCCGACTTGTCGATATAGACATGGACCAGACCCTCAAGATGGGCAAAGACTGGCACGCGGGCCTCGTCCTGCACGCGGGCCACGAGCGTCTTGCCACCACGTGGCACGATGACGTCCACATTGCCGTCGAGGCCCTTGAGCATTTCGCCCACGGCGGCGCGGTCGGTGGTCGGCACGAGCTGCAGGCAATCCTCGGGCAGCCGCGCGGCATGGAGACCGTCGAGCATGCAATCGACGATGGCCTTGCTGGAATGAAAGCTGTCGCTGCCGCCGCGCAGGATCACGGCATTGCCCGATTTGATGGCCAGGGCACCGGCATCGGCCGTCACATTGGGGCGCGATTCAAAGATCACGCCGATGACGCCAAGCGGGGTGCGGACGCGTTCGATATGAAGGCCATTGGGCCGATCCCATTCGGCGATGACCGAACCCACGGGGTCGGGCAGGTCGGCAATGGTCTTGACCGCCTCGATGATGCCGTCGATGCGGGCATCGGTCAGAGCCAGGCGGTCGAGAAAGGCCCTGGAAATGCCCTTGGCCTCGGCAGCGGCCATGTCCTTGGCATTGGCCTCGAGAATGGATTTGCGGTGGGCATTGATGGCGCCGGCGGCGACGGTCAGGGCCATCTGCTTTTGTTGCGGCGTGGCGATTGCCAAAGCGCGAGCGCCCTTGCGGGCATTGCGACCGATTTCGGCCATGACGCTTTCGACGGACTGGATATTTTCAGCCAAGCTCATCGACAGTCTCCTCCATGGCGCCAACCAGCACCAGATTGTCGCGGTGGATCAATGCGGCACGATTGCCGCTGCCCAGAAGTTCGATCACCGCGTCGCTGCGCTTGCCCATGACAAGGCGCGCCTCGTCGCTGTCGAGGCCAGCAAGGCCCCGCGCGATTTCCATGCCATCGGGATTGAGCACGGCGACAGTGTCGCTGCGCTCGAAATCACCGGTGACGCGCGTAACGCCGATCGGCAGCAGGGATTTGCCGGTCTGCAGCGCGCGGGCCGCGCCGGCATCGACCTGCAGCGTCCCGGCCACGGCCAGCGTGCCCATGATCCAGCGCTTGCGTGCCTGGGCCCGGCTCTGGGCGGGATGGAACAATGTATGCCTGCCGCCCTCGGTCAGGGCTTTCAGCGGATGCGCCTCGGTGCCCTTGGCAATGATCATGGCCGTGCCGGCCAGCGTTGCGATCTTGCCGGCCTCGACCTTGGTGGTCATGCCGCCGCGCGACAGATGGCTGGCTGCGCCACCGGCCATGGCTTCGATCGTGGGCGTGATGGCCCTGATCACCGGCAGATGCGTCGCATCGGGGTCCTTTGCCGGCGGAGCGGTATAGAGCCCGTCGATGTCGGACAGCAGCACCAGGCAATCGGCCTCGATCATGGTGGCGACACGGGCCGAGAGGCGATCATTGTCGCCATAGCGGATTTCGGCGGTGGCGACCGAGTCATTCTCGTTGATGATCGGCACGGCGCCGAGACCCAGGAGGGTGGCGATCGTGGTGCGGGCGTTGAGATAATAGCGCCGCTCTTCGGTGATATTGGGCGTGATGAGGATCTGTCCGGTGACGATCTGGTGCCGGCCCAGCGCCTCGGCCCAGGCTTGGCTCAGGGCAATCTGCCCGGCGCTGGCGGCGGCCTGGCTCTGCTCCAGCGTCAATGTCAGCGCAGACAGACCCAGCAGGCCTCGGCCCAGCGCAATGGCGCCCGAAGAGACGATGACCACGTCGCGGCCCTCGGCCTTGAGCGCGGCAATGTCAGCGCAAAGCCCCGCGAGCCATTCGGCACGCAGCTTGCCCTGCTTGTCCACCAGCAGGGCCGAACCGATCTTGATGGTCAGGCGCTTGTAGGGCGCGAGGGCATTGGCGCTCATCAGGGGGCCCAGTTCGGCTCGATCTTGCGTCGTGCGGCTTCTGCCTTCTCGGCCTTTTCTGCATCGAGCGTGGCGATGACGTCGTAGAGCACCTGATCGACACCCATGCCGGTAACGCCCGAAACCTGCAGCACATCAGCCTTGCTGAGCTTTTTCAGCGCCTTGACCTTTTCCTTGAGGTCGTCGGGCTCAATGGCATCGATCTTGTTGAGCACCACGATTTCCGGCTTTTCGGCCAGAACTTCGTCATAGGCGGCCAGTTCGTTGCGAATGATCGTATAGGCCTGCTTGACGTTGTCCTGCGTGCCATCGATCAGATGGATCAGCACGCCGCAGCGCTCGATATGGCCAAGGAAACGGTCGCCAATGCCGGCGCCCTCGCTGGCGCCTTCGATCAGGCCGGGAATATCGGCCAGCACGAAGTCGCGTTCACCGATGGCCACCACGCCCAGGTTGGGGTGGAGCGTGGTGAAGGGATAGGCGGCAATCTTGGGCTTGGCGGCCGAGACAGCGGCGAGGAAAGTCGACTTGCCGGCATTGGGCAGGCCGACGAGACCCGCATCGGCGATGAGCTTGAGACGCAGCCAGACCCATTTTTCGACGCCCGGAATGCCCGGATTGGCATGGCGCGGCGCCTGGTTGGACGAGGTCTTGAAATGGGCATTGCCAAAGCCGCCATTGCCGCCCGAAAGCAGCACGATGCTCTGGCCGACTGCGGTCATGTCGGCAATCAGCGTCTCGTTGTCGTCCTCGAAGATCTGGGTGCCGACGGGCACGCGCAGCACGGTGGGTTCGCCATTGGCGCCAGCGCGGTCCTTGCCCATGCCATGGGTGCCGGTCTTGGCCTTGAAATGCTGCTGATAGCGATAATCGATCAGCGTATTAAGGCCATCGACGCATTCGACGACGATGTCGCCGCCGCGGCCGCCATTGCCGCCATTGGGGCCGCCGAATTCAACGAATTTTTCCCGCAGGAAGGAGACGGCACCGCCGCCGCCGTCGCCGGATCGGATATAGACCTTGGCCTGGTCAAGAAACTTCATTTTTCTGGCCTTCCAGATGTCTGTTCTCTGCGCCTTCGGACAACAGAAGCGAATTTTGCTTTTGCCGGAAGTCTTCGCGCGTCAATTTGGTGTCGATATGCTCCACCTCGGCGCCGCGCGCAAGGCAGAGCAGGTTTGAGCGTCCGGTTTCGGTAAATCCGAGACGGGTCTGAATGGCGAGGGACGCCGCGTTGAAATGAAAGACACCCGACAGGAGAGCATCCTCCTGGCTGGTGGCAAAGAACCAGTCGATCGTGGTGCGGACTGCCGCGCTCATGATGCCCCGGCCCCAGAAGGGCTGGCCCAGCCAGTAGCCGATGCCCGGACCCAGCTGTCCCATATGAAAGCCCACCGTGCCAACTGCGCCTTCACCCGGCAGTTCGATGACGAAATTGGTGTCTTCTGCCGGCTGGGTAGGCAGCAGCGTGCGCAGCCAGGCCCGGGCGTCGCTCAGGTGATAGGGAAAGGGCACGCGCGCCAGATTGCCGGTGACGGCAAAGTCATTGAGATACAGCGCCATGGGCTCGGCATCGCCAAGCTGGGGCGGGCGGAGGATAAAGCCGGGCGTGGTCAGGGTGACATTCATGCCCCGTCCTTTCGATCCTGCCAGTGAGCGCGCGACAGGCTATGCGTCAGATGATCGACGTTGCGTTGCAGCGTCTGCGAATAGCGCATCTGGTGTCCGGTGGGCAGGAAGCCAAGTTTTTTCTGCACCGCCAGTGAGGCGACATTGTCGTGGTGTGCGCTGCAGGAGACCGATCGTGCGGTGGTTTCGCCAAAATGCCAATCGAGCAGCGCCGTAGCCGCTTCGGTCACATATCCCTTGTTCCAATGCGGCCGGGCTATCCAGAACCCGAGTTCGTCGGCCAGGGAAATGCAACCTATGGCGCTTTGATCGGGCAGGTCGATCATCAACATGGAGCGTTCGGGCGTCGATGGCGGTGCTTTGCCCAGCCAATCGACGGCCATGGCCAAGGTATAAGGATGGGGTACGGGCGTCAGGAAGCGCGCCACCTCAAATTCGCCCACGCCAGCCGCATAGCTATGCGCGTCGTCGACTGTGGCATCGCGCAGGATCAGTCTTTGGGTGCGGATCTGCGTCATCGGGCAAAATCCAGGCGCATCTGCATCATGGTCTCGCCCTTGAGATTGTTGTCGGCCTCGATGATTTCACCGATCTCGACAAAGCCGGCCTTGCGCAGGACATTGCGCGAGCCCTCATTGGCCAACAGGGCGCGCGAGCGGAGAGCGGTGGCGCCAGCCGTCCGGGCTGCGGCGACAACGGCCCGGGCAGCTTCGGTCGCATAGCCCTGCCTCCAATAGGGTTCGCCCAGCCAATAGCCCAGCTCGGGCGCAAGACTTTCGGCAAAGTGCAGCCCCACGACACCCATGAAGGTCTCGCCGCCCAGCAGGATGGCGTAGCACTGCTCGGCATCGGTGGGGACAATCTCGTCCACGAAAAAGCGAGCATCTTCCTCGGTATAGGGGAAGGGCAGGCGGGCCATGACCGCGTGGATGCGCTGGTTGTTGGCCAGTTTGGCAATGTCGGCAATATGGGCAGCAGTCGGCGTGGTCAGCACCAGGCGATCGGTCGTCAGCTCTGCGGGCAGGCGATGCTTGATGCTGTCCATTTCGTCCGGCTTCGATACCTGCAGTAATGCTTTTACACGATATCATCCCGGCCTTGAGCCGGGATCCATCTCGAGATTGCGCCACGGCCGCGAGGTCGTGGTCTCTGCTGCCATCTGGCGGTGTGCCTCATCATCTCGGGATGGGCCTTGGCTCAAAGCCGGGGTGACATCGCGTTTGGAGAGGCTTTGGCGAACGTCCATTAGGCACAGAACAAACGAAAAGGGGAACCGGCGGACCGGTTCCCCTTCAATATCGCTTGTTGCGAACACGAGCCGGGGAACTGGTCACCGGCGGGGTTCGTCAGACCTGCCGGATTATTCGGCGGCCTCTGCCGGCTGGACAGAAACGAAGACCTTGCCAGCGGCGCGCGTCTTGAACGACACGGTGCCGTCGACCAGTGCGAAGATGGTGTGGTCCTTGCCCAGGCCAACGCCGGTGCCGGGGTGCCACTTGGTGCCGCGCTGGCGGATGATGATGTTGCCGCCAATGACAGCTTCGCCACCGAACTTCTTCACGCCAAGACGACGGCCAGCGGTATCACGACCGTTGCGGGATGAACCGCCTGCTTTTTTATGTGCCATCTATCTAGCTCCTATTCCTTGTCGTCAGCCTTGGGAGCGGCCTTCTTGGCCGCAGGCTTCTTTGCCGGCTTTTCAGCGGCAGCGTCATCGGTGGCAGCGGCCTTTTTGGGGGCAGCAGCCTTCTTTGCAGCCGGAGCCTTGGCTTCAGCGGCGTCAGCCTTGGGAGCTGCTGCCTTCTTGGCCGGGGCCTTCTCGGTCACGCTTTCGGTCGAGGTTGCAACGCCGGCAGCCTTGATGGTCGGCTTGGCGCCGCCGGTCAGGATTTCGGTGATGCGAACGGTCGACAGCAGCTGGCGGTGGCCGTTGCGGCGACGGTAATTGTGGCGACGGTTCTTCTTGAAGATGATGACCGTCTTCTGCTTGCGGGTCTCGAGCAGTTCGGCGGCGACAAGCGCGCCTTCAACCAGCGGAGCACCCACTTCGCCATCAACCATCAGGACCTGGTCGAAGGTCACGATGGTGCCGGCTTCGGCATCGAGCTTTTCAATCTTGAGAACGTCGTTGGCGGCAACCTTGTACTGCTTGCCACCGGTCTTGATCACGGCGAAAGTCATATCATAACCGGGAGCTTCAAACGCCCGGTCCCTTTGTGTCGCGCTCTGTGGCGCCGCAGGTTTTTGGCCTTTTCCTGCGGACTTCGATCGGTGCCGGTGTGAACCGGCGGCCAGCCTCGAACAGCGTTTTAACAACAAAGAAAAGCGCGCCAGCAAGCCGGCGCGTGTTTCCGGGTCGGCTTATCAAGCCAAACGCCCCGAGAGTCAATAGATTGTCATGAACCTCGCGGCTCAGCCTTGACCGTTCGGATACCAGTTGCGCAGGCGCAGTTCCACCGCCGGATCGATGCGCGCTTCGAGCACCGAAAGGTCGCTGTCACCATAGTGGTAGGGATAGAGGATCTTCGGCTTGAAGATATTGGCCGCTTCCACTGCCTGGTCCGGGGTCATGGTATAGGGCAGGTTCATCGGCAGGAACGCGACTTCGATATTGCGCAGGGCCAGCATTTCGTCGGTCGGTTCGGTATCGCCGGCGACATAGACCAGCGTGTCGCCAAGGGTCAGCACATAGCCATTGCCGACGCCGACGGGATGATACTGCATGCGGTCGGCGGTGACATTGTGGGCAGCAATGGCCGAGATCACCATGCCGTTGAGGCTGGTATCGTCGCCATTGGCAATGGCGCTGGCATTGGCCTTGAGGCCCTCGGGCAGCTTGTCGAACACTTCCTGACTGGTGAGGATCGGTGCCGTACCCGCAATGGCCTCGAGCGTGGGCAGATCGAAATGGTCGCCATGGCCATGGGTGACGAGGATGGCCGTGGGCTGGGGCAGGCCTTCGTAGAGCGCTGCGCCGCCAACGGGATCGACATAGATGGTCTCGCCGTTGAAGCCGATGAGGAGGCTGGCGTGGTCGACCGGGTGAATGGTGATGTCGCCGGCATCGGTCATGATGACATCGCCATCCAGCGCCACATCGGGCTGGGCCAGTGCCGGGGCGAGGCCCCAGGCCACGAGCGGGGCCGCTGCCATGCCCGCAATCACATCGCGCCTTTGTACCATGATCGTCGTCCTCCCTTTGCTATTGTGCTGTCGCACAATGAAATTAAGCGCGGGGAAGTTCAGATGACAACGGAAACGTGATCGTCAGGGTGAGGTGCCGAGGCGCTTGCGCAGGGCCATGGCTGTTTCGATCTCCCCCTGCAGTACGGATGGCTTATGATGGGTTGTCCATTCCGCCAGCGTCCAGGCGGGCTGGGTAGCGGGAACGGGCATGACGGGGAAATAGGCTTCGGCCAGAATGGTCGTGCCATCGACGACGACGTCGATGCGGTCCCGGCGATATTCATTGCCCTCGAAGGCATCGAGCGCGGCGAGGTCAGCAAAGGTCAAGCAAGTCAGCAGCAAGCCTGCAGCATATTGGCCGGTTGCTGGTACCAGGGCGGGATAGACGCGGCCGGGAAAAACGACGGCGCGATAATCGGGCGCAATAGCCGGCCGGAAGACAGAAACCTCGACAGTTCGGCCCAAGACGGCACCCAGGATATCGACATCCTGCAGGGTGCCATAAACAAAGAGCGGGTTTTGCGTCACCGAAGATGTCAACCGAACGTCATCATATTGCGCAGAGGTGTTGCAGCGGCTCGAATGCTATGTCATAAGCCCGCCCGTGTCGACCAGACGCATCCCTTCAGGGGGTGACGAACGACCTCGCGGAGAGGTGGCAGAGTGGTCGAATGCACCGCACTCGAAATGCGGCATGGGGGCAACTCCATCGGGGGTTCGAATCCCTCCCTCTCCGCCATTACTGCCCCCTGAGCGGCAGGAACGCTGAAGAAGCCCGGAAATCAAGGACTCGTTAGGCCGCCCCTGGTACAAAGAGGTGGTACAAAATGGTCCTGCACATGTCCCGTCCGTTCAAGCATCCCACGACCGGGGTCTACTACTTCCGAAAAGGCGTGCCCGATCGCCTGCGCCACCTCGTCGGCAAACGCGAGGTCAAGATCAGCCTCGGGACGAAGGACCCCGCCGAGGCCAAGCGGCTCAACGCGATCGTCACCGGCGAGGTCGAGGCCGAATGGGCGCGCCTGGTGGAGCGCGCGGAGCGCCCGAAGGACAAGCTTACCCGCGAGCAGATCGTGTCGCTGTCCGGCGAGCTCTATCGCGCCTTGATCGCCCAGCACGGCGCGGACCCGGGCGAGCCGGGCCATTGGGCGCGAAGGCTCGCCGACATCCAGAGGGCGCTCCCGGAGCACCTTCGCACCAGCAGGCTGTCCACGACGTTCTATCAAGGCTGGTTTTTCGAGATCGGAACGCAGTCGCAGTACAAGGTCGGCCAGGACGTCGATCGCCTGCTCGAGCGCGAAGGCCTCGCAGTGGACTGGGACACGCGCATCAAGCTCTGCATGGCCGGGGCCACTGCGGTCGCCCAGGCCTATCGCGAGCTCGAGAAGCGGGCCAACGACGACTATCGCCCAGATCCGGACGGCCAGCGCTTCCCCGACTGGAAGGCGCTCGTGCGCGCCGAGCCGCTCGATTGGAAAGAGGTCTACGAGAAGTACGTCAAGCGGAACGACCCCGCGGCCAGCACCATCAAGCGCCAGAAGGGCGTGATCGAGAAGTTCTTCGCCTTCGTCGAGCACGACGACATGAACCGGGTGACGGATGTCGACGTGGAGCGCTGGATCGAACATCGCCTGACGGAGGTGAAACCGCGCACGGTTCGAGACGCCGACCTGGCCCATCCGAAGACTCTCTTCCTGTTCGCCAAGTCGGCCAAGCTCATCCGCCATGCCCCCTTCGCAGAGGCCAAGGTCATGGTCAAGGACGAGCCGGAACTGCGTGAGCGGGAGTTCACGCTCGACGAGGCCGAGCGCATCCTTGCCGCGTCGCTGGTCGCACCGGGAAAGCGCATGACGGTCGAGGGCGGAGCGGCACGGCGATGGGTGCCATGGCTGTGCGCCTATTCCGGCGCGCGGGTCAACGAGATCACCCAGGCGCGCGCCAGCGATGTGGCCCAGCACAAATCGAAGAACGGCCAGTTGATCTGGTGCATCAACGTCACGCCCGAGGCCGGTTCGGTCAAGACCAGGAAAGCGCGTGTGGTGCCCCTCCATCCCCATATCATCGAGCAGGGGTTCCTGGACTACGTTGCAAGTCGCAATGGCAGGCATCTTTTCTACGACCCCGGGCGCGCCAGAAACGGCGCCGCGGCCAACCCTCAGTACAAGAAGGCCGGCGAAAGGTTGGCTCGATGGGTGCGCAAGACCGTCGGCATCACCGATGTGGGGGTCGACCCCAATCACGGGTGGCGGCACCTGTTCCGGTCCACGATGCTGTTCGCCGAGGTGCAAGAGCAGGTGATCAATCGCGTGGACGGCCATGCGGGCAAGACCGAGGGCCAGAAATACGGTACAGCTTGGCCAGAGGTGGCGCTGGCGGCCATCTCAAAGATCCCGCCGTATCGCCTTGGAGGTCTCGCATGAACCCAGGGTCCATCATCGATGATGCGATGGCCGCAAAGTTGATCAGGACGTTCGAGTCCAAGAGATGGAGGGGCCGTGCCCCACTCAAGTCATGGGGATGCTGGCACGACAGGCTTCTTGTTCGAATCTTCCATGGCGCGGCGACCATCGGCGCCGAAGAGGCCCTGATCAGATCACTGGCGATCTCGCCCTACGTCTTCGACGCCGCTTGGGCAGGAGAGACGCTTAAGTGGGGTTTCCGACACGGCATCCTCGAGCCTTCGAATAGGGCGGGCGAACCGACATGGACACTGCTGCGCCATGGCGTGACATTCGTACCCCTCGGTGGCGACGCAATCGATGTGCGCACTGCCGGCGAATGCGTTGGAAGACGCTCTGCACGAGCTGCCATCGCTCAAGAGGCATATCGGCGCGCCAAGAGCTATTCGGACGACCTTGTCGAGACCAATGGTCTGATCATGAATATTCTGCGTGGGATCGACCCCGGCACGATGCTCCCGGACGACCTGCGCTCCATCGATCTGCCGCCTGTGGTGACGGTGGGCGAGATGCTCGACGAGTTCGCGAGCTTCGGCAGGGACCTGTCGCTTCATCGGGCGAGGCAAGTTCGCCTGCAATTGATCGATCTGTCTCGCGGAAACGAGAAACGCATCGGCCTCGGTGCTGCGCCGGCTGCTCCAGAGCTGGACGATTTCACGATCTGATCGCGCGTCGATCGAAATCCAGTTCAAAGCGAGGGCCGTGCCGCAATCGATACGTTCGGTAAACTCGCGCAACGGGGCGAGTTGATCCCACTGCTGGCTTCTAACATGGATACCCACGTCCAGACGGCGGGAAAGGGGCCGAGAGCCGATCGGCAGCTTTGGTCAGATTTGAATGGAAAGCAGACATTGTGCGAGCCAAGGGCTCCGTACCAGCGCTCGCGCTGATCGAGCACGGTCACGTAGTAAGAGCGCTCAGGTCCTTGCGAATTCTTCACGCCATGTCGCCGATGCGAAGACCTGCCAAGTGGTAAGCAGTCAATCGGTCGCCCCGGTTGAGGTTGACAGGCGCCGTTATGCGGGGTGCCAGAGTTGGGGCGCTCACCTGTCCGACCTCCACCTTGAACCTTACCTGATTTTTAGCCCTCCCCGTGCGCCGCACGCTGAAGATGATCCTTGCGGAAGCGAAATCGAAGGCGCCCGAGGCATCTGCATTCTTCAGAGGCTCACGGCGAAGTATTTGACGGGGACTTGAGTGCACCAAAATTATCGACGCCTGCTCAGATATGTAGTCGTTCCTCTTGCCGAAATGACTAAATCGTTGCAGATGAATAATATCGTCGAATAACTCACGTTGGGGGCAATGGGAGCGAAGACAGACGCGGAGACGGCTTGCGAGTTCGCACAGTATGTCGTGAACCGCAATCCAGTAATCATACTTGGTAGCGGCGCATCCGCCGCGCACGGTGTACCCGGCATGTGGCCCTTGGGACAGATGTTGCAGGCAGCGGTGGTCCCGGGCGTTTGGACATCCGGCGAGCTTATGCAATGGGACGCATTCAAAGCGGAGCTAGCGGGCGGCGCCGATTTGGAGTCAGCACTAGGCTCGATCCGTCTCACCGAAAGACAGACCGATTTCGTCGCCACCGAGACACGCCGCTTTCTTTTGCCGTCTGACCTCGCTGTCATGTCCCGCCTTTTCGCCGACAGGCGATCGCTTCCACTGTCCCGCCTGATACGGCACGTGTTCCGGAGCGCGCAGACGGCGATCAACGTGGTCACGCCCAATTACGACCGCCTGGCGGAGTTCGCTGCCGACGCTGCGGAGTTTCCGTTTTACACCGGCTTTAATCCTGGCCTGTTTCAAGGTCGGGGACGAGGAACGCGTCAACCCAGACGCGCCGACAAGACGGTCTACGTCTGGAAAGTACATGGATCGTTCGACTGGTTCATCGACGGGGCCCAACAGATCGTTGCCTCGCCCGTGATGCATGACGTCCCGAGCGGCCATACGCCTCTTATGGTGACTCCCGGCATAGACAAGTACAGGCGGACGCATATCGAACCATATAGCAGTGTGCTCGCCAACGCGAACGCCAGCTTACAAGATGGGAAGGCCTATCTCTGCGTCGGTTACGGCTTTAACGACGAACACCTGCAACAAAAGCTGGTGGAGCGTTGTGATCGGGATTCCGTGCCGCTTGTCGTCTTGACCAAAGAGCTGACGCCGACCGCCAGGACATTTTTGGCCAGCGGGCGTTGCAGAAGCTACCTCGCGCTCGAAGAGACCCCGGGTGGAACGATGGCATATGCAGATTGGAAACCGAGCGGCTTCGAGCTCACAGGGGTTGATCACTGGGGACTGAACGGCTTTTTGGATCTAGTTCTTGGGAGCGGTGCATGAGCATTTTGGACTTTCACGACGACGACGCACTTGGTCGCGTGCAGTCGGTGGACACAGCCACCGTGGTTGTCCGCGTAGACGCTGTGGAAGCGCTACGTTCACTTCAGGTCAATCGCCTCGTCGCGCTGCAGAGCAGTTTGGCCGGCCAGCACCTCATCGGCATTATCCAGAAAATCACCCGAACGGCGATCCAAGAATCCTCCACAGCAGACGTCGATCAGCAGGACCAGGCATATCCCGAGCTGAACCTCGTCCGTGTTGCCCTAATCGGCACGCTGCTCGACATGGTGGGGTCCCGGACAAATGTCTTCCGGCGCACGTTGGAAACCGTGCCTGAAATCGACGCCTGCTGCTTCCCTCTCGAAAAGGAACGCCTGACGCGGTTCATGGAAGTGATTTCTGCGGTCACTGCCGGTGGGCAACGACTGTCGCTGGGCGCATACACTCTGGACCCGAGCGCCGAGGCGTTCGTCAACGGCAACAAGCTGTTCCAGCGCCATGCGGTGGTTGTGGGAAGCACCGGCTCGGGCAAGTCGTGGACCACCGCTCGATTGCTCGAACAGATCGCTGAACTGTCCAGCGCGAATGCGATCGTCTTCGATATCCATGGCGAGTATGGCTCACTCATCGGCGACGGTATCGAGCACATGCGTGTGGCGGGGCCTGTCGACGTCGACGCAGGCCGATCGCTAATCCAAGGCGTGCTCCATCTTCCGTTCTGGCTCCTTAGCTACGAAGCGCTTGTCTCGATGTTCGTCGATCGCACTGAAGTGACCGCACCTAATCAAGCGATGATAATGTCTCGCGCAATCGTAGAGGCCAAAAAGGCGTTTCTCGAAGCTGGCGACCACAACGAGGTGCTCGCCAACTTCACTATCGATAGCCCGGTGCCTTTCGACATCGACGCGGTTCTGAACGAACTGAACCGGCTCAACACGGAGATGGTCGCCGGCGCCCGAGGCGAAAAGATGGGCGACTTCAACGGCAAGTTGAGCCGACTGATTCAGCGTCTCGAAAGCAAGCGGCAAGATCGGCGTCTGGGTTTCCTGTTTCCGCCACCGGGTATTGCCTCCACCTACGCTTGGCTGGACGAACTAGTTCAGTTGCTGATGGCCGGTCGTTCCGGGAAAGCCGGGAAAGGTGGCGTGAAGATTTTGGACTTCTCGGAAGTTCCATCCGACATCCTCCCGCTAATCGTGGGAATGGTCGCAAGGCTCGCCTTTTCATTGCAACAATGGACCCCAACGGAAGAACGGCATCCCGTCGCCCTGTTCTGCGACGAGGCGCACCTCTACATCCCCCAAGACGTCGCGTCGGGCATGGCAGAGAACTCCGTGGCCGTGTTCGAACGTATCGCCAAGGAAGGCCGCAAATACGGCGTGGGACTGGTGGTGATTTCCCAACGGCCGGCAGAAGTTAATAGGACGGTCGTCAGCCAGTGCAGTAACCTAATCGCCATGCGACTGACGAACGGCGAGGATCAAGCCGTAGTCCGGCGGTTGCTACCAGATAGCCTGGGAGGTTTTGGCGACCTACTGCCGGTCCTGGACACCGGCGAGGCACTAGTTGTGGGTGACGCGATATTGTTACCGACCAGAATACGCGTCGCGAAGCCGAAGAACGAACCTCGCAGCGGAACCATCGATTTCTGGGATCGCTGGGCGGATGCTACTACAAAGGTGGATCTGCCGACGGCAGTAGAGAGCTGGCGGCGCCAATCGCTCACCAGATGAACGTGGATAACCCGCGTTGCGAGGTAATAATTGTCCCCGCAAGGCCAGGCTACTTGTCGCTATTTCATCGCATTCGGATGGACGTGAGAGAAGCCTGGTGCAGGGGCTGCTATGAGCCATTCACGTCCAATCGCTGATGCGTTGGAGCGAACCCATCTATTCGTCGGTAATTCAGCAATCCCAAGCGCAAGGCAGCAAATGAGCGAATCCTCCATCTCAGATCATATCGGAAGGATTGGAGAGTCGTGGTTTGACCTACTGGCCAATAAGGCCAGGCTGCTTGCTGGCCGAATTGAGCCGGACCGCCTGGGCAAGGATCGCATCATTGAGTTTCCGTCCCAAAGGAGGGTGGAGAGCGAGCCTTTCGACAAGCGCCGTGGGCCCTTGGGCTGCTCGATTCAGATCAAGAGCATCCTTGCGACCAACGACCGGGTGGCATTGACGCTGTCAGTTGCCGAAAGGCTCGCCAGCGACAATCGCCCGACGTTTATCTGCATCCTGCGCGTCGACGAGGGATCAGATGAAATCGTCGATATGCATCTCATTCATCTGCTGGACGAAAATCTGTCGCGGATCCTGAAGCGTCTTAGAGAGGAGTTCGCGGAGGGCACCGAGGCGCTTAACAAACCCGAGATAAGCTTCGGTATCGCGGCTGGCCGCAAGGTAGAGCTGACACCGGACGGCTTTAGGACGGCTCTAATTGAGCTGATCGGCGAGGATATGAATGCTTATGGCGCCGAGAAGTTGCGGCAGCGCGAGACGGCGGGCTTCAAGGACAGCGAGCGCTATTCAATGAGCGTCACGTTCGAAGACATGACAGCCAACGATCTCATAGATGGGATGCTAGGGTTGAAGCAGTTAGGGGTCAAGAAGCTCCAAGGTTTCGAGGAGCGGTTCAAGATCAAGCTTCCCGGCGGGCTGCCCTTCCCTAGCGATGTCGAGAATCTCGTTATGCAGATCAGTCCGACACCGGTGGATGCGGGTATCATCTGCATTTCCAGCCCAGCCAGTGCTCGAACCGTCGAGCTGAGCTGTGATCTAATCACGCCTGCTTTGCCTAAGATACCCGTCGAAAGCATGAAGGTAATCGCTCGATCAGAGCTTCTCGACGCAGTCGTCAGTGTGGAGCAAGGAGCGATCACGTTGACCAATACGTTCGACGAATTGAGCGCGCACCGTGTGGACGAATGGTGGAAGCTATTCAGCTTCTGGGACGCGGTATTCACCGACGGCGCGAAACTGAGTCTGCTCTCGAATGCCGGACATCAACTATTCTCCGGATCACCTGGGAGCGCTGAAATGATGGGGGAGAAGCCGGCGTACCTCGATCAGGTTGTGGCCGTTTTAGGCATGGCGCGTCAGCTCTTGGATGAAGCGCGTTCGCTCGATCGCCCTGTCAGTCTTCGCGATGTTATGCTTTCCGCCAAATCAATCCAGCAGACGCACAGTTTCTTTTTCCACGCCGGTGAACTCGGTGCCTTTTCGTTTCCGATCGAAAACGCCGACCAAGTGGAAAAAGGCGAATACACCGGCCTCTTCGTCTCTGTGTTTCGCTTGGGAGACGACGTCTACGCCTATGCATTAAGACTCGCGCTTTTGCTTGACGGCGTGAGTGGGAAGCTCGTGTTCCGGTCGACAAGCATGACGCCCTTGGACATCTCTTGGATTGAAGACGAGCAAGCTGCCTTACAGACGTTCGCGCAACGCATCGCTAAGCTGAGTGGTTCTCAAATTACCATTATTCCAGCCTTCGATTTGCCGGCGGAAGCCAGCATACCTTCGATCGATTGAACATAGCGTTGGAAGAAGACATGTCGCGAAGCGACGAGATTGTCATACTGCCCGGTGTCAATCTCGAATTTCAGCCTTTCTATTTAAGCGGCAGCTTTAGGGAAGTCGCTGAAGGGGTCTAAAGGTCCGAAATGGGGCGCTTTCTGATCGGATGCTGCCGACACCGTTTCGGACGTTCGCAGAGCTGTGCCAACCCTTAAAAAAGGCCTGCTGACTGGGTGCCAGGGTCGATGTTCAAAGACTTAAGGCCGTGGAACCGACAAGTCGCCTGCATACAGCAGGCGTCATTTCGCGATACTATCGTTGTATGCCACGAAGCAAAAACAACCGACGCAAGAAGCCGCTACGGCGAAAAGAGTCAAAGCTTGAACTTTCAAGCTTTGCCATTGCAGAAGAACGCCACGACGAATTCAAGACGGCTGTCCTGGCAGCTGCGCGACATAGCGTTGATGAGTTCCCCGCGACACTCAAGATCGTCACAAATGAACTCCGAAAGTCGGACCCGATAGGGATCGTTTCAACCTTCGCCGCTTATGGACTGCAGAGCCTTGTCGGACGTGAGGGAGTAACTAAGAAGTCCATTCTCAAAGACATTCAGCAACATCATGCCGAACTGCTCCTGGCGCTGATGATGACCATTCCCTTGGACGAGTGGGGCAGAGCCCCGTTTACGCCCGCGATCATGGGAACAGTGTTCGAGGCGGTGCCAAAGGTCGCTGAGACGTTCCTGCACCAGCGCATCCTTGCGGCTGAGGGCGTGACGGATAGGCAGCAGTTTACGGTCCTGTCGTTGCAGGAGCGCATTCGACTGCACACGCAGGCGGTCAGGAACTGGGGATACTACTCCGATGTCATCCGCATTAGCACCGACTTGTACGGGGCGCTGGACAACCGGCTAAAGCCTCATTTCGGTTTCGGGGCCGTCGACTTGATCAAGGTAATGGCCGCTGTCATCGAGGAGTTTCAGCGCCGCCATTCCGAGCACTTTGCACGACTGGCAAAGGTCATCCGCTCACCCAATGTCCGTCAAATGGTTCGGAACTATTACAAGTATTTTCCTGAACTCAAAGGTGGGCCGGACGACATTTTGGCCGCCATGCCGCCGGGCGTGTCACGCGATGGCATGATGGGTATGATCATGGGACATTATGATCTCAGGCATTCTGAACGAGCCAGCTTCACAGTGGCAGAGGTCGCGAAGCTTTCCGGCGAACCAGAGAATGTCGTCGAGGCGATCCTTAAGTCCCTCTCCCGCGCACCCGGCTATCTGGCTGGAGCCAACCCTGATCACCTATTCCTTGCCAATCCGATCTGGGATGCTCCGGGCATCGATCTGGGCAATCTATTCGTCTTCCCCATTCCGCAAATGGTCTTCAGTCATATCCACCGCGTGATGGCACGGCTGGCGGATGAAGCCGGCATCAAGACCCAGCTTGAAAGCCGGAGAGCGGACTATCTCGAAAGCCAACTCGAAGTCACTATGCAAAAAGCCCTCCCAGGAGCGACAATCGTTCCGGCAGCAAAGTGGCAGGTTGGCCCCGAACAGTTTGAAACCGACCTACTTGTCACGCTCGATCGCACCGTGATTATCGCTGAAGCAAAATCCAACCATCTTACGCCACAGGGGCTACGCGGTGCGCCGGATCGTGTGAAACGACACGTCTGTGAGATGGTCCTATATCCATCCCAGCAGTCTGCACGCCTCGCTGCGCTCATCACTTCTGCAAGGGAGGGCGATACCGCAGCCGAAGCGATTGTCCGCCAGATCGGCATTGATCCATCATTAGTCGATCAGATCATCAGAATATCGGTAACCCTTGATGATTTTTCGGTTCTCAGCTCAGCAGAGGCAGAATTCAAGGAAATTGGTTGGGTGCCAGCCGACCATCAGCTCGCGCCGACGATCACGATCGCTGATCTAATTTGCATCGCCGACATTCTCGATCATCCGCTCACTTACCTTCACTACCTCGGTGAGCGCCTTGACCTGCAAAAGTCATTCAGCCTGCTTGGGGATGAACTCGACTTCCTCGGCCTCTACCTCGTCACCGGCTTCAACATCACTGGCCTGCGGGAAGACAATTCCATTTTCTCGCCCAGCGGCATGTCCGAGCCGCTCGACAGGTACTTCATGAGCCGCGATGCAGGCATCGCGTTGCCAAAACCGAAGCCTCAGTTGGGGCCTCTATTCAGTTCGATCATCAACCAGCTCGAACAGCGGAAATCACCCGGCTGGACGACCATCGGTCTGCACCTTTTGTCATCGGCCGATCCCAGCGAGCAGAAGATCATCGAAAGAAACCTGATCAAGCTGCGTTCGATGGTGCGCAAAGCTTTCCGTGAGCCCAGCCACATCAGTTCGCTTCAGGTTCAGCCTCCGCTGCAGCGTAAAGCGCTGATCATCTTCTATGCTTTTCCCGAGGCGTTGCGTTTGGAATCGCGCAAGACAATGGAAGGCTTGGCCACCGAGGCGGCCGAGGACGAGCGGGTAAACCACATCGTCGTTTTTGCCCGCTGCACCGATCGATGGGACCTTCCCTACGAAGCGGTTCTCCTAGTCCGACGACCTGCGAAATAGGTCGCGAGAAAGCCATCTGGCCAGCATGTGCGCGACACTTTTGCGGTGCATGGGATCGATATGGAGGCCAGCAGAAGACAATCCCTGCGTGCCGGTAAGGCTACCGGGATTGCAAGCGCTTGGTAGGGCAGCTGTGGACCGAAAAGCTGCGGGGCTGCTCTCAACCTCGCCTATGCCGTTCATATGGCCGGCCGCCAACGGCAGCTTTTGGGAAATAAAAAGTGCGCCCTGAACGGCTGGAATGGGGCGCACCAGAGCCTATGGGGGCTCTCTTTCTCGCGAGCCTACTATTTAGCGCGGCGCGTCAGGTCGTCTCTCGTCACCCGGATCTCTGCCTGTGTCACCTCACCTCGATAGACATTGAATGTCTTATTGAGCTGAAGAGACCAGTCGCGAACAACCCTGTCGAGACTCAGTTGAACCCCTCTGCGTTAGATAAATGCGAAGTCTTCCAGCTTTTTCCCGTTGGTAGAATCGAAGATTGTCAGGGATCGATATTCGGATTCCGGCCCGCGAGATGATCGAACGCAACTTCTACCGCTTAACAAAAGACGAGCTGTCGGATTTGGACGAGTGGGCGGGGCTATCCCGCCGGTCTCCCTGGCTAAACAAGATCGGTTGGAAGGATCTGTTCGATCGTCCTCGCGTCCTGATCGTATCCGAAGCAGGCATGGGCAAGACCTATGAATGCAGGGAAGCATGCAAATCGCTGAAGGCTTCGGGCGAACCGGCGTTTTTCTTGGAGCTTGCCTCGCTCGCCCGAAATGGCCTCGAGGACCTCTTGGAACTCGACGAGATCCATAGGTTCGAGGCTTGGAAAACGGCGCAATCCGAGATCGCGACCTTCTTTCTCGATTCAATCGATGAGTTGAAGCTCACTCACGGCGCCTTCGAATTGGCGCTCCGTCGTCTGAGAAAGGCGGTCGACGGCCATTTGGGGCGCGTTCGACTCGTAGTTACCACGAGGCCTATTCCGTTGGACCGGTCGATCATCGAGGCCCAGTTCCCTGTTCCGGAAACAAGGCACACAGAGCGCTCGGCAGAAGCGTTCGCAGATGTGGCCATGAGGGTCGAGCGGCCGAAAGAGCCGAAAAAGGAAGATGACTGGTGGCTCGTCGGTCTCTTGCCGTTGTCGGCGGACCAGATCAGGCAAATGGCCGTCCAGCAACGCGTTCCGGATCCGGACGCGATGTTGACTGACATCATAGACCGCGATGCGATGGAGTTCGCCGAACGTCCGCAGGACTTGATCGAACTTTGCTCGAACTGGCGCGAACATCATCGCATCGGCACTCACAGGGAACAGGTCGAGGCAGACGTAACTGCGAAGCTCAAGCCCCGCCGCGAAAGGCCGGAGCGGGCGGCGTTGACGGTCGCCGATGGGCGTCGGCTAGCCACTAGGTTAGCGCTCGCCTGCATGTTGACACGGAAACTCACACTTCGGCACGACGCCGAAGCGGATGCGGTTCCGGGGCAACAGGCCGCGCTGGACGTTTCGATCGTGTTGCCTGATGTCGATGTCGACATCCAGACCACCCTCTTGGAACGTCCGCTGTTTGGGTTCGCCAGTTACGGCAGGGTCCGCTTCCATCATCGATCGGTGATCGAATATCTGGCCGCCGAGCGGTTGAAGGAAATGATCGCCGGGGGGACCACGATAAAGTCGATCAAGCGATTGCTGTTCGTGACGACTGCCCAAGGTCTCGAGAAAATACGACCTGCGATGCGTCCAGTCGCTGCCTGGCTTTCGCTCGACCACGACAGCATTTTCTCAGAAGTATTGCGGCGTGATCCGTCGGTCCTGCTGGATTTCGGCGATCCGCAAAGTCTTAGTCCTGCCAGGCGCGTGAAGGCGCTGGAAGCTTACGTCAACCGTTACAAAAATGGAGGATGGCGCGGCCTCGGTACCCCACGCATCCAGGTCAAGCGGTTCGCCACCCCGGAACTCTCCGCCATTCTGCTGAGGCATTGGAGCAGCGTAGAAAATCGCGAGATACAGGAACTGCTGCTCGAATTGATCGAAGCCTGCCCACTGAAGGACTGTCGCGATGTTGCGTTCAGCGTTGCGACCAGTCCCGGGTTCGACATAGGACTTCGCGGCATCGCATTGAATGCGTTGGTCGCACTCCGGGATCCCGCGATGGCAGCGATCGCGAACGACATGGTCGAGGCGAAAACCGGTTGGACAGAGCACACGGTTCGCCGCCTATTCCTTCATTTCTTTCCAGAACACCTTCCGGTCGCGCTCCTGGAGCCGGTCCTTCGGCGAGTGTCCGAACCCAAGCAGACTATCGGCGAGCTGACATATCATTTCGCCCATGCGATCGAGGGCGCTAGCATTGACCCTCAGTATCTTGACGAACTGCGCAAGCTTTTGACCAAACTTGTCGCCGAGAGCGTGTCTTGGAAACGCGACAGGCATCCTCGATTCCGTGCGGGGAGGCAGGACCTGCTGCCGGCGTTACTGGCGTCTTGTGTACGGCAGATGCACGAAGGCGTTCCCGCTTCGACATGGTCCGACTCCGCTCGTTTAGCCTTGAGGTTTGGCAAGGACAGAAGCGGCACGGAGACGCCGCGAAAAGCTCTGCATTCCGCGATAGCCGCCCAAACGCCGGCGGAGCGGGAGCGCGGCTTCTGGAACGACGTCGCATGGTTCGAGTCTGTCCATAAAGCAGAGGATGCTTGGGACCGTCTGTACGAGTTGGCCGGTTTCGACGCCATCCCCTTCATCATCGAAGATTGGCCATGGATATTGGCACGCCTCGCCGACCCCGAGACTCCGACCTCTCACAGGGAAATGATGCTGTGGTCGGCGACGTCGGCCATCGCGCCGCGACCCAACGACGCTGACGCAGCAGATCTTTTGCCGCTGGTCGCTGACTGTGGGCCGCTCGCGGAAATACTTTGCCGTAGGCTCGAGCCGCATCCCGACCGGGAAAAGCACGCCGAACAAGAGCGTCAGTTGGCGGAGGAGCGCATAAAGCAGGCGGAAACGGATCGTATCAAGCACTCGGCATGGATGCGGTTATGGGAGGCCGTCGCAGAGAATCCGGACGCATTGTTCGACGAAAGCAGGGGGAAGCACACGGCATGGGATATCTGGAGGGTGATGTCGCACGCAGAGCGGAGCTCGGCGGAAGCCGGATGGAACCGATCCTTCATTGAGAGGCACTTCGGCATCCCGGTCGCGGATCGGATGCGGAGTGCGATCTCGTCGCTATGGCGGAAGGGTACTCCAAAGCTAAAGAGCGAGAGGCCTCCTGAAGAACGAAGCTACTATTACAACAGCTGGGTCTTCGGCCTCGCCGGTTTGGCGGCGGAGGCCGAAGACCTAGCCTGGGCGACCAAACTGTCTGAAACCGACGCCAAGACCGCAGCACGCTTCGCGGCCGTTAACCTGAACGGATTCCCGCCTTGGCTCGAGAGCCTCATCGCCTCGCACGAAGGTATCGTCGATGCGGTCTTGGGCAGCGAACTGACTTTCGCTCTCGAAAACGGCGGAACCGGCAACGATTTCCGCATTTTGAGTGATGTCAAACACGCCAGTCCGGCGATCAAAAGCTTCTTCCGACCCCGCATTCGCACGTGGCTCGAATGCGACCTCATCACGGCACCTGAACCAACCCGATCCGACGACCGTCGCCATGATGCGGTTTCCGTTCTGCTGTCGGTGGGAGACGTCGCGGACCTGTCGTTCCTCGGAGAGGCGGCCTCCGATCGCCTTCAAACGGGAGCAGCGGCGACAGACAGAGCTTTTTGGATCTCGGTACTTTTCAGAATCGATGTCGTTGCCGCAGTCGAGGCTCTCGAGGGAATTCTTTCTGATGTAACCCCTTCGAAGAACGGCCCGGCGATCGACTTTTTCGCGACCTTATTCGGACGGTTCACCGGTTCGTCGCTGGTCAATCCAAAGAGCCCGGCATTCACCCCCGACTTGCTGTTACGCCTGCTTATCATCGCGTATCGCCATGTCGCGCCCAAGAACGATGAAGTGCATGAAAGCAACTTCACGCCCAATAAACGCGACGATGCCGAGCAGGGCCGAAACACACTTCTGACAGCATTGATCGATTCCGAGGGCCAGGCCGCTTGGGATGCCAAGATGAAGATGCTCGCTGATCCGCTTTTCGCGCACTTCGCCGACCGGGGTCGTGCGCTTGCAGAGGAGAGGGCAAGCGAGGAAGCCGACCGGATACCGATGTCGGAGGCAGCGTTTGTGCAGCTCGACAGGGTTGGCGAGACGGCGCCGACGACGACGGAGTCGATGTTCGCCATGTTACGTGACCGACTGGATGATCTGGACGATTTCCTCCTGCAGGATGTCTCACCTTTGGAGAACTGGGCTGCTATCCAAGATGAACGCGTTCTCCGCCGCGCGTTGGCCGACGCGATGAAGCGGGAAAGCCGGGGAATGTACACCGTCGATCAGGAAGGGGTGACGGCGGATGAAAAAGAGACCGACGTTAGGCTTCGTTCCACCTCGGGCGATCTTCAGGCGACCATCGAGTTGAAGGTCGGAGAGAAGAAGCGCTCCGCCGGCGAGCTGAGAAAGGCGCTGCACGATCAGTTGCTGGTCAAGTACATGGCCGCTGAGAGCTGCCGTGTCGGATGCCTTATGATCAGTGTGAACAGTGATCGCAGCTGGTCCCACCCGGAGACCAAGCGCAGGATGGATTTGAATGGTCTGATCGCGTTTCTGAACGCTGACGCGGAGAGACTAATGCGCGAAAGAGGCGGCACGATCAGGATAATGGCAAAGGGTCTGGATCTTCGCAGCCGACTACCCAAGGAAGATGCCTGAGGAGATTGGTGGCTGATATAGCTTCGAAGAACTAGGCGCCGCGCTTCCCCAGCTTACTTCGCATTTCCGCTGCGTACAGCGTTGCGGTGCGGAGTACGCCGACAGCGTACTGTCTGCTTCTGCGCCAAGCCTACCAAATGCCGACTGTCCGCCGCACACCCCGAGGTGGGCCTTTCAGTGCGCCATCGGCGATGTCCGCTTTCAGGAAATTCGGAGGCTCCGCCTAACGGCAGGAATGGGGCGCTTTGCTGCCAGTGTTTTCCCGACGCCATTCCTGCCGTTTCGAGGCGCGCTACGAGTATCTGAAAGCTGCCATCGCAGTCTTAACTCTACTGCTTACCGCCCTTGATCAGGTCGAGCAGTCCGATCGGCGGTCCGTCCTCCGCCGCGTTGGGAGGGCTTGGACGGAACAGCGCGTTCATGATGATGCCGCGTTCCGTGTCGGTCACCCCGCTCTTCTCGTCCTTGCTAAGACCTAGGAAAGTCATGGTCATGACGTTGCGGTACCGCGCATCGTCCGATTGGGCGAAGCTCTGGATGAAAAGGCGACTGACATGGCGAAGAATCCATCCGTAAGCCAGAACTGGCACGGTGATCGCCACCAGCGGCGTCAGAGAAAGCTGCCCCTGCGAGGTCGTGCCGATCTCCATGACGAAGTCCTTGATCGCCTCGAGGTTGAAGAAAGCGTAGCCTAAAGGAACGATCACCATCGCTATGAAAGCGGCGAGCGACGCCGCGCCGGCCTGCCATGCGGCGTTCGCCCGATCGCTCCAATAGGTCGCCGCCGCTTCGACCTGAACGTGCTTGTGGTAGAGTTCACGGATGCGCGTCAGCTCCGCTTCCGTCCCGGAGACGAAGGCGGTCAATTCTTGTCGCTGCTTCGCCATGTCGTCGGCGTGCCCTGCATGGTCTTCGTAGACGCTTTGCATGACTTCCCGGATCTGGATGCCGAAAGCGTCTCGCGCCTGTTCGTATTCCTCGACCGCCGTCTTCGAACGGGCTTCAAGGACCTCGAGATCGTTGATGCCTCGCGCAGCCAGCATGGCCGGGCCCACGACAAGACCCGCCTTGACGGCGCGGCGATAGTCGATGCCGATCGCCGCTATGTCGCTTTGCAGGTTCTCCGTCAGAGCCGCTACCAAGGCGGCGGCGCCGCGCGGATCCCACTGTCTGACTTCTAGGAGCGCTTGGCCGAGACGACTTGCGCCGACCACGACGCCGAGTTTTTCGGCCTGGTCAAAGTATTGCTTCAGGCCGTAGGAATTGCTCGTATCGATCTTCTCCAGCCGGGCAACGTAAATCTGCCAGATCGCCAGAGCGCCTTCCGTCTCGTGTGTTGCGAAATCCGCGCCCCGCCAGTAGTCGATCTCGTTCGCGACCCAGCGCGCCGCGTCTTCGACGTTCCTTATGGTGACCTGATATCCCTGCACCGCGCTCGCCGCGTGCAACGGGTATCCCCTGACCCTGGCTTCCCCCGCCGACATCCCACGCTTCGCCATTTGCGTATCGCCCCCGATCTCCCAGTGCCGCGGTAAGTCCGCACCGGGACATTAGACTCCGGCGGTTCGGCGCGGAACAAGTGCAGAAACTTTTGCAGGCGTTTCGATGCCCTCTGCGTCCCTGTTATTGAAACAGCATCCGGCCCGCCGGAAAGGCGGGCCGGATAACTTTCCTCAAGGTGTCGGTTGACGGCGGGCGGGCTCCATCAACTTCGCCCCCACGGGAACATCGACTTGCCGGCCGGAGGGTGGTGTCGCCAGTTCACGATGCGCTCGACGACGTCTTCCGGAAAGGACTCTATTGGTTCACGCTGAAGCCGGGAATCGTGAGTTGACGCGTCAGCCTGATCAGATCGGTCGGACCCGGTCTCGAGCGCCTGCGCCTGCGGTTGCCTGCGGGATTAATCAGATCGATCTGCTTTTCGTCATGCAACAGGGCGATGGTGCTTTCGATCTGCTCGCGAGTAGCCGCCGTCTGATTGGCCACCTTCGTCAGGAACTCGAGTACGGTCGTGGCCTCTGCGTCCTGTATTCCCTCCAGCCGGTAAGGCAGGTCATTGGCCATCGCCATCCGGATATCGTCGTCGGCCCTCTTGTCGAACCCGAAATCGAATGCGACCCCATCTTCCCAAGCAGGGTCGAACCCGAGCATTTCCATGCCGGCGCGCCCGCGGTGCAAGGAGGCGTTCCCGACTTTCCAATGACTTTCGACCATCACGTTTCGTGCCGTGACAAGTTTCGAGAGATGGACGATCCAAAGATCGCGCTGCGCGCGTTCCGACCTCAAAAAGAACGGCGTGAAGAACGGCGCACCTGTAAGGTCCCGTATGTCTTGAAGCAGCAGCCTGGGGATCAGGTATTGATATCCGGCCTGCCCCTTGGCGGCCATGTATTCGGACAAGCGGTTGCCCTCTATCCCGATCCTGTGCATCGCTTTGGCGAAAGCGTCGCTCTCGTTGAGGTAGGACAATAGCCAGTCGACAGCGAATGTCAGCAGAACCTCCGCCCTGGGAAGGTCCTGCAGAATGGTGCGAATGGTCGAGAACTGGACCGCGCTCCAGCCTTTCTGATCGAGAACGAACAAAGATCGACCGCCTCGGTGACGGATTTTGATCTCTTCCACGATCGAATTCCAGTTCTTCTCGAACTCGCCCTTGATCAATACGATCCGTCCGCCCGCGATATCGTCGCCGAAGCCTTTCTCGACCAGCGTCCGACGCAGGTACTCGAGGGTATCCGCCTTGGCCTCCACGAAGTAAAACCTGGCATCGAGCGTAAGCGGCTTCCGTCTGCCCTCGTTGAGCCGGGCTTCCGCGCGGGCGACTGCATCCAAAAGCACGAGCGGCGACCCCGGACGATCCTCCCCCTGCAGAAGGTAGCTGCCGCCGCCGGAAAACCCGTCCACCAGAGAGATGGATATGCGATCAATCTGGGGGTTCACCGATATCGTGGCGAAGTACCTGTCCAGATAGTGGGCGAGGAGATTAAGTTTTGCGTGGCTATGGCTTTCGATTTTCGGCGGCGCCGCTCCCGGCCTCCAGACAAAGTCGTCAGTCGCCATGTCTCCCCCTCGAATTCTTATTCGAACTACATGCCCGACACGGAGCCGGTTTGTGAATTCGAATCCATGCGACTTGGCGATGGCGTTCGATATCCTCTAATAACACCTGAACATGGAAAAAAACGTGAAGACTTGCCGTTGGTCACTATGAAACAAAGGCTTCTTTGGTTCGGAGATCGGCCATGACGGAAGGACTCGACGAGCACAGGTTCGGTTCGGACGACACCGAGATAAAACTCGAGCTGGTCCGCCGATATCTGACCTCGTACTCGACCGCGCTGGGCGGAAAGTTCCGGCTTTGGTATATCGACGCGTTCGCGGGCACCGGTAGCCGTACGATCAAGCATTTGGCCCGGGAAGGCGACTTCGTCACGACGGATAGTGCGGAATGGGTGGAAAAGCGCCCGGGCTCGGCGCGTATCGCCTTGGAAATCCAACCCTGGTTCGATCGTGTTACGCTCATGGATTCCAAGCCTCGCCACGTGGCGGCACTTGAGAGATTGAAAGCCGAATATCCCGGGCGAGAGATCGAGATCGTGTCCGGCGACTGCAACAGATTTCTTCAGGCCGAGATCGCCAAGGCAGACTGGTCGGGACAGAGAGCGGCGCTTTTCCTGGATCCATACGGCATGGAGGTCGAATGGAAGACCTTAACCGACATCGCGGCGACCCGGTCGATCGACGTTTGGTATCTCTTCTCTCTTGAAGGCCTTTACCGGAACGCCGCGCACGACATCCAGGACGTTGATCCCGCCAAGCGCGCCGCGTTGACCAGAATGCTCGGAACGGATGCGTGGGAGCACGAACTCTACTCGGAGTATCTACCACCGTCCGACTTGTTCGACGAAACCCCCGCCGAGGAGCGACGACGGAACCTGGACGTTGCCGGACTGGAAGCCTATGTCACCGGAAGGTTGCGAACCGTATTCCCGATGGTCCTCGAGCCTTACGCGCTACCTGTACAGCGGAAACCACAGCGCTTCTCTCTCTTCTGCATGATCTCCAACGACGAACCCAGGGCAATCGGATTGGCGAGACGGATCGGCGATCACATACTCAAGGCAGGCAAATGATCCCAGGTTCGACCGAGATATGTCCTGCCCGATGCCTTCTTGTTACGTCCGCCCCATTGCTTAAAGAAGAACGCCGCCCCGTAGCGCTGGCAAGCGATCCGGATTTCCTCCACCCATTGCTGCTCCATCGGCCTGGCCTTCGGACCAGATTCCCCGCCGACGATCGCCCAGTGTACGTCGGATAGGTCTGCACTGCCGACCGATCCGAGGAGGGGCTCGAACGATACGAAGCGTATTGCTGCCGGCACTTTGCGGAGGTCGTCCAGGCGGCCGATCACGCGGGTGTCCTCTACGCTGGTGCCCAACCATGCGTTTGGCAGAACCTTGAATTGTGGGAGCGAAAGAACCTGCGCCATGCGCGCGGGCCGCTTCGTCAGGATCTGGTAGGTGTGGCGCGGCGTCTCGGCCATGGTTTGCCAAACGCTCTCGATGAACGACGCCGGAACATCGTCGTGGAACAGATCCGACATGGAGTTGACGAAGATTCTTCGTGGTTTCGACCACTTCTTGGGCACGTCGAGCGATGCGAAGTCCAAACGCACTTTTCCGGTCCAGACCGCGCGCCCACCGCTCTTACGCGTCAATCCTTGGTATTTCTCAAGTTCCATAGCCTCGAGACGGGCCGCCATCCGCATCGCGTAGCAGTTCGTGCAGCCCGCGGTTATGATCGTGCAGCCGGCCACGGGGTTCCAAGTGGCATCCGTCCATTCGATCGAGGTCTCGGCCATCCGGCACCCTCCGTTTGCCGAGTTCTGTTGCACAAAAATGGTTAAAATTTGGGTCGCCGATCCGCGGTCTTCAGGCCGTTCACCGTCGGTCGACAATTCGCGGCGGTACGCCGAGGCGGCACGAAGGCCTTTGTCTCCACGGGCTAGGTCGCCGGATTAACGCTAAGGAGCGCCGGCTCGATACGTCGCACGAAAGTTCGGTTACACTTAACAGATGGTGGATTTCAGGCCAGTATAACCGTTGTCGCGCGGGTAGAAGACACTGGCATGGACAATCGATCGATGCCCGACGCGAAAGGAACAAAATGGCCGAGCCGACTCCAGTGACCCGACTGCGCCCGACCTCGAACAGCCGGCGCGACAGCAAGGCGGTGCTTGCGGATTCCCGCTCGCGAGAACTGTTCTTCGGAGTCGTCGGTCCGGTCGGCGCAGGCGGGTCTCAAGCCGTCAAGGCGCTTGCCCGTGTCTGCGAGGCAAAGGATTACCAAGTCGAGATCGTCAAGGCTAGCGACCTCATCAGAGCTTGGGCGGAAGCGCAAAGCTTGGACGTTCCTCCCGTCGAACCGAAAACGCTGGAAGGGGTTACCCGCTTCCAAGACCTCGGCGACTCGATGCGTGAGTTGGACGTCGCCGAGGTCGCGAAGGCCGCCATGCGCGAAATCGCCAAACGCAGAGCCTTGAGGACCGGACAGGAGTACCGGCCCGGAGAGACGGTCGTCCCGGATGACAAAGCCCGTGTTTACCTCATCGACTCCATCAGGCACCCGGCCGAGATCCACCTTCTACGACGTACTTACGGCAACGCGTTCGGGCTTATCGGTGTGGTCTGTGAGGAAACCGAGCGCACCAAGCGCATTCTGGCCAAATACTTCCGCGGGCCGGAACAGAACAGGCTGGAAACCAAGGCAGCGGTGGCGCGCTTCATAACCCGGGATTCGGACGATCCGGACAAAAAACACGGCCAGCACGTTACCGAGGCGTTCTACGAGGCCGATTTCTTTATCGACAACACGGCAAACGATCCGGAAGGCCAAGCGCAGTTGCTCGACACGGCACTCGAGAGGTTCGTTAACATCGTCGCCCACCATCGCGTCGAGCGTCCGACGATCGAAGAGACTGCGATGCACCATGCCCACTCGGCCAGAGTGCGTAGCGCTTGTCTTTCGCGTCAGGTCGGAGCGGCCTTGGTGGACGCAGGCGGCACGGTCGTCGCCACTGGCACCAACGAAGTGCCTGCTGCCGGAGGCGGTGTGTACGGAGAACGGTTCGCCGTCAACGCCAAGGCGTTCGAGGATCATCGGTGCGCTTTTCGGGCCGACCAGTTCTGCAGCAGCAACCGCGAACAGAACGCCATCATCGCGGATCTCATAGAGCAAATCCCCGAACTCAAGGCTGTGGTGGACAAGGGCAAGCTTGCCAATAGCATACGCAAGACCCGCCTCGGCGGCTTGATTGAGTTCAGTCGCGCGGTGCACGCCGAAATGGACGCGTTGCTGTCGGCAGGTCGCGATGGCGTGTCAACTATCGGTACGCGCCTGTTCGTGACCACGTACCCGTGCCACTATTGCGCCCGTCATATCGTGAGCGCCGGGGTGTACGAGGTTCAATACATAGAGCCATACCCGAAGAGCCTCGCGACGAAACTTCATAGCGACGCGATCGAGGTAAATCCGGCAATGTGGAATACGCCGGTGATCGGGTCGGACACACCCGGGGAAAGGCAGGCCGCGGGATCGTCGCAACGACGAGGCGAAGGCGAACTCGAAAAAACCAAATCGCATTCCAACAAGGTTCTATTCCGCCCGTTCGTGGGAATAGCGCCGAGAATGTACGTACGCGCATTCGAGAAGACGTGGCAGCTGAAGAATAAGACAAGCGGTATTTTCGAAATGAACCCGCCGGAGTGGGGTAGCGAATGGTCCACGTTAACGGTAGCATATCCGGAACTGGAAGCGATTTTAGCGAAATGACGTGGCGAAACCGCATCTGACACTCGTACCCGATACCGGCGGAAAACGCCCTCGTGCAATCGCATCCGACGCGAAGGTGTTCGCACGCGTCGCGACCGTGAGAAGTCCGGAGCCGCAAATCGGGTTGCAGCAGCTTTTCCTGCCGTTCGACGAGCCTGCTCCGGCCGCGCTTTCGATCTCGATCGTCGCCATGGACACGGTTCACGGAACGGTTCTGAACTCGGCGATCGTTTCCAAGCGTCCTAAGACCGTTCTCGATCTTCGCTACTCGGCCATTTTCAACCAGTACGGATCGAGCCGGGAAACCGTGTTCGGGAACCTTGCGGCGCTGGGAGCCTACTACTCCTTCGTTTCCATGCCTTGGCACAGCATGTCGGCGCGCGATTTCATGGCGGGTGCGGAGGGACTCGTGCCGCGTGTTCGCCACGAGTTGTTGGAGCGGGAGCCGGGGTCGGTCATGTTTTTCGTGCCCAAGCCCGAGCACTCGAACATGCTGGCGACCTATCTCAACACGCTCCTCTCGTCTCGATCGAAAGTGACCTGGGTCGTCGAGCAGGTTCAGTAGTGTTAACGTAAGCCCGACATTTCTCTATCATCCGTATGGTCGGACATCCTGTCGCGGCCCCGAACTACCACGACTCCGCCCCGTTCCTTTGGATCGACGCGCCGCGCTGCCACTTTGAGAGTTTCCGCACTGAACGCATACTGGCGTGAAATATCGACCGATTTCCCAAGTGTTGATGAGGTTGTTGCGGTTGGCATTGACCTGACAGCACGCGGCCGGCGCCAAGCCGCGCCAGGCAGCCGCTTCAAGATGATTGGTGCTATGAGTAAGGAGCGCAAAGCTGCACGTCCCGCATCCTTTGGCATCTACTGCACTGTGGGGAGATCTATAAGCGTTGCGATGGCTGAAACGCTTAGGCCTTAGCCAGCAGACCCGACATTCTCGCTCGTTTCGTCGCGCACCAATGTCTGCTTCCGGTAACGCGTGTAGCTAGATCGAACGGCCGGATTGGGGCGCTTCGCTGCTGGCCTGGCGCTGACCCTAGGTCAGAAGTCTGCATAATGGACAGTAGGCACTAGGATCAGGCGCCACTTGTTGGCAAGGCCAAATGCGTCAACTAGGTAGACTACCCAACCAATTGGGAATTTCCTCGTAGATTTGACCGAAATGACGATCGTGCGCGGGCGTCGAAATCTGCATAATCCAATCAGGCTGGGGAAAGATATGCAGCATGACGCTCATGAGGGCATCACCTGTCGCCGTTGTTTCCGAGACGATCGCTGCGGCTGTCGCGTCGTCGATTCCGAGCGGTTTTTCCTCGAAGAGAAGAGCCATTAAAGCCTTCATCCTAAAGGGCGCCGGTGGGTGGGTTAAGCAGTCAATTGGCGAGCTCAGCCAGTCTGACCGATCAGACAGGCGAAAGTAGAGGAACACGACGGAAACCACAAACCGGATGAGTGCCGGCCCATCTGGCGCTAGTTGATTTCGGACGATCTGCGCCAGTTCGAAATCTGCGCCACTCGACAATTCGTCATCGAAGGACTTTATCGTGTGCAGAAAAGCAAATCCGTCCGCGATGATTTCGCGGGCTTGGGATGGCACTGCGTCTCCAGGATCGCGTAGCGGAGGAGAAGGTTGGTCAACGAGCAGCGCGTCGCCTGTGCGTATGCGCCGGCGCCGTCCATGATCATTCACGATGTGTCCCATCTCGTGGAACACGACGAAACGGAACAAAATGGCAAGGACAACATAAAATAGCATCTGGCGCTCGCCTGCCTGCTTCCAGCCGATGCTCTCTAATTCCCAGTCAAAGGGGCGTCTTTCCTCGAGTAACTTGCGCGGGCTCCGCATCGACCGTTCGACGTCCGGGTTCCAGCTTGGTTCGATGTCGCCTTTCATTGCAGGGAAGACACCGCTGCTCGCGACAACGGTCGCGAGGCGGCACAACATTGAGAACATGCCCAGGTAGACCCCAACGACATTAATCTCCTCGTCTTGGACTGCTACCGCCTGCATTTCATCACTGTCGAGAAATACGAAGCTGGTGCCGACCGATCCGCATATCCCTTGGGCCTGCATCGCAAACGGGACCATCCATCCGGACAATTCGTCAGGTGCGAGTGGACGCGGAAGGTTATTGTTCCGTAGCAGGTCTTCCATGAGGGCCTCTCTTCGCAATGCTGGTGGTCCTTTCTACTTGGATTTCGCTGGATAGTATTGCCGCTGATTGAGCAGGTTGGCCATTTTGGTACATGAGTAATCATGCTGCTTCCCCCAATCGGTTTCAGTGTCCGCCATGTCTGCTTTCGGGCAATCGGGGAGTCCGGTTGAGCGGCTGGAATGGGGCGCGTTGCTGCCGGACCGGTCACGACCCCATTGCTGCCGTGTCAGCACCTTCGTCCCGTCCCCGATAGCGGACAGCAGCAGTTGCGGCTATTCCATCGTGCTTGACCTACGCTTGTAGTCATCGAAGCGACTGTGTGGTGGCGAGCGAACCCGCACTTTAAACCGATCCGTTGACCGGCAATCTTATCGAATACAGGGACGTGGTCGCACAGATGTACAGAATGTTGCGCTTCGTACCGCCGAAGCAAACATTGGCTACTCGTTCTGGCACCAAGACCTTCCCCAGCAGCGTTCCATCGTGATCGTAGCAATGCACCCCATCCGCGGCGCTCGCCCAGATACGCCCTTGGTCATCTACGCGGAAGCCGTCGAAAACCCCATTCGTGCAGATCGCTAAGACGCCGTCATCGGTCAGCTCGTTGTTTTGACCGACGACGAAACGCCTGATGTGCCGTGGGCCATCGGTCATATGACTGGCGCCGGTGTCGGCTACGTAGAGCAATTTCTCGTCGGGTGAAAATGCCAGTCCATTCGGCTGGACGAAGTCTTTGGCAACCATGGTCAGGGAGCCGTCGACGTCCAGTCGAAGCAGCAACGATGTCCCTATTTCAGACTCCGCTCTATGTCCCTCGTAATCGCTGTCAATTCCGTAGGTCGGATCGCTGAACCAGATTGAACCGTCGGATTTGCACACCAGGTCGTTGGGGGAGTTCAGTCGCTTGCCCTCAAGGTGCTCCGCGAGTGTCACGATGCTGCCGTCATGCTCCGTGCGCGTGACGCTGCGCGAACCGTGCTCGCAGGTGATCAGGCGCCCATCGCGGTCCATGCTATTGCCGTTGCTATAGTTCGCGGGCCTCCGGAAAACACTGACGGTGGCATCCTCCTCATGGAAGGCCAGCATACGATCATTTGGGATGTCGCTCCAAATAAGCATCCTGAACGCAGGGACGTAGACTGGCCCTTCTGACCAGGCGCAGCCGGTGTACAACCTTCGTACTTGCGCAGAGACTACCACCAAACGACGAAATCTTGGGTCGATGAACTCGAAATCGGCCACGGCCATGACTGAACCTTAATTGCAAGCGCTTGCAATTCATGTTTATCCTGATCGAAACAAGGAGGACAAGAGTGGCCGACACGATCATCAACGAATTCAAGCAGCGTCTGTTGAGACGGCAGCGGCAAATCGGAGGCTGGCTGACGACCGGAAGTCCTACGGTGACGGAGATATTCGCGGGCATCGGCTTCGATTGGCTACTGCTCGACATGGAGCATTCCCCCAATGATTTCCTGCTCGTGATCGAACACCTGCGTGCGGCCGGGGTCGGCGCACCTATCGTAGTGCGGGTTCCATGGAATGAACCTGTCATGGTGAAGCGGCTACTCGACGCGGGCGTTGCGTCGCTGATGTTCCCATATGTGCAGAACGCGGACGAGGCCCGCGCCGCAGTGGCGGCGACGCGTTATCCGCCGCATGGAATACGTGGAGTCGCCGGTACGACACGAGCAACCGGGTATGGGCGCCGCGAGGGTCTCGCCCAGGCAGCCGAGCAGATCGCCGTGGTCGTTCAGATCGAAACGCCGGAGGCCATGGCAGCGATAGACGAGATCGCCCGGGTCGACGGCGTCGACGGCGTCTTCATCGGACCCAACGATCTTGCGGCGAATATGGGGCATCTCGGGGCGCCGAACCATCCCGACGTTCGCCAGGCCATGTTGGATGGAGCCGTGAAGATACGTGCTGCAGGCAAATCCAGTGGGACCTTGGGCTATTCATCCACTCACTCCGCTTCGCCCTTCGGCGATGGCTTTGATTTCCTGGGCGTCGCATCCGACGCAGGCGCGATCATAGGCGGCGCGACCGAAAAGCTGACGACCTATTCGCGGTTCCGGGATCTGCCGTAGCTTCCGATCCCGAGGTGCTCAATGAACCTCGGGATCGAGCGTCGCCTCGCCATCGGCCAGGAAGTCGAAATCGCACCCTTGATCGGCCTGCGTGACATGGCGCGAGAACAAAGCGCCATATCCTCGTTCGTAATGCGGTTTGGGAGCCTTCCAAGCATTTCGGCGGGCTTCCAATTCTGCTGGATCGACCAGAAGATCGAGCCGACGTCCGTCGGCATCCAGTCGGATGAGGTCGCCGTCGCGGACCAGGGCCAACGGGCCGCCGACATGACTCTCGGGGCAGACATGGAGGATGCAGGTGCCAAAGCTCGTTCCTGACATGCGGCCATCCGAAATACGGACCATGTCCCGGACGCCCTCTGCGAGGAGCCGCTTCGGAATTGGCAGCATTCCCCATTCCGGCATGCCCGGAGCGCCGATCGGCCCCGCATTCTGCAGGACCAACACGCTGTCGCGAGTGATGGCCAAACTCGGATCGTCTATCCGATCATGCAAATCCTTGTAGCTATGGAAGACCACTGCCGGACCGGTGTGGCCCAAGAGATCCGGGGAAGCGGCCGAACGCTTGAGAACCGCGCCCCGAGGAGCGAGGGAGCCTTTCAGCACGACAAGGGCACCGGTTGGGTAGATCGGATTGTCGAGGGGACGGATGATGTCGTCGTTCCAAACCTTCGCGCCGGCGATCTCTTCCCCTAGCGAGCGCCCGGTAGCGGTCATCACCGTAAGGTCCAGGTGCTCGGAGATCACCCCGAGCAAAGCTCGAATGCCACCCGCAAAGTGAAAGTCCTCCATCAGATATTTTCCGGCTGGCATCAGATTGCAGACCACCGGAATTCCCTCGCTCGCATCACCAAAGTCTGCAAGTGACAGGTCATGACCAAGTCTTCCGGCCATCGCTACGAGATGGATGAGTGAGTTGGTGGAGCCCGAAATCGCCATGTCGGTTTTAACCGCATTGCGCAGCGAGGCGGCAGAGACGATGTCCCTAGGCGTCAGGTCCTCCCAAACCATCTCGACAATGCGTCTGCCGGCTGCGCTCGCCATGCGGGCATGCTCTGCATCGACGGCAGGTATCGAGCTCGCCCCTGGCAGACAGAGGCCAAGCACATCGACCAGCGTGGTCATGGTGGACGCCGTACCCATTGTGTTGCAGGTCCCAGTCGATCGAACGCTCGACTGGCTGAGGTCTTCCCATTCCTGTTGGGTGAGAAGGCCGGCCCGGTAGTCCGCTTCAGCCTGCCAGGTGCTCGTCCCGGTACCCAAGGTCGCGCCGCGCCAGTGCCCGCGCAGCATGGCGCCTGCAGGGACGTAGATCGCTGGTACGCCGGCAGATGCTGCGCCCATGACCAATCCAGGAGTGGTCTTGTCGCAACCGCCGAGCAGGACCACGCCATCGACCGGATGGGAACGGATCGCCTCCTCTGCCTCCATTGCGAGGAAATTCCGGTAAAGCATTGCAGTGGGGCGCGAAAAGCTCTCGGACACGCTCTGCAGGGGAATGACGGCCGGGAAGCCTCCAGCTTGCCAAATGCCTCGCTTGATCTCCTCGATGCGCTGAGGGAAATGGGCATGGCAGGTGTTGAAATCTGACCACGTGGAAAGAATGCCGATGACCGGCTTGTCCTTGAAATCCTCGGTGACGAAGCCTGCCTGGCGGATACGCCTCCGCTTGTGATCGCCAGCTGATTTGGGGGCATTGAACCAAAGCTGGCTGCGTAGCGATTGAACGGTCTTGCGTTGCTTCGTCATGGTCAAGCGCTCCTCCGGTGGATGAACTTGGTGTTGAGATAGTCGGAGATGCCCTCGCTGCCGCCTTCACGGCCGGAACCGCTGGCCTTGATGCCGCCGAAGGGAGCTTCGGCGGTCGAAACCATCGCGGTGTTCACCCCAACCATCCCGGCCTGGAGGCGGCCGGCAACGTCGTTCAATTGGCGTTCCGAGCGTCCGAAAAGATAGGCGGCGAGGCCGTACTCCAAGGCGTTGGCTCGAGCCACTGCCTCTTCCGCCGAATGCACTGAAAGGATGGTGGCTATTGGAGTGAACGGCTCCTCATCAAGCAACTGCGCGTTATCCGGAACATCGACAAGAACCGTGGGTTCGAAGAAGAAGCCGCGGTTGCGGCCGTCGGGACGCCGACCTCCTGTTGCGATACGGCCACCTTTCGCTACTGCGTCGGCGACCAATCGCTCTGCGCGCTCGCGTTGGCGCGCACTGATCTGCGGACCCATGTCGGTATCGGTTGCAAGCCCGTCACCAAGACGAAGCGCCCGAGCGCCTTCGACGAAACGCTCGGTGAAGCTCTCGACCAAAGCTTGATGAACGAAGAAGCGGCTCGGCGCCGTGCAGACCTGTCCTGCGTTTCGAAACTTCGACGCGACGGCTACCTTCGCTGCTGCGTCGACATCGGCATCATCGAGGACCACGAAGGGCGCGTGGCCTCCTAGTTCCATGGTTAGTCGCTTCAGGGTATCGGCGCATTGGCGAATAAGGATTTGACCGACGCGGGTCGAGCCTGTGAAACTGACCTTGCGCACTCTGGGAGATGTCAGCAACGGCTCAACGACGATATCCGGTTCGCCGAACAGAAGGTTCACGACACCGGCAGGCACCCCTGCGTCGTGGCAGCATGACACGAGTGCGGCGGCGGTTGCGGGCGTTTCGCTGGCGGGTCGCAGGATTATGGCGCACCCGGCAGCCAATCCGCTGGCAAGCTTGCGGGCAGGTAGGCTGAGCGGGAAATTCCATGCGGTGAGGGCAAGGACCACCCCGACCGGCTCGTGCCTGATCTCGAAGCGAGAGTCCGCCTCGCGTCCATCGAGCGTCCGGCCATAGACGCGACGCGCTTCATCGGCGCACCAATCGAAATGATCGGCAGCATTCTGGATCTCGGCCATCGACTCCGCGACCGGCTTGCCGGTCTCCAACGTGATCGTCGTGGCGATGACATCGCGGCGCTCGTGAAGCAGCACCGCGATGCGGCGAAGCACTGCGGAACGTTGCCAAGGGCTGGTGACGGACCAAGTCGATTGACCCATGTCGGCCGCATCCATGGCATCCATGACATCTTGGTGCCCTGCGCTCGCGACGCTCCCCAGTTGGGTTTCATCATAGGGATTGGTGACGGTTATCAAGGGCGTGCCGCGCGGCACCCTGATCTGGCCGCCGATGAAGTTGTTGGGCTGGCTATACATTCGCTCCACTGCGGATTGAGGTTGGATGAGAGGAACAATATCTGATGCGAGCCATATTGCAAGCGCTTGCAAAATGCTGCTATGAATATCCGGCGATCAGCCTGGGAGAGCTCCGTGACATTTGCCATCTATCCAAGTCTTGAAGGGAAGACCGTCCTCGTGACGGGTGGGGCAAGCGGCATCGGAGCTGCAATCGTCGAGAATCTGGCGCGAAGCCGGGCCAAGGTCGCATTCATCGATGTCGCTGTCGCCGAGGGGGCAGCCCTGGTCGAGGCAATAGCGGCCAAGGGCTACGAGACGCCTGTCTTCATCAACTGCGATCTTCTCGATCTCGATGCCACGAAGGCTGCGATCGACCGCGTGGCAGAGGAGTTGGGCCCGATAAAGGGTCTCGTCAACAACGCAGCCAACGACCTTCGCCGTCCTATGGAAGACACGGGGCCTGCCGAGTTCGAGTGGGCCATCAATGTCAATTTGAGGCACGTCTATTTTTGCACGAAAGCAGTCCTGCCCTATCTTCAGGCCAGCGGAGGAGGCTCGGTGGTGAACATGAGCTCGCTGGCATGGGTGAAGGGCACTCCGGACCTGCAGGCCTACTCGGCCGCAAAAGCCGGTATCATCGGTCTGACGAGCTCGTTGGCCCATAAGGTCGGTCAACACAACATTCGCGTCAACGTCATCACGCCCGGTGCCGTCATGACTGAGAAGCAGAAGCGTTTGTGGTTCGATCCCAAGGGCCAGGAGGCGGTGCTCAATTCCCAGTGCATTCGCGAGACCATCGTGCCCGACGACATCGCCCGAATGGTGCTCTTCTTGCTAGCCGACGACAGTCAGCACATCACCAAGCAAAATTTCGCGGTCGATGGTGGGCGGTAGACCCCGGTATTGCATGCGCCTGCAAAAACCTGCTCTATCCGCAGTTCGAACCGGCAGGAGACGATGAGCATGAGTGAGACCGCCACCAAACGGGCGACGACGGCCCAGGACGTCGCGGATCTCGCAGGCGTATCCATTTCGGCCGTTTCTCGTACCTTTACGCCTGGGGCTTCGGTCTCCAAGAAGACCCGGGCGATCGTAATGGATGCAGCCGAACAGCTTGGATATACGCCCAATCTGGTAGCGAGAAGCCTTGCTACCCAACGCTCTGGCATTGTCGGTCTCGTCATGGGCGACATCCGCAATCCCTACTATCCGGAAGTCATCGATGCTTTAAGCCGAAGGCTGGCTAACTTCGGATTCCGCACCATGCTCACGACCGTCTGGGGCGACGTCACCGTCGACGACGTAGGGCCGAGCTTGGTGCAATCCAAGGTCGACGGGGTCATCATTGCCTCGATCGCAGAGGCCGATCGCTTGGGCGATTCCCTTTTCAAGGCTGGCGCTGCAGTCGTCTTGTTCAATCGGGCCACAATGGCGTCCGAAAGCTTGAGCTCGGTACGCTGCGAGAATGTCGAAGGCGGCCGAACCGTCGCCAACTACCTGCTCGACCGCGGGCTGAAGCGGCTGGCCTACATTGCTGGCGTGGAGCACATCTACACGACCCAGGAGCGCGAAGCTGGCTACAGCGGCAGGATCATCGAACGCGGCTTGCAGCTCCATGCGCGCGAGACCGGGGACTACACGTATCAAGGTGGCTACGACGCTGCACGGCGTCTTGCAGCACTGGACATCCCGCCTGACAGCGTTTTCTGCGCGAACGACATCACTGCCATCGGCGCCATCGACGGATTTCGAGCTGCTGGGCTTCGAGTGCCCGAAGACGTCTCGGTCGTTGGCTTCGACGACATCGAACTCGCTTCCTGGCCGCCTTATCAGCTGACGACGGTGCGCCAGGACAAGACCGCGTTGATCGAGAGCACGGTTGGCATGCTCGTCGAGCAGATCAAGTCGGGCGAAAGGGCGCGCCGCATCGAGCTCATTCCAGTCGCGATGGTCGAACGGAAGTCCGTCGTGTCCCGCAGCTCCGTTGCCTGAGAAGAAAATCATACAAATAGTTTTGCAAGCGCTTGCAAAACGGGAATTCGTGTGATGTAGTTCTCTAAAGGCCAGTGGAGGGCAGTAGAGCCCCGCGCCAACCGAAATCGATGACCGGCGACGGTAAGTCCCGTCAACATTGCTTTGGAGGAGAGAGCATTGTCGAAGATTGATCTTGTTCACATAAACAAGAAGTTCGGCGGCTACGAAGCCATCGCTGACCTCTCCTTGGCGATCGAGACGGGCGAATTCGTGGTCTTCCTGGGTCCATCCGGCTGCGGGAAGACCACTTTGCTTCGCATGATCGCCGGTCTCGAGGCGGTCACGGAAGGAGAGATTCATATCGGCGATCGTCGCGTCGAGCATCTCCCGCCAGGGCAGCGCGGCGTCGCGATGGTGTTCCAGAGCTATGCGCTCTATCCGCACATGACCGTGGCCCAGAATATGTCGTTCGGACTGCGGAACATTGGCACGGACAAAGCCCTGATTGAGAAGAAAGTTGCCGAAGCCGCCAGGATCCTTCAGCTCGAAGCACTGCTCGACCGGAAGCCGGGTCAGCTCTCTGGAGGACAACGCCAGCGCGTCGCCATTGGTCGCGCCATCGTCAAAAGCCCGGAAGTTTTCCTGTTCGACGAGCCCCTTTCCAATCTCGATGCCATGTTGCGCGCCCGCACAAGGGTGGAGATCGCGCGACTCCACCAGACGCTCGGCGCCACGATGGTGTTCGTGACCCACGACCAGATCGAGGCCATGACCATGGCTCAGAAAATCGTGGTGATGAGCAATGGGAAGATTGAGCAGGTGGGCGCGCCGCTCGACATCTACCGACGTCCGGCCACCCGCTTCGTCGCGTCATTCGTTGGTGTGCCAGCGATGAACTTCCTCGAAGCCACGAGCACCGAAGCGATCAATGGCAAAATTCACGTTCGCGTTGGTGAAACGGTGATACCGACCGGCGTTCCGTCGGCCGGACTGGACGGGCAACTGACGCTTGGAATTCGGCCGGAAGCTCTTCGGGTCGATCCGAGCGGCAGCATCTCGGCGAAAGTCGATGTTGTGGAGCGCCTGGGAGAGAAGACTATCGTACACGCGATTCTGCCAAGCGGGCAGGCCTTGGTCGGTGAGGACGGCGAAGACAGCACGCTGACTTATGGTCAAGAAGTGCGTTTCTCGGTCGACAATGCCCGCACCCACATCTTCGATACAGCGGGCAAGGGCCACCATGCCGAGGTGAGGCCATGACTGGGACACATCAGTCAGGCAAGCGCGTACCACGACTGCGGACATGGCACTGGCCGGAGCTGCTCTTCATTGCGCCGTTCCTGATCCTCTACGTCACCTTCCTCCTGTTCCCCATGGCTTGGGGTTTCTGGATGAGTTTCAACTACTACGACCTCTTCGCCGGCTTCTCGGAATACATCGGCCTCGAGAATTACCAGCAACTCTTCAGCGACCAGATCTATCGACGTGCGGTTCTAAACACGTTCTTCTTCGTAGCAATCACCGTGCCGCCTCTGGTGATCCTGGGCCTGCTCATTGCCCTCGTGCTCAACCGCCAAACCTGGTGGAGCGCAGTCCTGCGCACGTTGTTTTTCGGTTCGACAGTCCTCTCGGTGACGATCGTCACGCTGATCTGGCGCGGCGTCTACCTCCCGCAAAAGGGGCTGCTCGACAACTTCCTCAATGCCGTTGGCATTGGCGGTATCGGAATCCTACAGGACCCAAACCTGGCGCTGGTCGGCATCGCCGTGACCACGGTCTGGTGGGGCATCGGTTTGCCGATGGTGCTTTTCCTTGCCGCCTTGCAGCAGGTACCGAACGAGATCTACGAGGCGGCAAAGCTCGACAACACCTCGCCATGGCGGACCCTATGGTTCATCACCATTCCCTCGATCTGGCGCACGGTTGTTCTCGTCGTCATCATCCAGATCATCGCCCACTTCCAGGTGTTCGGCCAGATCAACCTGATGACCGGCGGCGGTCCGAACAACAGCACGCGCTCCATGGTGCAGTTCATCTACGAATCCGGCTTCCGGCAGTGGACGGCAGGGTTCGCGTCCGCCGCGGCGCAGGTGCTTTTCGTGATCATGGTTATTGCCGCAGGTCTGCAGTTTTGGGCCAGCCGTCGCAAGCAGGAGTTCTAGTCATGGCCACACCGGGAAAATCCGTCGGTATGCCTCTCGGGGAGCGCGTCGCACTCATCTCTGTCATCCTTCTGGCCGTGCTTTGGCTCCTGCCTCTGATGTGGGTGATCGGTGTCAGCCTGAAGAACAACACCGAACTGGTGGTGAACCCCAACGCCGTCTTCAATGCGCCTTACACGATCCAGAACTACATCGATCTGACCAAGACGTCCGCGCTCGGGACGTGGTTTCGAAACAGTTTGATCGTCTCGCTGAGCCACACAGTGCTGGTGCTGATCGTTTCCTGCCTGGCAGGGTACGGTTTCGCTCGGATTGAGTTTCCTGGGCGAAACGCGGTGTTCATCTTCTCGTTGGTTGGGCTGGCCATTCCCGGTCAGGCGATCATCGTACCGCTGCACAGCTTCTTCAACACCTTCGACATGCACAATACGTACGCCGCGCTCATAATTCCCGGCATTGCGACACCCTTCGGCATTTTCCTCATGACGGCCTACTTTCGAGCCATTCCGGCCGAGATCGAAGAGGCCGCCAAGCTGGACAATGCCTCGCGTTTCAAAATCTTCTGGGCCATCGCACTGCCGCTTGCCGTGCCTGCAATGGCGACCCTGGGCATTTTCACTTTCCTTGGCACTTGGAACGACTACCTGTGGCCGCTGATCTCCGCCACGCGCCCTGAAATGTACACACTGACCGTCGGCCTTGCCGCGACGCAGACCAATATCGATCAATCCGAAGGGTTGGGCTACCTTATGGCGCAGTCGGTCTTCGCCGGCCTACCCATGCTCATCCTCTACATCTTCTTCCAGAAATACGTGGTGCGGGCTGTCGCCGGTGCCGCCATCCGATAAGCGCGGCTATCGCGCCGACTGCTGCAACAAGCGGCAAAACCAGACCCAAGGGAGGGTTCGTCATGAAGCGACTAAAAGGGCTAGCCACGCTCGGCATCGTTGCCGCGCTCCTGACTACCACGGCAGCGCATGCTCAGACAGAAGTTCGGTTCGCCCGCTTCTTCGGTGCCTGCGAGGCAGACTTCGGCACCAACGTGGATCCGGCATTGCCGTCCAATGAGTGCGGTGTGATCACCACGCTCACCAACATCTTCAACGCGGAGAACCCCGACATTCGGGTCGTGCCCGAGATCGTCGAATGGGGCCCCTATTACGAGCAACTCGCAGGCCGCATCGCGACGGGCGACGTGCCCGACATCTCGGTGATGCATGGTGACATGCTCATCAACTTCGTGAACCGAGGCCTGATCGAGCCGCTCGATGCTGCGCTTGAGGAGGCCGGCATCGACGTCGACGACATCGCCGAAGGACCCCGTGAAAACGTAACTGTCGAAGGTCAGATCTACGCACTGCCGCAGGACTTCGTTACCTGGTTGTGGCACACGAACTCCGGCCTGATGGCTGAAGCCGGTCTGGGAGAGGTTAATGCGCCCGTCTATCCGACTTCGGCCGACGAACTGCTCGCCCAGGCCCGCCAGTTCAAGGAAGCTACCGGCAAGCCCTACCTGGCACTGACGATGGACCCGACGAGCGCAGCACGCACGCTCTACACGATGATGTTGCAAAACGGCACGCCGCTCTTCCCGGAATCCACGAAGGTCATCGATCTGCATTCGGAGGCCGCAAAATCTGCGATCACGCTGATGAAGACGCTGATCGACGAGGAGTTGATGGTCATTCAGCCCGATTGGTCTACCGCCTTCACAGAATTCTCGGGCGGCTCTTCCGGGAACATGCTTGGCGGCACGTGGCAGATAGGCGATCTTGTTCGTCTGAGCGAACAGACCGGCGGTCAGTTGGACGGGTACGTCGCCCATCCATTCCCTACCGTCTTTGGGGAGCCAGCAGTGTGGACCGCGAGCCACTCTTGGGTGATGCTCAAGGGTGGTGCCGCCACGCCTGAAAAGCGAGCGGCATCGCTGAAGTTCCTTAAGTTCCTGTTCGACAATAACATCCATTGGGCTCGCACTGGTCACCTGCCCATGCGGACGTCTTTGATGACCAGCCCGGAGTTCACTTCTATGCCGTACCGGCTGGACTTTGCTTCCGTGCCACCGATCGCCCAGCACATCCCCAAGGAAGTCCTGCAGCAGCGCATCATCATGCCATTCATCGGTGAAGAGCTGCTGGCCATTTTCCAAGGCCAGAAATCCATCGACGACGGCATCGCCGCCGCCGAGGAACGCGTGAACACCTACTTGGCTCGCCTTCGCTAGCCCCCGACGCCGGCCGCTCGCCGAGCGGCCGGCCCTTCTCGAAACACCTGACGAACGCGCCCGGAGCGCCAGGAGCCTTGCTATGACTAAAGCCAGCGTCATCGTGGACAAGGACTTCGTCCTTTCTGATCTCGACCGGCGAATTTTCGGCCAGTTCGCCGAGCATATGGGCCGCTGCATCTATGGCGGCCTGTACGAGCCCACCCATCCCACGGCCGATGAGCACGGTTTCCGGCAGGACGTGATGGAGCTCGTCAAAGAGCTGGGCGTGACCATCGTCCGATATCCCGGCGGCAACATGCTGTCCGGATACAACTGGGAAGACGGTGTCGGCCCCAAGGAGGACCGCCCACGGCGCCTGGAACTGTCACGTTTCGTGACGGAGACCAACCAGATGGGCACGGACGACTTCATCGACTGGTGCCGCAAGACCGGCATCGAGCCGATGCTGGCAACTAATGTCGCGTCTCGAGACCTCAACGGTGCCTGGGGCCACGTCGAATATTGCAACATCCCTGGCGGCACGACCATGAGCGACAAGCGGCGCGCCAATGGCTACGAAGAGCCGCACAACGTCAAGTTCTGGTGCATCGGCAACGAGCCGGACGGCTTCTGGCAGATCGCCCAGAAGAGTGCCAAGGAATACGGCCGGATCGTCGCCGAGGCCGCCAAGATCATCAAGTGGATCGACCACGAGATCGAAGTCGCAGCGTCCGCTTCCTCGAACCGCAACATGCCACATTACGGCGATTGGGAGCGTACGATCTTGGAGGATGCGTTCGACTATATCGACTACTTGGCACCTCACACCTATTTCAAGAACGACCCGGACACGATGGAGTTCTTCGCGAACATCGAACTGATGGACGCGTACATCAAGGAGACGGTCGCCATGTGCGACGCCGTCGCCGGCCAGCGCCGTTCCTCCAAACGTATCATGCTGTCGTTCGACGAATGGAACATCGCCGCGCGCTGGAAGCCGGAGGACAAGAAGGCCAAGCCAGGAGAATGGCCCGATGTCATGCCCATCATCGAGGACGTCTATACGGTCGAGGACGCCCTGCTGATCGGCGGGACCATGCAGACGTTGATCAACAATGGGGACCGCGTGAAGGTTGCCTGTTTCGCCCAGCTGGTCAATGTCATCGCGCCGATCATGACGGAAGATGGCGGTCCCGCTTGGCGGCAGACCATCTTCTGGCCGCTCGCCTTGGCAAGCAAGTACGGCCACGGGAAGATTCTCAGACAGAACGTCTCGTCCGAGAAGACCGCCACCAAGACCTGGGCGGAGATGCCCTACCTTGTCTCGACCGTGCTGCATGACGACGCGACTGGCCAGACGGTGATCTTCGCACTCAACCGCAATCTCGAGGAGTCGATGGAGCTTTCAGTTGCGCTCAAGGGATTGGGCAAAGACCGCAAGGTCACCGCCACCCACGAAATCGCCAACGCCGATCTCAAAGCCACGAACACCAAGGACAATCCGGACAACATCCAGCCCGGCACCATCGGGTCAGTCACCATCGGCGGCGAGACCGTCAATGCCACTCTGAAGCCGGCGTCCTGGAACGTCATTGTCATTAACTGAGCCTTCAAGGAGAGCGCTTCGGCGCACCAAGACTATGGTCAAAGCATCCGTAACCGTCAGTGCCGACTTCGTACTGTCAGACATCGACCGGCGCATTTTCGGCAACTTCATCGAGCAGATGGGCCGGCAGGTCCTTGGCGGCATCTATGAGCCCGGCCATCCGACAGCCGATGATAAGGGCTTCCGCCACGACGTCATCGATCTGGTCAAGGAGCTGGGCGTCACCATCGTGCGCTACCCCGGTGGCAACATCCTGTCTGGATACAACTGGAAGGACGGCATTGGTCCGCGCGAGGAACGGCCCCGTACCCTATGTCTGTCAAGGTTCACCATCGAGACGCATCAGGTCGGCACCAACGAATTCATCGATTGGTGCAAGCTCGCCGATGTCGAGCCGATGCTGGCAATCAACCTAGAATCCCAGGGCTTCGACAGCGCCCGCGAGTATGTTGAATACTGCAACCACAAGGGCGGAAGCCAGTGGAGCGACCTGCGCATCGAGCACGGCTATACCGAGCCTCATAAGGTGCAGGTTTGGTGCTTGGGTAACGAGCCAGATGGTCATTGGCAGATCGCGGCCCATTCGGCCGAGACATACGCACGGATCGCCACCGAGACGGCCAAGGCCATAAAGTGGATCGATCCGAACACGCAGCTGACCCTGGCTCCCTCGGCCGCTCGCAGCATGCCCTACTATGGCGAATGGGAACGCATCGCCCTGGAAGACGCCTTCGACTACGTCGATTTCATTGCCCCCCACATGTATTTCAAGGACGATCACAAGGATACGTCGGAATATCTGGCCTGGGCCGACCAGATGAACGGCTACATCAAGGAAATGGTGGCCATGTGCGACGCCGTCGCCGGCAAGAAGCGCAGCCAGAAGCGCATCATGCTGTCGTTCGACGAATGGAACATCGGTGCTCGCTGGCCGATCGAAGAAAAGCGTGCGGTTCCTGGCGAATGGCCGGAGCGCATCACGATCCTCGAAGAGGCTTATACGGTCGAGGACGCCTTGTTGATTGGCGGTGCCATGCAGGCACTTCTCAACAACGCAGATCGCGTCAAGGTCGCGTGCTTCGCTCAATTGGTGAACTGCATTGCGCCGATCATGACCGTGGACAATGGCCCGGCCTGGCGCCAGACCATCTTCTGGCCCCTGTCCCTCGCGAGCAAGTACGGCCATGGCCAGGTACTGCAGCAGGTCGTCGACAGCCCCAGTTATGCTGCGAAGACCTGGCACGACGTGCCTTATCTGCTGTCCACTGTGATCAACGACCCGGAGACGGGCCGAACGACCATCATCGCGGCCAATCGTCATCTGACCGAGGCGATGGACCTGACCGTCATGCTCAAGGGGTTGGGAGAAGGGCGCCATGTGAGCCACACCCACGAGCTGGCCAACGACGACCTGAAAGCCGTCAACTCGGCCGAGTCCCCGGACAATATCGTGCCAGGAGAAGTCGGTACCGTCGCACTCAAGGGCGAGGAGCTGACAGCGCAGCTCAAGCCGGCATCCTGGAACGTCATCGTCATCGACCGATAGCTCGCTTTTCCTCCGCGTCCATTCCGGACGCTAAGCGAGCCCGATCCGGGCCGTTGCACTCTCCCGCAGCGGCCCGGTACTAATAGGCCGGCGTGTGAGATACCGAGGTTAGAATGAGTCAACTGATGCAATATCGACGTCTTGGAAAGACCGGACTGCAGGTCAGTGAGCTTTCGCTTGGCTCCTGGGTGACGTTCGGCAAGCAGGTGGATCAGGCTGAAGCCATGGCCATCATGGAACACGCCTATGATGCTGGTATCAATTTCTTCGACAATGCCGAAGGGTACGAAAGCGGTCGATCAGAAGAGCTGATGGGCGATGCGCTTGCCGAGTTCCGATGGGACCGTGACAGTTACATAGTCTCATCGAAAGTGTTTTGGGGCGGGCGGAAGCCAACCCAACGTGGTCTAAGCCGCAAACATGTCACCGAAGCCTGCCATGCCGCGCTCCGGCGTCTCAAGGTCGACTATCTCGACCTCTATTTCTGCCACAGGCCAGATCCTGACACACCGATCGAAGAAACTGTTTGGGCGATGCACAACCTGGTGACCCAGGGCAAGATTCTTTACTGGGGCACCTCCGAATGGAATGCGCAGCAGATAACCGAGGCTTGGGGTGTAGCGCGAGGCTTGGGCATCACTCCACCGGCGATGGAACAGCCACAGTACAACCTTTTCGAACGCCAAAAGGTGGAGGGAGACTATCTTCCGCTCTATGAGTTGACGGGACTTGGCACGACGATCTGGTCTCCGCTTGCCTCAGGTGTCCTGACTGGCAAGTATAGCGACGGAATTCCTGGAGGGAGCCGTCTCAACCTTTCGGGCTATGAGTGGCTGCGAGCGGAATGGGAAAGTGACGCTGGCAAGGCTAAGCTCGAGAAGGTTCGGCAACTATCCAGTTTAGCCGGTGAGATTGGCATGCCTGTCCATCATCTCGCACTGCTGTGGTGTCTCTCCAACCCGCATGTCTCGACTGTCATTCTCGGCGCCTCAAAGAAAAGTCAGCTGGTAGATAATCTAGCTGCACTGAAATCCCGAGATCGCTTTTCGTCTGATGTGGCAGAGCGGGTTGAGGCAATCTTTGACAACAAGCCGGCTGGCCCTTTGCGTTACTAGTTGAGCATCAGGCGCGCCGGTTGTCTGGTCGGAGCAATGGACTCTTGCCGTCCGCCTGCCTTTCGCAAGATGGCCGGGACCGGCAAGAGTCCGTGGTCCGAACCAACAACAGGCCAAAAGGCAAGCAAACCTGACGCAGGTCCGCTTTGCCACCTTTGAGCTATAAAGCCGCCGGTCTGCAATCCACCCCAAAGTGCTCGCCACGGGCTTATACGGCAAGCTCCCGTCGAGATGCAAAAGCCAGCGCCAAAATCAACTCGGCAGGTATTGGGCTTTATCGGCGCATTTCTAACCTTTTCGGATTCACAGCGGTGTCAAACCTCCTTTAACGCTGTGCCCAGAAAGCGCGAAGCATTCCAGGTAACCGCTTCTCCATAAAGTCGCGCGAATCTGTGGTCTTGAACAGAACGGAAGCCTTTTCCTCGAGGACCAGATGCGCCATTCCATGGATAGCCGTCCAAAGAGAAAACAAGACCTCGCGATCTTCCAAATCCAAGATTTTCCGTTCTTGTCGGAACCGGCTTGCAAGGGACGCGAAACCCATGAACGCCTTGCCGCTGGCTTCGTCGTATCGCTTGTCTTTTCGGTCTACTAAGTCATTTCGAAACATTAGTCTGAAGAGCCCTGGATGATCCAACGCGAACTGGACGTAGCGAGTAGTGATAGCTGACATATCCTCGGCGAGATCATCACTGAGCTCGACTTGGTTTAGATACGTGGCCAGAGTTTCGTAGCCGTTCAGCGCGACTTCAGTGAGTAGCCCTTTGGCAGTCCCAAAATGATGCGACGGCGCACTCGGTGAAACCCCAGCACGTCGGGCGGCCTGCCGCAAAGAGAAGCCTTCGATGCCAGATTCGCGGATGATAGAGGCTGCAGCTTCTATAAGGGCCGACTTAAGTTCGCCGTGATGGTAGCTATCGCGCATTGCTCTCACAACTTTGTATCTCGACGCAGAGAAGATGGCGTGTTCGTGTATCTTTACGGTGTTCAAATCAGGGATTCCAGTAGGCCTGATTGGCTCCACCACGGGTGAATCGTCAACACGGAGATCGTCTAGATGTGTGAAAATTGCTTTTCGGATAACGGTCCTCACCTAGCAGGAACGATGAAAAGAAGAGACTTACTAGTGTCAGTAGGAATCGGCGGCGCATCGCTTGTAGCGGGTACGATGCTCGGAACGACCGCTTGGGCGCGGGAGAATTCGGGCTCATACCCGGCTTTAGGGTATGCTCAACTCGACTTCGGTCAGCCACTTCAACGCCACGCTTTCCAACGTCGCGCCTTGAGCGCCGACGATGTGTTGATAGACATCAAGTTCTGCGGTGTGTGCCATACTGATGTTCATTTCGTCAAAGGTGACTTTGGACGGTTAAATTATCCGCTGATGGCTGGTCACGAAATTGCCGGGCACGTCGCTGCAATAGGAAACGCCGTGACAAAATTTAAAGTCGGCGACCCCGTTGGCGTCGGCTGCATGATCAATTCCTGCGGCGCCTGTGAATTTTGCTCAGCCGGGCAGGAACAGTATTGTACCAAAGGTAACATACAGACCTATGGGACCGATAGAGATGGTAATAACAACCTAGGTGGTTACTCCAACCAGATCGTGGTGCGTGAGGCATTTACGATCAGAATTCCAGACTCGATGGACCTTGCTAGGGCCGCTCCGTTGTTGTGTGCCGGCGTAACTACTTTCTCGCCAATGGAAAGTTGGAAGATTGAAGCAGGAGACAGCGTGGGCATCGTCGGCCTTGGCGGCTTGGGACATGTTGCCACCAAACTCGCAATCGCCCGTGGTGCGAAGGTGACCGTATTCACGTCTTCAGAGTCCAAGCGCGAAGACGCAATTGCTATGGGCGCCACGGATGTTGTTATTTGGCCGGACGAGGAGGCGTTTGCACATCGCGCTTCCAGTCTGAACAGCATAATTGCGACGGTTCCCGTTCCGTTTGACATCAACCCGTTTATTGGTCTCTTGAAGACCAATGGCGTCATAAGCAATGTGGGCCTACTCGGACCGTACAGTGCCCCAGTGAACAATGTCGCTCTGATGCCAGGACAGAAGATTCTCACGAGCTCGGTGATTGGCGGCATCGCCCAAACCCAGCAGATGATCGACTACTGTGCAAAGCAGAACATCCTCGCTGATATCGAACTCATTAGCCCAGACGAGATTTATGCTGCAATGGACCGCATTGTCGACAAGAGCGTTCGTTACCGCTTCGTAATTGATATGGCTAGGTCAGCCGTCTAGCACCATTGTGGGATTTGGGCGTTCAAGCGAGTGCTTGAACGCCCTTTTGTCACTTAGCTTAAGCAATGTCGGAATGTCGTTCGTCGCGTAACACGGGAGGCCAGGTGCGCTGATACGCCAGTGACCTATGGTAGTGCATCGAGCTTAAGATGGCGAAGGTCTTGAAGCGCGATCTGCAAGCCCGCTGGCTTAAGGTTCAAATGACCATGTGTTCGCATATGTTGATCAGGCGCGGGACGAAAGGGGTCGCCGAACAGAAAAGCACACTCAAATTTGGCCGAGAGCGGTGCGGACTTGGCCCGCACCGGGTTGCAAGCTAGTGATGCAGTCCCATCACTTTAACGCCTTCTGCAGGGCGACGTACGAATAGAGATGCTAGCACTGCAACGAGCGATATTGCTCCGCCACATAGGAAGGCCAGGTGAACGCCGCCCGCGGTAGCTTCGGGTAGCGCGGCTCCAGCGGCCGACAGCTCGCCCATCTTCATCGACATTAGACCAATGAAGAGTGCCGTTCCTGCAGCGCCAGCTACTTGTTGGATGGTGCTGATTGTTGCGCTGCCGTGGGAGTAAAGCTGCGGCGGCAAAGCGGAAAGTCCCGAGGTGAACAGCGGAGTAAACATCAACGAAAGGCCGATGCTGAGTACCACATGTCCTGCAAGCAGCAGGATCACCGGCGTGTGCTGATCCAGCAACGTCATGGCCCACATCATTGCGCTGACGATAACAGAACCAGGGATTACCAGAGGCCGGGGGCCGACGCGATCGAACGCACGGCCGACCAACGGAGCCATGAGGCCCATCACAAGGCCCCCGGGAAGCAGCAGGAGGCCGGTCTGCAGTACGTCTAGTCCGAGCGCGTTCTGTGTATAGAGTGGCAGCAGTATGAGGGAGCCGAAGAGTGCCATCATGCTGATCGCGATGACCACCAATGACACGGTAAACGCTGGTGACAGAAACGTCCGCAGGTCCAGCAGCGCCCGGTCGTTCCGCTGCAACGCTATTTGCCTGACCACAAACACCAAGAGAGCGAGTGTTCCAATCCCCGCTGCCATCCAACCTGAAACCGGGGCATATCCGTGTGCTCCTTCCCCGAGTAGGCTCAATCCGTAGACTAGGCCGCCGAACCCCAGCGCAGACAGCAGGGCCGAAAGCACGTCCAGTGGTTTAGCTGTTGTTTTTGCTCCGTTTACGATCCATCGGGCACCTGCAGAGAGCGAAAGGAGTGCAATCGGTAGGACGAGCCAAAACAGCCATCGCCAGTCAAGGACGCTCAGAACCAGTCCAGACAAAGTGGGCCCTATTGCTGGCGCAACTGAAATGACGATCGACATCCTGCCCATCATGCGGCCGCGCTTCTCTGGAGCGATGAGGCGCATCACAGTGGTCATCAGCAGAGGAAGCATCACAGCGGTGCCAGACGCTTGTACGATGCGGCCAACGACGAGCAGGTTGAACCCTGGAGCCGTCGCGGCCAGCAGCGTTCCGAGGCTGAATAGAGACATGGCGGCGACGAACAGAGACCTCGTCTGAAATCGATCCAGAAGAAAGCCTGTTACAGGAATGACGATTGCCATCGTCAAGAGAAAGGCGGTGGTCAGCCATTGGGCAGTTGATGCGGTGATGTCCAGATCACTCATTAGATGAGGGATGGCTACCCCCATAATGGTCTCGTTCAAAATCACGACGAAGGCCGAAGCAATCATTAGCCAGATTAACAGCCCCGCTTTGCCATCTGCTCCTGCAGGGTCGCGCACCTCATCAAGGTCGTCTGTCTTTTCGATGATCATGCAATACTCCGTTGCCGCGCCGGCCCAGGGTCAACAGCGCGGGACTATTTATCGTCGGGCCGGTCCTTCACGCGTGAAGGCCACCGGTGGTGGCCCGTGTGGCTCGTGCAAGTTCGAAGGCTTGAGACGGGCTCGCTTCTGGTTTCGCTGGTTCAGGTCGGCGTAGCTCACTGAGACCAGCAACCGCACCAGTCTCCCAAAATCCTACTAGTGATCAATCTGAACGGCGTCAAGATTTGAGCGACGGTCGAAGTGCTAGCTATCTTTACAATGTTCTGATGGGTCGGTAGTCGTATTCTAGCGGTGTCGAGATCATCATCACAATCAGCGGACCGGCGCGCACCGGCTGCCCCAAGTCGGCAGACCCGACCCGTTCACAATTGAATGCGGAGATGAGCCTTCGCGAGTGCGTCGAATCTCGGTGAAAGCCGGATTGCCGGCGGTGCACCGCAGTCTCGGGGGCTCGTCAGCGGAGGAAGTACACCAATGTCAAATAGCAATCGCAGCATAGCCAGCAAGGTCGGCTTAATCCTCCTTTGGCTGTTCGGAGGTTTTACCGGTATTTTGGGAGTTGCCTTGACCGCTGGAGGCGCATTGCTCCTCTCAAAGGGAGGGGACCCTTACTACCTGGTATCGGGACTCGGGTTGCTCGCTGCCGCAGTACTTCTGGTCATGCGTCACCACGCCGTCAACTGGCTCTACGGAGCTATACTCGCCTACACCACCGCGTGGTCAATTGCAGAGGTGGGCTTTGACGCTTGGTCGTTGCTGCCACGTTTGACCATGTTTTACGTCATGGGGCTTTGGCTCGCCGCGCCGTGGACGCAAGGCATGTTGAAAACTTCAGGAGCAAGAGCGCCATCTCAATCGGCAGCCATTGTCTTAGGGGTTGCGACGATTGCCATCAGCGCGGGCGCTGCATATCATTTCCTCATAGCCAATGTTCCCGAAGATCCTATCTACCAGGCGGGAACAGCGACATTTCCACAATCGAAAGTCGCATATGCAGGCACGACCGGTGAGGATTGGCCGTACTTCGGTGGAGATCAGGGCGGTGGACGTTATTCGCCTCTAGGCCAAATCACCCCGGAAAATGTCGGGCAGTTGGAAGTCGCCTGGACAGCAAAAATCGGGGAAGTTCCTTTCGCCAACGCTACGCCGATCAAGATCGGCGAAACCGTCTTCATGTGCAACAACAGCAATCAGATCTTTGCGAACAATGCGCAGACCGGAGAAGCGCTGTGGTGGTTCGACGCCTCTGAAGACGATTTCGGCGGCACTTGCCGCGGGGTAGCTTACTACGAGGATCCGACCCGTACGAGCGGCGAATGCGCAACGCGCATTATAACCGGCACAGCAACTGCAAAGCTCGTGGCACTCGATGCGCAGACCGGTGCGCTGTGCGCCGACTTCGGTGACGGCGGGCGCGTCGACCTAACCAAGGGCCTTGGTGACCACGAACAGAATATCATACCAGGCTACTATCGCGTCACGTCCGCCCCCGTAATCGTGGATGGCCGCATCGTTGTGGGCGGATGGGTCACAGACAATCAGTACTGGGGTGAAACCTCCGGCGTCATCCGCGCTTATGATGTTGTTACGGGCGATTTCGTTTGGGCTTGGGATCTCGGCAATCCTGATGTCCATACGGAACCATCGGAAGGCGACACCTACACGGTGGCGACGCCAAACAGTTGGGCACCGATGTCTGCCGACGACGAACTGGGCCTAGTCTACTTCCCCACTGGGAACGCCACCCCCGACTACTTCGGTGCCAACCGCAGGTCTTTCGACGACGAATTCTCCACCTCCGTGGTTGCCGTCAACGCTGACACAGGCGAGCTTGCATGGTCGTTCCAAACCATTCACCATGACCTCTGGGATTATGATGTTCCAGCGCAGCCAACACTGGTCGATCTACCAGGAGAGAATGGATCGACCCGTCCCGCTTTAGTGCAAGCCACAAAGCAGGGCGAGATATATGTTCTGGATCGACTCACGGGCGAGCCGATATTCGATGTGACAGAAATGCCGGTTCCACAAACCGGTGCTGTGCCGGAAGAACGAGTGTCTCCAACACAGCCCTTCTCCAACGCACTCCCTTCATTCCGTGGTGCCCGCCTGCGGGAGGCTGACATGTGGGGCATCACTCCGTTGGACCAGATGCTCTGCCGCATTCAGTTCCGTGAGGCCCGATACGACGGCGTCTTCACGCCCCCGGGTCTTGGGCCCTACATCATGTTCCCAGCGTTCTTCGGTGCGATCAACTGGGGCAGCGTGTCGATCGATCCCGAGCATTCCGTGATGGTGGTGAACAGCCTACGTCTCGCTGCAAAGAGCGAGCTGCTGACTCGAGAAGAAGCCGATGCTCTGGGCGCGGCTCCCACAGGCGCCTATGGGGTGAACGTGGAGGGTACATCGGTGCTTCCTCAGGCGAATACTCCATACGCTGCAAACCCACGGCCGTGGTTGTCCGATCTCGGCGTGCCGTGCATCGCTCCTCCTTATGGGCGCATCAGCGCGGTCGACCTCAAGACAGGCGGGCTGCTGTGGACAGAGCGACTGGGCACCTCACTCAACAGTGGTCCGGCTGGTATCGATTTTCCGCTTTCAATACCAATGGGCGTGCCGACGCACGGCGGCTCTATGATCACTCAGAGCGGGTTGATCTTTATTGGCTCAACACCAGACAATCTGTTCCGCGCCATCGACTTGCGCACCGGCAAGGTGCTGTGGGAGCTGGAGATGGAAGGCGGTCCTTCATCCACTCCAATCACCTACGAGGTGGGTGGGCGCCAATACGTCGTGGTCATGGCGGGTGGGCAGCCAGCAGTAGGGTCGCGACCGGGAAATCAACTGGTGGCGTTTGCCCTTCCCTCCACAACCGTTGAAACGCAGGACTGAGAGGGAAAGACTTCGGAGGTCGCGTTTCTCGCACTGTCCGTCGCAGGCTAAGTCAGAGCCATCGGTGGGTTGGAGGTGTTCTCCATTCTGCAGTTACAGAACGGTGATCATAACCATGGCAGATTGCGTGATCACCAATGAACGAGCCGATCTCGGTGAAACTTAAGCAGGTCATCTCGACGAAGTGAGATTGCCGGGATTCTCCCGGCAATCCATCTTGCGGGCGGATGAGCCGCTAGGGCACGCTAGGTTTATCGGCGCTTGTACTAGCGCATCCCCGTCGGTGCATGGGCACGGCGAATGCCTCGGGCCATGAGCCAGGCAGCAAGGACCACAAAGGGCGCTGCGACAGACAGCGTCATGTTCTTTTCCCAATGCAGTTCTTCGAGCGGTCCTGCGAGAAGGTAGCCCACGATGCCGAGAAGATAGTAGCTGATGGCAATGGTCGAGAGCCCTTCTACCGTCCGTTGCAGCAGGAACTGGCTGCGTGCTGTTTGGGCAATGCTGTCGAGCACCGCTGCATTCTGCATTTGTATGTCGACTCCGATCCGGACGTCGAGAAGCCCGATCGCGCGCTCTATCTTGTCCGAGACGACGGTGAGGCGCTTTTCCATGGCGGCGCAGGTGGCAAGGCCCGGATCGACACGATTGCCAACATAGTGCGTTAGGGTGGAGCCACGGACAGTCGAATTCTCGCGCAGATTGGCAAGACGCATGCGCAGGATTTCGCCATATGCCTGGCCCGCGGCGAAACGATACCCCAAGCGCTCGGATAGTTGGCCCGAGCGCACGGAAAGCGCGTGAAGTCCGCTCAGCGATTGCTGCACTGCAGCAGGAGAAGTCGCGGCTGACATGCTCTCGACGAGGGAAGTCAATTGGAACTCCATACCGCGCAGATCGCCAGCGACTTCGCGGGCAAGCGGGAGACCAAGGAGGGCCATAGTGCGATACGTTTCCACTTCTAGCAGGCGCCGCACCACGATCGAACGACGGAGGACGGTGAGCCGGCCAGCGGCGAGTTCGAAACGGGTGAAATGTTCGGCATCCGGCACGAAGTCAGTGGCGACCTGGCCATTGCCGTTCTCAATGTCGGCAAGGCAGAGGCTTGGCAGATTGAAGCCTGGCACCAGCTTGTCGGGCACGGTGGTATCTGTGGTAACGTCAATGCGCATGGCGCCGATGAGCTGGCCCTCGGCAAGCACGTCAAGCCCGATGGCTTCGGGCCAGTTCTCCCAATCATCGAGCGTGCTGCGCCAAGTAAGGGTGACGAATTCAGTATGGAACTCCCAGGTCACGTGGTTGCTTTCGGTCTCGAAGCTGTATTGGCGGCTGGAATGCATGGGAGCGGGATGGCCCGCTGCAATACAGAAGGCTTCGAAAGCCTGGAAAACGTGCATCATTGCACCAGGCACCGATGGCATGACGAAAACGAGCCGGCGCACGCGGCAGGCTTCGGGCACTATATCGATCGGACGTGCATGCACCTCCGCCAAGATGGCTTGGCGATAGGGGTGGTCGATAGGTAGGGGCGTAGCCATCGTAGACCCTGAACATCTCTTGAACGAAGCCTATTGGTGCCGCGCCGTTCCGGTTTGACAATGAGACGTTAGCGCACACTACTTTCGTCGAACGGCTCTGTCTGGCGAACTCGTTACGCTAACCGTATTGCGGCAGCAGCCGTCGTATCGATGCGCTTTTCGTTTCATACACGCGAGGCATGGCGACGCGCCGGCCGACTGTTTGGTCCACGATGCCGGCGCGCTGCTGGAACTCCTCCAACAGAAAAATACCGACAGCATGCCGTCCAGCATTGATAGTTGAGTGCTGTCAGTGAAGTGGCTCGGGATAAGGATGGCAAAGCGGTGGCCGTTCTATCCAGATATCCAGTTTATTGGCGGTCTAAGCTCTGTAGGGTCAATGAAGCCTTGCTCGTGCGTTGCCAACCATTTCGCGCCACTTCCCGATCAAACGAAGAGCCTGGGCGCTTTCCCTTGGCGGTCGAGACCGTTGGCAACGCAACTGCGCTTCGATGAGCGACAGGGTATCGACGGGAGGGAGGCCTTGTTCCGTCAAACGGGTCCACGCCATCAGCGCATATTCTGAGAGCGGCTGTGCGTCATAGTCCAATTCAAGCATCTCACCCATCTCCCCCCAGATTCATTCTTAGGAGAAAAAGAACGCATGCGTAGGAACTTAAAGCAATTCACTTCGGCGACTATCGGGCGCTAGTGTTAATTGACCCGAGAAGCAGAAGTGATGCGCCGAGTTTGGGCGCCGACTGCGACTGAGTCTGAATGCCGCGAGTTGCTCGTTTTCCCCATCAACCAGTAAGCTGCTGTCAACTGTGGTGGTTCGACACTGACTCCCCGCATTTGCTGGGTCCAGGCATTGGAAGTCCAACTCCACCCAACGGTCTCTCAAGCTGGACGCCGGCATGTCGAAGCTCCTATGTCGAACAGGTGGAGGCGCCCTTCGCGGACGTCGACACGATGGGCGCCACCATTCGTTTTCTCTTCTGCCGTCGAAACCTAACCTTCGCCGACCCGATCCGACTTCTGGGGCAGGGTGATGCGATGCCTCGGATTGTTGGGCGTATTTGCCTTCGATGCTTCGACACCCGCTAGCAGCACTTCTACCCTGTCCAGCGCCTCCTTAAGCTTTCCGCCGGCGTCGATGCTGGTAGCCGCGGTGGCGCTACGCAATTTCTCGTTCTCCGCCGCGATGTGGATCAGTCGATCTCTTAGCTCGACTCTTTCGGCGTCGAGCTCGTCCATTCGCGTCTTGATCCGTGCATTAAGGTCAGCGAGGTCGGTGTTCTGCGCAGCCAGTTCTTCGATCTGCTCCTCCTGATCGCTCAAGGCCTGCGCCAACCGTTCAGTTGCCGCTCTCACCCGCTCCGCCTCCACCGCCATGCCGGCCCGATAGATCTCCTGCACTGTTCCACGTGCCATATCGATCACATGCTGGGGAATGTCGTTGTCGCCCTCGGTGGCCTCGCGCAGGCGTTTCAGATGGGCCAGCACGGTCGTCTTGCTGCCGCCTCCGAGAAGGCCGATCACCCTATCTGCCGTAGGTGCGACGCCTCGTCGGCGCAACAATTCCACTGTTTCGCGGACTCGATCCAGCGATGCGATCTCAGCACTCATGATGATCGCCTCGCTTGCCCAAGGTACGGTACTGTACCGTACCGATGGTCTTGTCATGGCTGAGGGCCACTTCCCACTTTCCTCGGCCCTGCACAATGCGGGCAGCATCGAACCCAGAGAGAACGCGATCCTGCAGGAGCGCGTCGGACAGCGCGGTCAGAATGCCTTGGTGCCTGCCGATCAATTGGGTTGTCGTCTTGAAGAGGATTTCCAGATCGCCGGCGATCCGCGCTGCGAAGTCGCGGTCCGTCAACAGGAGGTTTGCCAAGCTGTCGTGATGGATGAGACTGTCGCCCATACCCAATTGCCCATGCAAGGCGGCGGCCAAGCGGGTCGCAGTCCTGAGGTCCGACGTCGCGCCGTCGCTCGGGTCGTCGCCGAAGACGATCTGCTCGGCGGCCCGACCGGCAAGATGGATCATGATGCTGGTTTGGATGCTGGCACGGGTTCGTGCACCAGGGGCCTCCAGAAGATCGACCCGGCCGTTCGACTTGCCTCGGGGCACGATGGACAACGATCGTACGATCGGAGCGTGCGGCAGAAGGAATGCAGCGAGCGCATGTCCCGCCTCGTGAACCGCGATACGATGCAGCAGGTCGTCATCATGCTCTTCGAAGTCGGTAAGAGCGCGCTCGAGGAGCCCGACGTTCAGAGCCACGCCATCGGCACGCGCCAGTCGGCGCGCGGTGCGAACCGCATCCATCAGTTCCGCTGCAGTTGACCCGCTCGCCAGGTCGACCGCACGACGAATGTCGGCACCCTCGAGGTCCCCACGGAGATGGGTCCGCAGGATGTGTGCAATCCCTGGAGCATCGGGTCGAGGAAGATGGATAGTTCGCGAGAGACGACCTGGCCTCAGCAATGCCGGGTCGATCGACTCCGGCAAATTGGTCGCCGCCAGAACCACCAGGCCCGGCGCGCGACCGGTCGATCCATCCAACAAAGTGAGCAATTCGTTGATCACGCTTGTCGTGAACGACCTGTTGCTATCAGCGGCATCGCGCCGATAGAAGGAGTCCAACTCATCAAGGAAGAGGACTGCCGGTGCTGCTGCGGTCGCCTTGGCAAAGACCGAGTTCAATTCCTGCAGGACCGGTCCCAGATGTCCATCGCCCTTGAACAGATCGCCGACGGTCAGTTCGATCAAGGGTGCTTGCATCGCTCTCGCCATGACGCGCGCGAACATGGTCTTGCCATGCCCTGGAGGGCTTACCAGCAGAGCGGCGCCGTCGAGATCCGATGCAGGAATCCGACCATCGCGCCATGCCTTCAGGTCCTCGATCACCTGCAGACCCCAACGCCTCGCTTCGCCGAACTCGATGCATTCATCGAGCGGAGGCAGGACCGGCTCGGACTTGCTCCGCGACATCTCGCCGAGCTTGATCAACGCCTGCATCGTTCTGTCGATGGGCAGTCCCGAGGCGACGCAGCCGCAGACGACGTGCGGGTTGGGATGAGGTACGAAGTCCAGTGGGAACGGCGGCGGAGCAGTTCCAAGGAAGGTCTCCATCGCGCGCGTCACGGCGTCGGCATCATGCGCGCCGATCTTCATCGTGGCGTCAGCCTGTGCTCGGAACTGAAGCGGAACTTCCCGGATCTGCGCAGTGACTGCGACCACGACGCCATTGTCCCGCAGTCCGTCCAGCAGGGATTCGCTGGTGGCGATGCCGGCCTCCCCGACGATCGAGACCTGTGCCTCGTCGGGCAGCATGTGCGACAATGCATCCGCGACCATCGTGATATGGCTCGACGTTGGAACGAGCACGATTGCCGCGTAGGGCCCTCCGCCACGCAAGCGCTCGAGCGCGCCTGCCTCGAGCGAGGCTTCGACCATGGCCTCACCCAAGGCCTGGCCCATTTCTTGATAGTCGTCGATGCGGCGATGGTCGGCATCGGCCTTCTTCTTCAGTTCAGCGAGTGCGCTCATCTGATGCTGCTTTCGATGCTGTTGCGACGACTAGAGGCGAGCCGAGACCCAGGTCTCGCTGCGGAGCGGTGCCGAACGATCGACGAGGATCATTCCTTGCGCGGCCAAGGCCAGCACAACGGCGATGGGATCGTCGTGCTCGGGGATCACGTTCGCCGCCTCGACGATCGTGCTGATGCGCTCCGACTGGACGTGAACGAGGACGAGGTTCATCTGATCGCGTGAATAGCGCGTGGTACGAGCTTGGGAGATGACCCTGGCAACTGCGCTACGCACTTCGGCCTTCAACCAGCGCTGGGGGACCAGGATGCAGGTCGTGCGCTCGATGCGCGCTTCGCGCTTGATGTCGAGCAGCTTCTGCTTGCTCTCCAGATTGCGCCAGATACGAGTGGGAACGCAGATCGCGGTGATCATCCTGCCGCCCGAAGCCATCCGCACGACCGCAAGGTCGGTCGGGCCAAAACCCATGCTGGAAACAAGGTGCTCGACGACAGGATCCTCTCCGAGCATGACGAGCCTAGGGTGCGAGAAGATGAACGCCTTCGCCCGTGCCATGAGCTTCCTGTGCTCATGGAAGAAGCGCTGGGTGCGTGCGTCGCAATGAAAGGCAAATGCCATGCCGGCCGGTTGGGGACGAGTGGTGTGGAACATTTTCGAGTCCTTTGACTATCTGTGTCGCCACGCGTGTCCCCATGGACAGGCATGCGTAAAACCTCCAAAGCGGCACTGACCGCATGCAATAGCTATAGACGAATTCCCCTCAATTGGAATGTACTATATTGCATAATGATACAATTCTACGACTCGCGGTTAACAACCGGTGCAGTCTTTACTTGCGGAGCCGCCGGACGTCGGCTGCGCTCGATGGCGACTTCCAGGGCGACGGCGCCTATGGCGACCCTGGCCCGGCGACAGGCCTGTTCAAAAGCCTCGTCGCCCAAGTTCTCGCGGACCGAGGCGAGCCTGGTCAGGATCGTCAGCATCTGTTCACGCATGTCGAAATCCCTCCGCACCCAAATCTTCGAGCATTTCTGTGACCTCAGCGCCCGAGACGATGCGTTGGCTGCGCAACTTCTCCGCCAATGCCAGCAGCGCCGAGGAATGCCTTTCGACCAGTTCCTTCGCTTTCTGGTAGAGCTCGTGCAGTTCGGCGTCGATGGATTGCATGAGGACTGGCGATCGACGTGCGACGAGCAGTGCGTCCTCGGGTTCCGCCAGGTGAACAAGGCTGCCCCTCAATCCCAAACTGACATGAGCGGAAGCGATCTGTTTGCTGGCTTTGGCGAGGTCGCTGGCCCATCCGCCGCCCGCTCCACTGCTGATCGAGCCAAGCAGGACTTCTTCGGCGGCCCTGCCGGCCAGCATCTGCACGACGGCATTCCGGTTGACCTCTGGATCGGTGAGACGCGAAGCCGTCGGCTGATAGATGACGCGGCCAGCTGTACCGTCGTCGCCTCCAGTGACGGCCACGCTCATGACATTCGCAGTGCCGAGCACGTGCGCCGCAAGGGCGTGCCCCGACTCGTGGACGCAAGTCCGCCAGATTTCTTCCGCCGAAAGCGTCGATGGTGGGCAGATCTCGTCGATAAGGTCCTGAAGCGAAATGGCACGACCGGTATTGCGGGCCCGTACTCGCGCTCCCTTCACATGACCTGCCGCCTCCGCGCCTGTCGAGCCCACCGCGAATACAGCGATGCCCGACAGGTCCTCGTCCTGGAGGTCGGTGCCGAGGTGCTGACGGTAGATGCCGGCGAGGGCGATCTCGTCGGGCAGGTCGATCCAGATGACCCTGTCCATGCGGCCTGGTCGCGTGAGAGCGGAGTCCAAGCGGTCCGGATGATTGGTGGCGCCGACCACGATGAGCCGATCCGTCGCAGTCGAAAGTGCGCCGTCGAGCAATGTCAGCATATGCGTCACGACAGGCGTCCACCACGATGAATGTCGGCTGTCGAGGCGGCTACGATCGGGGAACGCCTCCAATTCATCGAGGAACACGATGCAAGCGGGCCCGGCTCGCCTGGCTTCTTCGAACAGCATGTCGAGCTGCTTGATGATGCTGTCGAGATAGCCGGCGGACGAGCTGAACATCTTGCCGACGGAAGACGTGATCAGCGGCAGGCCCGTGGACTTGGCCAGGCTGCGGACGAACGTCGACTTGCCCGTCCCAGGCAGTCCGGCAAGGATTGCATTGCGCTGGATGGCCGAGAAGTCGAGTTCTGCGGCCCGCCATCGATGGAGATCGGAGACGAGTCGCTTCGCCCAGTCCATTGCGGGACCATAACCATGGAGAGCTTCGATGGGCGGCGCGGCGCCGACTAACCGATCCGTCTCGGCGGGCCTGGACGGAGCATTCAGACGACGCAGGCATGCCGAAGCCGTGCTACCGGACCTGATTGCGCCCATGGCGGCGATCATGTCGATCTCGGTCGATCGAATGTCCTTGGCCCTGATGCTCGTCTTGGTGACCAGGCGTACTGCCCTGACGATGTCGATGGCTTCGATGCCGTCGATCTCGACAACGATATCGGCCGCCATGCGCAGGTTCGAAGGAACGGGCGTCGTGCTGGGAAACACCGCAATCACGCGGTCCCCCGTCGAGAGCCTCTGCATGGCCTCGCCGATCGCACGACGCATCGCACCGGGGGTGGAGTCGCCGTCGATGAAGGCCTGCCAATTGGCCATGCTGCGCGCGGCACCCATGAAGGGAGCCACCCAAGTCGCAGACTTGACCAGGATGATCACGCAGACGGCTTCTTCCTTGTAGAAGCGGTTCCAATACTTGCCGAGAGCGCGTTTCAGCACCATGGCAGGAAGCGCTCTGCCCATCCGAACGGCCCTGGAAATGGGGTCCATCTTGCCCTGCGTCTTGGGAGTGGTCGGCGCATCGTCCTCATCATCGATGTCGATCTCATCGGCCATGGTTGACCTCCGAGAACGTTGGGGTCGAATGGACATGGGTGGTCGCGCGGCATCCTTGGCCGGCGGCGACTAGGCTGCCTCCGGCCGGGCCGCCTGTATTGGGATAGGAGTGAGATGAGCGCATGAAAACCTTCTGTCGCTCGGGCTGCGAGCTGCGCAGCGCCAGGGTGGTCGAGCGTCATGCGGCGAAAGCGGCATGCGAAGGTGTGTCAGGTCGTCGACTATTGAGCTGCGGGCAAGATGACTCGCACCCGATGGCAATTTTGGTGGCGGACCCTTCGAAGCAGGTCTCCTCAGGCCTCTAGTCGCTGAACTCAGTCGATGCCCGTCATCGCCTGCCGTTCGCGATCTTCGATCCAGGAAATCAGCACGGATCGGCGAACGCAGATCTGGGAGCCGATCTTGAACAGCGGCAGCGTGCGGCGCTCGACGGCGCCGTAGACCTGTCTCCGTGTCATGCCCAGGAATTCAGCCACGGCATCGGCGCCCACGACCAGGTCGTTGCGTAGATCGGAATCGTCGTCATCGCAGGGCAGCGCCTCCGATGCCTGATCGATAGGTTGGGGCACTGGCGGGAATGCGCCATCGTGTCGGCCGGTCGCGGCCGCGGTCGTCTGCTTGGAATGAAGCATTGAGTCACCTCGGTCGCTGCGCGCAGCGCAGCATCTTAGCCTGAGGCGTCGTGCGGGCTATGGGCCAGGCACGCGTTGGACATCATCTTCGCCCAGCAAGTGGGAGAGGCAATCCGCCGGTTCAAGGGATCCGGCGGATTTTCTTTTCGATCATGCGACGTTGCCGACCGGCGAGGGGTTCCGATCGTGGACCCGCTCGGCCGAATCCCAGGCCGCGCGATCGCGCAGCAAGACGCCGTAGGTCTTGATCGTCGTAGAGGGGCGCTTGTGCCCGATCCAGGCCATGAGCTTGGCGATCGGCACCTTCCTGGCGATCCAACGCGACACGAAGACATGCCGGAAGCTGTGCCAGCCGAACGCCCCCACTTCCTTCCCGCTCGCTCGGGTCCTGGTGATGCCGTTGTCCTTCAGGAACTGGTGCAGCATATGCGCTGCCTTGCCCATGTTCAGCTCTTTGCCATCCGCATCTGGCACCACATTGTCCGAACCGCGTGCCTTCTTGGCTTTCTTGAGATCGACGAGCAGGGCGTGCAGGCTTGCGTCCATGGGCACGAGCCGTTCGCTCGTGATGGTCTTCGTACGGCTGCCGTCCTTCGGCTTGGTCCCACGCGCCTGCGACGTCGTGACGATGCGGATGCACCGCTTGTCGAGCAGGACGTTCTCCCAAACCAGTCCCATGATCTCGCCGATACGGAGACCGGCAGTGATCGCCAGCCGCATCATGAGATGCAATGTGCCCTCGGAGCGATTGAGGCACAGCAGCCATTCCGCACGGCAAGGCATGTGCAGCACATCGCGCCGAGCCTTTCGGTTGTAGCTCTCGCGCCGCTTGATGTCGGGCAGCTCGTCCACGGGATTGATCCCGAGCCACCCATTCGTGGCTGCGAAATCGAGGGTGCGCAGCAGCAATCCAAAGGGCATGGTCGCGTTCGCCTCGCCCATCCCGTGCGGCGGATCGCTCCGGAAGCTCTGCAGCACGCCAACGTCCACTGCCGACAACGGGCCCTGGATGTACTCGAGCACATGATGCCGCAGGATGCGGTCGTAGTAGCCGATGGTGCCCTTCGACAGCCCGTTGAGGCGACAATGCTTCAAGAACTCGTCCTTGGCATCCTCCATCGTCTTGCCATCGATCTCGACGGCCATGGCCTCAAGACGCTTCCTGTGCCGGAACAACGCGTCTTCCGCATCCTTCTGGCGCACGAACTTGAGCTGCGGACCCTTGCCATCGACGCGGCAGTCCGCGATCCACAAGTCGTCCGCTACCTTCCTGATCCTCATTTCAATCCTTCCTTTCCAATGAATGATCCTTTGCCGGCATGGGCCGGCGACGGCACTGCGGGGGGAAGAGGTGGAGCGCGAGCGGCCGCATCCCAGCGACTCTGCGATCGGCCAGACATTGCAAAGCATGCATGCGCATGATTGATTGCGCCGAACGACGTGCGGAGGCCGAGATGGACGACAACGAGTGGATGCGCAGCGAAATGGATGTGCTGCGGATCAGCCAGCGCGAAGTCGCGGATGTGCTCAATATAGATCCGTCCGGCGTCAGCCGTCTGGTCGGCGGAAAGCGCAAGCCCACGAACAGCGAGCGCGAACGCCTGCTCCGGCTGTTCGATCGCGTCCGATCCAGTCAGGAGACCCGCAACGGATTGCCCGAGCTCGGTCCGCTCGAGCACGCCCTGCTGGTCGCCAATGTCGATGCCGCCAGCCTGTCGGAAGCGTCGGGAATTCCACTCGAGCGCATCCTGGGCTACCTCGGTGTCGATGGACGGGTTCCCAACGACGAGGCGGAGACCATCGGCAAGATCCTTGGGGTTCGGCCCGGATTGCTGACGGGCGGAGAGCGCCACGAGCAATACCGGTCGTCCCGCGTTCGTCACGCTCCCAGGGCGAACGACAGGGTCGCCGGCGTGCCTGTCGGCGAGAACCTTCCTGTGTACGCGGCGCCGATCCTGCAGAACGGTCGACTGCAGTGCGACTTCGAGATGGTCGAGATGCGCGCGCCGCCGCCGGAGCTGGTCCATGCGTCCAGCGCCTTCGGTCTGTACATCGGCGACGGCGACCACGGCGGTCGGTTCCGCCGCGGCGACATCGCGTGGGTCGTGGGCAAGCGGCCGGTGCGCGTCGGCGACGACGTGCTGGCAGTGCTGGCGCCAGTGATTTGGCTGGGCCAGCTCGAATCCATGGACGACGAAGAATACGTCATCCGCATCGGCGGGCAGGTGGAAAGGGTGACGCGTCATGCCGAGCTATTCCGCGTCGCGGCCATTGCGCTGGGCTGACAGCAGGTCCGTCAACTCGGCATCCGCGACGTCGAAGGTTTCGACATCGCTGGGATCGAATACCCATCGCATGTACTTGTCGAGCATGCGCTCCGGGCTGGCCATGCCGACCTGTCTCGTGATCTCTTCCAGGTCGTGCGGCTTGCTGAGCCAGCCGATGATGCAGGTGTGCACTGCCTCCAAAGGCGTGAACTTGGCCTTGTTGTCGTCGTCGACGACGCCCGCCCAGCGCTGCAGCTGACGGAAGCGCGATCCGATGAGATGCGGCCGAACCTTCGTGTGCGCGGGCATCATCTGATCGATGATGGGCAGGGATCTATCGAAGCCCAGCCAGCCGACGATCTGAAGATGCCGCTTCAGCTCCGGTGCCAACCTGATCTCGCGCACGCGTTCCGTGTTGCTCGGCACGACCAGCTCGCCGCTCGGAAGGCGGACCTTTTTGATGGAGATGAATTCCTTGCCGATGTCGTCGAGCGTCACGGCACCGATCTCGTCCTCGTGCATGGCGGCGTGGAATAGGCACATGGCAATGAAGAGACGCAGCGGGTCCTCGGTCGCCAGCACCGCGGCCTGCTCGTCCGGCTCGAAGTAGCGGATGGTCTTGGGACGGAACGAGCGCGTCACCGTCGCGAAGGCGGCCTCGGTCGGCGGCGGTCCGGGGATGACGCCAACCTCGACGCACTCGCGGAACAGCATGTCCACGGTGTGGCAGATGCCGGTGATCGTCGACGGCTTGAGGACGCGTTTGCGCTTCTCGTCGCCAAGTTCGAGACGGAAGCTGCTGAGCTGGGAAGTGCGGATCTCGCCGACCGGCGTGCCGGTGAAGACGGGCAGGAAGTGGTTCTCGAGCCTGATGCGGACGTTCTTCAAGTAGCCCTTGCTGCGCGGCGGCGCGTCGGGACGACCGTTCTCCACGCGGTCGATGATCCAGTACACGAGCGCATCGACCGGCAGCTTCGCCCATGATGGATCGGGCTCCGTGCGCTTCACGACGATCTTGCCGGCCTCGATGAAATCGTCGACGACCAGGCGCCGCTCGTGACGGCTTCCATCCCTGAAGACGATTACATTGGCCTTGCCGCCCCTGCCTGCGCGATCGTTCGCCTCGAAGCGATATGTCATGCCCAAACCTCCGAAATAGTTCTTGGTGTGGACCGTCTACGAAGAACAGCGCATGCATGCAAGCATGATGCATGCGCGAGGTTAATTGTTCCTTTTGCTTGCAAGTAGCCTTGGGGAAGGAAGGGGAAGGATGGCGACGGAGCCCGAATTCATTGGACTTCTGGTCGAGGAGCGGAAGAATGGGGCATTGGGGTAGCGGCGGACCACCCTGGGGGACGGCAGGAGGCGGGAGGAATCCCGTCTCCTGCGTCAACCCATTGATTCATATGATGTTCGGGAAATCCCAGTCGCTGTCTTCGGTAGCCACTTGCTTGCCGATGACATAAGAACTGCCAGAACCACTGAAGAAATCGTGATTCTCGTCACTCCCGGCCTTGGGCTGCTAGGGCGGGGCGTTGTACCTCGCCACTTGCATCGACGAAAATCGGGGCTCGACCAGCAAGAGTGGATACACGCTTCGGCTGCCATCGCCGTTCGGCCAGGAATGGTTCTGCTCGCGCATCGATGCATGCGCCAGGTTTCAGGCTCGGCGCAGTTCCGTGCATGCGTGCATGGCTCGATGTAAAAACTATCGGTCGTTCCTTGACATTGCGCCGTGCCGACCCATTTGAGAACCATCGCGGCCCTCGATGCGCCACTCGCCGCCCACGCGTGCCCCTTCCAAGGATCGGCCACGACGGACCTCCCCAAGAACCATTTGGAGTTCCAACGTGGAAGACCATCCGCCCTTCGACGTCCCGCCTTTCGCCCCTCGTCATCATCGCGAGGCGCGGCCATGAGCATCCTCGGCACGACGGCCACGATCCACCTCCTGGACGGTCGCCTCGACGGCGTGCGGACCGTCGAATCGCGCACCTCGCCGTTGCGCGTCCATGCAGCGCCCTGGCCCGAGCTCTCCTCCTTGCTGGCGCATGGGCTGCCGGCGTCGCACGGCGTGTACTTCCTGACCCGGCCATTGGCGGGAGGCATTCTTGCCGCTCGGCCGGGCGAGGCCAGCGACCTGCGTCGTCGGCTCACCGAGCACTCGGCGGATTCTGCCAAGGACCCATTCGCCGAGGTCTATGCCGTTAGCTCCGTCGATGCGCGATTGAGCAAGTCCGACTGCCGCTATCTGGAGGCCAGGGCACACGAAGTGATCGGCCAGCAGCCCGGCCGGGTTCTGGAGGTCGACAAGATCCCAGCGGTGGCGGAATGCCCGGCGCACGAAAGAGACGTCCTCGAGACATTGTTCGCTCAGGCCAGGACGCTCCTCTATGCAGCAGGCTGCCGTGCCCTGGACGCGCCGCACCTTCCTTTCGAAGCCGCGTTGCCCGCCGAGAGGGAGGATGGGCTGGTCGAGGTGAGGGCGGATGGGCTCGCCTCGTTCGAGAACGAGGACGAGCACGAACTGATGTACGACAATTGCTGGGCGCGAGGACACGCCACGGCGGATGGTGGCTTCATCATCAGAGCCGGGTCGGATATCCGGAAGCGCGAAGGCATCGCTCTGCTGCCTGGAATTTCGAACAGGCGGCGCTTCCTCGCGGAACGCGGTGTGCTCGGCAGCATCCCAGGCGTCACCGACCGGTGGCGACTTCTGGCGGCCGTCTACTGCTCCTCGCCACTGCTAGCGGCCAAAGTTGCCACCGGCGCCCATCTTTCGCGCGTGATCTGGCAGCGCATCTCGCCCAGCGATCGTATCGTCATGGCGAAGTGATTTCGAACTCGTCCATGTGCTGCTGCACCGACGAGCGAACAAACCATACGCGTGCCGCATCGACCGCACGGCGATCATCCGTTCCTGCACAGGAGCCGCATCATGCGTTTCACCTACGAAGATCGGTCGATGGCCGAGACCGCCCGCCGCATCCATTCCCTCAGCGATGATCTCAAACTGATCGAGCAATTGATGGCGCCCCGCATCTACGACTTCGCCACGGCGCCCATCCTGAACGATTGGAGCATCGGCCAGCGGCACGAGATCGCACTGGTCGGACGGGTCGAGGGCCATGCCTCGATTCCTGACAAGAAGCTCGTGACCACCTCCGGCCTCTATTTCCTCGACCCGGTCGCCGGCTATGCCCGTACGTTGTCCCGATGGTATCGTTTGGGCAAACCGCTGGAGGTTTGATCCAGACCAGTGGCGCTGGCCCGTTGGCCGGCGCCATCGGCTTGAATCCGTGAAAGATTTGTTCACGTCGGACCGGTATCTCTATGCCGTGGACGAAGCGGATCTATGAATTTTCACACCTCCAATCGCGAACGAATGAAGGCGGTCGACTTCTTCTGCGGAGCCGGCGGGATGAGCTATGGCTTGTCGCAGGCGGGCATCGAGGTCCTGGGCGGCATAGACAACGCCGGCGATTGCCGCGAGACCTACCTCGCCAATATACCAGGGGCAGCGTTCATCGAGCGAGACGTCCTGCAGCTCGACCCCCGAGAACTGGGCAGCCTGCTCGGAATCACCTACCGCGATCCCCGAATGCTCTTCTTCGCTGGCAGCCCGTGTCAGTTCTGGACGTCGGTCCGAACCGACAAGCGCAAGTCGGAACGCACCGCTTTCCTTCTCGACCGCTTCAGGACGTTCGTCGACCATTTCGAGCCCGGCTACATATGCATCGAGAATGTGCCAGGTTTCCGTCGTGAAGGCGCTCCGTTGGAAGACTTCGTCAGGTTCGTCGGCGAACTCGGCTATGAGGTCGCTGAAGGTGTCGTCAACGCACACCATTACAATGTGCCGCAGAACCGCCTCCGCTATCTTATGATCGCCTCGCGCGTCGCCCATGTCCCGTCCCTGCCACCGGTAGCGGATGGACCTGGCCCGACGGTAAGAGATGTTCTGGGCGTGGCGAATGGATACAATTCCATCCCTGCCGGCCACCGGGACGAAAGCGATTTCCTGCATTCCGCCGCAGCGCTGACCCCCATCAACATCGCTCGCCTGAAGGCAACCCCCGTCGACGGTGGAACTCGTCTTGCTTGGGCCGATGATCCGGCGCTCCAGCTCGATGCATATCGAAACAGGGGGCGTGGTTTCAGCGATGTCTATGGCAGGATGCGGTGGGATGCCCCCAGTCCGACCATCACGACGAAGTTCATCTCCCTGTCGAATGGCCGTTTCGGGCACCCCGATGAGCTTCGAGCGATTTCGCTCCGTGAGGGTGCTACTCTGCAGAGCTTCCCATCGACATACCAATTCCTGTCGACGACCCAGCAGGGACTCGCCAGGCAGATCGGCAACGCGGTTCCGCCCGAGCTCGCCAGGCATGTCGGTCGCTTCATCCTGTCGCTCGCCGCCGTCCGGCCGTCGCAAGATCAGTCAACTCTCGGTACGGTACAGTACCGTACCAATGGTTCGGAGTTTCAAATGTCCCAAGAAGTCGCAACTCTGGATCTGGTTCGGAAGGTGTTCCTCGAATTGAGAGGAGAGGGCGAGAGCCAACGGATACCGTCCATCAATGAGGTACTGGCGATCACCGGCGGCTCCAAGAGCACCGTGTCGAAGAGGATGGAGATCGTCCTTCGGGAGTTGACGGGCGAGTTCGCGGGACCTGGAGAGCCTGAGATAGGGCGTCTGCACACTGCAGCCGATCCGTTCCTGCGGACCATCTGGAGCAGCGCGAAGGCCGAGGCCGAAGCCGCGTTCAATGCGCGGCTGAAGGTCGTGCTGGATGTGCAGCAGCAGCTCTACAAGGAGATCGACCAGCTCAACAGCGAGCTGGCTCAGCTCTCGGAGGCGAAGTCGCTATCCAGTCCATCCGTCGAAACGGATAATGCCACAACGCTCGAACATCTGCTCGAACTCGTGAAGGGCCTCCACGGCCAGAAGGCTGGATCGAACGAGTCCGGCCCCTCATCCCTCACCGACCAGCAGATGTCGAGCATGATGAAGCTGCTGACGATTCTCTCGGAGTCCAAGGGCCCGATGACCAAGGAGGAGGTCGATCAACGCCTGCATGACGTCGGCGTGGACACTGCAGGTGCGCAGAAGGCTCGCTACCACGCGTTCACTTCTGCCTATGCCGGCATAGTATTGACCAAGGAAGGAAGAGCCAAGGTCAAGGCGCATTCAGTTCGGACTGCCGCATAGAACCTCTTCCTCGGTTCCCTGGATGCCTAAAGTATCCCAGTTGCCATGGCGAGGGGCTCCGGTGCTCGGGCAGCTCGAAGGCGATCCTGATAATTGGTGTCCAAGCGGCGAGAAATGTAATGGATGCAGCGCACTTGATCGTTCTGGCCTCGATCTGCGGTGCCTTGCTGCTGGTGCTGCCGATCGTGCGGGCGGTCCTTCGTCGTCGGCGCCGGTGGTGAGAGTCGACGATCACGGCACCTCCTGCCAACGATGGCGACGGTGAACCAACTATTTTTCTTTGGTCGGTGACTTGAGGATTTCGAGCAATGCAGCGACCCTGCATGTCGCGCGGAGATAGTCGGGCAAATGGCCAACGCACTGCATACTGAACTGGCATCGAAGATCCTCATCCACGTCAGATCGAACGGCATGGAATCTGGGCGGCATCTTACCGAAGCCGAATTAGTGGATCTGCTGGGCGTCTCGCGTCCTCCGATCCGCAGCGCGCTTGCTCATCTCGCAGAGGCGGGCATCCTCAGAAAAGAGCCCAATCGAGGCTACTTCGTCCAGGATGCTTCAGGCGAACTGGCGAATGCCGAGGACGACCTGTACTTGCTCATCGCCGATGCTCGCTTCGACAACACGCTTCCGGAATTGGTTTCCGAGAGCGAGTTGATGCGGCGGTTCGAGACGACCAGATCATCGTTGCAACGCACACTGGTTCGGATTGCCCAAGAAGGATGGATCGAGAGGCGAGAGGGCAGGGGCTGGCAATTCCTGTCGATGATCGACACCGTCGAAGCCATGCAGGAGAGCCACGACCTCCTCAAGATCGTCGAGCCCATGGGGTTGCTGGCGCCGACGTTCCGAAAGGACCCCCTCGTCACTGCCAGACTCCGACAGCAGCAGCAATATGTACTTGAGGAGGGGCAGCGCCTCGGGCGCCTCGAGCTGTTCGAAACGACCATCCGTTACCACGTCGGCCTTGCCGCAATGTCGAACAATCGCTTTCTCGCTGGAACCGTGGAACGGCAGCGGAAGCTCGGCCGTCTGATCGAGTATCGGCTGAATTTGAATGCGACCATGATCGAGGCTCAGTCGACGGGTCGTTTGGCGATTCTGGATCTTGTGGATGGAGACCACAATTTGAAAGCGGCCGACACTCTGTCGCAACTGATCGACAAAGCAAGGGACGACGCCGTTCGAACCACGGCTTTTGCCTGAGCTATTTCGTCGGTCGGCACCTTCTGGGTACGATCGCAGCCGACCCCGCTGATGTTCCGTCGGCGGCTACCACGCATCGAAGGAACAAGCCGCTCGGCTTGATACCAAGTGAGCGTCAAGGTCCAGCGCACGGCTATCCTGAATTCCGTCTATACCGGCAAGGCAATGGCGGTCTTTTCGAAGTGGTGTGCGACCAACTGTTCAGGCGTGACGACAAGGTCCTGTTCATCCACCCAGGGGCGCCGTCGCTGTTTGCCTATCGCCAGGCGCTGTCCGTTCAACTTTCTACGTGATCTATGGACCGAACAGGTGGCGGGCCGCATCGACCAGCTCCTCCAACGCTGGATTTGGCGACCGAGTTTGAATCAGGAGCACCACTTCCAAGTTGGGTCCTTCGAGCAGCGGGACAGATCCCAAGCCCGCAGGGAGGTCGGAACAAAGCGTTTCCGGAACAAGAGCGATCCCAAGTCCAGCGCTCACCAGTTGTATGATGGTCTGCTGCAACCTTGGTTCGAAGACGAAACGAGGGATCACCTCTTCCGACCAGCAGAATGCTTCGATGGCCTGTCTCAAAGTAGGTGCGGTAGTGGATGGTGCCGCGATCAAAGGTTCCCCGTCCAGCATTGAGGGCCGAACCGAACTTTCCGACAGCAGAGGATGATCGATTCGAGCTATCGCCCTGAGCCGGTCCCTCATCAAGGGGATGCTGCGCAATGCTTGGTTTCGAGGACCGGAAAAAGTGACTGCGGCGTCCAATTCGCCTTCGGCTATCATGGAGTCGATGTGGTAGGGCAAAGTCTCCTCGAGGATCAGACGGACGTGCGGTCGTCTTTCCGTGAAGGTTCGAACGAGGTTTGGAATCGCGCTCTTTGCCGCGTGCATCATGAAACCCAATCGAAGTTCGCCCAGCATTCCACTCGCGACCAAACGCGCATTCGTGCAAGCCGTGTCAAACCTCTCCAGAACCTCTTTGCAGTCTCCGTAGAACCGCTCTCCAGCGGGCGTGAGCTGCACTGTTCGCGACGTCCGCTCCACCAGGCGAACTCCCAATGCCGCCTCGATCGAGGCTATCTGTCGGCTGAATGGCGGTTGGCTCATGTTGGCCCGTTTCGCGGCGCGCCCGAAGTGCAGCGTGTCGCCAAGAGCCACAAACAATCGCATATGCCGCGTATCCATTGATACCTCCAGAGCATCGATATGTGCGTTGATCGGTATTGGATTATATCGGATGCGCTGGCTAGGAAAGCTGAGCCTTCCAGGACATACTTTATGTCGACCAGTCTCCCGATAGTCCTTCCAATTTTTGCGCTGATCCTCGTCGGCTGGCTGGCACGTCGCGTCGGCGCGCTGGGGCCGAACGCAACCAGCGAAGTCAATAAGCTCGTGGTGCAGCTTGCACTTCCCGCCTTGCTCTTCGACATCGTTGCGAATGCTGACGCCACGACCCTCTGGCAGCCTGGATTCATCGCTACATTCGGAGGCGGGTGTGCCGCGGTGTTCGCCTCAGTTGTCCTGTTCACATGGATCCGAGGTCGGCATCTGTCGGATGCTTCTTTGGATGCATTGAACGCCAGTTACGCAAACACCGGTTTTGTTGGGTTTCCTTTGATGGCGGCAGTGGTGGGCCCTCAAGGATTGGCACCGACGCTTATCGCAACCGTCATAACGGTGTGCATTCTTTTTGCCGTCGCGATCGTACTGATCGAGATCAACGCCAATGCGGGATCGAAACCTCATCAGATCGTCGGGAAGACCTTGCTCTCCCTAGCTCGCAACCCACTACTGCTCGCACCATCAGCGGGTTTGGTGTGCATGTGGCTGCACGTCCCGATCCCAGCCCCCGCACAGACGTTCCTGACTATGCTCGGTGCCGTCGCGTCGCCATGTGCACTCATTGCGCTCGGCCTTTTTTTGGCAGATGCCCCCAAATCGTCCGCCCGTCCTCCAGCGACAGCAACGGCAGTTCTCGCCGGGTTGAAGCTAGTGGTCCAACCCTTGACGACCTGGGTGATCGCCAAGCCAGTCCTGGGCTTGGATGATAGTACGGCACACATAGCGGTCCTGCTGGCGGCCCTGCCTACTGGAACGGGCCCGTTCATGCTTGCGGAGTTCTACCGTCGAGAGGCGGGTTTGACTGCGAGAGTGGTCCTCGTCACCACGATTCTGTCACTGGCCAGCGTTCCTCTTTATTTAGCCATGTCGGGGTAAGGACGCTCACGATCCAGCCGGATATGCACACTCGAGTACCTTCATCCTACTGATCCATAAGCAGTAATTATGACAGAGCCGAATATCAAAATACCCCGGCGCCTCCAGTCCCGATAGGCTGAGGTCAATAAGAACAATCGCAGCAGGCACCTGAGGAGGAAATGCCCATGAAGTTCTACCGCATCGCCGGAGCAATTCTCGCATCCTTACTATCTTTCGTAACACCAGCGTTCGCCGAGACGCAGAATTTGCGTGTTGGCTTTCAGCCCGGCCTTACTTTCCTACCCCTGATCATCATGCAGAACGAAGGGATGATCGAGGAAAACGCGGCGCAACTCGGTGTTGAGGGACTCCGCGTCGAGTGGTTCAGATCGGCAGGCGGGACCACGATGAACGATGGACTGATCTCCGGAAGTCTGGACATTGCCGCAACCGGCTTTCCGTCATTCCTTTCTCTTTGGTCGAAGGGTGGAGATCGCCTGCCACTGAAGGCCATCAGTTCGTATGGCTCGACCCGTCTCGAACTGGTGACGCGCAATCCGAACGTGGTGTCGATCGCAGATTTCGGCGATGCAGACCGTATTGCCGTTCCAGCGGTGAAGAACTCAGTGCAGGCCATGATCCTGCAGATGGCGGCCGCTAAGGAGTGGGGCGACGACCAGTATGATCGACTGGACCGACTGACCGTGAGCCGCTCTCATGCCGATGCAGCGGTCGCCATGCTGTCCAATAGCGGAGAGATCAACAGTCATTTCGCTGTCCCGCCGTTTCTGCAGCAGGAACTGAAGGATCCGGCAATTCGACCAATCCTCAGTTCCGAAGACGTGTTTGGGGGAGCGATGTCGAATGGTGTGACCTACCTGACCGAGCGCTTCTATTCCGAGAATCCGAACGTGGTCCTGGCATTCAAGTCGGCGCTGTCTGACGCCATCGACCTCATCAATTCCGACCCAGAAAAGGCCGCAGAAATTTACCTTTCGGCTACGCAAGAGAACTCCACGCAGGAAGAAATCGTCGAGATGCTTGGTGCGTTCCGTTACGAGACCGCACCTCGTGGGTTGACCCAGGTCGCAGATTTCCTGTTCGAAACCGGAGCGATCGATCGGGAGGTGGGGAACTGGAAAGAACTGTTCATCCCAGAAAGTCAGGACCTCGATGGCAATTGAGGCATTGCCTCTCCAATTCCCACATAGAAAGATCCTCAATGCCTATCGATGAGAAACCGCTCCTCGTCGTAGATGATGTCACGCTCACCTACGGCCGGAAGGGCAAGATCGTGGTCGCTGCCGAGGCGATCAGCTTTAACGCCAACCGCTCCGATCGAATTGTCCTGCTGGGACCGTCTGGCTGCGGTAAATCCAGCCTGTTGAAGGCAATCGGTGGTTACCTTCCGCCAACCGGTGGATCGATAACCTTGGCTGGTAAGCGCGTGGCTGCGCCGGGGCCAGACAGGATGATGGTGTTCCAGGAGTTCGACCAGCTCCTACCTTGGAAGACCGTTCTCGCGAACATCATGTTCCCCATGCTGGCCACCGGCGTGGACCGTGCCGAAGCCGAAGCGCGCGCGAGACGGTTCTTGAACAAGGTCAAGCTGGCCAAGTTCGCCGACAGCTACCCCAACACGCTGTCGGGCGGAATGAAGCAGCGGGTGGCGATTGCGCGTGGCATGGCCATGCAGCCCGAGATCATTCTCATGGACGAGCCCTTTGCAGCACTGGACGCGCTGTCGAGGCAGGAGATGCAGAACGAGTTGATGGAGCTTTGGGAAGAGACCCGCCCGACCATCCTGTTCGTGACGCATTCGATTGCTGAGGCGATCAAGGTGGGGTCGAAGATCGTGCTGCTGTCACCTCACCCAGGGCGCGTGAAGGAGATCATCGACTTGGCGCGTCCGCACGACCCGGCAGAGTTGGACAAGTACATCTACGACACGCTGTTCGCGGCATAGGAGGAGCGGAATTGGACATGCTGACCGGAAATTTCGTGCGGAAGCTATTCGTCGTCGTGAGCATATGTATCGCTTGGGAAGCCTATGCGCTGTTCGTGGACAACGACCTGTTGTTCCCGAGAATGACGGAAACGGCCTACACGCTATGGGCAGAACTCTCCACCGGGAACCTGATCGTCAATGTCGGCAACTCGATGCAGACCCTGCTCATCGGATATGTTTCTGCCGTCGCCATATCATTCGTCATCACGACGATGGCGATAAGCAATTCGTTGGCAAGGGAGTATCTGAACACGATCACGTCGATACTCAATCCCTTGCCGGCCGTGGCGCTGCTTCCGTTGGCGCTGCTGTGGTTCGGCGTAGGACCGGGGGCGATACTGTTCGTGATCATCAACTCCGTTCTATGGCCTCTGTCATTGAACATTTTGTCGGGCTTCAATGCCGTGCCCACCGTGCTTCGCATGGTTGGTCGGAACTACGGGATAAAAGGGCCAAGATATGTGTTGTCCATTTTGATCCCTGCGGCGTTGCCCAGTATCGTTGCAGGTTTGAAGATCAGTTGGGCGTTTGCCTGGCGCTCGTTGCTTGCTGCGGAACTCATCTTCGGCGTTAGCTCGGGCGGCGGGGGTATCGGGTGGTATATCTTCGAGAAGAAGAACCAGCTCGAGATCAGTGCGGTTTTCGGTGGCCTGCTCGCGGTGATCATCATCGGGTTGATCATGGAATACGTGGTGTTCCGGGCGCTCGAAGCCGCAACGGTTCAGCGCTGGGGTGCTGTGAACGATCAGACTTGATGCACGTGCTTGCGGCACATGACCGTGATCAATGAAGAAGGGCCCCTTGGATCAAGGGGCCCTTCTTCATTCGCGGCGCCTTCCGCCGAACGGTTCGTCGCAACTGGGATCAATGTCGAGTCAGTCGGCGTTCATGGTCCTGTTGAGAAGGAAATCCGAAGCTTTTTCGCCGACCAGCATGGCGCTCGCGTAGGTGTTCGCCGAAACCATCGAGGGCAGGATCGACGAATCCGCAACGCGAAGCCCTTCAAGGCCATATACCCGCAACTGATCGTCCACCACGGCCGTCGGGTCGGAACTCGGCCCCATCCGGCAACTTCCGGCAAGGTGATAGGTACTGGACCCGTATTGCCGAGCGAAATGCAATAGCTCGTCATCGCTCTGAACATCGGAGCCTGGAAGCGCCTCTGAATCGTAGTAGTCAGACATGGGGCCGCTCTGCAGGACCTTCCTGGCAGCACGCATCGCAGCAAGCATGACCCGTTTGTCGTTGTCGGCTTCGATGTAGTTCGGCTGAATGGTAGGAGCCTCGCGGAAGTCCGCGCTCTTGATGTGAGTGTAGCCAGTGCTCTCGGGTCGCATCTGCCATGCGCCGCACGTCATGCCTGGGAAATCGTCAAGCGTCCCCAGTTGGCCGCCCTTGTAGCTGGCAGGCGTGAAGATCAGCGTGAAGTCTGGAGCATCGAGCGAGGGGTCGGACTTGCCGAATGCATAACAAACGGCAGCGCTCAGCCCCAATACGCTCGGCTGCCCCGTGACCCAACGGGCGATCTGGCCCAATAGCCTTGTACCGGTAACCATGTTGTTGATGGTTTCGGTATTCTTGGCTCGAGCGACCATTCTGGGGCTGTAGTGGTCGGACAGGTTCAATCCGACACCAGGCAGGGCGTGCTTCACCTCGACGCCTGCAGCCTTGAGCTTGTCCGGATCCCCGATACCTGAAAGTTGGAGCAGCTTGGGGGAGTTGATTGCACCGGAGCAGATCAAGACCTCACGGTTCGCCCGAACCTCCATGTCTTGCCCACGCCGTGAGAATCGCACCCCGACCGCTTTCTTGCCCTCAAGGACGATCGATTTGGCTTGGGCGTCGGTGACCACCTCGAGATTGTCGTTCTTCATCACCGGATAGAGGTAAGCGCGCGCTGCACTGACCCGGCGTGCCTTTCTGATGGACCGCTGATAATAGCCGCTGCCTAACTGTATCGGCCCATTGTAGTCGGCATTGCGCGGCATTCCCTGGGACGCCGCGCCGTCGATGAATGCCTCGCAGAGCGGGTGCTTCCAATCGGGGTCCGTGATGGGGAGCATGCCATCCGAGCCTCGGTATTTGGGGTCATGCTCGGCCAGCCGATTCTCTATGCGACGGAAGTAAGGAAGGACATCGTCGTAGCCCCAACCTCGGTTCCCGCGCTGGGCCCAGCCGTTGTAGTCATCGACCTGCCCACGCACGAAAACCATCCCGTTGACCGAGCTGGAGCCACCCAACGTCTTGCCCTGAGGAGCGTAAAGTTTTCTACCACCCGTACCGTCAGATCCCTCCGTCTGGAATTGCCAGATCAGTGAAGGGTTGTGCAGGGTTTTTACGAAGCCCACAGGCACATGGATGAAGATATTGGAATCGACGGGTCCTGCCTCGAGAACGCAAACAGTGGCACCGGAAGTGACGAGTCTGTTCGCTATTACACATCCGGCAGATCCGCCGCCGACGATCACGTAGTCAAAGCTTTTCATCAATTGTTCCAAAGGCTCTTGTGCCGGTGGGTGCTATCCCACTGGCTCTGGGGCGTTCATCGTACAATCAACTTGGCACGAGTTGGACGCCAATAGAGCTATCGTTGAACCGCATAAGCAAAAATTATGCAGCCCACGATCCTTGGCGCAAACCCGGACATTATTTCAGCTTATGGGGTACGGCCAATTGATGATTTTTTCTCCAGTGTACGTGGCGCTTAACCTGACCGCCTGTCGAAGCAGATGGTCGGCAGTGCCAAGGGCTGAACCTGAGGATGAATATGACTACGACAACGATAAAAAGAAAAATCGACCCGAGCGCTGCCAAGGTCGAAGCCCAGCGCCTGTCCAACAAGATCCTCGTAGGTGGCGAGTTGAGAGCCAGCGCTTCAAGCGATACGTTCGACATCACGAACCCAGCGACGCTGGAGAAAATCGCCACTCTCCCCCGTTGCGGCATCCAAGACATAAACGATGCTGTGTCGGCAGCGCATGACGCTTTCCAGTCGTGGGGACGGATGCAGGCGCGCGACCGCGGTCGTCTGATTGCGCGCGCCGCAGACCTCGTCGAGGCACAGCTCGAGCCGTTGGCGCAGTTGCAGACCCTCGAAACGGGTCACGCGATTTCCACTCAATCCAGAGGTGACATTGCGGTGGCCGTGGACATGCTTCGGCTTTTCGCCGGCGTGGCAGGTGAGCTCAAGGGCCAGGTCGTTCCCGACAGCCCTGGTATTCTGCACTACACGACATGCGAGCCGCTGGGCGTGGTCGCGGGCATTCTGCCATGGAACGGTCCCGTTTTTACCATGAGCGCCAAAGTCGGCCCTGCGCTCGTTGCCGGCAACACCATAGTCCTCAAGAGCCCAGAGGCTGCGCCTCTGGCGGTGCTTCGGTTCGCCGAGATCATCCAGTCGGTTCTACCCCCTGGAGTTATCAATGTTATCTCGGGTTCCGGCAGCGCGATGGGTAAGCCGCTGGTTCAGCACCCTCTCGTCAAGAAGGTCACTTTCACGGGATCATTGGCGGTGGGCCAGACCGTGAGCGAGTATGCTGCTCGGAAGATTATTCCGGTGACCCTGGAACTGGGCGGGAAGAATCCGAACATCGTGCTCGACGACGCGGATCTTTCGATAGCCATCCCTGGGTTGGTCGCGGGAATGCGCTTCGCCCGACAGGGACAGTCCTGCATCTCCGGGTCGCGCCTGATCGTTCATGAAGCTGTCTACGACGAGGTCATAGAAGGTGCAGTCGCGCTCATGAACCAATACGTCGTCGGCGATCCGTTCGACGAGGCGACCGACATCGGCGCGGTTATCTCTCAGAAGCAGCTGAGCACCATCCAATCGTTCGTCGATGGGGTCGACGCCTACCCAGGCGCTAGGGTCCTGTGCGGCGGCAAGGTCCTCACGGAAGGCAGCTTTGGTCGAGGCTACTTCATGCGTCCGACGCTCATCGACAACGTGCCCTCCGACGCTGAGATCTGCCGAGAAGAGATTTTCGGTCCCGTGGCGGTTGCTATCAAGGTGTCCTCGTTCGAAGAAGCCATTCGCATCGCCAACGACAGCCAATACGGACTGGCGGCGGCCTTATGGACCAGAAGCGTCCATAGAGCCATGTCCTTCGCAGAGCAGATTGAGTCAGGCTTCGTGCAGGTCAATCAGTATGCAGGAACCAAGCCGAACCTTTCGTATGGCGGCTGGAAGAACAGCGGCATCGGCAAGGAATTCACCCTCCAATCCATGCTGACACACTTCACCCGTTCGAAAACCGTGCAGATCAACGCTGGTCCTGCCCACTAGGGTAAGAAACGCGCGTTCGCAGGTGACTTTCCAGCATCCAATTGGAAGAGAGAAACGTGCCGATTGAACCTTATTCGTTAGAACATCTGGACGAGCAGGCCACATACAAGGCTCCGTCCAAATCCTGTGACGCGCATTTCCATGTCTTCGGAGACCGGGGCAAGTATCCTTTCGGCACCGATGACATCCGATACGAGCCGCCTGTGGTCTCCATCGCCGACTTGAAAAAGATCACCGACAAGCTTGGGATCGACCGCTTCGTATTCGTGCAGCCAAGCTGCTATGGCTTCGACAACTCATGCCAGTTGGATGCAGTCCTCGAGCTGGGGTTGGACAGCGCTCGTGCTGTTATCGACATGCATGAGGATACTCCCGACAAGGAGCTCGAGAGGCTTCATAGTTTAGGGACGCGCGGCGTCAGGATCAATGTGAACCCGATCCGCAAACCAACGCCTGGCCTCATGGATGAGATGTTGCCAAGGATCAAGAAGATAGAGGCGAGGTGCGCGGCAATCTGCTGGCATCTCGATTTTCTGTTCCCAGATTGGTTGTCAGCGGAATTCATTCCTGAGTTCGAGAAGCTCAAGGTCCCGTACAGCATCGCTCACCTGGGAATGAACAGTGGTGAAAATGGCCCAGACGCACCTGGTTTCAAAAGACTGCTGGAGTTGGCTGCTGCGAACGATAACTGCTGGCTCAAGCTGACTGCGGCCTACCGCATCTCCAAAAAGGCAGACTATTCCGACGTCGTCGATATGGCCCAAGCGGCTGTCTCAACATGTCCGTCGCGGATTCTCTGGGGCAGCGACTTCCCACACGTTTCGTTCACCCAGCACAGCACCGTAAAACTGTTCGACCTCCTCAAGCGCATCGCACCGGATGAGGCAATCCGGAACCGCATCCTTGTCGACAATCCCGAACGGTTCTATGGCTTTTGAGCAATTCAGCGGCGCTCGATAGCATGGTCGACGTCGTCGTTTGGGGGCGTCGCAACTCTTCCAACGTACAAGCCGTCATGTGGTGCTTGGAAGAGCTCGGGCTGAGCTCCATACGCTTCGACGTAGGTCATCGATATGGTGGCACGGACACAGAAGAATTTGGGCGCTTAAACCCCAATCGAACCGTGCCGGTCATCCGGCATCAGCAGGTCACAATATGGGAAACCGGGGCTATCCTCCGGTTTCTGTCGTCCCTGCACGGCAGCGATACGTTCTGGCCCAAGGACTACCATAGACGAGCGGTGGTCGATCAATGGGCGGAATGGTCTAAGATCAACTTCGGCCCGGCTTTTTCCAAGCCCGTTTTCTTGCAGACCATTGCAGTGCGCCAGGATGTGCGAAACCAGGTGGCGTATGCTGGTGCCATCTCCCGTATGGACGACCTCCTTGATATCGCCGAGGACAAGCTGACCAAGGACCGATTTCTCGCCGGGCCCGAGTTCACGCTCGCAGATATCCAGTTCGGTCACTTGCTGTACCGCTATTTCGATATCGCGATCGAGCGAAAAACGCGCCCGGCCCTACATGATTATTACGAAGGCTTGCTTGGGCGCCAAGCATTCAAGCAACATGTGGTCGTGCCCTATGACGACCTGATCCCCACGGCATCGTAGTCAGGTCCGCTGCGGTCGACTGCCAACAGGCCACTGATGACCTAGGTTGGTCATAACAAACAATAATCATCCACACTCTTTCGGTTATTGGCAGCCTCCTAGTTGGCCGGATAGCCTGTGTCCCTAGTCGGAAGCCGAAAAGCATAAAGCGTGGTTTCTTGCGTACGGAGGGAAGCATCCAATGAATGTCCACACGCCACAGCCTCGCGTTTCTGAGAAGGTTCAGGCCTTCCTTGCAAAGCCACACAAGCTGCTCATCGGCGGCAAATGGGTGGATGCAGTTTCTGGTCGCCAGTTCGAAGTCGAGGACCCTGCTACAGGTGCCATTATCGCCAAAGTGGCCGAGGGTGATCAGCAGGATGTCGATCTCGCCGTCAAGGCGGCACGACAGGCCTTCGAGAAAGGCCCCTGGGCAACGATGCTCCCAGCAGAGCGTCAGCGCATCATCCTGCGCCTGGCCGATTTGATCGAAGAGAATGGCGAGGAACTCGCGGAGCTGGAGTCGCTCGACACCGGCAAGCCGATCGCCAATGCTCGCGCCTCGGATATCCCCGATACAGTTTCCATGTTCCGATATATGGCTGGATGGCCGCTGCGCCTGAACGGTGAGACCATTCCGATCTCGGAGGCCGGCGACTGGCACGCCTATACCGTTCGCGAGCCGGTCGGAGTGGTCGGCCAGATCATTCCCTGGAACTTTCCGCTCCTGATGGCTTCCTGGAAGGTGGCGCCAGCGTTGGCGGCCGGTTGCACCATTGTCCTGAAGCCCGCGGAACAAACTCCTCTAACCGCCCTGCGACTGGGAGAGTTGGTGTCCGAGGCTGGTTTCCCAGACGGTGTCGTCAATATAATCTCCGGCTTCGGCAAAACTGCCGGCGCAGCGCTGAGCGCCCATATGGACGTCGACAAGATCGCCTTCACCGGTTCTACCGAGACGGGTCGAGCGATCGTTCGTGCCGCTACCGGCAATCTGAAGCGTGTGTCGCTGGAGTTGGGTGGGAAGTCACCCGCATTCGTGTTCCCGGATGCCGACCTGACGATCGCGGTCCCAGGCATCGCGAACGCCATTTTCTACAACTCCGGCCAGGGTTGCACCGTCGCGTCCCGAGTTTTCGTCCACGAAGAGATCTTCGAGGATTTCTCGCGGGAGCTCGCTGCCTTCGCCAACAACCTCAAGATCGGGCATGGGCTCGATGGCGCCACTCAAATCGGGCCGCTCGTATCGAAGGTCCAGTTCGACAAGGTCAAGGGTTACATCAATTCTGGCCTCAGCGAGGGTGCTTCCCTGCTGACCGGCGGGGCACTGGAGGACTCGGACGGATACTTCGTCGCGCCCACCATTCTCACCGATACCAACAGGGACATGAAGGTCGTCCGGGAGGAGATCTTCGGTCCTGTGATGTGCCTGCAAATGTTCAGCGGCGACGACTTCGATGAGATCGCGAAGATCGCCAACGATACCGAGTATGGACTGCATGCCAGCATCTGGACCCGTGATCTGAAGACCGCTCACGTCCTGGCGCGCAAGATCCGTGCCGGCGGGATCTGCATCAATGCGCATAACTACGGCAATCCCGCTCTTCCCTTCGGCGGCTTCAAGCAGTCGGGTTGGGGACGAGAAATGGGCAAGGAAGTTATCGAGCACTACACCGAAACAAAATCCATAGCGATGAAGCTCTAAGCAGCTCTGGGAGGAGCAATATGTCTGAGAAAACTGAAGAGACGATCGCGATCGAATCCAAGCGGTTCTGGTCGAGACGAAATGTTATCGGAGCGATGGCGGCAGCGGCATCAGCTGCTGCCCTGGTAGGTCACGCGACCGCCGCCACGGCCACTGCAACCGATTTTCCAGAATTCGAGAACACCGGAAAGAAATTCCGCGTCGGCGTTCCAATGAACTACGGCCCGCAGAACCAGCCTTGGCGGCGCGGCATCTGGCAGGTCGCCAAGGTTATCGAAGAGGCGGGCGGCGAAGTCGTGGCGCTACGCGGCGTCCCGAGCAAAGAAAGCGAGCAGGACGCTTTCCGCCAGTTGATGGATCGTGGCATCGATGTCCTCGTTCTTGGCAGTCTCTCCAACGAGTCCGAGACATCGTACATTGTCGACGAGGCTCGCAGCCGAAACATCAAGACGGTTGGCTTTGCAGTCTACGCCAAGCAATCGCCAAATGTCGTTGAGGACGCATTCGCAACCTCGCTTCTGCTCGGCAATTGGCTCGCGGACCGGTTCCAGCGCGAAGGCGTCTTTGCGCAGACCGCAAACAACCGCGGATACTATGCCGGTTTCGATATGCAGACCGACATGCTTGCCCTGATGATGACCTATCAGACCCGCATGAAGATGCTTCCGTTCCTCCCGGGTGGAACCGGCACGGAAGACGAAATTTCCAAGGCTCGCGAGAACACGATCGCTCTGCTGCAATCGAATCCAGATCCGGCTAGCATCACCGCCATCTCGTCCTGGTGGTGGCCGCTCACTCTGGGAACCGTCCAGGCTCTGCGCCAGATGGACCGCAAACTGGTCGTGACGAACCACAACTTCCACGACCAGCTGCTCTCCGAAATGGCTCGTCCCGACAGCCCGATCGAGTTCACGACCAGCCCACCGTTCGACATCCTCGGCGAACGCGTCGGCAAGCTTGCCGTCGCACTCGGTCAGGGCCACGATGTGCCGAACGAAACCTTCTTCATCCCGGTCGATACGGCAACGAAAGAAACTGCCGAAGCTCGTCGCGTGGAGTTGCTCGAGAAGGACAACCAGGCAGTCGAATTCCTCAAGAAGTTTGGCGGCTGAGCCGCTAGGACGAAATCGAAAGACCTAAGTCATGTCCATCTCTCAAAGCATCTCGGGTGCCCAGTCGACTTCTAAGCGTAGGCCTTTCATGGCCATCGCCAAGAAGTGGGGCACCGTGGCTGTGATCGTCGCCGTTGGCGTGCTGTTCTCGCTGCTGTCGCCGTATTTCCTCACAGTCTCCAGCTTCAACAACATACTTTTCTCCATGGTGGTGAGCTGCTTGGTCGCCATTGGGCTGACCTATGTCATTTCGGTGGGTAGTTTCGACCTGTCCGTGGGCATGGTCGTCACGACGGGTTCGATCGTGACGGCGCTGTGCATTCCCATCCTGGGGCCGATCGGCGGTATCCTGGCGGCTCTGGCCGCCGGGGTATGCGTGGGTCTGATCAACGGTTTCCTGGTAACGTACGCCAGGCTCTCGGGCATCGTGACCACGCTCGGCGTGATGTTCGTTCTTGGCGGCGTGAATCAGTTCCTGACAAGCGGATACCAGGTGCCCGTCGACTACAGCGAGGCGGGCTTCCTGTTCCTGGGTCAAGGACGGCTCGGCTTCGTGGCGATGCCGGTGGTGATCCTGATCGTCGTAGCCGTTCTGGCGTATCTGCTCTCCACAAAGACACGCGTGGGTCATTACATCGAGGCGGTGGGCGACAACCCGGTGGCGTCATACTATTCGGGCATCCGCGTGACCAAATGGGTGATCGTTTCCTTCGTGCTCTCTGCTGCGTTCGCGGCGATGGGCGGCGTCCTGCTGACCTCGATATCGTCGTCCGCGCAACCGGTCGGTGGCGAGGGCTACCTCCTTTCCTCATTTGCGGCGATCTATCTCGGCTCCACGATCCTCGGCAAGGGGAAGCCCCACATCCTCGGCACCGTCCTGGGCGTATTCTTCTTGTTCATGGTCAGCTCAGGCATGAGCATGGTCGGGATACCGTTCGCGGCGCGACAGCTGTTCAACGGCATCGTGCTCATCGTGGCTGTCGGTACCAACGCGCTTCTCAACCGAGAAGAGCTGCACCTCAAGTTCATCTAAGGTGGGCATCGTGACGGCACCAGTGCTGGAATTCGTGAACATCAGGAAGTCGTTCTTCGGAATAGAAGTCCTGAAAGGCATCAACCTCGGCTTCGAGAGCGGCGAGGTCCATGGCATCCTCGGTCAGAACGGCGCGGGTAAATCCACGCTGATCAAAATCCTGACCGGTGTCTATGGACACAGTGGCGGCCAGATCAAGCTCAACGGCGAGGCCGTTGAACTCAGTGATCCGCTCCATGCCAACAAGCTCGGGATCGGCGCCGTGCATCAAGAGCCCGAACTCGTGCGGGGGTTCAACGTCGCTCAGAACATCGTCCTGGGCAACGAGCCAAACGGGGTCTTCATCTCACGCTCGGCCATCTTGGCACAGGGCCGGGCGATCCTCGAGGAAATGGGAATAGACCTCGACCCGGCAGCGCCGGCGTCCAGCCTGTCCGCTGCCGAGTCACAGTTGGTGATGCTCGCAACCTTGCTGCACCGCAAGTACCGCGTGGTGGTCCTGGACGAACCAACGGCGCGTCTATCGATAAAGGAAACCCAAGTCCTCTTCGAGATCGTGGAGCGCTTCAAGAAAAGGGGTGTCACGATCCTCTACATCTCGCATCGCCTCAACGAGATCCAGGAGTTGTGCGACCGTGCCACAGTGCTGCGAGACGGCGTCGTCACGGGCACTCTCGCGAAGGAAGAAATCAATGAGGAGATCGTCACGCGACTTATGATCGATCGGAACAGCTCAGATCTTGTTGTCGAGAACCCGGGACACAAGACGGATGAGGTGGCCCTCGAGCTGCAGCATGTATCGACGGGTCGTTTGCAGCCGATCAGCTTCAAGATCCACAAAGGTGAAGTCTTAGGCCTCATTGGACCGGTTGGCAGTGGTGTCGAGCAGATCGAGCGATGCCTGGGTGGACTGACGAAATACGCCGGCGACATCTTAATCAATGGCAAGGTCGCCAAGATATCGAGCCCCGTCGCCGCCCTCTCTGCAGGGATCGCGCTCATACCGGAAGAACGCCGCAAGAAGGCCATCTTCCCGAATATGACGGCTGCCGAGAATATCTCGATGCCCGTGCTGCACAAACTATCTAGGTTTGGTTTCGTCACAGGCTCCAGCATTATCAAGAATGCCGCGAGCATCATAAACGAACTCCAGATCATTCCACGCAATCCTGGGATTCCGATCCGATATTTTTCGGGCGGCAATCAACAGAAGGCTGTCGTCGGCAAGTGGATGCAGGAGCGGTCGGACATCTACGTGTTCGTCGAGCCCACTGCCGGCGTCGACGTCGGTGCGATCGAGGGCATCTATAGGCTCATTCTATCGCTAGCGAGCAGTGGCGCTGCCGTCGTGCTCGTATCGACGTCGGTGAAAGAAATCCTGTCTCTGTCGGAGACGGTCGGCGTGGTCCACCATGGTGTTCTTACCAAGCTCGCACCTCGCTCCGAATTCACCAGCGACAGTCTTCTGGCACTGTCGATGGCCCCAACGAAGGCAGAGCCAAAACCAGCTGCCGCCTGAATCCGAACTGGAGGAACTATGACTTTTACTTTGCCCAAGACCATGCGCGCCGTCGTCATGACAGCGCCAAAGCAGCCGCTGGAAGTGCAGACAGTACCATTGCCGGAGATCGACGCGGACGATGTGATCGTGAAGATCAATGCCTCGGGCGTCTGCCGCAGCGACTGGCATTTTTGGAATGGCGATTGGGAGATGCAGGTGCCGATCGTTCTTGGTCACGAGATCGGCGGCACTGTCGTAGCCGTGGGCTCTGGGGTCAAGCAGACCAAGGTTGGGGACAGGGTTTCCATTCCATTCAACCTGGCTTGTGGTCATTGTCCCTACTGCCACCACGGCGAGCAGAATCTCTGCGACAACATGATCACACCAATCCTGACCAAGGGCGGTGGTGGCTGGGCCGAATACTCGCGCGTCCCGAATGCTGACCTGAATTGCATCAAGCTCCCTGACGAGGTCGACGAGCTTTCGGCCGCCGCTCTTGGCTGCCGTTACATGACCGCCTGGCATGGTGTGCGGGATCGGGCGGCACTGAAAGCGGGCGAGACCGTGGTCGTGATGGGATGCGGTGGCGTTGGCCTCGCAGCCATCGAAATCTGCGTCGCCTTGGGCGGCCGCGTCATCGCGGTGGACATCAGCGACGACAAGCTGGCCTACGCTCGGTCGCTCGGCGCCAGCGGTACCGTGAATGCGCGTTCGTTGAACGAGATCCAGGTGGCCGAGACAATCAAAGAACTGTCCGGCGGCCGAGGTCCACATCTTGCAGTGGACGCACTCGGCGGCAGCCGAACCTCACTTCCAGCCCTGCTTTCGCTGCGAAAGGGTGGGCGCATCCTCCAGATCGGTCTTACGGGTAGCGAGGACAACGGGAAGATCAATTTCCCTGTCGACCACCTGGTTCTCAATGAGCTTTCACTCGTTGGCAGCTTGGGCAATCCCCACTCCAGCTTTCCCGACCTGCTGGGCTTGGTCGCGGCAAAGCGGCTGAAGCCAAGTGCATTGGTGACCCGCAAGATTGGCCTTGAGGACGTGAATTCTGTTCTCAATGAGATGAGTGGATTCAACACTAGCGGCTACGTCGTCATCGCAGCATAGCCATTTACCTTCCAGTAAAAGCGATTGGGCCCCGGCAGTTCGACTGCCGGGGCCCAATCTTTAGCGCTCGTCACTCTTCAGTTCAGAAGCGATACAACTGCTTCGTCGTTTCGGCGATCGTCTGGCGGTCTTCTTTCGACGGTACCCATTCCTCGAAACTGGCGACAACCGATGCATATGAAACCCGAGTCTCGTAGTCAGTGAACGGGCAGTCGCTGCCCCATACAAGATGCGATGGGCCCGCCACCTCCAGCAATTTTTTCGCCAGCGGCATCGGATCGCAACCGATCCGGAAACCCCCAGACAGTTTGCACCAGGTCCGTCCTGTATCGAAGGCGTTCAACAGATGTTCGAAGCCTTGGGATTGCGCACCGAGCTTGGGGTCGGGACGGCCGAAGTGATCTACGACCAGATTGGCAGGCGAGCGGGTCAATGCAGGCAAGACCTGAGGCAGTCGCTCCCCTTCGATGTGGAGATGGACATGCCAGTTCAAGTCCGCGATCCGGTGGAAGAGCCTTTGGTAGTCCGCGCTGTCGAGGTCGGGCAGCTGCTTGGAGCCGCGTAACGACAGCCGCACACCCACTACGCCATCCTGATCCATCTGCCGCAGGACGTAGCGGTCGATATCCGGCCGAACGATCACCGTGCCGCGCAGACGCCTGTGCTCTGTCAGCACGTCGATCATGTAGTCGTTAAAGGTTCCGAGGAAGCTCGGCGCCGCAATGCATGCGTTCTCGACGCCATGATCGTCCAAGATGGCCAAGTAGTCGTCGACCTCGAAGTTGGTCTTCGGATAGTGCAGCCCTTCGGGCGACATGGGCAGGTCGCTCCTGAATATGTGGGCATGCGTGTCAATGAGTGTGTAGTCCCGCTTCACTCTGCCGCCTCCACCTTATCGAGTGGCTCTGCCTTGAGGTCTGGGAATGGAACGCCATATTCCTCGCAGGCCGCCCTAATGGTCGCCAACTCGCCGGCCGGCAAAGCTATGCCGGTGGCTTTGCGAGAAGCCTCAAGACGTGCTTCGGGTTCGCCTGAGACCAGGATTTCCGAGAAGCCGTCTGCCAGAGCCGACCCTTTCACTTTCGCCGTCAGATAATCCATCCTTCCCAGGAAAGACTCCATCGACTGGAAAAGGTCGGGCTTGATCGCGAGGATGAAATGACCAACATCCTGAGGCTTGGTGAATTCCTCCGTATGGTTGGTGACCTCGCCAGCAAATGCCGAGCCGGAAAAAACACCGCTGAAGATATCCATCATCATTGCAATGGCCGACCCCTTGGGGCCCCCGACGGGCAGGACTACGCCGCCGTCCAAGATAGCGTTCGGGTCGGTCGTGTTCTTGCCATCCTTGTCCAGTCCCCACCCAATGGGGACATCCTGACCTCTCTTGGCAGCCAGTCTGACCTTCCCGCGCGCGGCAACTGCGACCGCCATGTCCAGAACGAACGGAGGCAGTTTGCCGCCCGGTGCACCTGCCGCGAATGGGCTCGTACCAAGAACCGGGTCCATGCCACCCCACGGCGGCATGGATGCCGATGCATTGGTGAAAACCATGGACATGTAGCCGGCCTTCACGGCTTGGATCACGTAGCTGGCTGCCATGCCGAAGTGGCTGCTGCGGCGAACTGAGACCAGGCCGATGCCGGACGTCGCTGCCATTGCAATCGCCTCTTCCATCGCACGCTTGGCGACGACGAAGCCGAAACCGTCGTCCCCATCGATGGACATCGCCACCGCCGACGGAGAAGTCAGCTTCATGTCCGGTGTCGGATTTATCAGTCCGAGACGAATTCGGTTGAGATAGTGGGTGAGACGTACCACGCCATGGGTTTCCACGCCCCTGAGGTCGGCTTCCACCAAGCACTCCGCCACAGTGAGGGCGTCTGCTGCCGATAGTCCGTGCTTCTCGAGCAGCTTGGCCGAGACCTCAGTCAGGTCCTGCGATGCGACGTACAACTTGCCATTGTCAGTCATAGGTACTCTCCTCACGCCTTGTCGCGATAGCTACGGATCAGGTCGGCTTTGTCTTTTGCCGCCGAAAGGACGAAGTTCAGATCCGATCCGGACGACACGTATCGCGCGCCTGCTTTGACGAACTTCTCGATAAGTTGCGGCTTGCTAGCCAGCCCTCCTACGCCCGCAGCTTTGCCGTGCTTCTTGCAGGCCGCGATCACCGTTTCATACGCCTGGTCGACCAAAGCGTTCTCGAATTGGCCGTCGATGCCGAGGTCGGCACAGAGGTCATTGGTGCCGATGAGCAGAATGTCCACGCCTTCTACGGCGGCGATTTCGTCGACGTTCTCGAGGCCCTGGCGGCTCTCGATCATGGCAACGACCGTGGTCGCGTCGTTCATCGCCCGTCGCGCTTGATCTACAGGTCGGCTCACGAAGCCGAGATGCGGGATGCCCACAGTGACCGAACGCTCCCCCAAGGGAGCGAATTTGGCGTTGCGGACAACAGTCCTCGCATCCTCCGCGGAAGTTATGTGAGGTGCGATAACCCCTAGCGCGCCACCGTCCAGCACGCGGGAGACATGCTCGGGGCCGTAGCCAGGGACCCGGACAAATGGGGTCACTCCTGCGAGCAGTCCGGCCATGCAGAGTTGGCTCGTCGTCTCCATCGAGAACGAACAGTGCTCGAGATCGATATAGAACGAGTCAAAGTCCATGGCGCGAGCGATGCTGGCGATCTCGATGCTCTGCACCAGACGAACGACCATCGAGGCCGCCACCTGGTCGTTTTGAATTCGCTCTTTGACGTTATTCTTCAGTACAAGTTCAGTCTGCTGCGACATATCCGGATTCCCGTTGATGTGCAGTCAGCTAACCGCAAACCATCGGGCAGCGCTAAGCAGCAGAATTCTCTCTGCCATAAACTCAGCTAATGTCGGCTTGCTCGTGCATGTCCGTCCCTTGCGAAATGTATTGCCGCACCAGCTGGATGAACGATCGGCTGGTGCGCAGCAGCGGTCTTCCCAATGGCTTGATCAGAATGGTCTGAACGGACACCGCAGGCTTGAACGGTCGACAGACGAGATGCGGCATGGCCGCCGGATTGAAGAGCATCGGCTCGACCAAGGCGATTCCTGCACCATGTCCAGCCAAGGTGAATGCAGTCATCGAATAGTTGACCTGGATCGTCCTGACGAGATCGACCTGACTGTCCCTGAATGCCGCTTCCACGGGGCCACCGATAGCCGTCGCCGGAGCATACGTTATGATCGGGTGTCCTGCCAGATCGTCCACCGTAATGGCTTCCAGCTCGGCCAGTGGGTGCGACGCAGGCATCACGCAAGCGATCTCGGCGCTCCTCAGCACCTCGGTTTCGACGGCAGGGTCATCGATGGGGGAAAATCCGAAACCGAAGTCCGCTTCTCGTCGAGCCACCCGCTCGACGACCTGTACTGTGGGCAATGCATGAACGGCGAAGCGCACGTCCGGATTCTGCACCGAGAATTCGGCGATTGCCTTTGCCAATGGACCGTTGGCAATTGCAAACGTTGCCCCCACCGTGATTGCGCCAAGACGTCCTCCTGCTAGATCGCTGGCGACTCGACTGACGGTGTCGACCCGTTGGAAAATATTGGCGATGTCGGGAAAGATCGCTTCCGCCTCGGGCGTCGGGCGCATCCGCCCTCCAGTTCGGTCGAAGAGCTTGATCCTAAGCTGGTCCTCGCAATGCCGCAGGGTAGTGCTGACCGCCGGCTGAGTGACGTTCAACAGTTTGGCGGCGCCCGTTACAGAGCCAGCTCGCATGATCGCGTGGAAGACTTCCATTTGTCGCAAGTTCATTCGACGGTTCCCGTGCTTGTAGCGCCACTATGCTTGGCGATAGTTCTGTGGATGAGCTCCACGTAGAGATCGCGATTTTTCTCGATAACGGCCTCCACGCTGAAAATGCCGACAGCTAGTGGGGTCGGGCCAAACGAATCCGGCAGGAACATTGCCAGGCCGCCCGCTCCAGGCACCACGCCGCCTATCGAAACAGCGTAGCCCTGCTCTCGAACCGCAGCCAGCGTAGTCTGCAGCCGCCCGATGTCGGCGTGCTTGAGGGGGTCGGGCTCCTCATTGTTGAGGCGCCGTATCATTCTGCCGACATGGTCGTTGTCAAATCTCGACAGGAGCACATGGCCCACTGCGGTTTTCGCTATGCTTCGAAACGACCCTGGATCAGCATGAAGGCGCACTGGGCCGGTGGCATCTATGACCTGCACGTATTGTACACGAAGCCCGCTTTGCACTCCGAGGATAATGGTCTCACCCGTAGCATCGCTGAGGTCCCTCATGACTGCCTTCACAGCCTCGCTGTCGTAGAGCGTGGTTCCGACCCACTCAACGAGGAAAAGCAGCCGCGACGTTGGGAGGTAGGTCCGCAGCTTCGTGTCGTAACTTAGGTATCCGAGCGACACCATAGTCCTCATGACGGTTGAGACGCTGGAGTTTGGATACCCGTAGTGCTTGGCCAGTTCCGCTACGGAAACTTGCCGCTGAACCTTCGCAAAGTACTCGAGGAACTCGAACACGCGCTGTGCCGATTTAACGCTTTCCATACCAATCCTCCGGCCGAAACTCAAAACACATACATGTAAATGATGCGCATGGGAATATTTCGAGTTGCGAATTTCTCGTCAAGGCGCCTATCCATGTTGACCGCGACAAGCATCTGCGCAGGTCGCTGCTTCACACGGAGGAGTTACGGATATGGTGGAAAAACGTTCGGACAAGATGCGTCTTGGATGTTTCTATTGGCCCGGCGGTCACCACGTCGCTGGTTGGCGTCATCCGTCAGCGGAAAGCGATAGCGCATTCAATTTCCAGCGCTGCGTGGAGTTGGCCAAGATTGCTGAGCGCGGCAAATTTGACCTGTTCTTCTTGGCCGATCTGGTCGGTATCCGCCCAGAACAGTTGGACGCTCAGGCAGGTGCGGCGCGCGCCGTTTACTTCGAACCGCTCACCCTCCTCGCCGCTTTGTCGGCTGTCACGGATAAGATCGGTTTGGTGGCGACCGCGACGACGACTTACAACGAGCCCTATCATCTGGCTCGAAAGTTCGCGTCCATCGACCTCATCAATGGCGGTCGCACCGGCTGGAACCTCGTCACTTCCCACAATCAGGCGGAAGCCGCGAACTTCAGCGCCAAGTCGCACATGGCTCATGCTGACAGATACGTCCGTGCACGTGAGTTCGCCCACGTGGTGAAGGGCCTCTGGGACAGTTGGGAACCGGATGCGGTGATTGGCGACAAGGAGAATGGTCGGTACTTCGATCCTTCCAAGCTGCACTTCCTCGATCATGAAGGCGATCAGTTCTCCGTCAAAGGGCCGCTGAACGTGGTTCGTTCGCCCCAAGGGCATCCTGTGATCGTGCAGGCCGGATCCTCGGGCCCTGGTCGCGAACTGGCGGCAGAGACGGCTGAAGTGATCTTCACTGCTGCCGAAAGCTTGGAAGAGGGTCAGGCCTTCTACAGCGACACCAAGGGTAGGCTGGGCAAGTATGGCCGTAAGTCCGAAGACGTGGCCATCATGCCGGGTATCTTCCCAGTCGTCGGTGCCACTGAGAAGGAAGCCAAAGAAAAGTACGAGTACCTCCAGTCCCTGGTCCAGCCGTCGGTGGGCATGTTCCTGCTCCAGCATATGCTGGGTCGCGACCTGTCGATGTACGCATTGGATGAGCCACTGCCCGATCTGCCAGAGCACGACGGCGCCAAGGGGCGCACCGAAGTGATCATGCGCACTGCCCGCAAGGACAATCTGACGCTCCGCCAGCTCTACCTGACGGTGGCAGTCGCTCGAGGGCACAACGTCGTTCTGGGAACTCCGGAGCAAATCGCCGACGAAATGGAATCGTGGTTCCAGGGACGGGCCGCAGATGGCTTCAACGTTCTGCCCCCGGTGTTCCCAACGGGCCTCGAAGACTTCGTGGATCACGTGGTTCCTGAACTTCAACGCCGCGGCTTGTTCCGCGAAGAGTACGAAGGCTCGACCTTGCGGGAGCACCTGGGACTGTCCGTGCCAGAGTTCAATCACGATCGTCCCGCTTGGGAGAAGGCCTCTGAGCCTTCCTGATGGGGTTAAAACAAATGACAGCAGTAACTATTGATGCGAGCGCCTCGGCGGATCGACAGAAGATCGACGGTGGTGATCCAAGCATGGACCCACGTCAGTTCCGTCAGTGCCTCGCCCAGTTCGCAACGGGCGTTACCATCGTCACGACCAACGTCGAGGGAGAGCTCGCCGGCGTGACTGCGAACTCGTTCTCGTCCTTGTCTTTGGATCCTCCGCTGATCCTTTGGTCGATCGGTCGGACTTCTCGCAGTTTCAGCATCTTCGAGCGTGCGAAGAACTTTGCGATCAGCGTGCTGGGGGACAACCAGGTCGAGGTGTCCCAGCACTTCTCGAGCAAGGAGGTCGACAAGTTCGCTGGTGCTCCCTGGAGGGCCGGGCGTGAAGGCGTGCCGCTGATCGAAGGAGCAATCGCGCATTTCGAATGCGCCGTTGAGAACATTCTCGATGGAGGCGACCACATCATCATTGTTGGGCGCGTCGCGTCCTACGGACGTTATGCCGGCCAACCTTTGCTCTTCTCTCAGGGGCGATATGGAATTGCCGAAGAGCATCCGAACTTTGCGGTGAAGATGGTCCCACCATCTGCGGATGGTGCTGTGGTCGCGGAAGACCTGCCGCTGCTGCCGCTGCTCTTTCGAGCGTACCACCAGATGTCGGCCGAGTTTGACGAGCATCGGCGCGCGGAGGGAACCACCATATCCGAAGGTCGCACTCTTGCTGCGCTCTACCAATCGCCTGACATCGACCTGCAGACCTTGCTTGCCAAGACATTTCTTGGCCGCAGGGATGCCGAGGACGCCGTTCGAGATCTGACGAGCCGCGGACTGCTGATGCAGTCGGGCAATGGGCAGCTGAGATTGACCAATGCAGGCGTTGAGACCCGATTGGCGATCAGCCGCCGTTGGGAGCAATTCCAAAACGATAGGCTCAGCCAGTTCTCGGCGAAAGAAAAGTTCACGACGAAGGACGTGCTTTCGCGATTGATCAAGGGTTGAGCGCTGCAAAGGGTCGGCGTCGCCGGCCACTACCAGTCAACTAGATTTCCATAGGAGGAGGAAAACTATGAAGAAATTCAAGGCGAGGCGCGCGTTTGCGGGTCTGTTGGCATTTGTCACGGTTTCGGTACCACTGGCTGCTGCACCAGCAATGGCGCAGGATGCTCTCAAGGTGGGAGCCATAAACCCATACTCGGGTGCCGTTGCCATCTACGGCGACGAAGTCACTCGAGGCTACGAACTTGCCGCCGAGGAGATCAACGCGGCAGGTGGACTGCTCGGTCGACCTGTGGAGATCTTGCGCGGCAACGCTACCAATCCCCAAGAAGCCATCGCGGCCGTCGATCAGCTTGCCAATCTCGACGGCGCAGAGCTCTTCGTCGGCACGTTCATGAGTTCCGTCTCGGCTGCCGGCAGCGAAACGGCCCTGCAGTATGGTAAGTTGTATTGGGATACCAATGCAGTTGCGGCCAATCTGACCGAGCGCGGCATACCCAACTTCATCCGGTCGGGCCCGTTCGCTGGCACTTTTGCACAACAGTCCATCGATGCGGTCACGGGCCTGGTCGCCAAGGAGCTTGGCAAGGAACCGACTGCACTGAAGGTTTGGATCACGCATGAGGATTCCGTCTACGGAACCAGCGTTGCAGAAATCCAGGAGCAGTTGCTGCACGACGCAGGAATCGAAGTATCGGGCGTGAGCGCATACAGCGCCAAGGCCATCGACGTCACCGACAGCATCTTGCGGATGCGAGACGCGTCCCCCGATGTGTGGATCACCACGGGATACATTCCGGACACGAACCTGCTGTTGCGGACCAGCCGAGACCAAGGGTATCGGCCACCGGCGATCATCATCACCGGCACCGGCGATACATCGGAGACCAACGAAGCCTTGGGCGACTACCTCAACGGTATCTTGGTGGTCAACTATCCCCGGTACGACACAGCCGAGTCCTTCGCTCCAGGCGTGGGCGATTACGTGGCGGCCTACGAGGCGAAATTCGGCACGCCCCCGATCGCGCCGCAGAGCCTGAACGCATATGTCGGATTCAAGATTCTGGCAGAAGCGGTGACCGCTGCTGCTTCGACCGCCCCAGATGCGGTCCGTGCGGCTGCATTGGCCATCGACAAGCCGATGGGCTCCTACGAGACTGGTTTCGGTGTCAAATTCGACGATACCATGCAAAACACGCGAGCCTTTCCGACAGTCGGTCAATGGCAGGACGGTTCGGTCAAGACCGTCTTCCCGGTAGAGGCTGCCAACACTGAGACCTCAATCCAGAGCCTGAGCGGAAACTGAGCGACGGGGGCGCTGTGGCGCCCCCGCAACTCCAACAGGTGAGGCGCCATGTCCATCTTTCTCAACGTCGTTGTGGTCGGAATACTGCTTGGCGGCATCTACGGCCTCGTCAGTATCGGACTCAATCTGATCTTCGGTGTCATTCGCATCGTCAATTTCGCACAGGGCGAGTTCGTGATGCTTGGCATGTATGGGGCATACCTCTCCTATGCAATGCTGGGCACCGATCCGTATGTTTCCATATTGATCGTCGTGCCCGCTCTGTTCGTGTTCGGCGTATTCGTCCAGCGTTTCGTCCTGCAGCCGCTTCAGAACGAACCGATGATGCAGATCTTCGCAACGTTCGGGTTGTTGATACTGCTGCAGAACGGCGTCTTGGCCATAACTCGCGGCATGAATTACACAGTGCCGTCCAGTGTCTCCAACATGACGATCAATGCCGGTGGTATCACCATCGGCGTGTCCCGGCTCGTCGCCCTGATCGCTGTTACGCTAGTGGCTGTTGGGCTTGCGTGGTTCCTCAAGAACACCTTGCCTGGCAAGGCAGTTCGGGCCGTGACCCAAGATCGCCGGTCCGCTCGTCTCATGGGCATCAATGTCGAACGCACATTCATGCTCACCTTTGGGGTGGGTGCCGCATTGGCCGGTCTTGCTGGCACTCTTCTATCGCCGATCTACACCATGTCCCCGCAGATTGGCGGCAATTTCATCATCGCCGCTTTTGCTGTGGTCGTTCTGGGTGGGCTCGGCAGCGTATGGGGAGCCTTTTTCGGCGGGTTCATCATCGGCGTCATCGAAGCCTTGGCAGGCTACTACCTCGATCCGGAACTGAAGCATGTCGCCTGGTTCCTCGTATTCATTGCCGTGCTGATCATTCGCCCAAGTGGCCTGTTTGGTATCGCCGGCGCAGAAGAAGTTGGTCTCCGTGAGCAGAACTGACACCATAGCGGGTGCACCCGCCAACGCGCCGACAGGCAAGATCGCCGGAGTTACGACATTCCGCCAACAAGCCGTGCGGATTGGTATCGTCGTGACGGTACTTCTGCTCGGAAGCTTTCTATTGTCCGGCCAGCCGTTCCTCTTAAACATCGCTGCGTACACTTTCCTATTCGCTGGCTTGGCCACTAGTTGGAACATCATCGGTGGGTATGGTGGTCAGTTCTCCCTGCTCCATGGCGCGTTCTTCGCGATCGGCGGTTACACGACGGCAAACCTCTACATCCATTTTCAGGTCTCGCCATGGCTTGCCCTGATGCCTGCCGCGTTGCTGGCGGGACTGGTGGGCGCGCTCGTATGCTGGCCGCTGTTTCGACTGAAGGGAAAGTTCTTCGGCATCGCTACGATGGCGGTGAGCGAAGTGGCACTGGTCCTGGCCAACTATTTCCAGCCTTTGACAGGGGGGCCTCAGGGCATGTCGCTGCCCTTTAATGCATCCTTTCTCAACATGATCTTCACCGATCGTTTCTCGTATGCCTTGCTAATGCTGGGCTTTCTCGCCTTCACACTTTTCGTGAGCGGTTACGTATTCCGCTCCCGGCTCGGCTATTATTTGCAGGCTGTCCGCGACGATCAGGACGCCGCCCGGGCCAGCGGCATCGATGTGACCAGGGTCAAGCTGACGGGAATGGCCCTCAGCGCAGCGATGACCGGCATGGGCGGCGTGCTCTTCGTGATGTACCTGCGCTTCATCGATCCGCCCACCTTCATGTCGCTGCCCGACATAGGCGTGAGGTTCTTGCTCATTTCGCTCATTGGTGGCGTCGGGACCGTCTTCGGTCCGCTGATCGGCGCACTATTGATCGTGCCGGTGGAATTCCAACTGCGCGCATGGCTGGGCGGCAGTGTGCCTGGTGGTCATCTCGTCGTGCTCGGCTTCGTTCTCGTGCTTTGCGCTCTGTTCTTGAAGCGCGGCATAGTTGGAGCGGCACTGTCGGCCTGGGAACGCGTTCGGAGGAACGACAATGTCTGAGCCACTTTTGCAGATTGAAGGTGTTTCGAAGCGTTTCGGCGGCCTAGTGGCGGTAAACGAGATGAGCCTCTCGATGAATGCCGGCGACCTGGTCAGCATCATCGGTCCGAATGGAGCTGGAAAGACAACATTGTTCAATTTGGTGACGGGCCAGCTCCAAGCATCGACTGGCCGGATCCTTTTCCGCGGGCAGGACATCACCACTACTTCGCCGCAGGCCCGTGCCAAGATGGGCTTCGGCAGGACCTTTCAAATCTCCAAGACGCTCACATCGTTGACGACTTTGGAGAATGCATTGATCGGAGCGTTCCTCCATAGTCCAGATGCGCGAAAAGCTGCAGTCAAAGCGGCAGAAGCCTTGGACCTGGTCGGCCTCAGCCACCGCGCCGCCGTGCGCGCCGGCAACCTGACCTTGAGCGAGCGTCGGCGGCTCGAGATCGCCCGCGCCCTTGCGTTGAATCCAGACATCGTATTGCTTGACGAGGTGATGGCAGGCCTGAATCAGACCGAGGTGGACGACGTCATCGCGCTCGTCAAGAAACTGCATGCCCAAAAGTTTACGTTCCTGATCATCGAGCACAACTTGAAGGTCGTCAGGGCATTCGAGAACCGTGTCGTCGTGCTCGACTTCGGAACGAAGATCGCCGATGGGAGCCCGTCGGAAGTCCTTTCGGACAGTCGCGTGGTCGAAGCATACCTTGGAAAGCGCCACAAATGAGTGCCAGTCTTTCAGTCAATGATGTCAAGGCCGGTTATGGACAGGCCGTGGTGCTGCACGGGGTCTCGGTCGAGGTTCAGCCTGGCGAGATAGTCTCGATCGTCGGAGCGAACGGCGCCGGCAAAAGCACTCTGCTGGGGACTATCACCGGTCTCGTCGAACCCACAGAGGGGACAATCCTGTTCGACGGGCAGGATATCACCAAGCTGGCAGCTCATCTCCGCCCAGGCTTGGGTCTTGTGCTTGTGCCCGAAGGCGGTCGCTTGTTCCCATTCATGACCGTTCGCGAGAACCTCGAGCTGGGCTACTACTCCCGAAAGGACAAGCGCCTAGCTGCAGATCGATTGTCAGAGGTCATGGAGCTGTTTCCCATCCTTCGCGAGCGCAGTGAACAGCTTGCCGGTCATCTTTCTGGTGGTGAGCGCCAGATGTGCGCGATTGCACGTGCGGTGATGAGCCGACCAAAGCTTCTGATGCTCGACGAACCGTCCGTCGGACTTTCCCCTCTAATGGTTGGGAAGGTCTTCGAACTGGTCGAGGAGTTGGCACGAAAGGAAGGACTGTCGATCGTTTTGGTCGAGCAGAACGTCGCCGAGGCACTCGAAGTCTCCAACCGCACCTACGTGGTGGATCATGGCAGGATCAGCAGGTCTGGCCCGTCCAGGGAAGTCGCCAGCGACAGCTCAATCCAAGCGGCCTACATGGGTCTATGAAATAATGGTCCCACTCGCCCATATCACTGGCCATCAACAGGAGACGATGTGAACACGAAAGTTTCTGATTTGGACGATGCCATAGATCCCAAATTGTTCTGGAAGGCCATGGGGGTCCGAGCTGCCGGCGTCTCGATCGTTGCGGCGGAGCATGGAGTGGGACCGCGAGGCTTTCTAGCCCTGTCACCAACTCACCTCTGCGCCGATCCTCCGACAATGATGGTGTCTGTCGACCGGACAACGGATGCTCTGTCGACGATAATTGCCGCGCGCCGCTTCTCGATCAACTATGTCGGCTACGACCAGCACCACCAACTGGCGCCCTTCCTCCCCAAGAGCGGCGTGTCCGGAGCTGAAAGGTTCAAGGCGAGTCACTGGAGCACTGGTAAATCAGGGGCTCCGATTTTGTCAGCCTCCGCGGGGCATATCGAGTGCGTACTGGAAGAAGAAATCTATCGGCACGGCACTGCTATCCTGCTGGGACGCGTCGTCGCATTCGAGGGTGGTGCTGGGACTACACCTATGGTTTCGCATGGCAACAAGTATTTGGCGCTCTACGATCCGAGTTCCGTGGGTCCAGGGTCTGCTGGACACTACTAGAACCACTATTTCCTGAAGCATAAGGGCGGCGCATTGCGCCGCCCTTCGTCGTTCAGCGGACTGCCGCCATTCCAGGCTTGTCGTTCAACTCCGCCCACAGGACGAAAAACGAGGCCGCTACGATCAATGCCGATCCTGGCCAAAACCACGCGGCCGGCGCAGCAGATAGAAATGCCCAGCCCAGGAGACCGCTCAACGGTACCTTCAGGTCGCCAAAGGGCTGGAGATAGGTCGCATCCGCGACTTTGTAGGCATGGCTCAGGAGATACTGTGCTGCAGCCGTCAGCGCCCCGAGGAGAATGAGGAGCAACAGCCCGTTTCCTTCTGGCAGTGCGAAGGGAAATCCTGTCGCAATGCCAGCAGGCAAGAGTTGTGGGGCAAGCCAACCAACCGAGGTCACGAGCACCAGAATGGCCAAATGGTTGGGCGTCATCAGGACCAGGAGCGAAAGAGTCAGGGTCTCCGGAGCCTCGCCCCTCCTTGCCAGAGACTTCGTGATCACATCGGTAGTCGCCCATAGCATCGCCGCAACAACAGGCACGAAGGTAGGAAGCGAGAAGCCCTCCACGCCAACTCCAGACACAAAGATGGCGCCGACGAAACCCAGCAGGGCCGCACCTATTCTAGCGGGTGACGCCCGTTCGCCAAGGAGCAGGGTCGAACCCAATATGACGAATAGTGGCCCGGTGGCGAGGAGGGTGACCATCTGCCAGATCGGGACGCCGCTCGCAAATCCGTACACGAACACATGCACGCCCAATGCCGAGACGAAGGCCCGCAATTCATGGGCGATCGGATATCTGGTTCGCAGCCTGTGCAGCCCGATCCGACGAATGAGAGGCAGCGCGAGCAAGGAGGCCAACAGATACTGCCAGAAGGCCATGCCTGTCGAACTCATCCCGAATTGCCACGGCAAGACCGATTGCAGAACATTTGTACCAGCGAACGCCAGGCTTGCTGCCAACATCAGCAGCGCCCCCGCGGAGGCATTGTTTGAATAGGCGCGGGCCATCACAAATCCTTTGATGAGTTCACGCATTTCAATGGGAGACACGCATTGCTTCGCCCTCCGTGTAGGACACGTCGGACGTAGGTCTCAAAATAGCTTCGGCGTACCGTCCATCAAATGATGAGATCGATGCGACGCATTACTCAAGATTATTGGGTCGGCAGATTGAAGGGCGGAGTCGGTATTACCCCTGCTTATCAAGTCTGCTCATCTTCTTATTGGTACCTCGAACTCCGCGATGGTCACCTTGCCTCACACAAAAACCGGCGCAGTTCCAAGAACATGGAACATGCAGCTGCGAGGAGGAACCATGAACCCGACTAAACTCATCCTTGGCTTGGCCATTGGTATTCTGGGAGGCAGTGCTGCGCTGGCGCAGTCGTTCCCAGATCGACCCGTCACGCTCGTGGTGCCGGTCGCGGCGGGAGGCTCGCTGGACACGGTCGGTCGATATCTCGGTGACCATTTGAGCAAGGAATGGGGTCAGCCCGTCGTGGTAGAAAATCGGCCGGGGGCAGGGCAGGTGCTTGGTGCCAACCATGTCGCTCAAGCGCAGCCCGACGGCTACACCCTGATGATCGTGTCGGCCACTTTTACGACCACGGCCGCAGTGCAAGCGAACCTGCCATACGATCCAATCGAGAGCTTCTCACCCGTTGCAATGGTGGGGAATGTGCCTCTGCTACTGGCCCTGGGCCCATCGACCAAGGCAACATCGGTTGACGAGCTCATTGCCGAAGGACGTTCGCGCTCATTGACCTATGCCGCAACCGGTCCAGGCAGCATCAACCAATTCCTCGCCGAGGAAATCAATCAGCCAAATGACCTAGGGATGAGGGCGGTGCATTACCAAGGCGGGACCGAGGCGATGGTCGACCTGATCGGCGGGCATGTGGATGTCTACTTCGGGTCGATCGTCCAACTTCTGCCAACGATCACCAGCGGCGACATTCGGGCGCTGTTCGTGACCAGTCCTGAGCGCGCAAAAAGTCTACCGGATACTCCGGCGGCATCCGAGCTTGGCCTGGAATCGCTGGGAGCGCAGGTGTGGTGGGGCGTTCTCGGACCCAAGGGCATGCCAGACGATCTGGTGGCATCCATCAATGCGGAAATCAACGCGATCATGGCCACGGAGGAGTCGCAGATATTTCTCGATGGCTTGGGTGCTTCGCCGGCCAGCTTGAGCTCATCGGAGTTCGCGACACACCTCTCGAGCGAGCTCGACCGTTGGAAAAGCTCTGCTACCGCGCTTGGCATCAGTCTCAACTGACCGACCGCAAAATCTCCCCAAGTACAATCCAACGGATGGTGGTCATGCCAACAGCCAAACGGGACCTTGCGGCGGGCGTGCTTTACCTGGTCGTCGGCACGGCTTTTGTAGCAGCATCCCTCGGTCTGCCCATCGGAACTATTCAGCAGATGGGGCCGGGGTACTTCCCGCTGATACTCGGCTCATTGCTGTGCCTGACAGGTGTTGCAGTTGCCATACGAGCTACGAGGTCGAGGGAAACACAGCCGATTGGGGCGTTCAATCTGCGGGTTGTCTGCGCCGTACTGGGGAGCGTAGCGCTCTTCGCCTTGGCCGTCATACCTCTCGGATTCGTACTGGCTTTGATGATCCTGACGATCGTCTCAAGCTTCGCCCGAACCGACGTCGATGTTCGAACGACACTTCTCAGCACGATAGGGATCGTCGTTCTGTCTGTCGTGGTGTTCGTGGTGGCGCTGCGCATCCAAGTCCCGTTGTGGCCATTTTTTGTAACACGGTGAACCATGGACCTGATCTCCAACCTGGCTCTGGGCTTCGCAACGGCGTTGTCCTGGCAAAACTTAGTTTTTGCATTCACGGGCGCTCTATTGGGCACGCTGATCGGCGTTCTGCCAGGGCTTGGGCCCGTCGCAACGATCGCGATGCTCTTGCCATTCACCTATGGTCTCGACCCGCTCGGCGCGCTCATCATGTTGGCCGGGATATACTATGGGGCGGCGTATGGAGGATCGACCACGGCCATTCTGGTCAATCTCCCCGGCGAAACATCGTCAGTCGTGACGATGCTGGATGGTCACCAGATGGCACGCCAGGGGCGCGGCGGGGTGGCACTTGCTGTTGCTGCCCTGGGATCGTTCTTCGCAGGCTCGGTGGCGACTCTCGTTCTTGCCTCTTTCGCTGCACCGTTGACGAAAATGGCGTTCTTGTTCGGACCCGCGGACTACTTCGCTCTGATGGCGGTGGGGTTGGTCGGAGCCGTCTGTCTTGCTTCGGGGTCGATCCTGAAGGCGTGCGGGATGGTGCTGATCGGGTTGCTCTTCGGTCTAGTCGGAGCCGACGTGAACTCTGGAGCTGTCAGATTCACCTTGGGCTTCACCGAGCTTTGGGACGGCATAGACTTTGTCACGATCGCTATTGGCGTATTCGCGTTCAGCGAGATCATAGACAGTTTGGCCAACGCCGAGATCAGAGAGACCTTCACCGGCAAGATCTCGCGGCTATGGCCAACCAAGCGGGACTTCTCAAGGGCATGGCCGGCGGTCCTGCGAGGAACTGGCCTAGGGACGCTGGTCGGCGTCCTGCCTGGAGCAGGGCTGTCGATATCATCGTTCCTGGCATACAGCCTCGAGAAGAGGCTTTCCAAGAGACCGGAAGAGTTTGGTCGCGGAGCGATAGAAGGGGTCGCCTCGCCAGAGGCGGCGAACAACGCCGCTGCTCAGGCGGCATTCATCCCCACTCTCACATTGGGGATACCAGGAAGTGCGACGATGGCGCTCATGCTAGGAGCGATGACCATCCACAACATCCAGCCAGGCCCCCAAGTCATGACGAACAATCCGACCTTGTTCTGGGGTTTGATCGCGTCGATGTGGATCGGCAATCTGATGCTAGTGATCCTCAATCTTCCGTTGGTCGGCGTTTGGGTGAAGTTGCTCAGCATTCCCTATAAGGTGCTCTATCCAGCTATCCTTGCGTTCTGCTGCATCGGGGTCTTCTCGGTCCAGAATTCGACATTCGACGTCATGCTCGCAGCGGCGTTGGGAGGCGTGGGCTACCTTTTCAAACGTTTCGGTTGCGAACCTGCGCCATTGATACTGGGATTCGTCCTCGGCCCAATGCTCGAAACAACGTTTCGAAGGGCGATGGTTCTGTCCAACGGTGATGCGACGGTGTTCGTAACCCGTCCGATATCGCTCTCACTGCTAATACTCACCGTAGCGCTGGTCGCTGCGATGCTGATGCCACAACTTCGGAAGAAGCGAGAACTGGCGGCTGGCGACGGCGATTAATCCAAGCTCGATGTCGTATTCATGGTTCCGAAATCTCAACGCCGGCGAGCGGCTCGATCGGGAGATTGGGCGCCGATGGCTGGTGCGGGCGATATGTCGCAAGTGCGTCATTCGTGTTGGATTTCGGAATGGCTTCGGCGTCGAAGAATCCAGAATGGGTGCCTGCCTGTATGGTGTCGACAAACTAGGCGTACGCAAGACCCAAATCGTATGTGGGATCTAAATCGACTGCACTGACTCCTCAAGCACGAGGTTTCCCAAGTGGTCAGTGACTTCGACTGCTATGACGCCGCATTCGTTGCCGGCGTTGACGATGGTGCGAGCCATGTCCTTGCAATACCTGAGTGCTACCGCCGGATTGTCCACCCCGCCGAGCAAGATGCTGCCCGTCGCAGTCCTCAGCCGAGCATGATGGCGGTGCCACAATCGTGGCAGATCTTCAATCTCGCTGTGCGTCATGGCCATTCTGAACCTGGGAGCTGCCTACTCGTGCTCGCACCCTTGTAATGACACAAGTGATTCTAGGAATGAAATTATTCATAGGTATCAATCGTTTAATCGTTCTCTTCCCGAATCTATTCTTGCTTTGTGCGACGAGGTGAACTGCGTCTGGCCCGAGGTGGAGGTGCCCACGATCGTAGTGAAGCGATGCAACATCAGACCATGCGATTGCATCGCGCCGAGCGCACTCAGCCGAAAGGCCATGTTCCTCTAGCATAGCCCACTTGTTAGGTTCGGTAGCTTGGCTAGGCGAAGGCACCCAGCACGCTGCGTCCACACTGTGCTGGGTGCTGGATTGCTCTCCAGTGCAGCAAATGACGAGACAAGGATTCGGCTGCAGCCAGAGTCAGCGTCTAAGCGTGTCGGAACAGTTGCTCTGGAGGCCAGCACTTTCGATTGGTGGGCGGTTTCTTGCACTACCTGGATGGCGGTTGTGGAGATATAGCTGGGCAACCGACCCCGGGCCTGGGGTTGGTCTTCGCTCGGCTCTCCTGCATTCGCTGGAGAGCCGAGCGGAGTTTCGTGTGCGCGGATGGCTGTCGAACACCCAGCGCTGCTCGTACCAGCCGAACAACAAAGAGGGTCTGCAACCTAAGTTCACGATGGTACTCGCTCGACGATCGGCCCTCGGGATGATTGAATAGTCGCCTCACCCACCTCGAAAGGAAATTCAATGGCGACCGCAAACGAGATCGCAGACAAGATCGCTGCCGAGCACAATCTCCCCAAGGCACAAGGCAAGGCGCTGGTGGACAGTGTGATGAAGGCGATCGTCGATGCCGCCGTCGCTGGTGAAGAGGTTTCATTGCCTGGGTTCGGCAAATTCAAGGTCAAAGCCTCGCCCGAACGAGAAGGACGGAATCCATCGACCGGAGCCACGATAAAGATCGCTGCTGCTAACAAGATCACCTTCACCGCCGCCAAAGGCCTGAAGGATGCGCTGAACAAGTGATGGCGCCCGCAGTTGGCGGTTGACGTCGACCGGGATCGTTGGAGCTGCTCCCAAGACGGGCGGGCGGTCGAACAGGGAGCAGGCGATCCACATGGCCTTTTCTCGCTAAGGCCCTCAAGATCCATGACGCCACACGCTCAGTGCTGCTGCGCGTGAGCAACAGCGCTAAGGGCGGAATCGTCGACGCCGCCGGTTCGGACGGCGTTCGCCTCGACTCCGGTCTGGCGGCGTCGTCATCTTCTCGCGTGCAACAGATAGCAAATCGCTGGACGCTGGTACGAAACACTGGTACAAAGACGCTATAAGCAGCGGCCCTTGAGGCCTTTGTTTCCGGGAGCTTCTACGAAACTACGGAGAGTCCCTCCCTCTCCGCCATTCACCTTGTTGCGCAACGCCATAAAATATCGGCTGCGTAGGGATCTTGCGGCGCAGATTGGTGTTATGTGCCTAACGTCTTGAGCAAGGGTCGTTTGGAGGTTTTATGCGCACCGTTCTCGTTTTGATGGCTTTGTCGATCACCGCGCCCGCCTTGGCCCAATCGGTCAACCTGGTTGTGCAGAACACCTCACAGGATACGATCGAGAACATCACCGTGTTCCCGGTTGGCGCAAACGTTTCTGTGGGGAGTTACACCGTGCCGATTGCGCCGGGCCAGGCCGGGCGGATCGACCTGTCGCTTGCACAATGCCAACCCATCGAGGTGGCCGTCAGGATCAAGGATAATCCAGCAGAGTTCAGGCCGACGGTGGACTTGTGCAGCGATCCAATGCTGACCGTTGGTGAGTAGCTTCGGCGTGTGGCACCCTACGGTCAAGATTAGAGACGTGTGGGCCGGCACTGCTCTCGAAAGCCACGGCCCAAAGTGCTGGCCAGATTTGCTTGTCCACTCGCCGCGATCAGTTAGTTGCCGCGTGGAACTGGCTGGCGAGGTCGTCGGCATTATATGGCTTGGGCACAAACACTGATTGATCCGGTAGCTCATCGCTGTTGAGGCGCCAGAGACCCGACGTGACGTAGATGCGGATCGGTGGCCACCTATCCCGCACAACCTGGGCGAGTTCGATACCATCCATGCTGCCGGGCATGTCGACGTCAGTGAAGATGATGCTGATGTCTGGGTGTCTTGCGAGAAGCTCCAGAGCCTGATCGGCGTCTCTCGCTTCGAGGACCGTGAAGCCGCTTTCTTCGAGATGGTCGGCGATCGACATGCGGATCAAGCTTTCGTCTTCGACGACGAGGATGGTGGTCATGGTTCGGCCCCCTGACCAAGGCTGGATGCGGGTGCGCGGAGTTCGCAGACCAAGCCCTCGGGACGGTAGTCGGCGGTAACCTCGCCTTCGAAATCGGATGCCAATACGCGGGTGATGAGGCGGGAGCCGAAGCCTTTTCGGGCAGGGGGGCTGACGGGTGGGCCACCGCTTTCGGTCCACCGGAAGCGGAATTCGTTCTGCTCGATTCCCCATTGGATATGCACCTGACCGGTGCTGGCGGTCAGCGAGCCGTATTTGGCGGCATTGGTGGCCAGCTCGTGGATAGCTAGAGCCATCGACAGGGCCTGTCTTGCTGACAGGTCGAGGTTGATGCCGTCGATGACGAAGCGCTCGCCGCCGGAGAGATGGGGCGTCAAGGCGCTTTCGACGACGGACTGGATCGGCGCGCCCTGCCAGCTCTCGCTGGTCAGGATGTCCTGCGCGTGGGAAAGAGCCTCAAGCCTTGAGAGGAAGGTGGAGCGGCGGTCGGCGATGTCGTCGCCACGCAGGGTTTGTGCCGCGATGGCGTTGACCATGGCCAGGCTGTTCTTCATGCGATGCTGCAGTTCTGCATTGAGAATCTGCTGGCGGAGCTCGGCTTCCTTCTTGGGGGTGATGTCACGCACGGTGCCGATAAGGCGCTTGCCGATCGAGGAGGGCAGGACCTGGGCGCGGGCGTGTACCCAGCGTTCCGGGTGTCCGGCAGCGGCCGTGATGCGGTATTCAAGGTCGAGAATGCCATCGCCGGCCGGATCGAGCGCCTTGCGGGCAGCAGGCCCGAGCAGGGGGCGGTCATAGGGATGTATGCGGTCGGCAAACTGGTCGAAGGTCGCGGATTGCCCGGGGGTGCCGCCCAGAAGGGTGATGGCACGGTCGTCGCCTTGCAGGTTCACGAAGGCGCCGTCGATGAACTGGCATTGCCAGACGCCCATTTCCGCGGCGGCCAGAGCCAGGCGGACGCGGATTTCGCTTTCGCGCAGGGCCAGCTCGGTCAGTTTGAGGTCCGTGACGTCATTGCCTTCGACGAAGACGCCGACAATGTCGCCAAGCTCGTTGCGGATCGGCTGGTATAAGAAGTTGAGGTAGCCGCGAGCGACCGGTCCGCCGGGCGCATGCTGCAGCTCGATCTCGACACCGCGGCCGACGAAGGATTCGCCGGTCGTATAGACATTGTCGAGCAGCTCATAAAAGCCCTGGCCTTCGATGTCGGGCAGTGCTTCCCGGATCGGCTTGCCGATGACATCGCGGTGACCGATCAGCTGCAGATAGGCGGCATTGGTGATTTCGAACACATGGTCGGGGCCCATCAGCACGGACATGAAGCTGGGGGCGCTTTCGAGCAATTCCCGCATGCGGTCGAGCTCGCGGCCGCGCTTCTTGCCGTCCATCACCTCGGCGGTGATTTCGAGTGCGGTGCAGAACATGCCGACAACACGATCCTGGTCGTCGTGCACTGGCGTATAGCCGAAGGAGAAATGCGTTTCGACGACCTGGCCATGCCGGGTCATCTGGAATTCGATGTCGTCCATATAGGTGGGCACACCGGCGTAGGCCGCATCCATGATGGGGCCGACGTCATGGATGATGTCGGACCACACTTCGGCGAAGGGCCTGCCCAGGGCCCAGGGATGACGATTGGTGCACATGGGCGCATAGCCGTCATTGTAGAGCATGGTCCTGTCCGGACCCCAGGCAATGAACATGGGCTGGCCGGATGCGAGCATGACGCGCACCAGGGTGCGCAATCCGTCCGGCCAGGTGGCGGGTGCTCCCAGGGCGGTGGATGTCCAGTCGAAGGCCCGAATGAGCGTACCCATCTCGCCGCCGCCCGAGAGAAACGACAGCCCGTTACCCTGTTCTGTCATCGTGCCTCGCGCAGAAAAGAGAAGGGCTTCATGTTCGGCGCTCGCGGATGGAAGGGCAGGGACGTCAGCTTCTGCCACAATGGCAGTATTGCGTTCACTAGCAAGGGTTAAGGTTGGCACCTTGCGCGCCAATCCGTTCATGCCTGCATGACCTGTTGCACGGATTGGTCGCTGACCGGCTTTTGCACACTGCGCCGGGCGCCACAGAATTTTGGCAAACCGCCGTCCTGGCTCGCAGAGATAATGACCGGGACCATCTGCTGATCGCATTCTTCCAGAACCACTGCGCAGGTTTCCGAGCCGAGATGGGTGTCGACAAAGGCCAGGTCTGGCGGTTCGCGCCAGAGCAGTTCGAGGGCCGATGAACAATCGGAAGCCGGACCTAGCACGCTATGGCCGTGCGCCTCCAGAATGGCCTTGAGCGCTGAGGCCATCTCGGCGTCGTCCTCGACGATCAGAATTTTCGACATGATTTGCCCCGTCTGGCCGAAGGGCCAGTTCGCAAGGCAACGGAGAGCTGGTCAGACTCGTTCCAGCCCGTCGAGGCGGGATCACGGGGACTACCGGCGCCGCGGACAGAGGAGGCATGGCATGGATAAGCACTATACCGGTGGCTGCCGCTGCGGCGCAGTCCGTTACACGTTGCAGGGCGAGCCATTCAAGGCAGGCCTCTGTCACTGCATGGATTGCCGGCGAGAGACCGGTTCGGCCTTTCTCTATTATGCCGACTGGTTGCCGGACCAGATCGAAGTCAATGGCCGCTACGAGACCTACGAGGGGCGCAGCTTCTGTCCGCGCTGCGGCAGCACCCTGTTTCACCTGGGTGATGTGCAGGCCGAGATCGCAGTGGGTTCACTCGATGAGGCGCCTGCTGCGCTGATGCCCTTGCGTGAAGGCTGGATCAAGCGCCGCGAGCCCTGGCTTGTTGCCGTGGCCGGAGCCGGGCAATTCCGCGAAGATACCGATGTCTGAAGCGGACGCGGACAATGCCGGGTCTGTTCAGCCGCAAGGTCCGCTGGGTGAACTGATCGGGGAGCTCAAGACGCGTACCGATCGCGGCGAAGAGGTCTCGATCGGCCTGATCCAAAAGATCGCCGGCAGCCGTGCGGCCGGCCCCATGCTCTTGCTGCCGGCATTGATCGTGATGTCTCCGCTCAGCATCATCCCCGGCCTGCCGACCATTGTTGGGCTCAATACGATTCTGGTCGCGGGGCAGGTGGCGCTGGGGCGCGATCATCTCTGGCTGCCGGATTGGCTAAAGCACCGCAGTCTTCCGGCCAGGCACGTCAAGAAGCTTCTTCGCTTTCTGGTGCCGGTCGGAAATGCGGCTGACGGGTTTGTCAAACCTCGGGCATCGGCGCTGACCGGGTCTGTGGTGCGCCGCGTCGGTGCTGGCGTCTGCGTGCTGGTGGGCTGCATCATGCCGATGCTGGAGGTCATCCCCTTCACCTCCACATGGGCCGCAAGCATCATCGCTCTCTATGCCTTGGCCATCACTGTCAAGGATGGGTTCCTTGCACTTGCCTGGGTGGCGCTGGTGATCGCGGTGTTCAGCGTGGCTTGGCTGGTGTTTGCCTGATCGCACTCAACCAACCATGCCGACGCCGTCACGCAGTAGGTTTGCGGTGCCAGAAAGCTTGGAAGGAAAGGTCCCAGGACAGTGGGGCTTTCCTGGTTGCGGCTCTCTCGCCACTCGCTTGTAAATTTGCCGTCGCCGCAGTGGCTGTCTTGATGTTTTTTTGAAGTAATGAAAGCTGATTCTGATTGGCGTGGAAGTCGATTGTCCAAGTTGTCCGGGATGCGAGGTGTTTTTAGTTTACTTCGCTTTTTTATATTGGCTGTCGAATCTTTCATTTACACTCCAGAATTATTTGGTCAGTTCCTTCCGTTCAGGAGGTATGCTTTGCTCGCTTCGTTTCAACGAGTTTCCGGTCTCATCAACAGAAGTTCACCATCGTCTGCGGTGGGCTCGAAGAGCTTTCTGCGCAAAGAATTTCAGGGCCTGAAAGTCGATTTGAACCTTGAGGCGCGCGGCCAAAAATCCGGAGCGAGGGGTTTGCCGTCAACGGCCGATACAGCCTTGGATGCAGTCGAGGCGGACATCATCAACACTGTCCTGTCGGTTCAACAGCGCGCCTTTTCCCAGCTGGAGAAGGCAGTTTCCGACCTTCAGCAAGCCGTGGATTTTCTCGATCTCGAAGGCCGGTTGGCGAGAATAAGGGTGGCTGCGGCAGCAGGGTTGCCGGACCTCGCGGGCGAGCTCCAGTTCAAGATCGACGGGCTGCAGCAATTGCGCCGCGAGGCAACTGAGGCAGAAGGCTGGCATCGGAAGTTTCGAGCGCATAACCACCTGGACCGTCCAAGCAAGGTTATCTCAAGCACGTCACTTGTGTTGCTGTGGTTGGTCGTCGTTGCCTGCATTGCAATGGCGACCTTCGTCAATGTTGCGTTGCTCGACAAGCAAGGCGCGGTGGGATGGTTTGATGGATGGATGGGAGGCCCTGTCCTGGCCATCCTGAATATTGGTATGGCGCTCTTGTTTGCGCTTTATGGGGTCCCGGCCTTTTGGCACCGGTCCCTTCCCAAGAGGCTTATCGGGATCGCGTCCATCCTCACCTACCTGGCACTGACCGTCCTCCTCAACCTCGCCTTGGCGCATTATCGGGAAGTGCCGGGCGGTCTCGCTCAAGGGGCGGGCGAGACAATCCTGCAGCGCCTGCTGCAAACGCCCTTCATGCTGGATGACCCGTATTCGTGGTTCCTTGCGGGGCTGGGTGTCATCCTTTCGCTTGTTGCGCTGATGGCGGTATTGGGAATGCGCGACCTATATCCCGGCTACGCCCAGGCGGCGGAGATATCTCGCGCTGCACGGGTCAGGCATGAGGCCAGCAGAGCAAGGCTAGTCGACGAGCGCCCCGTCAGCAATTCGCATGCCTCAACGCTGGATAGCCTTGCGATACCGGCGCTTTGGGGGGAAGAACCGGCCAGTCGGCTGATGCCGGCGGACAATGCTGGTCTGGGTCTGGCCCGGGCCATTGGCCCAGCGCCGAGGCTCCGCTGGTTGGATTTGCAGTTCCCCTATAGTGCGAAAAGAGGCCCGGTTTCCCGGGCCTCCCTGATGCTTGAATGGTGCGACCGGGCGGAAATGTCCGGTCGCATCTGAAAGTTCCGAGACGGATCAGGCGTCTTCGTCGCCTTCGTTAGCCTCGTCACCTTCGTTGCTGTCATCGACCTCACCCTCGTTGTTCTCGTCGTCGTCATCGCCGGAGTCTTCGTCGCCTTCGTTGAAGCTGAGGGGCGAGAACAGGTCGTTCGCGCCGAACAGATCCACGATCGCATCAAATGGATCGTGGCCAATTTCCAGAGCGGCGTTGAGCGTCTCCGAGACGTCATGAACCGCGATGTCACTCTTAGACATTTGTGTTTCTCCGATTGGACGCGGCCACTGGCGGGATGCCAATGGCGACGCGTTTTCAATGCTGTGTTAAGAGTGGACGGCCTACACTGGACCGTACCTGGAGAAGTAATCAGGCAAGTTGATCTATGAAGATCAACTGACTGTTGCGATATTCGAAGCACGCGCACACGGCTCGACACCCTGAGGGTCAAGCAACGTTTTAAACGGCCGTGCGGATCAACATCGCCCCGCCACAAATATTGACTTCAAGGCTGGCTGGTTGCCGTCGAAGCAGAAGGGGACTCACCCCTTCTGTTTTCAGAATATCGGCATTAACCATCATTGGCAAGCAGGACAACCTTGAACAGTTGTCGCAAATTCATCTAGATTGCCAGTATATTTAGATACGGATACAAATCCGAACTGCCGGACAGTAACAGTTGAAGTAATCATCTGCTGAGTGAACGTTTCGCGGGAAAGGAGCGAAATATGCTGTCCATGGCCAACGAGAGTCGCAGGCGCACTGCCGACGTCAGGCGTTCGAGATTAATGCAACTGGCCACCGCTGCACTCAGTTGCTGTCTGCTCGCTAGCGAGGCTGTCGGCGCGCCGCTGTTCGAGAACTCGGTGGTTTCAAACGACATCGACTTCATCAAGGCCGATGATCCGGCGGTCCCGGCTTGCATGCGCTATCTGGGACGGTCGGCCCAGGAGATGCCCGGAGCCCTGGATAGCGACGAGCTGATGGCCACGGACGTCTATCAGTTCGAGGCGGGCTTTATGGATAATAGCCGGGTTGGTATCTGGGTCCATCCCACGGTGGGATCGAAGGAAGATGCCAAGGTTCTGGCCGGACTGCTGCTCGGCCCGCTCGGACGATTGCCCTCCGTCATGAGGCATGGCCTGTCGCATGTCGTGGTCCATTCCGGCTACCATGCGGCTTTTGCCGAGCACCTGGGCCACTTCTTTGTCTTGTATGCTGACAATATCCAGGCACGGCTCGACACGCATGATCTGGATGAGACGGTGTTCCACGAGTCGGTGCATGCCACGCTTGATGATGAATGGTCCCAAAGCGCGGACTGGTTGCAGGCCCGGCAGGCTGACGGGCAATTCATCACTGAATATGCGGCAGAGAAACCTGACGGCGAAGATCTCGCCGAGACGGCGCTTTTTGGCCTGACCTACCTGCGACATCGCGAGCGTCTGCCACCTGAGGTGGCTGCCGGAGTCGAGTCAATGATCCCGGTCCGGCTTGCCGTTTTAAGGACCATCTTCAGCGAGCCCGAACCAGAACTTGCAGGTGTCCAGCAAACAGACGACTGTCTCTCGCCGTAATTCGTAAATGAGCTCGAAAATATAGAATAATCATATCTGCGATTATTGCATTGAATCTCGATATCAAGCGCATTTAGTTGGAGTTATAAAGAACAGATTGATTTTCACTCCAATTCGGTTCAGAAATAAGTGCTGTCTTGGGGGTGAGGCAAATGGCCGGGGTACTTCCACACATCACACGATGCGATCGCGCCAACTGTTCATGCATCGCGACAGTATTGCGCATGAGCGGTCTTCGACCGACGCGCCAGCGTCTGGCGCTGGGGGAGCTTCTGCTTGGCGGTTCACCCCGCCACGTCAGCGCCGAGCAACTGCACACGGAAGCGCAACAAGCCGGGATCGATGTCTCGCTCGCCACGGTCTACAATACGTTGCACCAGTTCCAGAAGGCCGGGCTTCTCCGCCAGGTGGCCGTCGAAGCGTCCAGTTCGTATTTCGATACCGATACCTCGGACCATCACCATTTCTATCTCGAGCATGAGCAACGCGTGATCGACATTCCCCCGAGTGCGGTGGTTCTGCAGAACTGGCCAGAGGCGCCACACGGAATGACGGTGACGCATGTCGATGTCATCGTGCGCGTTACCAGGACCACGACCGTATAGTATCGCCCAGCATGCAACTCTGCTACCGATCGGCCCCGTCTGCGTTACACTACGGAACAGCAGAAAGACCCCTCATGGCCGATTACGAACTTCTCTACTGGTCAGCGCCGTTCCGCGGCCAATTCGTGCGTGCCGTCCTGGCTTTTGCCGGCAAGAGCTGGACGGAAGGAGGCGATGACAAGATCGGACGCCTGATGTCCGGGCCCATCTCAGACATGCCTGTGCCGTTTATGGGGCCGCCAGTCCTCGTCGATCACCAGGCGGATTTCTCGATCGCAGAAATGTCCGCCATTATTCTCTACCTCGGCGAAACCCTCGACTTGTTGCCACGCACCGCAGCCCTGCGGGCCATGACGATCAAAATGGTCAACGACGCCAACGATGTTATCGATGAAGTCACGCTTAATGGCGGCGATCACATGTGGAGCGAAAAGCGTTGGCTAGAGTTCGTGCCCCGGCTCGAAAAGTGGATGGCTATCTGGGAGGAAACCGGGCGGCGTCACGGCCTCAAGTCCGATGGCGGATACATGCTTGGTGGCAACGCGGCTGGCATCGCAGATATCATTACCGCAACACTGTGGAGCACGATGGCGGAGCGATTCAGCAAAGTCGCCGAGCTGCTCGGCGAGACCGCGCCAATGACGGAAGCGCTTTGCGCGCGCGTGTCGGCCCTGCCGGCTCTTGCCAAATTGAATGAAGTGGCACGTCTCGACTATGGTGACGACTATGCAGGCGGGCAGATCGGCGCTTCCATGGCCAAGCATCTCAACCACTAATTCCGGTCTGCGCGTCGGTCGAGGCGGCATCCTTGACTGACACGCACCGGTTGACGCTGGTGCGCGCTTCGATTGTCCTGCATCAGGTTGCCTGCTGACGCTGTGTGTCAGCACGGCATGGTAGACAACTCACATGCCAAGTCCGAGTTCTTTGCGACGCGTGCGCGTCATCGATCTGGAAACAGGCGGAAATGCCTGGGACAATGTCTGCGAGATCGGATGGCAGGATGTGGTCGAAGACCCTGACGGCCTGTGGCGGTTGGATGACAACCGCGGCGCCGTGCTGGTCAATCCCGGGCGGGCCATTTCGGCTGAAACCATGGCGGTCCACCACATACTCGACGAGCAGGTCGCCAATGCGCCATTGTGGCGCGACGTCGCGCCGTCCGTTCTGCAACCAGCCGGTGGCGTGGTGGCGCTGGCTGCGCACAGGGCAAGTTTTGAACAACGCCATTGCGTACCGCGGCTGTCGGCGGGTGCGAAATGGATATGCACCTGGAAAGGCGCGCTTCGGCTGTGGCCGGAGTTGAGCCGGTTTTCAAACCAGATGCTGCGCTATCAGCGTCGGCCGGCGGGGCTGGTTCATGCTATCGGGCTGCCCGCACATCGTGCCATGCCGGATGCCTATGTGACGGCCTTTCATCTTCGCGACATGCTCAACACAGTGCCCGCGAAACAATTGATCGCGTGGAGCAGTGAACCGGGCCTGCTGCCCCGCGTGCCGTCGGGAGCCAACAGGGGCAGGTCCTGGAGTGAGCTGGGTCACGAGGCGTTGCGCGCCTTTGCCGGCGACCGCGATATCGATATCCGGTTCAGCGCTGATCAGGAAATCCGCCGCCGAAACCGCTTTGGTGAGCCGGAGCCAGAGCCGCCACTTCAGAGTCGCCTGCTTTGATCCGTGCCGACCGCTTATGAAATCCTTATGCGGATCCAGTGCTTTCCGGATGGCAACCTGACGGGTTTCAGGTCCACTGCATGAGCCTCAAAACACGAGGTTCATCATGCTCGATCTTGCCTTCATCGCGCTGGGTGCCGGCATTCTGATTGCCCTGGCGCTCTATGCGGCAGCTCTCAACCGGCTGTGAGCGGCACCATGCTCATCTTATCCCTCATCATCGCCTTCGCGCTGGCCGTCTACCTTTTGGTGACGCTGCTGGCGCCTGAACGCTTCTGACTTTCGGAGCTACCATGTCCCTTTCCGGCTGGCTGCAGATCGCCCTGGTGCTGATCGCCGCCTATGCGCTGGCAAAGCCGCTCGGCCTTTACATGGCCGCGGTGTTTTCCGGTGAACGCACCTTCCTCTCACCCGTTTTTGCGCCGCTCGAACGCGGCTTTTATGTCTTGTCCGGCGTCAAGACAGAGAAGGAACAGAACTGGCTCGGCTACACGTTTGGCGTGCTGCTGTTCAGCGCTGTTGGTTTTCTCCTGCTCTATGTGCTGCTGCGTATCCAGCACCTGCTGCCGCTCAATCCGCAGGGTTTTGCCGGCCTCGCACCAGACCTCGCCTTCAACACCGCCGTGAGCTTTGTCGCCAATACCAACTGGCAGAGCTATGGCGGGGAAACCACCATGAGCCATCTCAGCCAGATGCTGGGTCTCACGGTGCAGAATTTCGTTTCCGGTGCTACCGGCATCGCCGTGGCAGTTGCGCTGACCCGCGCCTTCATGCGTCAGGGCGTCAGCGAACTGGGCAATTTTTGGGTCGACCTGACCCGGGCCACGCTCTACGTTCTGCTGCCCCTGGCCTTCGTCGTTGCGCTGGTCTTTTTGGCCATGGGCCTGCCGCAGAGTCTTGATGCGAGCTTTGTTGCCACAACGCTTGAAGGCGCACAGCAGACCATTGCCACCGGACCGGTCGCGTCGCAGGAAGCGATCAAGCAGCTGGGCACCAATGGCGGCGGCTTCTTCAATACCAATGCCGCCCACCCGTTCGAAAATCCGACGGCATTCTCCAACTATCTCAATATCTGGTCGATGCTGGTGATCTCGATCGGCGTCTTTTACGCCTTCGGACAGATGGTGGGAAACCGTCGCCAGGGCTGGGCACTGATTGCCGTAACACTGATCCTGCTCACCGTGGGGACGGGTGCGGTCTACTGGGCTGAGAGCTTTGGCAATCCACTGCTCACCGCTGTCGGCGTAGACCCCATGCTGGGCAATATGGAGGGCAAGGACGTTCGCTTCGGCCAGTCCATGTCGGCGCTCTATGCCGCCGTCACGACCGGCGTCTCCAATGGTGGCGTCAATGCCATGCACGGTTCGCTGACGCCGCTGGGTGGCCTCGTGCCGATGTTCTTGATGCAGCTGGGCGAAGTCTTGCCGGGCGGTGTCGGTGCCGGTCTTTACGGCATGGTGGTGTTCGCCATTCTCGCTGTCTTTGTCGCGGGCCTGATGGTCGGGCGCACGCCAGAGCTGCTGGGCAAGAAGATCGAGGCGCGCGAGATGAAGTATGCCATGCTGGCCGTGCTCATCCTGCCGCTGACCATTCTGGGCTTTACCGCCATCTCGGCCGTGGCCGAATTCGGCACCAGCTCGATCCTGACGCCCGGGCCGCATGGCCTCAGCGAAATCCTTTATGCCTATACGTCGGCAGCGGCCAATAATGGCTCGGCCTTTGGTGGTCTCACGGCCAATACACCCTGGTATAATACGACTCTGGGCATAGCCATGCTGCTGGGGCGCTTTGCCTATATCGTGCCGGTGCTGGCCATTGCCGGGGCGCTTGTTAGCAAGCCACGGGCCGCAGCATCGTCGGGCACTTTCCCGACAGACCGTCCGCTGTTTGTCGGCCTTCTCATCGGCATCATCATCATTCTGGGCGGGCTGCAATTCTTCCCGGCCCTCGCTCTTGGTCCGATCGTCGAGCATTTCGCCATGCTTGCCGGCCAGAGCTTCTAGGAAACCATCATGTCCACTACCAAACGCATTTCCATGCTCGACCCGGCTATCCTGCTGCCCGCGCTGCGTGATGCCTTCATCAAGCTCGATCCACGGCAGCTGATCCGCAATCCGGTGATCTTTGTCACCGAGGTTGTGGCCGTGCTGGTCACGGCGCTGTTTTTCACCGATCTGATGGGCGGCGAAGGTGCACCAGGCTTCACCGGGCAGATCGCGCTCTGGCTCTGGTTCACGGTGCTGTTTGCGACCTTTGCCGAAGCGGTGGCCGAAGGGCGCGGCAAGGCACAGGCGGAATCGCTGAAGCGCGGGAAATCCAATCTCTTTGCCAAGAAGCTGCTGTTTCCCGACCAGAAGGACAATCGCGGCTGCGAGGTCATTCCGGCCACCAGCCTCAAGATTGGCGATGTGGTGCTGGTCGAGGTCAATGACATCATGCCGGGTGACGGCGAGGTGATCCTTGGCGTCGCCTCGGTCAACGAAAGCGCCATTACCGGCGAAAGCGCGCCGGTAATCCGCGAAGCGGGCGGCGACCGTTCTGCGGTCACAGGCGGCACCCAGGTCATTTCGGACTGGCTCAAGGTACGCATCACCACCAAGCCGGGCGAAACTTTCGTCGACCGGATGATCGGGTTGATCGAAGGCGCCAAGCGACAGAAGACGCCCAACGAGATCGCGCTGTCGATCCTGTTGAGCGGGCTGACCCTGGTGTTCATGATCGCCGTGGTCAGTCTCTACGGGCTTGCGGCCTATTCGGGCGCTGACCTATCCGTCGCGGTGCTGGCGGCGCTGCTGGTGACGCTGATTCCCACCACGATCGGCGGGTTGCTGTCGGCCATTGGCATCGCCGGCATGGATCGGCTGATCCGCTTCAACGTGATCGCCACTTCCGGTCGCGCGGTGGAAGCGGCCGGGGATGTCGATACGCTGCTGCTCGACAAGACCGGCACGATTACCTTCGGCAATCGCATGGCGTCGGAATTCCTGCCGGTCGCGGGCGTCACGGAGAAATACCTGGCCGAGGCGGTGCTGTTGGCCAGCCTTGCCGACGAGACCGCAGAAGGGCGTTCGATCGTGGCGCTGGCCAAGAGTGATTTTGGCCTGGCGGAACCGGCCGTGGCGGGCAATGGCACGACAACCATCGCCTTCTCCGCGCAGACCCGCATTTCGGGCATCGACATCGATGGTCGTCGGATTCGCAAGGGCGCCGTCGACGCGGTGCTGCGCTTCGTGGGGCTCGACAAGGCACGGGCCGGAGCCGACTTCAACAAGGCCGTGGATGGCATTGCCCGCTCCGGCGGCACGCCCCTGGCGGTGGCCGAAGCCGATCGCCTGTTGGGCGTGGTTCATCTCAAGGATGTGGTCAAGCCGGGCATCAAGGAGCGTTTTGCGGCGCTGCGCGCCATGGGCATTCGCACGGTCATGGTCACCGGCGATAATCCCGTCACCGCGGCGGCGATTGCCTCGGAGGCCGGTGTCGACGATTTCCTCGCCGAAGCGACGCCCGAGCAGAAGCTCGACTATATCCGCCGCGAACAGGTGGGCGGACGGCTTATCGCCATGTGTGGCGACGGCACGAATGACGCGCCGGCGCTGGCCCAGGCCGATGTCGGGGTCGCCATGCAGTCGGGCACCCAGGCAGCCCGCGAGGCGGGCAATATGGTGGATCTCGATTCCAGTCCGACCAAGCTCATCGAGATCGTCGAGATCGGCAAGCAGATCCTGATGACGCGCGGCTCGCTCACCACCTTCTCGATCGCCAATGACGTGGCCAAGTATTTCGCCATCATCCCGGCTCTGTTCCTCGCTACCTATCCGCAGCTTGGCGCGCTCAACATCATGGGGCTGAGTTCACCGGAATCGGCCATTCTTTCGGCGGTCATCTTCAATGCGCTGATCATCGTGGCGCTGATCCCGCTGGCCCTGCGCGGCGTCACATATCGCCCGGTCGGCGCCGCCGCGCTGCTGCAACGCAATCTGCTCATCTATGGCCTTGGTGGCCTCGTCGCCCCATTCATCGGCATCAAGCTGGTGGACATGGCTGTCACCGCAATCGGCATCATCTAGGAGGCCGCCATGCTCAATCAACTTCGTCCCGCCATCACGCTGACGGCAATCTTTACCCTGCTGCTGGGGCTGGTCTATCCGGTGGCCGTTACGGGCATCGGCCAAGCGGTGTTCACGGCACAGGCCAATGGCAGCCGTATCGAGCGCGATGGCGTGGTGATCGGCTCCGAGCTCATCGGACAGAATTTTACCCGCGACGAATATTTCTGGCCGCGCCCCTCAGCCACCGTGCCCGACCCCTATAATGCTGCAGCGTCCAGCGGATCCAATATCGGGCCAACCGGCGCGGCATTGGTCGAACGGGTGGCGGGCGCTGTCGCGGGAGGCTCTTCGGTACCAGCCGACGCTGTCACGACCTCTGGTTCAGGGCTCGATCCCCATATCACGCCGCAGAATGCAGCGGCGCAGGTGAACCGGGTGGCAGCGGCGAGAGGCGTCGAAATGTCCAACGTCCAAGCGATCCTCGACAGTGTGACGGAACAACCGCTTATGGGTATATTGGGGGAGCCGCGGGTCAATGTGCTGCGCCTCAATCTGGCGCTGGACGAGGTCGCACCCTTCGGGAACTGAGATGGTTCGAACAGAAGAAAGAAGGCCGGATCCAGAGGCCCTGCTGCAGCTTGCCGCGCGCGCAAGCCGCGGCAAGCTGACTGTCTTCCTGGGCGCGGCGCCCGGCGTCGGCAAGACCTATGCCATGCTCGAACGGGCGCGCAATCTCAAGGCGCAGGGCATGGATGTGGTCATCGGTCTGGTCGAGACCCATGGGCGCAGCGAGACGGCAAAACTGGCTGATGGCATCGAGACCCTGCCCCGGCAAGGAGACAAGGGCGCCTATGGCGAGTTCGATCTCGATGCCGCGCTGGCTCGCCGGCCGGGCCTGTTGATCGTCGATGAGCTGGCGCATAGCAATGCGCCGGGCTCGCGCCACCCCAAGCGGCACCAGGATATTGCCGAGCTGGTGCATGCCGGCATCAATGTCTGGACTGCGCTCAACATCCAGCATCTGGAAAGTCTCTCCGATCTCGTCTCGCGCATTGCCGGCGTACCGGTGCGCGAGACCGTGCCCGATGTGGTGCTCAAGACGGCCGATGAAGTGGTGCTGGTCGACCTGCCGCCGGCAGAGCTGATCGAGCGGCTCAACGCGGGCAAGGTCTATCTGCCCGACAATGCCCAGCGGGCCGTCAATGGCTTCTTTCGCCCCGCGACGCTGACGGCGCTGCGCGAGTTGGCGCTGCGGCGTGCCGCCGATCGGGTCGACGACCAGATGGTGGATTTCCTGCGGCAGAGTGCCGTGGAAGGTCCATGGGCGACTGGCGAACGGCTATTGGTTGCGGTCGGGCCCGATGCCATTTCGGAAAATGTCGTTCGCACGGCCAGCCGGCTCGCTTCAGGTCTCAATGCACGATGGCTCGTGGTGTCGCTCGGCCGGCCAGGGGCGTCGCTGCCCAGCGCTGCCGATGCGGCCCGGCTGGAAGAGCTGCTGCGCCTGGCCGAGCGCCTTGGCGCAGAGACACGGCGCGAGACGGCAGCTGACTTTGTCGAGGCGCTGTTGCGAATCGCGCGACGCGAGCACATGACGCAGATCGTCATCGGACGGCCGGCACGGCAACGCCTGTTCCGCCGGTCGCTGCCCGATGCGCTGTTGCGCGAAGCCGGCGCGATCGGCGTTCATGTCGTGCCCGGCGAGGCAAAGGTCGCAATGCGGGCGCCGCGTCGCCGCTTTTCGCTGCCGGAGTGGGCACTGATAGTCGGCCTTCCGGTGCTGTCGGTCGGGGCAACGACCCTCTTTGGCCTCGGCCTGACGGCACTAGTAGCGCTGCAGAACCTCTCGATGCTCTATCTCGCGGCGGTACTGCTTTCGGCGGTGATTGCCGGGCGTGGCTCGGCGCTGATCGCGGCGGTGCTCTCCTTTGCGGCCTACAATTTCTTCTTCATCGAGCCCACGGGGGCGCTAACCGTCGCGCAACCGCAGGAAGTGCTCTCGCTGGTGATCTTCATTGCCGTCGCGCTGTCGGCCGGCCAGCTGGCTGCACGGTTGCGCGAACAGGCGCAGGTCTCTCGCCAACAGGCGCGGCAGAGCCAGGCGCTGTTGGATTTTTCGCGCAAGCTCTCCTCGGCCCATGGCCAGGACAGCGTGCTCGATGCTATTGCCAGCCACCTCCACACGAGCCTTGGCCGACCTGCCATGGTGCTGGTGCCCGATGAGAGTGGCGAGTTGGCGCAGACCGCCGCCTGGCCACCGGAGCAACCCCTCGGCGGCACCGAATTGACCGCCGCCCGCTGGGCCTTCGACAAGAGGGAGGCCGCTGGTTTCCTGACCGGTACGCTGCCGCAGATCCGCTATCTTTTTCGGCCCATCACCTATGGTCCGCGCATCCTGGGCGTGGCGGGCCTTGCCATGGGGCCTGGCGATACGCCGCTTGCCCCTGACGAAGAACGGACCTGGCTCGCCCTGCTGGATCAGGCTGCCATTGCCATGGACCGTGCCCGGCTCAATCGCGAAAGCAATCAGGCGTCTCTGGCGCAAGAGGGCGAAAAGGTGCAGGCGGCCCTGCTGTCGTCCCTCTCGCACGATCTTCGCACGCCGTTGGCCTCGATCACCGGCGCCGTCACGACCTTGCGCCAACTGGGCGAAAAACTGCCCGTCGAAACGCGTGACGACCTGCTGCTGTCGATCGAGGAGGAATCCGGCCGGCTCAATCGCTTTGTGGCCAATCTCTTCGACATGACGCGGATCGAGGCGGGCATGATGAAGGCCCGGCGGGCCCCGCTGGACCTGGCCATAGTGGTCGAAGCCAGCGTGGCGCGCGCAAAGCGTCTCCATGGCGAACTCCAGGTCGAGATCAGCCTCGCGCCTGACTTGCCCAAGGTTCTCGGGGATCCCGCCCTGCTTGAACAGGTGCTGTTCAACTTGCTCGATAATGCTCACAAGTATGGTGGCGTGGATCAACCCATTGCCATTTTCGCCAGGGTCGAGGATGGCATGGCCAGCGTTTCAGTTACCGATCAGGGCAAGGGCATTCCCGAAGGTGAACTCGAAAAGATCTTTGATCGCTTCTATCGCCGTGCCAAAGGCGATGGACGCCCGGCCGGCACCGGTCTCGGCCTCTCCATCGCCCGTGGATTGATGGGTGCCATGGGTGGGACGATCAAGGCGCAGAGCCCGGCCATGCGCAAGCGCGGGACGCGCTTCACCCTGCGCCTGCCTCTGGCCGGAAAGGAAAGCTGATGCTGCAACGCATTCTGGTGGTGGATGACGAGCCGCAAATCCAGCGCTTCCTCAAGCCGGCCCTGATCGCCGCCGGGTTTGACGTCGAAACCGCCGCCACGTCCGCCGAAGCTCGACGGCTGGCGGCGACGCGGGCGCCGGCTCTCATTGTGCTTGATCTGGGCCTGCCCGATGGCGACGGCAAGGAGGTCATCGAGATCGTGCGGGCTTTCTCGGCCGTGCCGATCATCGTGCTGTCGGCTCGCGACCAGGAGATCGAGAAGATTGCTGCGCTGGATCTGGGCGCCAATGACTATGTCGAGAAGCCTTTTGGAATCGGCGAGTTGCTGGCCCGCATTCGTGCCGCCCTGCGCCAGGCTCCGGGTGCGGATCACGTCGCGGTGCCCCGGAAGTTCGGTCCGATCACGCTTGATCTGGAGCATCGCATGGTGACGGTGGGCGGTGCGCAGGTGCATCTGACGCCCAAGGAGTTCGATCTCTTCACTCTCTTGGCCCAGAATGCCAATAAGGTTGTCACCCATCGTCAGGCACTGAGTCAGGTTTGGGGACCGGCCCATCATGACGATGTGCAGTATCTGCGTGTCGTCGTCTCGCAGTTGCGGGCCAAGCTCGAGGCCGATCCAAAGGCGCCAGTTCATCTGCTGAGTGAGCCCGGTGTCGGCTATCGCCTCGTCGACTAGACAGCAATCTCGTCCTTCTGGGTGCCTATGGGTGGATTTCACCACCGTCTTGACCATAAGGTGCCCGCTGAGACCATGTAGCTCTAGCGTCGAGATAGTCATGAAAGAGGAAGCGTCAAGCTTGCCCGATACGCCGGAAGCCCTGCTGCGGCAAATCCACCTGTCCCTGCGGGAATTGGTCGAATCTGCCCAGACATCGCAGGATCGCGCTGCAAAGCTGCAAAAACTGCATCCGACCGACATGGCCTGTATTGCCTATCTGGGGCGTCAATATGCGCCGGTCAGTGCCAAGCAGATCACCAACCACCTCAGCCTGAGTTCGGGATCGGGTACTGCCTTGCTGGATCGGCTGGAGGCGGCCGGCTATGTTCGAAGACTGCCCAATCCCGAGGACCGGCGCGGCGTGCTGATCGATCTGGACAGGGTCAAAGCCAAGGTGCCGCTGGAGAAGCTGGGAGAAATCGAGCAACGCTACCTGAAGCTGGCGGCTTCGTTTTCGAAACGGGATTTCGAGGCCATTCTGCGGTTTCTCGACGAGACCAATAAGATCGCGCGCGATCTTAGCGCCGACTGATCCGCTATCGGGCCAGCCTGTCCTGCGGTCGATTCGGCTTGGTTGCAAGGCGATCGAGGTGTTGGCGGATATGGCTGGCTTCGGCGGGAGAATTGGCGAGGGCAATGGCGCGATTGAAGGCTTGCCTTGCGGCATCATTCTGGCCGAGTTGCGCCAGCAGGCCGCCCTGCACGCCATGGAAGTAGAAATAGCCATCGAGCTTTTCGGCCAGGGGTGCGATCAGTTGCAGAGCAGCGGCCGGGCCGCGCCATTTGCTGACGGCGACGGCGCGGTTGAGCGTCACGACCGGCGAGGGCTGCAGCATTTCGAGAGTCTGATAGAGACGGTCGATGGCGGCCCAGTCGGTGTCTTCGGCGCGTTTGGCGCGCGCATGCTGGGCGGCAATGGCTGCCTGGACCTGATAGATGCCCGGCTCCTGGTGGCGCAGGGCTTTTTCGACAAGAGCCCGCCCCTCCATGAGCATGGTGTGGTCCCATAGAGCGCGATCCTGATCTTCGAGCAGGACAAGCTGGCCTTCTCCGTCGAGACGGGCGCGGTGCCTGGCATGCTGGAGCAGCATCAGCGCGGCGAGGCCCATGATTTCCGGTTCGGTGGGAAAGAGACTCAGCAGAAGCCGGGCCAGGCGAATGGCTTCGTTACACAGGCGCGCTGCGTCCGGATCGGAGTGGCCGCGCGAATAGCCCTCGTTGAATATGAGATAGAGCATGACGGCGACCGTGCCGAGCCGTTCGAGCCGCGCCGTGGCATCCGGCGGATCGAAGGACGTGGGGTGGGCCGCAATGCGGGCCTTGGCACGGGTGATGCGCTGCTCCATGGCCACGTCGCTGACGAGAAACGCCCGAGCGATCGCGCGGAGGGGCATGCCTGCCACGATCCGCAGGGCCAGGGCGATCTGGCCATTGGCAGGCAGATCGGGATGGCAGCAGACAAAGAGCAGGCGCAGGATGTCGTCGCGAAAATGGGCGCCATCGAGACGGTCCGCCATGCCGGCCTCGGCATCGCTCAGGTCGGACAATCGATCTTCTGGCGGCAAGGGCACGTTGCGGCTGGTCTTGCGAATGGCATCTATGCCGCTGTTGCGGCCGACAAAGACCAGCCAGGCTACCGTATCGCGCGGCGGTCCCTTGACGGGCCAGGTGCGAATGGCGCGCAGGCTCGCCTCCTGAAAGGCCTCCTCCGCGCTGTCCAGATTGCGGAAATAGCGCAGCAGGGCGCTTAATGCCTGGGGGCGTGCAGAGGTCAGGGCTGCAGCGATCCAGGCATTGTCGGTCATTTTCCGAGCTCATGGGGATGGAACAGGCCGACCGGGCGGATTTCATAGCCACCAGGGCCGGGATTGGCGGCGGCGAGGTCCTTGGCAAAGGCAATGGCCTCGTCCAGTGTCTCGCAATCGGCGAGGTAGAAGCCGAGGAACTGTTCCTTGGTTTCGGCGAAGGGGCCGTCGATGATCAGCGGCTCGCCGCCGTTCTTGCGCAAAGTGGTTGCGGCCGTGGTGGGCAGGAGGCGCGCGACGGGGCCGAGCTTGCCCTTGGCCGACATGGCGTTTTCCACTTCGCCGAGACGCGCCATGCAGGCGTCGTCCTCCTCCTTGGACCAGGCGGAAACGGCATTCTCATCATTGTAGCACAGGACGGCATAAAGCATGGGACGATCCTCGTCGGTGAGATGACGAGCGACTATGCCCAAAACAGACAGAAATTGGCGAGGTTTTTACGCGAGCGGTCCGGTGGCGCACATTGGGTGCATTGACCCGACTCTCAATGCCCTTTAGCCCTAGGCACACGAGAACAAAGGAGGAATGCCGATGGAATATCGCTATCTGGGCCGGTCAGGCCTGAAGGTTTCGACGCTGACCATGGGCACGATGACCTTTGGCGGCTCGGAAAAGATCGGCAATAGTGCGCAGGGGGACGCGACGCGGCAGATCGACATGTGTCTCGATGCCGGGATCAACCTGCTCGACACGGCCAATGTCTATAATGCCGGCGTGTCCGAAGAGATGATCGGCGTGGCGCTGAGCGAGAATGGCCGCCGCGACAGGACGCTGGTAGCGACGAAAGTGCGCTTCAAGATGGGCGAGGGTCCCAACGAAATCGGCCTTTCTCGGCATCACATCATTGAGCAATGCAAGGCCAGCCTCAAGCGGCTCAAGACCGACCATATCGACCTCTACCAGGTACACGAGTGGGATGGGATGACGCCGATCGAGGAGACGATGGAGGCGCTGGATACGCTCGTGCGCCATGGCCATGTGCGCTATATCGGCTGTTCCAACTATTCTGGCTGGCATATTTCCAAGGCGCTGGCGGCGGCGAAGGAACGGGCCGGCGAGCGCTTCGTCAGCCAGCAGATTCACTACACGCTGCATTCGCGCGAAGCCGAATATGAACTGGTGCCGATTTCGCAGGACCAGGGCCTGGGCGTCCTGATCTGGTCGCCATTGGCCGGCGGGTTGCTGTCGGGTAAGTATCGTCGCGATGGCGGACCGGATTCCGGTCGCCATGTCGGCGGGTTCCGCGAGCCACCGGTGCCCGATTGGGATCGGCTTTATGACATTGTCGACGTGCTGGTGGCCATCGCCGGAGAGCGCGGCGTGTCCGGGGCACAGGTTGCGCTCGCCTGGCTTCTGGGCCGGCCGGGTGTGACGTCGGTGATCATCGGCGGGCGGAGCGACGCGCAGTTCCAGGACAATCTCAAGGCGGCCGAACTCAAGCTGAGCGCCGAAGAGCGTGGCCGGCTCGATGCGGTCAGCCAGCCGCCGCTGCTCTATCCCTATTGGCATCAGACCTTTACCGCGCATGACCGGCTCGGGCCGGCTGACCGCGACCTGCTCACCCCCTATGTGGAAGACTTCAAACGTGGCTGACCATCTCTTCGAACCCCATGCACCGGTTTCCATTCCGATCGCCCGCGGCGGGCTGTTTGCCGTGCGTCGCGTCTATTGCGTCGGGCGCAACTATGTCGAGCACATCAAGGAGATGGGCAATGACACGCGCGAGCCGCCCTTTTTCTTCGCCAAGCCGGCCGATGCGGTCGTGGTGGGTGGCGCGAGCATTCCCTATCCGCCCAAGACCGAGGATTTCCATCACGAGATCGAGCTGGTCGTGGCTATCGGCAAGGATGGATCGGATATCGCCGTCGCGGATGCGCTCAGCCATGTCTATGGCTATGCGGCGGGTCTCGACATGACGCGGCGTGACCTGCAGGCCACGGCCAAGAAGGCCGGGCGCCCCTGGGAAATGTCCAAGGCTTTCGACTTTTCCGCGCCGATCGGCACGATCGAGCCGGCCGAGGCGATCGGGCATCCGGACAGAGGTGCGATCCGTTTCACCGTCAATGGCGAGCTGCGTCAACAGGGCGATCTCAACGAGCAGATCTGGTCGGTGGCCGAATCCATCGCCTATCTCAGTCAGTTCGTGACGCTGCGGGCTGGTGACCTGATTATGACCGGCACACCGGCCGGAGTGGGCGCGGTGAACAAGGGCGATGTGCTGGAAGGCACGATCGAAGGTGTGGGCAGTGTCAGGACGACGATCGTCTGATGCCGGTCTGGTCGCCTCAGCAGGATGCCGCGCTCCAGGCCGTTTCGGCTTGGCTCAAGGACAAGAACGGGCCGCAGGTGTTTCGCCTGTTCGGCTGGGCCGGCACGGGCAAGTCGACGCTGGCCGTGCATCTGGCGCAGGATATCCGCTCGGTCAAATATGCGGCGTTTACCGGCAAGGCGGCGCTCGTCATGCGCAAGCGCGGCTGCAAGGGTGCGCAGACCATTCACTCGCTGATCTATACCCTGGTCAGCGAGAATGATGGCGAGCCGCGCTTCGTGCTGGACGACGAGAGCCCGGCGGCGGATGCCGATCTCATCGTCATCGACGAAGTTTCCATGGTCGACGAGCAACTCGGCAGGGACCTGTTGAGCTTTGGCGTCAAGGTGCTGGTGCTGGGCGACCCCTTCCAGCTGCCGCCGGTGCAGGGGGCGGGTTTTTTCACCGCCGAAGAGCCTGACATCATGTTGACGGAGATCCATCGCCAGGCGGCGGACAATCCGATCATCCACCTTTCCATGCAGGTGCGTGAGGGCGGGTTCCTGGAGCGCGGCAGCTATGGCGAGTCGATCGTGGTTGGTCGCGACAATGTCGATCGCAATGCGGTGCTTGAGGCCGATCAAGTGCTGGTGGGGCGCAACAAGACACGGCTGCAATATAATGATCGGCTGCGCGAGCTGAAGGGATTGCCGTTTCACGAGCCGGTGCTGGGCGACCGCATGGTCTGTCTCAGAAACAATCCGCGCAAGAAGCTGCTCAATGGGCAGATCTGGATCGTGACCGAGGCGACGCGGCGGACGAACGGAAAATGGTCGCTCTTGCTCGGTGCCGACGAGGGCAAGGGCGAGGCGAAGGTTTTGACGCACAAGGCATTTTTCTCGGGCGAGGAAGATGCGATGAGCTGGCAGGAGCGTCGGCAGTATGACGAATTCACCTTCGGCTATTGCCTGACGGTGCACAAGGCCCAAGGCTCGCAATGGGATAATGTCTATCTGTTCGACGAGAGCTTCGTGTTCCGCGAGGAACGCGCGCGGTGGCTTTACACGGGCATTACGCGAGCGGCCGAAAAGATTACGGTCGTCAGCTGAGGCCATAACAAAGCCAAAGTCGGACCTGCTCTGTCGACAAGCATGCTGGACGACTTCTTGCCAGCACGCTTGCGGATCAGATCGCCTTACACCATCTTGGCGATAGAGATTTCCCGACAGGTTCGAACAGCGCTTTAGCGGAGGCAAAATGCACCACGACACCCCCCTGATCACAACGATCGTCGCGGGTCTGGTGCTGGCCTATATCTTCGGCATGATCGCCAACCGGCTGAAAATGCCGCCGCTGGTCGGCTACCTGTTCGCCGGCATTTTGGTTGGCCCCAATACGCCCGGCTTCGTCGCCGATCAGGCGCTGGGGGCTGAACTGGCCGAACTCGGGGTGATCCTCCTGATGTTCGGCGTGGGCCTCCATTTTTCGCTGAAGGACCTGATGAGTGTGCGGGCGCTGGCGATTCCGGGCGCGCTGGTGCAGATCGGTTTTGCGACATTGCTGGGCCTCGGGCTCGGCATGGCGATGGGCTGGGGTGTGGGTGCGGGGCTGCTGTTCGGCCTGGCGCTGTCGGTGGCCTCCACCGTGGTGCTGCTCAAGGCCTTGCAGGACCGGCGCCTGATCGAGACCGAGCGTGGGCGGATCGCCGTGGGCTGGCTGATCGTTGAAGACCTAGCCATGGTTCTGGCGCTGGTCTTGATCCCGGCCATTGCCAGCATCAATGGCACGGATACCGGCATCCATGATCCCTTCGTATCCTTTGTCGAGCGGCTGATTGGCGGTCCGGTGGGCATCTGGGGTGTCCTCGCGCTAACCGTGGTCAAGCTTGCCGCTTTCGTCGGCTTCATGCTGGTGGTGGGGCGGCGGATCATTCCCTGGGCGCTGCATGGCACGGCACATACCGGCAGCCGCGAATTGTTCCGCCTGGCCGTGCTGGCGATCGCGCTGGGCGTCGCGCTGGGGTCGTCGGTGCTGTTTGGCGTGTCATTGGCGCTGGGTGCCTTCTTTGCCGGCATGATCCTTTCCGAGAGCGAACTCTCGCACCGGGCGGCCAATGAAACGCTGCCGCTGCGCGACGCCTTTGCCGTGCTGTTCTTCGTGTCGGTGGGCATGCTGTTCGACCCCTCGATCATCCTGACCAATCCGCTGCCGGTGCTGGCGACGGTGTTCATCATCGTCATCGGCAAGTCGTTGGCCGCCTTTGGCATCGTGCTGCTGTTCAAACGGCCGGTGGGGACGGCGCTGACCATTTCGGCTTCGCTGGCGCAGATCGGCGAATTCTCCTTCATCCTCGCCAGCATGGGCGTGTCGCTGGCCATCTTGCCGCCCGAGGGGCAGGACCTGATCCTCGCCGGCGCGCTGATTTCCATCGTGCTCAATCCGGTGACTTTCTTCGTGCTCGACCTGATCCGGCCGCGGCTGGAAGCGCGTGCCGCTTCGCGCAAGGCCGAACCAGCTGTGGGCGAGGGCGTGCGGATCGAGCCGACCGAGACCAGCGCAGCAGCCGAAGGCCCGTTGACCACGGACATGCCCAATATGGCGCCGGGCGACATCGGGGCGCATGCCGATGACGAGGATATGGACAAGCCGACGCGGCTGGCCGACCACACCGTTCTCGTCGGTTATGGCCAGGTTGGGCGTGTCGTCGCCGACGGGCTCAAGGCAGCCGATGTGCCGGTGCTGGTGATCGAGGATTCCGACAAGGACGTCGCGGCGGCGCGGGCGGCGGGGCTCGAGGTGATGTTTGGCAATGGCGCCAGCAGCGACTTGTTGAAACTGGCCAATATTGCCGGGGCGCGGTCGCTGATGGTGGCGATCTCCAACGGTTTCGAAGCCGGTACGGTCTGCGAAATGGGCCGCAAGATGAACAAGGGCATCCGCATCATCGCCCGGGCCTATTCGGAAGAAGAAGACGCCTATCTACGCAATCTGGGTGCCAATATCGTCATTCGTGGCGAGCGCGAAATCGGCATGGGCATGCTGGCCTATGCGCGCGGCGAAGTGGGCGAGAGCAAGGATAGTGGCGAAGTCATCCCGCCAGAGCCCAGGCTGCCAGTTGCGGAAAACCTGTTGGCCAAGGCGGCCGGCGGGCCGGTGATCGATGCTGCGGCGGTGACGACAGCCGTGGTAGCGACGGAAACGCTTTTCGAGGCTGAAGTCGTGCCGATTGCCGACGCCGAGGTTGTTGCCGTTGGCGAGCCCCATGTGGTGGAGCCCCTGGCCGACGATCCGGTGGTGATCGAGGCGGTGGAGTCCGCCACCAGTCCGGAGACTGTGATCGTTCTGCCAGCCCCTGAACAGGCAGCCGAGGAGGCCGCGCAGCTTGAGAGCGTGGCGGCAACGCCCGCGGTGGGCGAGGCACCGTCCGAGGCGGACGAAGTCGTGTCGGAGCCGGTCGAAGAAGAGCCAGTTGTTGAACAGTCCAGCGAAGTGCCTGCGTCCGTCGACGAGCCTGTGGCAATCGTTGACGGTCAGGACGACGCTGTGACTGACAAAGACGACGTTGCGCCGGACGAACCTGCCCCGGAGCCCGAAAGCGACGAGGCGGAGGAGGCTGAAAAGCCGGCCGGGACCGTGCCGCCGGTCGTGCCCGAACCCAAGGTGTAAGCCTTGTCAAAAATTTAGGGGCGGGCGCATATTGTTTGGGCGACCGCGCCGAGGCATTGGCGGTCGGGGGTGAGCCGTTAGTCGATGATTTCGCAAAAAGCCAAATATGCGCTGCGGGCGCTGGTTTCTCTGGCTCGCAGCGGGCGGGAGCAGTCGATGATGATCGGCGAAATCTCCAGGCAGCAGGCCATTCCCAAGAAGTTTCTCGAGCAGATCCTGCTTGAACTCAAGCGCGCCGGCTTTGTCGACAGCCGGCGCGGCCGGGCCGGTGGTTATGTGCTGCTCAAGGCGCCCGAGGAGATCATGTATGGCGAGGTGTTGCGGCTGATCGACGGGCCGATCGCGCCGCTGCCCTGCCTTTCCAAGATTGCCTATCGCAAATGCGAGGATTGCCGCGACGAAGCGGCGTGTGAAATCCGGCATGTGTTCGAGCGGGTGACGCTTGCCACACGGGCGGTGCTGGACAAGACGAGCCTGGCGGATTCGCTGCGGCTGGAGGATTTGCCGGTCTAAGGGGATACCCCCTCCTATCCTCCCCCTGATAGGGGGAGGGACCGATCGAGTTTGAGTCCCGATCTAGCCAAACCCACCAGCCAAATCCCTCGCCCTTTTCAGGGGGAGGTTAGGTGGGGGTACTCTTTCACCCAAACACCACGGTCTTCCGCCCGTTCAGCATCACGCGATTTTCCAGATGCAGCTTGACTGCACGGGCCAGGACGCGGCTTTCGATGTCGCGGCCGGCGGCGACGAGGTCATCGGGGCTGAGGGCATGGGTGACGCGGGCAGTGTCCTGCTCGATGATCGGGCCTTCGTCGAGATCGGGCGTCACGTAGTGGGCGGTGGCACCGATGATCTTGACGCCGCGCTCATGGGCCTGGTGGTAGGGCTTGGCCCCCTTGAAGCTCGGGAGGAAGGAGTGATGGATATTGATGACCTGGCCGAAGAGTCGGGTCGACAGATTATCGCTCAGCACCTGCATGTAGCGGGCGAGCACGACGAGGTCGGCGCCACTCTGCTTGACGAGGGCCAGGACCTGCTCTTCCTGGCTCGCCTTGGTGTCCTTGGTCACCGGCAGCAGATGGAAGGGGATGGAGGCATCCTCGGCGATCTTTTGCGCGTCCGGATGGTTGGAAATGATCGCTGCGACCTCGGCGTCGAGCCAGCCGACACGGATCTGATAGAGCAGATGCAGCAGGGTGTGGTCGAATTTGCTGACGAGAATAACCACGCGCTTCTTGCGGCTCTGGTCGGCCAGCGTGGTCTTCATCGAGAAGCGCTCGATCGGCGACTTCAGCGCGCGCTCGATGGCGTCGCGATTGACACCTTCGGGCGCTGTGAAGGCCAGGCGCATGAAGAAAGTGCCCGTCTCCTGGTCCCAGAACTGGTTGCTCTCGGCAATATTGGCATTGAGCGCGGCCAGTTCGGTGGTGATGGCGGCAACAATGCCAGGCCGGTCGGCGCAGGATAGGGTCAGGACGAAATTGGCCGGGGACATGGCTGCACTCACTCCACACTTGTCGGCCAGCGGTATCAATGGCTTGGGGAGTTTCGTCAAGTGCGCAAGAAAAAGGGCCGTCCTGCGGGACGACCCTTCCTGAGTATTATCGGCCTCGAGTGCCGAGGAGGTGAGTGCTAGCCGGAATAACTCCCAGACAGCACCTCAAATCCATAGCCATCTTCGAGCACCAAAATCTCATTCGACACTGGATCACCTCCTTCACGTTGGTTGAACATGAGAGGATGGTGCGCCCGAATGCCCGGTCTGTAAAGTCACAAAAGCTTCACGATCTATTCGGGCCATTGCCCCTTCGGCCAGTCACGGGAGGTGTGGACGACACGCGTTATGACCAAGATGTCCGGATTGTCGCGTAGTTCGTACAGAATGACATAGCGCAGGCCAGTCACGGACTTTTCATAGGCGTCAGGAATACGGCCGGGCCGCCCGATCGGCGCCCGCCCCAGTGAATTTCCTGCCATGCGGATTATGGCGGTGATATTCCGTGCCGCCTGGCTATTGTCCCTCGCGATGAAGTTGGCTTGCTTCTTCAGATCGTCCAATGCTCGCTTTGACCAGAGGACTGTTCGGTTCATGCCCGGGCCTTCAGCCTGGCTTCTGCTTCGGCGATAACTGCCTCGACCTCATCCATCGCCTGCTCGTGCGGGATAAGTCGTCCGGCTGCGATGTCTTCCCTCGCCAGCTTGATCTCTTCGATCAGTGCGAGTTCGTGATCGGCATAGGCCGCGATAGCTTCGGCGGCCAGTGAAGCGATGCTGCGGCGGGTGTCGCTGGAGATCTGGTCGAGCTTTTCCTGAACGTCTGCAGGCAGATCGATGGTCAGAGATGTGCTGGTGGGCATGGCTGGCTCCCCGATGGACACGGGAAGCCTATCATGACAGGCAGATCGGCAGAAGTCGGCTTCTAGCGCCCCGCCTTGCGGCGCTTGGGCATGGAGCGGAGCTGGATGATGGTGGCGATCAGGACGCCAGTGGCCACGATGCCGATGATGATGGTGGCGAGGGCGTTGACGTCGGGCGAGACGCCGAGGCGCACTTTCGAGAAGATCACCATGGGCAGGGTCGAGGAACCCGGACCCGAGACGAAGCTGGCGATGACTAGGTCGTCGAGCGAGAGGGTGAAGCCCAGGAGCCAGCCCGAGACCAGCGCCGGGGCGATGATGGGCAGGGTGATGTCGAAGAAGGTGCGCAGGGGCGAGGCGCCGAGGTCCATGGCGGCTTCCTCGACGCTGCGGTCGAAATCGCTGAGACGGCTTTGCACCACGACGCAGATATAGGCCATGGCGAAGGTCGAATGGGCGATGACGATGGTCAGCATGCCGCGACCGGCGGGCCAGCCGAGCAGGCCTTCCATGGCGACAAAGAGCAGCAGCAGCGAAAGGCCGGTGATGACGTCGGGCATGACCATGGGGGCAGAGACCATGCCGGAGAAGAGCGTACGGCCGCGGAACTTGCGGAATCGCACCAGGGCCACGGCAGCCAGCGTGCCGAGCACGAGGGCGATGGTGGCGCTGATGGCGGCGATCTGCAGGCTCAGCCAGGCGGCGCCCAGCATCTGCGGATCGTTGAATAGCTCGCCATACCACTTGGTCGAGAAGCCCGACCAGACGGTGACCAGGCGGTTCTCGTTGAAGGAGAAGACCACCATGGAAATGATCGGGGCATAAAGGAAGCTAAAGCCCAGAGCTGCCGTTATGGGGAGGAACCAGCCACGCCGCATGTTACTTCTCCACCACAGCGTTCTGCGCCTTTTGCAGCAGCATGATCGGCACCACGACGACGGCCAGCATGGCAACGGCGACGGCTGCCGCGCGCGGCCAGTTGGTGGCCGAGAAGAACTCGTCCCACAAGACGCGGCCGATCATCAGGGTTTCGGGACCCCCCAGGAGAGCCGGGATGACGAATTCGCCGACAGCCGGAATGAAGACCAGCAGCGAGCCGGCCAGAATGCCTGGAAAGGACAGCGGCAGGGTGACCGAAAGGAAGGTCTGCCAGGGGCGCGAGCCGAGATCGGCCGAGGCTTCGATCAGCGAGGAATCGAGCTTCACCAGCGTCGTATAGAGCGGCAGGATCATGAAGGGCAGATAGGAATAGATCAGGCCGACATAGACGGCGAAATCGGTCTGCATCATCACCAGCGGCTCGATGCCGAAGAGGCCGAGGAACTGGTTGATCAGGCCATTGCCGCGCATGAAGCCGGTGAGGGCGTAAATGCGCAACAGGAATGAGGTGAAGAAGGGCAGGACCACCAGCATCAGCAGAACGTTGCGCCACGGATCGGGAGCACGGGCGATGGCATAGGCCATGGGATAGCCGATGATCAGGGTGATCACGGTGGCGATGGCGGCAATGCGCAGGGAGCTGAGATAGGCGGCGACATAGAGATTGTCGCTGAAGAGGCGGATGTAGTTGTTGAGGTGCAGGGTCAGCTGCACCGTGCCTTCCTCGCTGGTCAGCAGCGGGGAATAGGGCGGGCGGCCGAACTGCTTGGTGGCCAGCGAAATGCCAAACACCACGGCTAGCGGAATGACGAAGAAGACCAGCAGCCACGCGACCGGGGCGATCAGCACCAGGGCCTTGCCGGAAATGCCGACCCTGGCGAGGCCGCGCTCGACGGCCTTCCAGGGCTTGAGCCGCCGCGGGGGCGGAAAGGAGGGATCGTGTTGCGCGGTCATACGGTCAGCACCGAGCCGGAGCTGTCACCCCAGGTGACATAGACTTCTTCATCCCAGGTGATGGAATCGGGATTGCCGCGCATGGTGTTGGTCTGGGTGACGCGCAGGCGTTTGCCGCTTTCGAGCAGCACCTGATAGACGCTCATGTCGCCGAGATAGCCGATATCCTCGACCATGCCCTTGGTGACATTGGCGCCGAACTTGTCGGCCGGCTTGTCGCGGCTGAGCAGGACCTTTTCGGGGCGGATGGCCCACCACAGGATCTGGTCGGGGGCGCAATCGACGCCGTGGCCGACATAGATGTCGCAGCCGAGTTCTGCCGAATGAATGCGGATATGGCCTGGCTCGTCCTCGGTAACGCGGCCCTCGACCATGTTGACCGAGCCGATGAAGCCGGCGACGAACTTGGAATTGGGGAATTCATAGATGTCGGTGGGCTCGCCGATCATGGCGATCTCACCCTGGTTCATCACGCCGATACGGGTGGCCAGCGACATGGCCTCTTCCTGATCGTGGGTCACGACGATGAAGGTGACGCCCAGGGTTTCCTGGATCTTGACCAGTTCGAACTGGGTTTCCTCGCGCAGCTTCTTGTCGAGCGCGCCGAGCGGCTCGTCGAGGAGCAAAAGCTTGGGGCGCTTGGCGAGGGCGCGGGCAAGGGCGACGCGCTGGCGCTGGCCGCCGGAGAGCTGGTGCGGCTTGCGGGCGCCATAGTCCTGCAGCTTGACCAGGGTCAGCAGTTCGGCGACGCGGGCGGTGATCTCGGCCTTGGGCAGGCCATCGCGCTTGAGGCCATAGGCGACATTCTGCTCGACGGTCATATGCGGGAAGAGCGCATAGGACTGGAACATCATGTTGACGGGGCGATTGTAGGGCGCGACCTGGGTCATGTCCTGGCCGTCGATCTCGATGGTGCCGGAGGTCGGGGTCTCGAAGCCGGCCAGCATGCGCAGCAGGGTCGACTTGCCCGAGCCCGAACCGCCCAGAAGGCAGAAGAGTTCGGACTTGTAGATGTCGAGCGAGACATCCCAGACGGCTGAAACGTCACCGAATTTCTTGGTGACATTGCGGATGCGCACAAAGGGCTTGGCTGAGGGGTCACGCCATGGGCGGGTGTCGGCGGCAATCTGGGGCTTCTTTGCCATGGCGTTCTACTCTAGATCAGCGGTCATCTGCCGCAGTTTTATCTTGTTTCCGACTCTGGGCCGGAAACCTCCGTGAATTGGGGCATCCCATAAGGAAAAGGGGCAGCCAAGGCCACCCCTTTTCGCAAGTTTTACTGGCCGGTCTTGATACGGGTCCAGGTGCGGGTCAGGACCTCTTCATATTCGGGCGAGTGAGCCTTCATGGTGAAGCCCTTGGCGAGGGTTTCCTCGGACGGATAGATCGACGGATTGTCCTTGACCTCGGCATCGACGAATTCCAGCGAGGCCGGGTTCGGGTTGGCGTAGAAGACCGTATTGGAAATGGCCGCCACGACTTCGGGTTCGAGGATGTAATTGATGAACTTGTGGGCGTTTTCCGGATGCGGGGCATCGACCGGAATGGCCATGAAGTCATAGAGGGTCGGGGCGCCTTCCTCGGGGATCAGATAGGCCACTTCGGTGCCTTCGGCTGCGGCATCGGCGGCGATGAACATGTCGCCCGAATAGCCCATGGCAACGCAGATTTCGCCGTTGCCCAGGTCGTCGATATATTGGGACGAATGGAAGTAGCGCACCGACGGCTTGATGGCGTTGAGCAGTTCTTCGGCCTTGGCGAGGTCCTCTTCGCTTTCCGAATTGGCATCGAGGCCCAGAATGTGAAGGGCGGTGCCGACGACTTCGGAGGGGCTGTCCATCACAGCCACGCCGCAGGAGGCGAGCTTGGCGACGGTTTCAGGGTCAAACAGCAGGTCCCAGCTGGTGGGCGGCTCATCGGTGCCGAGTGCTTCTGCAACCTTGGCGACATTGTAGCCGAGGCCGATGGTGTTCTGCATATAGGGAATGCCATGGGCATTGTCGGGGTCGACAATGGCGGCGGTGGCCAGGGCGTTGGGATCGAGATTGGAGAAGTTGGGCAGCTGGGCCTTGTCGAGAGGCAGGATCAGGCCGGCCATGATCTGGCGTTCGAGGAAATTGCCCGAGGGGACGACGAGGTCATAGCCCGAGGAGCCGGCCAGGAGCTTGGCATCGACGATCTCGTTGTTGTCATAGACGTCGTAGTTGACCTTGATGCCGGTCTCCGCCTCGAAATTGGCGATGGTGTCGGCAGCAATATAGTCGGACCAGTTATAAACGTTGAGAACCGGTTCTTCCTGGGCCAGCACGGGGCTGGCGACAAAAAGGGCGCCGATGGCAAGGGCGAGCGACTGCTTCATCTGATGCTCCTGATGGGTGGTTTGGTGTCTTCAGCTGCCCGAATGGTCGGGACGGCATTTGGATGCGCGGGAAGCGCGGGCGGTCACTGGCCCGGCGCTCATCTTGGAGTGCCCGCGGCTGGACGGTCCTGAATTCCTGATACGGGTATAGAGCGCTGATAAGCGCTGGGCAGAGCGGCCGACTGTGCCCCGGTGCGGGACGCGTATCGATCGGCACGAGGGGCGCGATCAACAGGTATGGTCTGCAGCGAAGTGCCCTTTCCACGCTGGCGTTTCAGCAGGCAAACTAGAGGCAAAATTTCCATGGGACAAGCGGCAGAGGGCAAGTTTTCTTAAGGCTTGACGCATTGCCGCAAGAGAGCGCAAAACCCGCCCAAATGGGGCCGGAACGGCCTGTCAACCAATTTCAAGCGAGTGAAGCAATGAGCGCCAAGGCCTATCTGTCCGTCAGCCCCGAAGTGAAGAAGGCCCTGGCCGAGGGCAAGCCGGTGGTGGCGCTGGAATCGACCATCATCACCCACGGCATGCCCTATCCGCAGAATCTGGAAATGGCGACCAATGTGGAGAAGGTGATCCGAGACAATGGCGCCGTGCCGGCGACGATCGCGATCATGGATGGCCGTTTCTGCGTTGGTGTCTCCGGCGAAGACCTCGAACGCCTGGCGCAGACCGGCGGTACGGCCGCCAAGGCCAGCCGGCGCGATGTCTCGTCGCTGCTGGTCAAGGGCGAGATTGCCGGCACGACCGTGGCGACGACCATGCAGATCGCGGCGCTGGCCGGCATTGCTGTCTTTGCCACGGGCGGCATCGGTGGCGTGCATCGTGGGGCCGAGGATACGTTCGACATTTCTGCAGATCTCGAAGAGCTGAGCCGCACGCCGGTCTGCGTGGTCTGCGCCGGCGCCAAGTCGATCCTCGATATTGCCAAGACGCTGGAAGTGCTCGAGACCAATGGCGTGCCGGTGCTGGGCTATGGCACAGAGGACTTCCCGGCCTTCTGGGCGCGCCAGAGCGGGCACAAGGTCGATCACCGTTTCGACCATGCTGCCGACATCGCCAGGGTCGTCGCCACGCAGGCGGACCTGGGCATGGGCGGGGTGCTGGTCGCCAATCCGATCCCCGAAGGCGATGCGCTCGACCCGGCGGCCATCGAGGCGCGCATTGCCGAAGCGATCCGTGGCGCCGAACAGGAAGGCGTGTCGCGCAAGGCACTGACGCCATTCCTGCTTAACCGGATTTTCGAGCTGACCGAAGGCAAGTCGCTGGTGGCCAATATCGCCCTGGTGGAAAACAACGCCAAGGTCGCCGCACAGATCGCCGTGGCACTGGCAGACCGCACCGCCAAACCGGTCGCCGGCCGCGCATGAGCCAGAGGGTTCTCGTTGTCGGCGATGTGATGACCGATGTCATCGTCATGCCGGAAGGGCCGATCATCAAGGGAAGTGACCGGCGCGCCAAGGTGCGCAGCCGGCCCGGTGGCTCTGGCGCCAACCAGGCCGTGTGGCTGGGCGCCATGGGTGCGGACGTTCTGTTTGCCGCCCGCGTTGGCGCCGATGACAAGCCTGCGTGCGAGAATTATTTCCGCGGCCAGGGCGTGGTGCCGGTGCTGGCGGGAGACAAGGAGCAGCCTTCGGGTGTGCTCGTCACCATTGTCGATCCCGATGGTGAGCGGAGTTTCCTGACCGATCGCGGGGCGAACCTGAACCTTTGCAACGACGACCTCGACGAGAGCCTGCTCGATGCGGTCGGCATGGTCATGGTCTCGGGCTATAGCCTGTTCGAGCCAGGCCCGCGCGCTGCGGTGCAGGCCCTGTTTGCGGCGGCCCGCGCACGCAATATCGCCGTGGCTGTCGATCCGGCCTCGGTCGGCTTTCTGGCCGAGGTCGGGCCGGCCAATTTTCTCGACTGGACACGTGGCGCCACGGCGATCTTCGCCAATGAGAGCGAGGCCGAGACGCTCACCGGCGTTACAGGTCCTGTCGCACAGATGCAGGCGCTGGGCGCCCACTACGACCTCGTCATCATCAAGCGCGGCGGGGCCGGTGCAGCGATTGGTGGCCGTGATGGCGCCCGGGTTGCGCTGCCGGCGGAAGTGGTCGCGGTGGTTGACACGACCGGCGCTGGCGATGCCTTTGCCGCCGGCTTCATTGCGGCCCATCTGTCGGGAATGGGCGAGGCCGCTGCGCTGGCGCGGGCGATTTCGGCCGGTGCCAAGGCCGTGCAAAGCATTGGCGGGCAACCAGATTAGTTGAACTTACGGAAGAGTTATCCCCCTGCCAAAAAGCTTGGGCATACTGTTCCCGTCCACCCGGGATACAGGCGGCGCTGCAGCGACCAGTGGCCGGGATGGGAGCCGAACGTGGGAGCCAGATCGTAGCTCGCCGCGCGTTGAGGATCGGGCCTGTTGTCCTGCGAGCGATAGGCGGCCGCCCGATACCCTGCGTAAAATCGGTTACCCCGAGGCCAGTTGCGCCTCACTATTTATTCACTCAGAGGCTCAACTGGTCTCGGGGTCCGCCTGTGCCTATCGATAACCGCAGAACAGGCGGCGTTTTCGTATGGGCGCTGGAAAGGAACATCCCGACTTCCTAGATCTTGGTCTTGGCATAGGAGTTCAGCATGGCAGACCGCGTTCTCGTTACTGGCATTTCCGGTTTTTTGGGCGGCCATGTGGCGCTGCAATTGCTTCAGGCGGGCTATCTGGTGCGGGGCAGCATTCGCAGTCTCGACAGAGCCGACAAGGTGCGCGCCACCTTGGCCAGGGCCGGTGGCGACATCAGCCGTCTCGAATTCGTGGCGCTGGACCTGCTCAAAGATAGTGGCTGGGCCGAGGCCATGGCGGATGTGCGCTATCTCATGCACACTGCCTCACCCTTCGTGCTGGAGACGCCGAAGGACCCCGAGGAGTTGATCCGTCCAGCGGTGGACGGCACGCGACGAGCGGTGGAGGCGGCACTTGCGGCCAGAGTGGAGCGGGTGGTTCTGACGTCGTCGATCGCAGCGATCCAATATGGCCATGATGAAGTGTCCCGCGCTTTTACCGAGGCCGACTGGAGCAATCCCGACAGCGCAAAGACCGGCGCCTATGCCGCCTCCAAGACCTTGGCCGAACGCGAGGCCTGGCGGCTGATGGATGGGGCGGGCCGGCACAAAGACCTGGCGGTGATCAATCCGTCGGTCATCCTCGGCCCGCTGCTTGACGAGGATCCGGGTACTTCGGCAACCATGGTGCGGCGGCTGCTCGACGGCCGTCTGCCCGCCATGCCGAAACTGGCCTTCGGCATGGTGGATGTGCGCGATGTGGCGGCGCTTCATGTGGATGCCCTTACCAATCCGGCTGCCGGCGGCGAGCGCTGCGTGGCCTCGGAAGGCAATTACTGGATGAAGGACATCGGCCGGATGTTGCGCCCGGCCTTCCCTGATCGCCGCATTCCGACGCTGGAAGTGCCCAATTGGCTGATCCGGCTGGTGGCGCTGTTTGATCGCGATGTGCGCGAAGTGCTGCCGGAAATTGGCGTGATGAAGCAGGTCGACGGTCGCCGCGGGCCCGAGCGGCTCGGCCGGGCGCTGATCCCGACAGCAGAAGCGGCAGCGGCCACGGCGCAGAGCCTCATCGCGCAGGGCCTCGTCTGACCCTGCGACCGCGATGCCCCTTGCCGCGGCCGGTAATCGGCTCCATATCTTGGAGCGTCGGAGAGGGGCTGTAGCTCAGTTGGGAGAGCGCGTCGTTCGCAATGACGAGGTCAGCGGTTCGATCCCGCTCAGCTCCACCAATTCGATTTCTGTTCAAGCGGTTTGCTGGCCGAGTTTTTCTGCCGATCTGGAAAAGCCTTCACTGATCACGGCGCGCATGGCGTCGCGGGCGGCGTCGGTGTTCTGGGCGCGGATGGCCTGGGCGATGGCGCCGTGGTTGGCGGCGGTTTCTTCGAGCTTGGCCTTGTTGGCAACCGGCGAGCTGATGGTGAAGACGGCCGTCAGCGCCACTTCCACCAGAGCGCTGATCGAGGCCATGAAGGGATTGCTGGCGGCCTCGGCGACGGCGCGGTGGAAGGCGAGGTCTGCCCGGGCGAATTCTTCGGCGCTGGTGGCTTCGCCCATGGCGTCAGCCAGGGCAACGAGGTGGTCGGCCTGGACATCGCTGCGACGTTGCGCGGCAAGGGCGGCGGATTCGAGTTCGATGCCGATGCGTACTTCGGCGACGCTGCGCAGGAAGTCGACATCGGGTCCGGCTTCGAAATGCCAGGCGAGGACATCCGCGTCGAAGAGATTCCAGCGCTGGCGCGGCAGGACGCGGGTGCCGATGCGGGCGCGAGCCTCGATCATGCCCTTGGCGGCAAGGGTTTTGAGCGCCTCGCGCAGCACGGTGCGGGAAACCGAGAAGCGGGCGAGCAATTCGGTATCGGAGGGCAGGATGGCGCCCTCGGGATAGTCGCCGCGCACGATGGCGGCGCCCAATTGGCCCAGCACCAGCGAATGGAGATTGCGCGCGGGAATGCGCCCGGCAATCGAGGCGATGAGATCGGACCTCGTGCTGTCCTGGTCGTTGCGCGCGGCCATGGGCCCCCCTTTGTTGGGTCCGACCTAAGCATGGGACCAAAAGTATTACAATATTGGCGGCGCGCTTGTGCTGGACAGCGGCGCCGGCATTTGATGAGGGTAGGGCAAAGGAGTTTGCCTATGACCAACCAGATCGAAGCCGTTCTCGCCAGCGTGGATGCCGGGCTCGAACACAGCCTTGAACGGCTCTATGCGCTGTTGCGCATCAAGTCCATCTCGACCGACCCAGCCTATGCGGAGGAATGCCGGAAGGCAGCGGACTGGATCGTGGGCGAGCTGTCGGGTTTGGGTTTCGATGCAGCGGCGCGGGCGACGCCGGGCCATCCGGTGGTGGTGGCGCATGGGCCCGAGCAGGACGGGCCGCATGTGTTGTTTTATGCCCATTACGACGTGCAGCCGGTCGACCCGGTCGAGCTCTGGCATTCGGACCCGTTCGAGCCGCAGCTCAAGACCGATGCCAATGGCCGGAAGATCATCGTGGCGCGCGGCGCTTCAGACGACAAGGGGCAGATGCTGACCTTTATCGAGGCCTGCCGCGCCTGGAAGACCACGACGGGGTCGCTGCCGGTCAAGGTCAGCTTCATGCTGGAGGGCGAAGAGGAAAGCGGTGGCAAGAACCTGCCGCCTTTCATGGAAGGCAATCGCGAGGAGCTCGGCGCAGCCGATATCGCGCTGGTCTGCGACACCGATATGTGGGACCGGCAGACGCCGTCGATCACCACCATGCTGCGCGGTCTCGTGGCCGAAGAGATCGAGATTTCCTGCGCCAACAAGGATCTTCATTCCGGCATGTTCGGCAATGCGGCGCGCAATCCCAACCAGGTGCTGGCCGAAATCATCGCCAGCCTGCGGGCGCCGGATGGTTCGGTGACGCTGCCGGGCTTTTACGACGATGTGGCGGAAATCTCGCCCGAGCTGAAGGCGCAGTGGGCGGGTCTCGGCTTTGACGAAAAGGCGTTCCTTGGGGAGGCCGGGCTGTCGGTGCCGGCGGGCGAGCAGAGCCGGTCGGTGCTGGAAATGCTGTGGGCGCGGCCGACCTGCGAGATCAATGGCATGATCGGCGGCTATACCGGGGACGGCTTCAAGACGGTTATTCCGGCCAAGGCAAGCGCCAAGATTTCGTTCCGCCTGGTGTCGGGCATGCAGCCGGAAAAGATCCGCGCGGCCTTCCGTAAACATGTCGAGGCGCTGGTGCCGAGCGATTGCACGGTCACCTTCCATGAGCATGGTGGTTCGCCCGCCATTACGGTGCCGGACGATGGCGTCCAGCTCCGCCAGGCGCTGGCTGGCCTGTCCGAGGAATGGGGAAAGCCGGCGGTGATCACCGGCTCGGGTGGGTCCATTCCCGTCGCCGGTGATTTCAAGCGCATCCTGGGCCTAGATACGCTGTTGATCGGCTTTGCCCATGTCGATGACCAGATCCATTCGCCCAACGAGAAATATGATCTCGAGAGCTATCACCGCGGCATTCGGAGCTGGGTGCGGGTGCTGGCGGCGCTGGCGGGCTAAACCGGCAGCAGGATCACCGCTGCCAGCGCAATGACGGCCGGGAGAGTCTGGATGAACAGGATCTTCCGGCTGGCGGTGGCCGCGCCATAGATGCCGGCGACGGCCACGCAGGTGAGGAAGAAGACGGCGACCTGCCAGCCAAATTGTGGCTGTGGATGCAGGATCGCCCAGATCAGGCCGGCGGCCAGGAAGCCGTTATAGAGGCCCTGATTGGCCGCCAGCGCCTTGGTCTGCCGCGCAAAATCCGCCGTCAGGCCAAAGGCCTTCTGGCCGCGCGGGCCGGTCCACAGAAACATCTCGAGGATCATGATGTAGAGGTGGAGCAGCGCAACGGCTGCCACGAGGATGACGGCGATCAGGTTCATTTCGCTTTGGTCTTTCCGGTGGCGGGGGCAGCATCGGCTTCGGCCTGCAGCTTGTCCATAAAGGCGCGCCATTCGGTGTAGGCCGCTTCCTGATCGGGCAGAGCCTCGCGCGAGCCGCCAAGATCGACCAGTTCAGCGAGCACGGTTTCGACATCGGGGCCATTTGCTTCGCAACTGGTCGCTTCGTCGAGCAGGTCGAAGGCCGGCTTGTAGTAGAGATCGTCATAGTCGTCGGTAGAAAGCTTGAGCTGGCCATAGGCCAGAAGATCGGCCGAGTCAGTCAGCAGTGACCAGTCTTCCTCGGTCACGCCATAGCCTTCGCAATTGGAGGAGATGATATTGGCAGTAATGACCCGAGTCAGGAAGGCCTCCGCGTCTGCGCCACTATAGGCGGTGAGATCGGGCAATTGCACATAGATCTTGCCATCAGCGAAGGCAGGCGTGGCGAGCAGGATTGCGGCAGTGGCGGCGGCGAGCAAAGTCTTCATGGGGCAAGCGTCCTGGTTGGAAATCTCTAAAATCTGCCAAGTGGTTTAGACCGAATTGGGGCTGCGACAAAAGGTCATTCTGCGAGGTCCGGACAGTCTGTTCATCGTAAAACTACGTTGAAAGGGCGCCGGAGGAAGCCCATATGAGGCGCTCAACAGACAAGAGGTAAGGTCATGCGTAGTGTCAGCTATTCCCGTTTCGGCAAAGCGAGCGAAGTGCTCGAGATGGTGGAGCGTGATCTGCCGCAGCCGGGTCCGGGCCAGGTCCGCGTGCGCATGGTGCTGTCGCCGATCCACAATCACGACCTGATGACGGTCAAGGGTGTCTATGGCATCAAGCCGGAACTGCCCTCGGTGCCTGGCACCGAAGCGGTGGGCGTGGTCGATGCGCTGGGTGAGGGTGTCGAGAATCTCAAGGTTGGACAGCGCGTCATGGGTGGCGCCAATGCAACCTGGGCCGAATATTATCTGGTCAATGCCGCCAGCAGTATCGCGGTGCCGGACAGCATTGACGATGCAACGGCCAGCCAGCTGATTTCCATGCCGCTGAGCGCCAAGATGATCCTCGCAGATCTCAAGGTCGGCAAAGGCGAGTGGATCATCCAGAATGCCGCCAATGGCGCGGTGGGCAAGCTGCTCAATCACTTTGCCGGCGAGGCGGGTGTCAATGTCATCAACTTGGTGCGGCGCGACGCGGGCGTGGCCGAAATGGCGGCGCTGGGCATTGGCAATGTAATTTCGACCAGCGCCGAGGATTGGCGCGACAAGGTCGCTTCCATCGCCAAGGATGCGCCGATCGTGCGTGGGCTGGATTCGATCGGTGGCGACGGCCCGGAAGCTTTGCTCAGCGTCATGGCGCCGCGCAGCGAAGTGGTGTCTTTCGGTAATCTTTCAGGTCAAAAGATCGCGCTTTCGTCCAATGCCATCCTGTTCAAGCAGGCCGTGTTGCGCGGCTTCTGGGGCGCACAGAACAATTTCCCGCGCGAGGTCATCGGCCAGATGATCGGCGAGTTGGTGCAGTCCGCGGCCAAGGGCACGCTGAAGCTCGAAGTGGATGGTGTCTATGGCATCGATCAGGCGCGAGACGCGGCCAAGGCCAGCGACGAGCCGGGCCGCAAGGGCAAGGTGGCGATCAAGGGCTGATCGCCACCAATTGCCTCAGTGCGGTTCGTGGGCGTCGGCGGTGCCGAGCAGCCAGTAACCGGCAGCCTTGACATATTCGGGATTGAAACCGCGCTCATCGGTCAGGTGAGCGCGGACCGCTTTGCTCATGGCGCTTTCGCCGGCGATATAGGCATAGGCCACGCCTTGGGGCAGGGTGGCGGCCTTGATGGCGTCGGCGATGAGGCTGGTCGTTCCGGCGGCCTGGCCATTGCGATGCAGGTAGGTGAGCGAGAGGTTGGTCGCGGTCTCGAAGCGCTGCTCCTCGGCTGCATTGTCGACTTCGATGAAGGCTATTACCTGGCTGCCGACGGGGAGTTCCTCGATGCGGCGGCCAAGGGCGGGGAGCGCGGTTTCGTCGCCGGCCAGCAGGTACCAGTCGAAGGCGGCGGGCACGACGAGCGAACCGCGCGGACCGCCGATGACCAGCTTGTCGCCCGTCTTGACCCGGGCGGCCCAGCCTGAGGCAGGGCCATCGCCATGCAGGACGAAGTCAAGCTCGATCCAGCCTTCGCTGACATTCCAGAAGCGCGGGGTATAGTCGCGCATCTCCGGCCTTTCCTCGGGTGCAAATTCGGCACCGCGTTCGCCGATCGGGGCGAGCTTGGGCTCGACACCATCAGGGAAAAAGAAGGCCTTGATATGGTCGGCATGACCGGCCGAGGCAAAGCCTTCCATATCGCCCGTGAGACGAATGCGGCGCATCAGAGGGGTAATGTCCGTGACGCTGACGACTTCGAGCAGGCGCATCCGCGTTTCATGGCGGACACGTTGCGGGGCACGGGGATCGGTGATTTCGGACATTTCTTTTTCCTGAATAGTTTAGTCAGGATTTAATGGAGGCGATGGCCGGGATCAAGGTTCATCGGGTGTATAACTGGCTTCAGCCTTGATGCGGGGCAGCAGGCCTGCCAGTTCGGCCGGGTCATCGACATCAAGATCCTCGAAGCCGAGACCAGGCTCGGCGCGGATATCGAGAGTGTAATCGCCGCGGATGCGCGGGAAACCTTCGACGAAGGTGACGAGAGCGGCTTTGGAATCATCCTCCATGGTGTCGGAGGGCACGGAATTGATGAAGGCTGTCGCGGCGGCGATGTAGTTGGCGACGGAGGCCCGTGGGTCTTCGTCATAGGGCAGGCTGCCGATGACGATCGGTACGACCATCGCGCTCAGATAGCGGGCGTTGTCGATTTCGATCACAAGCTGGTCGATACGGGTGGGCAACGTGGTGGCATCGGCGAGTTTTGCCGGATCCAGTTCAAGGTCGGAGAAGCGGCCACCAAATCGGACGCCGCCGATGCCTTGGGCCGAGACGCTGAAATCAGCCAGTTCAACGGTCTGCTCCTCGCGATCCCAGCGATAGGCAAGATGGATGTCCATCGGCTCGTTCATGGCCTCGATCATATAGTCCGTCTGGGGGCTGCCGGTGTCGGGCGCCGTGATGACCTGATCGAGTTGGAGGTCGAGTTCTTCTGGCAGGCGTTGCTCGGCAAAGCTGCCAAAAAGATCGGATGCAGACAGGGTGGCCTTCTCGACATGGAAGCGGTCCATGACACCGAAGGAGACATGGAAATTGGAGATGGTGCAGCCGCTCCCGGTCTCTTCCACCACGCTCTGCGGGCTCAGTTCCAGCGTGTTGCCCAATTCCCCGGACAGTTCCTGGCAGGTCTCGGGCAATTTGGGGGGCTTGGTATCGCTCTTGTCCTGCGCCAGGGCGGGCAGGGGTGACAGCACGGCGAGGGTCGCCAGGACGAGGGCGTAATGCATTATGGCTCCGGGATAAAAGAACATGGCATTGAAAACACACGCATAAGCAAAGGGAGAATGTGGCAGGAAATAGACCTGCGGCATTTTGGCTTTTCAGCTGGCATGAGCGGGACTATAGATCGCCGCCTCATCGGACCGACCTTCATGCACCATCTTATTGCCCGCTTCCTTACGCGTCACGAACCCCGCAAGGATTGGCGCGTGCATGCCAAGTCAGCATCGGCCACGGCGGCCGGCGTGACGGTGATCGGTGGATTGGCGGCCGCTACAGGGCTTCCGCTGTTGCTGGCGCCACTGGGACCGACGGCTATGCTGATCTTTGGCCAGCCGGAAAGCGCGGGCGCCCAGCCGATCAATATCTTTGCCGGCTATCTGATCGGGACCGTGGTTGCCACGGGTGCCCTGCTGTTCGGTCCGGAGCCATGGTGGGTGGCAACGATCTGCGTTGGTCTGACAATGCTGGTCATGCTGGTGCTGCGGGTCACGCATCCGCCGGCGGCGGCCGTGCCGTTGCTGGTCTATCCGGGACCGGTGGAGGCAGTAACGCTGTTTGCCGTGCTGTTCATGGCGTGCCTTACTCTAGTGGTCCTGGGCATCGTGTTGCACCGGCTACCGCCCAAGCGGCGCTATCCGTTGCCGCTCAGGCAGGAAATCGACCTCTAGAGGCCAAGCATTCTGTCCTGTTCCTGGCGCAGGGCGAAGAGGCGGGTGGAGGTGTCGGGCTGGCTATTGGCCGTTGTCAGCAGTTCGCCCTTTTTGATCGGAGCGGTCACCTTGCCCCCTTCGAGGAGGCCAACGGGGACGGCGCCGGCGGCGCGGCTGTCTGTGACGGCCATGGCATAGGAGCGATAGCAGGTTTCGCCGATTGCATCGAGCGCTTCGCCGGGCAAAAGATCGCGCTTGGCGACGGCGCAGACTTCGGCCACGGGTCGGGGCAGGGGCACCATGTCGGGCCTGCCATAGAGCATGATGCGCGCGGCGGTCAGCGGCACTTCGAGGCTCGTCAGGTGGTAGGGGCGGAAGAAACTGTAATAGGGTCCATGGCCGATGTGCAGATCGTCCATGCGCTCGATGATGCGGGGGTGCTCTGCCTTGACGATGACGAAGACGCCCGGCGCGACGCCCTTGCCGATGGTGTAATCGACGACGCCTAAGCCATTGAGGATGCCGCCGTCTTCTTTCGGGATCAACACCTTGGCCATGTCGTCGCGATCGGCCTTGGGACCGTGCATGCCCGGGATGTCGGGCGTCAGGCCAGTGGCATTGGCGATGGCGCACATCTCGACGGCGGTCTTGCTGCCATCGACGAATTCTACCAGCATGCGCGGGTTCATGTTCCGGCGGTTGGCTTCTTCGCGATAGTCGTCAGGCACGGCATCGTGTTTGAGCGGATTGTTCTTGCCCTTGCCGGCGGCGACGATGGGCAGGCCCAACGCCGAGACAAATTCGATCAGTTCCATGCAGGATGAGGGCTCGTCGCCAGCACCCACCGAATAGACGACGCCGAGCCGGTCGGCCTGGGCCTTGAGATAGGGGCCGATTGTGACGTCGGCCTCGACATTCATCATCACAACATGCTTGCCATGCTCCATGGCGGTGAGATCGTAGTCGGCGGCGACGCCGGGCTTGCCGGTAGCGTCGATAACGACATCGATATTGCCGGTGGTGACCAGGGTCTCGGCCGAGGTGATGGCGATCTTGCCGTCGGCAATGGCGGCCTCGGCCCGGGACGGGCTGTCGGCCTCGCGGCCCATGCTGTCATCGCCATAGGCGATCCTGATCGCGTCGAACGCGGTATGCGGGCGGCGGGTGGCGATGGCCGCCATTTCCACGCCCTTCATCAGCGACATTTGCGTCACCAGATCGGTACCCATTTCGCCCGAGCCGATGACACCGACCCGGATCGGCTTGCCGGCATCGGCGCGGGCAGCCAGGTCGCGGGCAATGCCGGTCAGGGCGATGGAAGTGGTCATGGGCGCAGTCCGATCCTTGTTTGCGCTTGGGGTAACCCCGGCATGGGTCTCACCGCAAGAGGGCACAGGCTCCGCACGAACTTGTTTGCTAGCAACTGCGACAATGTTTCCGCCGCAGGAACGCAGAGAAGTATTGAGCCGGTTCAACAGGGTTAGCACTTCTTAAACCGTTCCCGTGGAGACTGGCGACCGGAGAAAACTCCTTGGGGCATGCATTGCAAATGGTCAGCTCGGCCAAAACAACTGTCGCTTTGCCGGCGATCGTCGATCTCGATTCGCTGGACGCCATTCGCGACGGCCTGATCGACGCGATCGAGGAAGGCCCAGTCAGCGTGACGGCAGATGCCGTGGAGCGCGTTTCAACCAATGCGCTGTTCATGCTGATCAGCGCGGCAGAAACCGCCCGAAAGAACAATTTCGAATTTGCCATAGAGCAGCCGAGCGCAGCGATGACGTCTGCGATCGGCCGGCTGGGTCTGGACGCCCAGTTTGCAGGGATGATGAGAGGATGACGAGTTTGCGCGTACTAACGGTGGATGATTCGAGGACGATCCTCGCCATGCTGCACCATACGCTGAGCAACGCGGGCTTCGAGGTGTTGCAGGCCGAAGACGGCCAGCAGGGGCTCGACGTGCTCAAGAGCCAGCAGGTGGATGTGGTGATCACCGACATCAACATGCCGGTGATGGACGGTATCGAGTTCATCAAGCATGTGCGGGCGACGGGCAACCACCAGAGCCTGCCCATCCTGATCCTGACCACGGAAACCAGCCAGGACAAGCGCGACCAGGGCAAGGCCGCCGGCGGCACCGGCTGGATCGTCAAGCCCTTCGACCCCGAAAAGCTGATCTCGGTCATCCACCGCGTCGTGCATTGAGTTTTCTATAGTTGTACTGACCCAGAAGGGTTTTGCGTGTTTGCATGAGCGATCTCGACGACTTCAAAGCCACCTATTTCGACGAATGTTCGGAACTGCTCACCGAAATGGAAGAGCAGTTTGCGGCTATCGAGGCAGGTGAACGGGACGCCGATCGTCTCAATGCGGTGTTCCGTGCCATCCATTCGGTCAAGGGCGGCGCCGGAGCCTTCGGCTTTTCGGCGCTGGTTGGCTTTGCCCATGCCTATGAGACGCTGCTCGACTATGTGCGCGATGGCCGGGTCGAGATGAGCGATGACGTGGTGACGCTTTGCATCCGCGCCAATGACATCGTTGCGGACTATGTGAAGGCTGCCCAGACCGGCGAGGCCTTGCCGGCCGACTATGGTCAGGAAGAAAAGGAACGCTTCGACGCGCTGGCGCGGGGCGATCGCGCCGACGACGACGCAGGCGGCGAGCCGATGGAAGAATTCGATCTCGAATTCACCCCGGTCATGGTCAATCTCGGCGGCGCCGAAGATGCGGCCGACGGCTTTGACCTCGACAGCCTTGATCTTGACGATGCCGATGACGCATTCGATGCGCCGCCCATGGAGGCTGTTGCCGGCCAGTGGGAAATCCACTTCACGCCGCACACCGCGCTGTATGCCCGCGCCAATGATCCTCTGCTGCTGTTCCGTGAACTGGCGGCGCTGGGTGAAATGCAGGTTCGTCCGGTTATGAGCGAGATGCCCTCGCTGGCCGAATTCGAGCCCTTTGCGGTCTATTGCTCCTGGGAAATCACGCTGGTTTCGGAAACGCTGACTGAGGCCCAGATCCGGGAAGTCTTCGAATTCGTCGATGGCGATTGCGACATTGCCATTGCCCAAGCTGGCGCCGGGTTCGCCGCGCCGGTGAACAAGCAGGCTGCGCCGGCCAAGCCGCTGGCCGCTGCCGAGCCTGATCCGTCGGACCTCCTGGCTTTGGCCGATGACGAGGTCTCCGACCTGCTCGACTTCAAGCTCGACACCGATGTGATCGTCGCGCCTGCGGCCGAGCCGGTTGTAGTCCCGGCGGCGGTTGCCCCGGCCGAGGCTGCCGAGGATGACACGTTTGAAGAGGCGCCGGGCCTGAGCTTTGCCGAACTGGCCGCATCGATTGCGCCAACGCCGGTTGCCAAGGCAAAGCCGGTCGCGCCGCCCAAAGCGGCAGCGCCAGCTGCGAGCAGCGACGGCGAGGATCATGGCGGCAAGGCCAATGTCGGCGTGCAGTCGATCCGTGTCGATCTCGACAAGGTCGACCGCGTGGTCAACATGGTGGGCGAGCTGGTCATCACCCAGTCCATGCTGACCCAGCAAATGGATGAGACCCTGCGTGCCCGCTATACCGAGCTGGTGCGTGGCCTTGAAGTCCTGGCGCAGACGACGCGCGGCCTACAGGATTCGGTGATGGCGATCCGCGCCCAGCCGGTCAAATCCGTCTTCAGCCGCATGCCGCGCCTGGTGCGCGAGCTGGCCAGCAAGACCGGCAAGAAGATCAAGCTCGAGACGATCGGTGAGAATACCGAAATCGACAAGACGATCATCGAGCAGCTCAGCGATCCGCTGACCCACATGATCCGCAATTCGGCCGACCATGGCATCGAGAGCACGGAAAAGCGTCTGGCCAAGGGCAAGTCCGACACGGGCACGATCCGCCTCTCGGCCGAACAGGCTGGTGGCAATATCCTGATCATCGTCGAGGATGATGGCGCCGGGATCAATCGCGAGCGCGTGCTGCAGGTGGCACGCGACAAGGGCATTGTAGCCCCCGAGACCAATCCGACCGATGAGCAGATCGACCAGTTGATCTTTGCGCCGGGCTTCTCGACCGCTTCGGAAGTCAGCGATCTCTCTGGCCGCGGCGTCGGCATGGACGTGGTGCTGTCCAATATCAAGAAGATCGGCGGCTCGGTGCATGTCCGCTCGTCCACCGGCAAGGGCACGCGCATGACTTTGCGCCTGCCGCTGACGCTGGCCGTGCTGGACGTCATGCTGGTGAAGGTCGGTGAATCGCCCTACGTCGTGCCGCTGTCCTCGATCGTCGAAACCATCCAGTGTTCGCGCGCAGCCTTCGAGCGGGTGCCGAGTGGTGGCCAGGTGCTTCAGGTGCGCGGCGAATATGTGCAGGTCATCGACCTGGCGCAGCGCTTCGACATGCAGACCCAGACCGAAGCGGACAATCGTTTCGTCGTGCTGTGCGAGGCGGAAGGTTCTGCAAAGGTGGCGCTGATCGTCGATGACATCATCGGCCAGCAGCAGGTCGTGATCAAATCGCTCGAAGAGAACTTCGAGCGGGTGGACGGCATTGCCGGCGGCACGATCCTGGGCGACGGCAATGTTGCATTGATCGTCGATGTGCAGGGTCTCAAGACAAGTATCGTTCATAAGTCTGCGGCATAATCCGCCGCGGAAAAGCGTGCCGCCCTGCGGCCTGAGTAATGCGTAGCCGGCCAGAAGGACGGCAGAAAGGCAAAGAATGGAAGCGCTCGGATTGCGCGACGACATGGCCGACAAGTCCGCCATCGCCGCCCAGAATTCACTGCAGTTGATCGCCTTTTCGATCGGCGAGCAGACCTATGGCGTGGAGATCACCACCGTGCGCGAGATCCGTGCCTGGAATGGTGCGACCCCGCTCCCCAATACCCGCGAATTCGTGCGCGGCGTGATCAACCTGCGCGGCACGATCGTGCCGATCTTTGACCTGCGCGCCCGTTTCGGCGACGGCCAGACCTCGCCCACCAAGAACCATGTCGTCGTAGTGATGAGCGTTGGCGACAAATGGGTCGGTATCCTGGTCGATGCGGTCAGCGACATCCTGACCGTGTCCAAGGACGATATCCACAATGTGCCCGAAGGCAATTCGATCGATACCGAACTGCTCAACGGCATCGTGACCCATGAAAGCCGCATGGTGGGCCTGATCGACCTGCATGCTGTTGTCAGCGGCGCCAAGCTCGACGGCTAGTCTTCCGAAATATCCGACTGCGAAGGGCGTCCCGAGTGGGCGCCCTTTTTGTTTGGCGGGAACGGTTTGGGCTGGCGCGACTTGATCGAGAAGATCGGAGGAAGTCAGATGCTCGACCATAGCGGAATTGTTGTCACCGACCTCGCCAAGGCGCGCCGGTTCTATGATGCCATCGCCAAGGCGCTGGGACTCGCGACTGTCGACAATAGCGAGGGGTCGTTCCTGCTTGGAAAGGGAATGAACCAATATCCCTATCTGTGGATCGGGACCTTGCGGCCAAGTTATTGGGCCGAGGGATCAAGGGCGGGCATCAACCAGATGCATGTGGCCTTCACGGCCGAGAGCAAGGCCTCGGTTGACGAATTCTTCCGCTCAGCACTCGAAGCCGGCGGCAAGGATCGTGGCAAGCCGGGACCACGAGAGGGCGCAGGAGATTATTACGGCGCCTTCGTTCTTGACCCCGATGGCAACAATATCGAGGCCTGCGTTCGTGGAGCGGCGGCACGGTAGTATTTGTCGTGAAATAGATTCCAATTCCGCAAATAAAAACGGCGCCAAATGGCGCCAGCGAACGGACTGACTTGCAGGCGATCCTAGAACAGGTCGACGTCGCCGTGGCTTGGATGAGCGGCAATTCCCGAGAGAGAGGGAACGCGCAATTCGTCCAGTGTCAGGCTCGACCAGATTTCGTCGTAGACGCTGTCGGGGGCCGATGCGGGCAGGAGCGCGAACTGGCGAACGGCCAGAGCCATGTTGTGGCAGCGCTGTTCGATGCGATCCTGGCCCTGAAGCGAGGTGATGATCATCTGAACGGCTTCGCGGACGGTGGGGTCCTTGCTCAGGTTCTTTTCAGCGAGAAGCTGGAGCGCTTCGGTGATGCCTTCGAGCATCGCCGCCGTCTGGCGCGCGGTCTCATCGAGTTCTCTCGCGAGTTTCTGCAGTGACATTCGTATTCTATTCCCAGGCTATTTCGGCGCACTCTATCGGACTAATCCTAAAGGTGTTCTTGCCGCTAGAGCGGCCCGGTAGATGCTCTGACAGCGTGGTTAGCAATTGGTAACAAGTCCCGGCCTAGTATGGGGAAACCGGCATATCAGGGTTGCATAGGCTAAATGGGACTGCAGAATTCACTACCACCCGAATTCGACAGAGGGGTGGTCACGACGGTCCATCAGGGCGATTGCCATGTCTCGGGCGATGTCGACCTGACTTATTCCACGGTCCTCGGCTCCTGCATTTCTGCCTGTGTGCGCGATCGCGTTGCCAATGTGGGTGGAATGAACCATTTCCTTCTTGCAGAGCAGTCCGGCTCCGCCAAGGACCGCTATGGGGCATCGGCCCGCTACGGCGCCTTCGCCATGGAACAGTTGATCAACAAGGTCCTTACCAAGGGAACGGGCAAGAAGGGCAATCTCGAGATCAAGGTATTCGGTGGCGGCAAGATCAATTCGGCGCTGGATGATGTGGGCCGCAAGAATATCGAATTCGTGCGGCAGTTTCTCGTCGATGAAGGCTATGTGGCGATGAGTGAGGACCTCGGCGGCACCTTTGCCCGCCGCGTGCTGTTCAAGCCGCATTCGGGCCGCGCCTTCGTCAAGCGTCTCGACAGCGATGTCGGTGCCAATGTGGCGCGCGAGGAAGTTGCCTTTGCCACGCGTCGTGTCGTGGTGCCAGCGCCTGTGGACGACATCGAACTGTTCTAGGCAGGTTTCGTCAATCCATTCAGCAACGCCTCGATGCCAAAGCGCATCGGGGCGTTCTGCGTTTTCACGCAGCGTGCCGTTTTTGAATAGTATCGTGCCAGAAGGGGACGATTTTTCACAGCATGACAATCAGACTTAGCGAAGTCTTTCGCTGTACCAGTGGTTTATAGGTTTGGTTAACCATGTTCGTTTAGAAATGGATTCCAGTACAACCCGTTAGCTGACCTGCGGAAACCGGCGCTTCATGCCCCATACGCGTCTCGCGTTCATTGCAGCTCTACCCTGGCTCGGCGCCTTGGTGCTGGCGGGGGCACTTCTGCCCATTTTGGGGCCTGGAGCCATCTGGTTGACGGGGCTCGGCATCCTGCTCGTTGCAGCCTTTGCGGTGACGCTGGTGCTGGCTGCCAGACGCAGCAAGGAAAGCTATCGCGTGCTGTCCCGGCTGGCGATGACGGTCGGGCTCAGCGAACGTGCCGACGAGACGATCACCATCGATGCGATCATTGCGCGGATGAGCCGGCGGCTGGAGAAGACGCATCAACTCAAGAGTGCCATCGCGGGCCTGCAGCATCCCGCGCTTGTGGTGAATAGCGAAGGCCAGATCATTTCTGCGAGCATCGGCGTAACCCGTCTTGCCATCGGCGCAGTGGAAGGGGCAACGCTCGATGCGCTGTTCTGCACGGGCTATCTCAGCGCCGGCGGCGGCGCGCCCGAAGAATCGCTGGTGGTACTCGGCGGCGCGCGCTTTATCATGGTGCGTCGAAACCTTGGTGGTGGCTGGAACCTGCTCGAACTCAAGCCGACGGGGCTTTATATCGAGGAAGACGATCTCGATGCCTTTTCTGCTGCGCTTTCGGGCGGGCAGACGGGCTTCCGCTTCGAGAGCAAGGCCGTTGCGGCACAGCCGGTGCTGGCCTCGCTCAACAAGGGCATTACGGCGCTGGACGATAGCTTGCGCCAATTGGAAGCGGTGGCCACCGGAACGGGCGAATTGCCTGATGCGCTGACCGGACCGCTGGGCGATCTGGCGCTGCGGCTCGAAGACTATCGCCGTGCCATGGTCGAGCAGACCGATGACGAGCGCAATCTGCGCGAAAATCTTGAAAAGAAGCTGGCGACGGTCGGCGGACTTCTGGAGAGCTTCGAGCAGCGGGCAGCGCGTTTCCGGTCGGTTGGCGGAGAGAATGCCGGCGACATGCAAGCAACCGGCAAGGCGCTGGCCGATGGCACGGGTCGGCTCAAGCAGGTCCGCGTGATCGGGCAGGCCGTGCAGGACCTGACCGGCGAACTCGACATGGCAGCACGGCGCAATCATGCCCTGGTGGGCGATATCGACACGATGACCGGCGAAATTGACAAGATGGTGCAGGCTATCGAGGATGTTTCCTTCCGCACCAACCTCCTGGCACTCAATGCCGCGGTGGAAGCGGCGCGGGCAGGTGAGAAGGGCGCCGGCTTTGCGGTCGTGGCTGATGAAGTGCGCCAACTGGCCCAAATCACCAATCGCTCGGCCAAAGACATCCGCATGGTTGTTCAGCGCGGGCGTGCCCAGTCGGAAACAGGCAAAATAGAAGCGCAGTCACTGCAAAAAATGATTGCGGGCCTTGGCGGGCATTTACGCAATCTAAGCAATGAAACCGATACGGTTGTCTCGACACTGGACGAAGGTGAAGTGGCGCTGAGGCGTCTCACTGGACGGATGGCGTCGTTCAGCGAGACCGCGGAGCCAGTGAGCTCCCCGCTTTCGCGGCGGCGTGCCTGACGCCCCATCTTCGCTCCGGACGGGGTGAATTGGGGTACAAAGCATGGATCAGGGAGAAATCTCCCTCAGCAATCGCGAGTTCGAGCGGATCAAGGGCCGGGTCTATACGGTCGCTGGAATTTCGCTCAGCGATGCAAAGCGAACATTGGTGGTATCGCGCCTCTCCAAGATCGTGCGGGCACTCGGCCTGCCCAGCTTTGATGCCTATATCGACTATCTGGAACGCAATGGTAGCGCCAGCGACGGGCAAGACTTCGTCAATGCGCTGACCACCAATCTCACGCGCTTCTACCGCGAGGACCATCATTTCGATCATCTGCGCAGCCATGTCGCCGCGCTGATGGCGGAAAAGCCGCGCGGTCAGCGGCTGCGCATCTGGTCGGCCGGCTGTTCGACGGGGCAGGAGCCCTATACGATCGGCATGGACCTCCTGGCGGCCTTTCCCGAGCTCAAGCGCTGGGATTTCAAGATCCTCGCCACCGACATCGATACGGCGGTGATCGCCAAGGCTTCGACCGGCACCTACCCCGAAAATGAGCTCAACGGGCTCAGCACCGAGCGCGCGCGGCGGCTCGACAAGGGCGGTGACGGCACGATCCGTGTGCCGATGGCCGTGCGCGAACTGGTCTCGTTCAAGCCGCTGAACCTGATTGGCCAGAACTGGCCGATGAAGGGGCCGTTCGACGCCATCTTCTGCCGGAACGTGGCGATCTATTTCGACAAGCCGACCCAGGGCGAAGTGTTCGGGCGTTTGGGCAAGCTCTTGGCGCCGGAAGGCTTCCTTTATATCGGTCACTCCGAAAACCTGGGCTCGGGCGGCGAAGGGTTCCGCCTCGTGGGCAAGACGATTTATCAATCCAAACTGAAAATGAACAAACGAGAAGCGGCATGAGCATCAAGGTCCTGGTCGTCGACGATTCGGCGCTGATCCGTGAGGTGCTGTCGCGCATGCTGGCGCGTGACGGCGATATCCAGGTCGTGGGTACGGCCGTGGATCCGATGGATGCGCGCGAGAAGATCAAGCAGCTCAACCCCGATGTGGTGACGCTGGATATCGAAATGCCCAATATGAACGGGCTGCAATTCCTCGACAAACTGATGCGTCTACGACCGACGCCGGTGGTCATGGTCTCGACGCTGACCAAGAAGGGCGCGAGCGAAACACTGCTTGCACTCGAACTGGGTGCGGTGGATTTCGTCGCCAAGCCCAGCGCGGAATTCGAAGGCGGGCTCGATGCTTTTGGCGCCAATCTTCGCGACAAGATCCGCGCCGCGGCCAAGTCGGATGTGCGCGGCCGAGCCGTCGGCAAGGTCGAGGCGCCCAAGGTGGCGCTCAAGACCGCTGCTGCGCCAACCGGTGCATTGATTGCCATCGGGGCGTCGACGGGTGGTGTCGAAGCCATCCGCACGGTGCTGACCCAGATGCCGGTCGACTGTCCGCCAATCGTCATCGCCCAGCACATGCCGCCTGGATTCACGCAGCGCTTCGCTGCCCGCCTTGACGAGGTCTGCGGCCTCACGGTGGTCGAGGCGGAAGATCGCATAGTGCTGCAGCAAGGTCATGCCTATGTGGCCAAGGGCGACTACCACCTGCGCGTCGAGCGGACCTCGGGCCATCTCAAGACGCGGTTGACCCATGACGAGCTGGAAAGCGGACATCGCCCCAGCGTCGACGTGCTGTTTGAATCGGTGGCCAAGTCCGTCGGCGCCATGGCGGTCGGGGCAATTCTCACCGGCATGGGGCGCGATGGCGCGCGCGGGCTCAAGATGATGCGCGATGCGGGTGCCTATACCGTTGGCCAGAGCCAGGCTTCGGCGCTGGTCTATGGCATGCCACGCGTGGCCTTCGAAGAAGGCGCGGTGATCGAGCAGGCTCCGGTGGAAGCGATTGCCGGCCGCCTCGCCAATGCCCTCACCCGGCTCAAGTCGGCCGCCTAGCAAACCGGCCACCTCAACAATACCGGCAGGCCGGTTGATAGATTTGTAACGCTTCTTGCCTAGTGTTTTCAGGCAAGTAAGGGCCGCGAGCCCGGCGCAAAGAAGGTTGAATACGAAATGCCAAAAGCCAGCGCTGTGAGTGTGCTCATTGTCGACGACCAGCAGTCGATGCGCGGTATCGCCAAGTACATTCTGACCCAGCTCGGATTCAAAGACATCATCGAGGCCAAGAGTGGCCGCGATGCCCTGGGCAAGCTCGAAAAGACCAATGTCGACCTGATCATTTCCGACTGGAACATGGACGATATTGACGGGCTGACCCTGCTCAAGGTGATCCGCAAGCATCCGCGCACCCAGGCCATGCCCTTTATCATGGCGACAGGCCGCTCGGACAAGGAACAGGTCAAGGAAGCCATTTCCTTTGGCGTGAACAACTACATCATCAAGCCCTTCGACGCGATGACGATGAAAAAGCGTATCGAGGCGGTAATTGGTGCGCTGAGCTAAGCGCCTACATAGAGCGATGAAACAAGGCCTCCCAGCGGGAGGCCTTTTTGTTTGCGCTCAATTACCTGCGTAAGGAGTAATTAATCCGCACTCGATAGTTTTGCGGTGTCGGTGGAGGCCGGCGGCCGGGGAGGTCTATCGCAGGGCGCGCGCGAGCGCGAAATCGTGCCACGGGAGCGGCATGCCAGCGATAGCGGAGGCTTTGGGGGGACCAATGGCTATTCACTTTCTTGACAGGACCGAAGTCTGTCTTTGGCGCGCTCGGGCTCGCCGCGCCACCTGGCACGAGTGATGGCGATAAACTTCGGAACATGAATGAAACAAGGATCGGTTAACCGGTCCGGCGTAATTTGGGCAGGGTCGGTCATGCTGCGCCGGGCGTGTCGCGACGATCCTCTGGGGGACTTTTGATGCACAGACTTGCTGCCATCCTCGGCAATATCCGTATGACCACGACCATAGCGGCGCTGGTCCTGATTTCCATTATCGGCTCGATCGCCGCCGTCTCGGGGGCGATCTACATGAACCTGCATGCCAGTTCGATGGAGGACAGCAAGCTGCAGCAGGAGACCAATCTGGCCGTGGCGGCGACGATCCTCGAACGCCGGATTTCGGGTTCGGTGCTGAACTGGACGCCGGAGGGCACGATGGCTGCCTTCCAGAGCTGGGCTGTTCCCCCATTCTATGACACCGAGATCATCGACTCGGTGACGCGCGTTACTCGCCAGGACGCAACCATCTATGTGCTGGATGCCCAAACCCAGGTGATGATGGGTAAGACCACCAGCCTGGAGGCCGCCGATGGTACGCGCGTTGCGGACCTTGCCATCGAGCCGACCAGCCCGGTCTATGTCACGCTGATGGCAGGCAATGCCTACATGGGACAGATGACCATCAATGGGGTCAGCTATTTTGCCGCCCTGCAGCCGATCGAGAAGATGAGCGGCGAAGTGATGGGCGCGATCTTTGTCGGCACGCCCATGGCGGCTATCGAAGCTTCGGCCAATGGAGTGCTCGGTCTTATCCTGATGGTGGGTGGCGGTGTTGTCGTGGTGCTAGGTCTGGTGGGCCTGTTGCTATCGCGCGTCATCACCCGTCCAATACCGAAACTGGCCGGCTCGATGGAGGCGATCGCCGAGGGCAATTTCGACACCCATGTGCCCTATACCGAGATCGGCAATGAAGTCGGCGGCATGGCCCGCGCCGTGGAAGTGTTCCGCCAAAACGGGTTGCGCGTCAGCCAAATGACCGAGGCGGAGGCGGCGCGTATCATTGCCGAGCAGGACAATCGCCAGAAGATGATGACCGAGCTGCAATCTGCCTTTGGCCAGGTGGTCGACGCGGCAGTGGCTGGCGATTTCAACCGGCAGGTCACCGTGGAGTTCCCAGACCCGGAGCTCAACATGCTCGCACGCGGGATCAACAATCTGGTGTCGACCTTCAATCGCAGCGTCAGCGAGATCGGCGACGTGCTGGGTGCCATGGCCAATACCGACCTGACCCAGCGGATGGAAGGGCATTACGAAGGCGCCTTCGCCACGCTCAAGGACGACATCAATGCGGTGGCCGACAAGCTGACCGAAGTGGTGGGCCAGATGCGCCACACCTCCGGCTCACTGAAGACAGCCACGGGCGAAATCCTCTCGGGCGCCAACGACCTCAGCGAGCGCACGACCAAGCAGGCGGCGACGATCGAAGAGACTTCGGCGGCCATGGAGCAACTGGCTTCGACCGTGTTGCGCAATGCGCAGCGGGCCAAGGATGCCAGTGCCGGCGCCATGCAGGTGACCCGCACCGCGGAAGAAGGCGGCCAGGTCATGGATCAGGCCACTTCGGCCATGGAACGCATCACGCAGTCTTCGGCAAAGATCTCCAACATCATCGGCATGATCGACGATATCGCTTTCCAGACCAATCTCTTGGCGCTCAATGCGTCGGTGGAAGCGGCGCGCGCCGGCGATGCGGGCAAGGGCTTTGCCGTGGTTGCCGTGGAAGTTCGGCGGCTGGCGCAGTCCGCGGCCTCGGCGTCGGCGGATGTCAAAGTGCTGATCGAGCAGTCGGCCGACGAGGTCAGGTCGGGCTCCAAGCTCGTGGGTGATGCCGCAGGCAAGCTCAAGGCGATGCTGGACGGTGTACGTGACAACAACGCTCTGCTTGAGTCCATCGCCAATGATAGCCGGGAGCAGGCTTCGGCCATTGAAGAAGTTTCCACCGCAGTTCGCACCATGGACGAGATGACCCAGCACAACGCGGCCTTGGTAGAAGAGACGAATGCGGCAATCGAGCAGACCGAGGCACAGGCAAGCGAGCTCGATCGGATCGTCGATGTGTTCCACATCGCGCGCGGCGAGGCACCGGTCCGCGAAACTGTTCCGGTGCGACCGACAGTCAGCAAGGCCCCTGCCGGTGGTGCACGCAGTCTGCAGCAGCGCCTCGCCACCGCTTCGGCCAATCTGGTGAGCCATGGCAATGCCGCAGTGGCAGCGGATTGGGACGAATTCTGACACGTGTTGATACTTCCCGGAGCGCCCCGCTCGGCGCTTCGGGCCACCGAATGTTGAGGGTTCCCAGTAAAAACAATAGTTTAGAGTTCTAACTCTTACCTGCACGGCGCGAATTTATTCCGCGCGACATGCTAAACACTCAATTAAGCCCCTGCTGCTAATTTGGCTCACTATAAGCGGGCCGAATTGCATGTGCCCGCGCCTGAATCTAGGGGCATAGAACATGTTCAAGGGCATCGCGCGTCGGTTCCACAATGTTAAACTGACCACGATGATCGCCGGACTGGTGATCTCGACGGTTATTCTGTCGGTGGGCGCCGTTACCGCTGCGATCTACGTCAATCTCAATGCGTCCACGCGCGAAAGCGCCGCTAAGCAGCAGGTGATGAACCTGGAAGTCGCCGCGACCATTCTGCAGGGCAGCTTGCCGGGCGCACAGGTGACCTGGACCGCCGACGATCATATCGACACGATCAGCGCCTGGGCCATGCCACAGGAAGTGCTCGACCACAGCATCGTCGATTCCATTGCCCGGGTAACCGGTGAAACCGCGACAATCTTTGCCTGGAACGAGGCGGAGCAGGATTTCATGCGTCTGTCGACCAATATCCTTGGCGAGGACGGTCAGCGCATTCTGGGGACCAAGCTGGGGCAGACCAGCCCGGCTTACGCCTCGATCATGTCGGGGCAGCCCTATTTCGGCGAGGCGACCATCGTCGGAAAGCCCTACTACACTGCCTACCAACCTATCGTGGATCAGGCTGGCAAGCCGGTGGGCATCATCTACGTGGGTATCGATCGGCAGCAGATCGATGGCGTGCTCCACAATACGCTGATGATCATGCTGGTCGTGGGTCTCGTTACACTCGCCGTGCTTGGTGCGGCCGGGTATGGGCTATCACGCCTGATGATGTCGCCTGTGCCGCGTCTGGCCAAGACGATGAAGCAGGTTGCCGATGGCGACTACGAAATCGCCGTGCCGTTTACGCAGCGTGGCAATGAAGTGGGCGAAATGGCCCGCGCTGTGGAGGTGTTCCGCGAGAACGGCCTCAAGATCAGCCACATGACCGAGGAAGAGCGCGCCGCAGCCCAGCGTCGTCGCATCGAACGCACCGACATGATGGTGGCACTGCAGGCAGCCTTCGGCGAGGTGGTGGATGCCGCGATCGCTGGCGACTTCTCCAAGCGCGTGCATGCGCAATTCCCCGATGCCGAACTCAATGCCCTGTCGCAGAGCGTGAACTCGCTGGTCGAGACCGTTGATCGCGGCATTGGCGAGACCGGTCTGGTGCTGGGTGCGCTGGCCAACACCGACCTGACCCATCGCATGCGGGGCGACTATCAGGGCGCGTTCGCCAAGCTCAAGACCGACACCAATGCGGTGACCGAGAAGCTGACCGAGATCGTTGGTAGCGCCCAGAACATCTCGGGGTCGCTGAAGCAGGCGACGGGCGAAATTCTCTCGGGCATGAACGATCTTTCCGAGCGGACGACCAAGCAGGCGGCGACGATCGAAGAAACTTCGGCGGCCATGGAACAGCTGGCTTCGACGGTGGCACAGAATGCCAAGCTGGCAGAAGACGCCAGCGGCAAGGCCCAGAGCGTTTCCAACAGTGCCACGCAAAGCGGGTCGACGATGAGCCAGGCCAGCGAGGCGATGGAGCGCATCACCACCAGCTCCGCCAAGATCTCCAACATCATCGGCATGATCGACGACATCGCCTTCCAGACCAACCTCCTCGCACTCAACGCTTCGGTGGAAGCGGCGCGTGCGGGGGATGCTGGCAAGGGCTTTGCGGTGGTGGCTGTCGAAGTGCGTCGACTGGCACAGTCTTCGGCCGAAGCTTCGTCGGAGATCAAGGCGCTGATCGAGCAGTCGTCGAGCGAAGTGCAGGGCGGTTCCCGCCTTGTCGCCAACGCGGCCGAACAGCTTTCGGCGATGTTGGCAGCGGTCAACGAAAATACCTCGATGATGCAGAACATCGCCAAGGCCAGCCGCGAGCAGGCTGCGGCCATCGACGAGGTCAATGTCGCCGTGCGCCAGCTCGACGAGATGACCCAGCACAATGCGGCCCTGGTGGAAGAGACCAATGCTGCCGTCGAGCAGACCGAGGCTCAGGCCAGCGAACTCGACCGCGTGGTGGATGTGTTCACGCTCGAGGGGCGCGCCTCCAGGCGGCCTCTACTGGTCGAGGAGGCTCCAGCCGCGCCGGTGCGCCCTGCGCCGAAGCGGATGCAGTCGGCCAGGCAGTCCTATCTCAGCGATGGCAATGCCGCCATTTCAAGCGACTGGTCTGAATTCTAGAATTCATCAGTAAAGCATCAAGCAATGGGCGCCTCTGGCGCCCATTTTTGTTTGCTGGTCGTGGTTTGATATACGCGGCGTTAACCCAGTTGTCGCAGTGTCACATTCGGACGCATCAGCAGATATGGCAGCCACGCCTGGGAACGGGGTCGCCGGAGGAGCCAGGCGTCCAGATGTATCAGTTCATATTCCACGTCACGTGGCAGCGGGTCCGGGCAGGTGTTGTCCGGTCGACAGCGCACGCGTTTCGTCGCTCTGGAGCCTATCGGTGACCCATCTCTTCACAGGCAGCATTGCCCGGCGGCTCTATAGCCTGCTGTTTGTCTTCGCCATCGGCTTTGCCGCCGTGGTGGCCTATCAGCTCTTTGCCCTGCGGCAGAGCCTGGATCAGTTCAAGCGAACCGAAATCCAGTCCGTGGTGCAGACCGGCGCCAGCATCGTTCAGCACTATTACGACCTGTCGCAGACCGGTGTGATGACTGTCGATGCGGCGCAGGCGGCAGCGCTCGATAACCTGCGGGCCGTTCGTTACCAGGGCGAGGAGTATCTGTTTGTCGACAATTACGACTACATCAACGTCATGCATGCCTATCAGCCGGAAAAGCAGGGCACGAACCGCAAGGACGTGACCGACGGCAATGGCAAACTCTATCTCGACGAGATGATCACCGCAGCCAAGACGCAGGGTTCCTACTTCGTGTCCTATGCGTTCAAGGACAAGGACGGGGCATTCAAGGATAAGGTCACCTATGCCCAGGCCTTTGCGCCATGGGGTTGGGTGATTGCCTCGGGTGTGTTGATGACCACGGTGGAGGCCATTTTCTGGCAGGCGGCGATCACCAGTGCGCTGATCACGCTGGGCGTAATGGCAACGGTATTGCTGTTGGGTGGGCTGATCGCCCGCGCCATCGGCAAGCCGATCTCGGCGCTCACCGCAGACATGACCAAGATTGCGGACAACGACTTTTCGGTCCAGCTCGAAGGGCAGACCCGCCGTGACGAAATCGGCGCCATGGCGCGGGCGGTGGAAGTGTTCCGCGAGAACGGGCTCAAGGTCAGCCAGATGACCGAGGCGGAAGCGACGCGCATCATCACCGACCAGAAGAACCGCCAGAAGATGATGAGCGAGCTGCAGTCGGCATTCGGCAATGTGGTGGACGCCGCGATTGCCGGCGACTTTACCCGCCGTGTCGATGCGCAATTCCCCGATGCCGAACTCAATGGGCTGGCGACCAGCGTCAACAGTCTCGTCTCGACGGTGGATCGCGGGCTGGACGAAACCGGTCAGGTGCTGACGGCGCTGGCCAATACCGACCTCACCAAGCGCGTCGAGGGCCAGTATCAGGGCGCGTTCGAGCGGCTGAAGACCGACACCAATGCGGTGGGCGACAAGCTGACCGACGTGGTGACGCAGCTGCGTAACACCTCACGCTCGCTGCGCACGGCGACCGGGGAAATCCTCGCCGGTGCCAATGATCTCTCCGAGCGTACCACCAAGCAGGCGGCGACAATCGAAGAGACGTCAGCGGCCATGGAGCAGCTTGCTTCGACTGTTCTGCAGAATGCCCAGCGTGCCAAGGATGCCAGCGTCAACGCTGCCGAGGTCACACGCACCGCCGAACAGGGTGGGCAGGTGATGCAAAAGGCCAACGAGGCGATGGCGGCGATCGAGACCAGTTCGGGCAAGATTTCCAACATCATTGGCATGATCGACGACATCGCCTTCCAGACAAATCTGCTGGCGCTCAATGCTTCGGTGGAAGCCGCGCGCGCAGGCGATGCGGGCAAGGGCTTTGCCGTGGTTGCCGTCGAAGTGCGGCGCCTCGCACAATCGGCCGCGTCAGCTTCGTCTGACGTGAAGGTATTGATCGAGCAGTCGGCGGGCGAAGTCGGGCTCGGTTCGCGACTGGTTTCGGATGCTGCAGCGCGGCTCAGCGCCATGCTCGACGCGGCGCGGTCCAACAACCAGCTGATGGACGGCATCGCCCGGGACAGCAATGAACAGGCGGCGGCGATCGACGAGGTCAATGTCGCGGTGCGGCAGATGGACGAGATGACGCAGCACAATGCGGCGCTGGTCGAGGAAACAAACGCGGCAATCGAGCAGACGGAGGCCCAGGCCTCGGCGCTCGACGATATTGTTGCGGTGTTCCACACGCTGGGCAATGCCCCGGTGCAGCAGCGGGTTGCGCCGGCCGTTGCCAAACAGCCTGTTGCCGTCAAGCGCGCCGCCCAGACTTATCTGACGCATGGCAATGCCGCGATCTCGCCGGATTGGAGCGAGTTCTAGACGCCTTTCAGAGCGATCACCAATGGAGGCGGTCCGTCCGGCGGGCCGCCTCTTGACGTTTCCGCGACGGAAACGGAAGCGCTTCCTTAACTCCCTGATTTTAAGTTCGAATTGCGTATGACTGCGGAGAGGAGCTGCAGGCATTGCTTTACCGAGGCAGAATTGCCGCAACTCCGGAAGACCAGAATGGCCAACCAACTCAAGCTTGCCTTCAAACTCCCCGCCATGGTGGTGGCCATCGCGCTGGTGACAGGAGCGAGCCTGGCTTTGTCGGCCTATTTCGCCAGCAGCGCCATCGTCAACAGCCAGGCCGAACAGCGGCTGACTTCTGCGGCGGCCAATGCGAAGACGGCGCTCGAAGCCTACCTGCAGGAAATGGCCGAGGATCTGACGCTGTTTGCAGGGCGCTCGGAGATTGCCGCCAGCATCGATCTGTTTTCCGGCGCCATGCGCTCGATGCGCGGGCAGGGCGATCCGACAGAGCTGTTGCAGGATGCCTATATCACAAACAACCCCAATCCAGTCGGCGAGCGCCAATTGCTGGACACGTCGGACAAGGTGCCGGTCTATGACCTGCATCACCGGAACCTTCATGCCGACTTCCGCGACATCATGGAGAAGCGCGGCTATTACGATGTCTTCCTGTTCGACTATGAATTCACCAATGTCTATTCGGTCAGCAAGGAAGCCGATTTCGGCACCAATTTCGCCGAGAATGGCGGACCGTGGTCTGACAGCGACCTCGGCAAGGTGGTCCGTGCGGCGATGGCGGGCGAAGAGGGCCAGGTTTTCCTCTCCGATTTCGCGCCCTATGGGCCAAGTGCGGGCGCGCCAGCCGGTTTCATCGCGGCGCCAGTCTATGACCAGGGCTTCCTGATCGGCGTTCTGGCCTTCCAGATGCCGACGACGCGGATTGGCGAGGTGCTCGGTCGCACGCAGGGGCTGGGCGCGAGCGGCGAGACCTATCTCGTCGGCCAGGATGGGCTGGCGCGCAGCGACTCCCCCAAGACAGCCGGCAATGACGTGCTGCAACTGTCGCTTCAGGGCGATGTGGTCAACAAAGCGCTGGCCGGCACGGCAGGCCTTGGTCCGATCGCTCACCACGACGGCGAAGCCTATGTGGCTGAGGCCGAGCCGCTGAGCTTTGGCGGCGTGAACTGGGCCGTGGTGGCGCTGGAAAGCGCAGCCGATATTGCCGCCCCTGCAGCGGGCCTGCGCAATACCATGCTGGTGATTGGCGTCGTGCTGTTGGCCCTGGCCGGCGTGGTCAGCGTCTTGATCGCCCGCACCATCACCAAGCCGATCTCGCGCCTGACCACAGCCATGGCCGAAATTGCCGGCGACAAGCTGGACATCGTCGTGCCCGGTCTCGATCGTGCAGATGAGCTGGGCTATATGGCTGAGGCGGTCGAAGTGTTCCGGGCCAATGGGCTGAAGATGGCTGATCTGCGGTCCGCCGAGTTCGACAGCAGTGAAGAACGCGCGGCCGAAGTGCGCGTGATCCAGGCGCTGCAGCAGGAAATCGGCACAGTGGTCGATGCGGCGCTGGATGGCGATTTCAGCCATCGCATCCGCATGGAACCGGCCGATGACGAACTCCGGCGCCTGGCGCAGAATGTCAACAATCTGGTGGCTTCGGTCGACCAGGGTTTGAACGAAACCGGGATGGTGCTGTCGGCGCTGGCCCGCGCCGATCTCAGCCAGCGCATGGAGGGCCACTACAAGGGTGCCTTTGCGCGGCTGCAGGAAGATACCAATGGTGTCGCGACCCAGCTTGGCCAGATCGTGACGCAGCTCCGCGGTACCTCTGGCGCGCTCAAGACCGCGACCAGCGAAATCCTGTCGGGCGCCAATGACCTTTCCGAGCGCACTACGCGTCAGGCCGCGACGATCGAAGAGACCAGCGCTGCCATCGAACAGCTCAGTCGCACGGTGATCGACAATGCCGGTCAGGCCGAGCAAGCCAGCCAGAAGGCCCGTTCGGTTTCCGCCGAGGCGGAGGCCAGCGGCGCGGTGATGGTCGAGGCGACCGGGGCGATGGACCGGATTACCCAGTCATCGGCAAAGATCTCCAACATCATCGGCATGATCGACGACATCGCCTTCCAGACCAATCTGCTGGCGCTCAACGCGTCGGTGGAAGCGGCGCGGGCGGGCGATGCCGGCAAGGGCTTTGCGGTGGTCGCGGTAGAAGTGCGGCGTCTGGCGCAATCCTCCGCCGAAGCGTCGTCGCAGATCAAGGCCTTGATCCAGCAGAGCGCCAGTGAAGTACAGGGTGGCACAAAGCTGGTCTCGAACGCGGCCGAGCAGCTGGTGGGCGTGCAGCATGCCATCCGCGCCAATGCCGTCCTGCTGGACGGGATCGCCCGGGCCAGCCGCGAGCAGGCCGGCGCCATCGACGAGGTGACAACCGCCGTGCGCCAGATGGACGAGATGACCCAGCACAATGCCGCGCTGGTGGAAGAAACCAATGCGGCGATCGAACAGACCGAGGCGCAGGCCAGCGAGCTCGATCGGGTGATCGGGGTGTTCACACTGGATCGTCCGGCGGCACAGGTGGCGCAGTTCGACACGTCGCGCCTGCGACGCGCCTGACGTTAAGACTTTCGGCTTCCGTCACCGGGCCGAAATACCTCGGAAAACTACGTAGAAGGGCGCATTTGATGCGCCCTTTTTCTTTGTTCCCCATGCGAAATTGGCGCTCCATTAACCTTTGGGGCGCAGGTTCGCCTTGGGACGCAGATCACAGAAACTTCACCACCGGTTGGGGCCGGGGGTGATCATGCGCGATCGGCCATGGTCCTGTTCCTATCTAGCCTTCTGGTCCTGACAAGCGGAATCCTCATGGTTTCCGACGCGCTGCTGCCTGTCCCTGCCCAGGCCCGGGTCGGGCTGGCAGCCCACACCATCCAAAAGAAACAGATTTCGAGCGCCCGGAGGCGCGGCTAGAGGCTGGAGGGCCTTTCTCGATGGGTATTTTTTCGCGCCATAACAGCGATGACGACCGGGCCAAGGTGGAGGCGATCATGCGCAGCCAGGCGGTGATCGAGTTCAATCTCGACGGCACGATCATTACCGCAAATGACAATTTTCTCGCCGCGCTCGGCTATGAGCTCAAGGAAATCCAGGGCAAGCATCACCGTATTTTCGTCGATCCGGAAGAGGCCAATTCCTCCGAATACAAGCAGTTCTGGACCGATCTGGCGCATGGCCAGTTCCAGTCGGCGGCCTATAGGCGCATCGCCAAGGGCGGGCGTGAGGTGTGGATCCAGGCGACCTACAATCCGGTCTTCGACCGGCATGGCAAGCCGTTCAAGGTCATCAAGTTCGCCACCGACATTACCGAGCAGAAAAACCAGGCTGCCGACCACGAGGCACAGATCGCGGCGATTTCCCGTGCCCAGGCGGTGATCGAATTTTCCCTCGATGGCACGATCAGCAATGCCAACGAAAATTTTCTCAAGACGTTGGGCTATGAGCTCGACGAAATCGCCGGCAAGCATCACCGCATGTTTGTCGACCCGGTGCATGCCTCAAGCGCCGATTACCGCCAGTTCTGGCAGCGGCTGCATGACGGGGAATATGTCTCGGGCGAGTTCCAGCGCGTCGGCAAGCACGGCAAGAATGTCTGGATCCAGGCGTCGTACAATCCTGTGCTCGACGCGCGGGGGCGACCCGTCAAGGTGGTGAAGTTTGCCACCGACATCACCGAGCGCAAGCGCGCCGAGGGCATTATCGCCCAGCTCAATGCGAGCCTGACCAAGATGGCCGAGGGCGATCTCAGCGGGCATATCGATACCGAATTCACCGGCGACTACGAGAAGTTGCGGTTGGCCTTCAACCAGTCGCTGAGCCGGCTGCTGGATATCGTGACCAGCCTGCGCAGCACCTCGCGGTCGCTCAAGAATGCCACGGGCGAAATCCTTGCCGGTGCCAATGACCTCTCCGAACGCACAACCAAGCAGGCGGCGACCATCGAGGAAACTTCAGCGTCGGTCGAACAGCTCTCGACCGCCGTGCACGAGAACGCCGATCGTGCGGCGACGGCGAGCCAGAAGGCCAAGACTGTCGCCACCAGCGCGACGGAAGGCGGGGCGGTGATGGAGCAGGCCAATTCGGCTATGGATGCCATCGAGTCCTCTTCGGCCAAGATCTCCAACATCATTGGGCTGATCGACGACATAGCCTTCCAGACAAACCTGTTGGCGCTCAATGCCTCGGTCGAAGCCGCGCGTGCGGGTGATGCGGGCAAGGGCTTTGCAGTGGTTGCCGTCGAGGTGCGACGCCTGGCGCAGTCTGCTGCGCAGGCGTCCAGCGAGGTCAAGGTGTTGATTGAAGCCAGTGCCAGCGAGGTCAAGATCGGCTCGCGCCTCGTGGGTCAGGTGTCGAGCAAGCTGCGGGACATTGTCGCCGGAGCACAGGAAAGCTCGGCGCTGATCGATTCCATTGCCCTGGCCAATAGCGAGCAATCCTCTTCGCTTGAAGAGGTCAGCATTGCCGTGCGGCAGATGGACGAGATGACCCAGCACAATGCGGCGCTGGTGGAAGAGACCAATGCCGCCATCGAGCAGACCGAGGCGCAAGCCAGCGAACTCGATCATATCGTCGATATCTTCAAGCTCAACGACGTCGCCGCCACGGCGCCCACGCCCGTTCACGTGCGGCCGGCGCCGCAGGTCTATCGCCCCAAGCCTGCCCTGCGGACTGTCGGCAATGCGGCGATTTCCGAGGACTGGAACGAGTTCTAGGTCGCCTGCTGACACAGTCTGTCAGCAAATCGAACCAGGTTAGCCCGGCGTCAAAAAGCCGGGCTGCCTCATATGCTGACCTCCGTTGTCGATTCCGTGTATTCCAAGAGCTTTGCCGATCTCGTCGCGCCGCTGCCCGAACCGGTCAGCGAAATGACGGCGCGGCTGGTGGCGCTGGTCGCGGCGCATCCGGGCCTGACCGGCAAGGTGATGACGGGCTGGCGTTCGGTCAATTTCCGTCATTCGCACGCGGGGCATGTCTGTTCGGTGTTTCCACATCCCGATCGCGTCTCGCTCTATTTCGAGCATGGTCGGCTCCTGGAGCATGGCGAAGGCCTGCTCGAGGGCGATGGGTTGAAGCGCGGCCGTTATCTTCGGCTCTATCCCGGTGACGACATTCCGGTCGACAGGATCGGCATGCTGCTTGGCGAAGCCATTGCCCTTTTTGCCTGAAGCGTGTTGAACCTCCCTGACAGATGGAGGCTAGCATGGCGCGTATCGGGCTCGTGGCTCACGATGACAAGAAGGACGATCTCTGCCGCTGGGCCGAGCATCACAAGCACAAGCTGAGCCAGCACGAGCTTTGGGGCACGGGCACGACGGGTAGCCGGGTGATGGCTGCCACGGGTATGAGCGTCACCCTGCTCAAGAGCGGACCCCTGGGCGGCGACCAGCAGCTCGGCGCGATGATTTGCGAAGGCGAGCTTGACGTGCTGATCTTCTTCATCGACCCGCTCTCTGCCCAGCCCCATGATGTGGACGTCAAGGCGCTGACGCGGCTTGCCACGCTCTATGACGTGCCCTGCGCCAACAACAAATCCACAGCAGACGCGGTTCTGGCCTATCTCTGACATACCAGTTAGTTGACCCGTTGCCCGCCTTGTGAGCAGATGCCCCAAAATAGCCGGAATCCAAATCGGCAAAAATGGCATCAGGAAAACGGGACGGGTTTTGTGTCCTCTGAATTAGTTATCGACGTTCGCAACGTCACGAAACGCTTTGGCGGCCTGACGGCGGTCAACAATTGTTCGCTATCGGTGCGCCGCGGCTCTGTTACCGGGCTGATCGGGCCCAATGGCGCCGGCAAGTCCACGCTATTCAACATCGTGGCCGGCAATATCGTGCCCGACGAGGGCTCGGTGATCTTTGACGGCAAGGATGTGACGGGCCTCAAGCCGCACGAATTGTTCCGCACCGGCATGCTGCGCACCTTCCAGATCGCGCATGAATTTTCGCAGATGACGGCGCTGGAAAATCTGATGATGGTGCCGGGCGACCAGCCGGGCGAGCATCTGATGCAAACCTGGTTCCGGCCGGGCCTTGTGCGCTCGCGCGAAATCGAGGTGCGCAAGAAGGCACTGGATGTCATCGACTTCCTCAAGCTTGGTCACGTGCGCAACGAGTTGGCCGGCAATCTCTCGGGTGGCCAGAAGAAGCTTCTCGAGCTTGGCCGCACCATGATGGTCGATGCCAAGGTCGTGCTGCTCGACGAAGTGGCGGCCGGCGTCAACAAGACGCTGCTCAACGACCTTGCCGCCAATATCGAGCGGATGAACAAGGAGCTGGGCTACACCTTCTTCGTCATCGAGCATGACATGGACCTGATCGGGCGCCTGTGCGACCCGGTTATCGTCATGGCGCAGGGCGAAAAGATCGCCGAGGGCCCGATGGCCGAAATCCGCGCCAATCCCCAAATCGTCGAAGCCTATTTCGGCACTCCGGTCGAGGTAGTGTAATGGCCTTGCTAGAACTCAAACACGTCGTCGGCGGCTATGGCGGCGCGCCGATCCTCAATGGCGTCAACATGGCCATCGAGCAGAGCGACATCGGCGTCATCGTCGGCCCCAATGGCGCCGGCAAGTCGACGACGCTCAAGGCCATATTCGGCCTGCTCAAGGTCACAGGCGGCACGGTGGAATTCCTGGGCGAAAACATCGTCAACTCGCTGCCCGACAAGCTGGTGCCCAAGGGCCTGAGCTTTGTGCCGCAGGAAAAGAATGTCTTCACCTCCATGACCGTCGAGGAAAATCTCGAAATGGGTGCCTTCACCCGGACCGATGATTTTTCCGAGACCATGCAATGGGTCTACGAGATGTTCCCCGTGCTGGCCGAAAAGCGTCGCCAGCCGGCGGGCGAGCTTTCTGGCGGCCAGCGCCAGATGGTCGCCATGGGCCGCGCTCTGATGAGCAAGCCAAAGCTCCTGATGCTCGACGAGCCGTCCGCAGGCCTGTCACCGCGCTATGTGATCGAAATCTTCGAGACCATCGTGCGCGTCAACAAGGAGGGCGTGGGCATTCTCATGGTTGAGCAAAATGCGCGACAGGCACTTGCCTTCGCATCCAGGGGCTTTGTGCTTGCACAGGGCCAGAACCGCTTCACCGGCACGGGCGCAGAGCTCATCGCCGATCCCGAAGTCGCCAAAAGTTTCCTCGGGGGCTGAGCCGTGGACGAACTCATTTTCTTTATCAATCGCGTGCTGATCTCGGGCACCGTGCTGGGCTCGATCTACGCCCTTGGTGCCATTGGCGTGACGCTGATCTTCGGCATCCTGCGCTTTGCCCATTTCGCGCATGGCGACATGATGACCATGGGAGCCTTTGTGTCCTTCGTGCTGGCCGCCGCGCTGGCCTCGATGGGCATCATGCTGCCGCTGCCGATGGCTTTCGTCGTGTTGCCGGTAGCCATGGTGATTACCGCCATCCTGGCGCTGGGGATCGACAAGGGTTTTTACGCCCCGCTGCGCGCCCGTGGCGCCAAGCCGGTAACCTTGCTTATCGCGTCCATTGGCGTGACACTGATGCTGCAGGGCCTGATCCGGCTGGTGTTCGGCTCAGGTACACAGAACATCTATGTCGGTGGCGAGACCAAGGAAATCTTCCGTTTCGACATGAGCTGGCTGGGCGGCACTCGCCCGATCAGCATCACCGAGCCGCAGGTCATCATGTTCGTGGTGACCGCCGCCCTTGTGCTGGCCCTGCATTTCTTCCTCACCCGCTCGCGGCTGGGCAAGGCGATGCGCGCCATGGCCGACAATGCGCCACTGGCGCAGGTCTCGGGCATCAACACGGCGCTGGTCGTGCGCGTCACCTGGGTGATCGCCGGCGCGCTGGCCTGCGTCGCTGGCACCATGCTGTCGCTCGACGTGGCGCTGATGCCCGATCTCGCCTTCAACATCGTGCTCCCCATCTTTGCGGCGGCAATCGTGGGTGGTCTTGGTCATGCCTATGGCGCGATCGTAGGCGGTTTCCTGATCGCCTTCGCCGAAACGCTGGCGGTGTTCAACTGGACGGCGGTGCTGCGCCCGCTCAATGCAGTTCTGCCTGAGGGAATGGCCTTGCCGGCAAATCTGGCGCTGGTGCCCACCGAGTACAAGCTGACCGTCGCCTTCGTCATTCTCGTCATAACCCTTCTGGTCCGTCCGACCGGTATCTTCAAGGGAGCCTCGTCATGAGTGGTGCTGGCAATCCCGTGGCTACGGGCTGGGACTCGCCGCTGCGGCGCGGGCTGATCCTGTTCGGCCTGATGTTCTTGCTGGTGCTGGCCGTCGGCATGGTGCAGGGGCAGGCGTCTATCCTGCTGATCCTTGTCCAGGCGACCGCCTATGCGCTGATCGCCTTGGGGCTCAATATCCAGTGGGGCTATGGCGGGCTGTTCAACTTCGCCATCATGGGCTTCCTGATGGTGGGTGGTGCCTCGACGGTCTTCCTTTCCTATCCCGTCAACATGGCCTTCTGGCAGAGCGAAGGCCCGTTCATGCTGGGCAAGGCGCTGCTGGCCTTCCTTGCCGGCGTGGCGCTGGTTCTCGCCGTGCGGCAGAGCCACCGGATCGGCATTACGGGCAAGCTCAAGACCACGCTGGTCGTGCTCGCCTGGTTCGCCGCCTATGTGCTCTATCGCAGCCAGATCGATCCGGCCGCGGCCTATATCGAGTCCTCGGCTGGCTTCGTCGGCGGCCTGGGGCTCCATCCCATGCTGGGCTGGGCCTTTGGCGGCCTGGTCTCGGCAGTCATTGCCTTCTACATCGGCAAGATCAGCCTGGGCCTACGCACCGACTATCTCGCCATTGCGACGATCGGCATTTCGGAAATCCTGCGGGCGCTGATCAAGAACATGGATTGGCTGACCCGCGGCACGATGACCGTCTCGCCGCTGCCCTGGCCGACGCCCATTCCGCAGCAATTGCAGGCCATGGGTTCGTCGATTCCCGAGAGCTTCGTCTATGCACGTCTCGGCTTCCTCGCCATGGCCGTGCTGGTGCTGGTCCTCGCCTTCATCGTCGTGCAGCGCGCCTATGGCGGGCCGTGGGGTCGCATGATGCGCGCCATCCGCGACAATCACATTGCCTCCTCCTCGATGGGCAAGGACGTCAAGGGCCGTCAGCTCGAGCTCTTCATCTTCGGTTCGATCCTGATGGGCATCGGCGGCGCGATCCTCGCCACCTTCACCCAGATCTTCGACCCTTCGGGCTATCAGCCGATCAACCACACTTTCATGATCTGGGTCATGGTGATCGTGGGTGGCGCGGGCAACAATTGGGGCGTCGTGCTCGGGGCCTTCCTCATCTACATCGTCTGGGTCATCTCCGACCCGCTGGCGCAGATGATCTTCCTCAATCTGTCCTCGTTGACCAATTCGATCGGCTGGGGCGCTATTCCGGAAATCGACAGCCGGGCCTTGCAGATGCGTGTCTTCGTGCTGGGCGTGGTGATCACCATCGCGCTGCGCTATGCGCCGCGTGGGCTGCTTCCCGAAGTGGTGAAGCGCGAAGGATAGCTACTTCCGCGCCGTCATCCAGAGCCATTGAGTGGGCAGCGCGTCATAGCCGCTGCCCATTTCCGTTTCGAGCTGGAGATGGGTCCAGCCTGCCGCGCGATAGGCCTCCGTCAGGCGCTCTGCGGTCGGATAATTGTAGTAGCGATCAAGCTTGTCACGGCCTTCGGCTCGTCCAGCCTTGTAGCTGGCGGTGAAGACACCACCCGGCCTCAGGGCGCGGTGGATGCGGGCCAGTATGGCTGCCAAATCTGCATCCTCGACATGCAACAGGCTGGCACAGGCCCAAATTCCGTCATAGGCAGCCATGGCATCAAGTTGCTCGAAGAGAAGTACGCGCACAGGCTTTCCAAGCCGTGTCTCCGCCTCCCTGGGCAATTCCGGCGTGCCGTCGGTGGGGTCAACGTCATAGCCCTGGGCAAGCATATGAGCGGCATCACGGCCATTGCCACAACCCAGTTCAAGAATACGGGCACGGGAGGGCAGGGCCGAAAGGAAGCGTGTCAGCGGTTCACCAGTCGGCGCGATGGCGTGCCGGGCATAGGTGGCCGCATTGTCGGCGTAAAAACGGAGGGTCTTGTCGTCGGTCATAATGATCTCGTCCTCAAAAACGAGACCGGTATTTCTTTTTTCCGTGTCATTTCGGAGAAGGTGGGGCGCAAGTCAGCGCCTGGCTTCGTAGGTCAGAGCGATGGCGCCTGAGCCGAATGTGCGCTGGCCGGTCAATTTGAGGTCGAGATAGGATGGCAGGCCGGCGAAAAGGGTCGGGCCATGGCCGGCAATGCGTGGGTTGATCACGAAGACAAAGTCGTCGATCAATCCGTAAGCGGCGATCTGCCCGGCCAGGTCAACGCCCCCCAGCGAAATCGTGCCGTTTTCGTCGCGCTTGAGCCGCTCGATCTCGGACTTGAGGTCTGGGCCAAGCAACTGGGCGTTCCAGTCGACTGAGGTCAGTGTCCTCGAGGCAACAAACTTTCTGGCCGCATGCATGGATCGCGCGAAGGGCAAAACCCAGTCAGCCATGCCCGCGGGCACCACGCCACTCTCGGCGATGGGGCGCCAGGCATCTTCCATCATCTTGTAGGTGACGCGTCCATAAAGCACGCTGGCATTGCCGACTACGTCGGACCAGAATTGATGCATTTCCGGGTCCGGCACGCCCGCCCTGTGGTCGCAGCAGCCGTCCAGCGTCAGGTTGATCCCATATTGCAGTCGCGCCATTTCGTCCTCCTCCGATAGACCGAGGATAGCAAACCGATTGCGAATTACAAGCAGTTAGCCAGGCATGCTGATCGTGCCGTTTGCGGCGATCGGGAAATCCGGGTTCCAGGCGATCTCCCAGAGGAAGCCGTCGGGGTCGGCGAGATAGGCGACGCGGCCACCCCAGGGCATCTGCCGCGTCGAGGCGGTGATGGTGGCTCCGGCGGCCAGCATCTGCTCGACAAGGGCATCGACATCCTCTTCGCGACGCACATTGTGCGACAGTGAAAAGGCGCCTGGTTCCTGTCGCGCGGGCCTGCCGGCATCCTTGGAAAGATCAGGATAGAGCGAGAGGATCAGTCCGCCCATCTGGAAAAAGGCGACGCCCTCGGCGTGCTTCATCGACCGGTTCCAGCCAAGGGCTTCGTAGAAGGCAATCGAACGGTCGAGGTCGGCAACGCCAAGCGTCACCAGACTGATACGAGGTTCCATGGAAATCTCCTTTGCCAAGGCAACGAAAAAGGCCCGGGATCGCTCCCGGGCCTTCTCCATTTCATTCGAGGCTGAACTACTCGATCAGGCCCTTGTTGACCACTTCACCGGCTTCGATGACGTAGTAGTTGATGGCGCCGGCGACGTCGCCGACGTCGTCGAATTCGATCGTGCCCGAAGCGCCTTCGTAGTTGATGTCGGTGCCAGCAGCGATCAGTTCCTTGGCCTTGGCCCATTCGCCGGGAAGAATGGTTTCGCCGGGGGCGTTGGCAACTTCACGCAGAGCGGCAGCAAGGCCTTCGCGTTCGGCCGAGCCGTTCTTCTCGATGGCGAGGGCCAGCAGGAAGGTGGCGTCGTAGGAGGTGGTCACATAGGTGCCGTTGACGTCCTGGCCAGCAGCTTCGGTGACAGCGGCGAGCGCGTCGAAGGCCGGGCCTTCAGCCGGAGCGGCCTGGGTCAGGATCATGCCTTCGAGCGAGGCCGCGTCGCGGTTGGCGACCAGAGCGTCGCCAGCCATGCCGTCACCACCCATGAACTGGGTGAAGGAGCCGGCTTCGATGGCCTGGTTGAGGATAGCGCCGCCGCCGGCATTTTCGTAGCCATAGATCACAAGCGTGGTCGCACCCGAAGCTTCGATCTGGCCGATTTCCGGACGGTAGTCGGCCTTGCCATCTTCGTGGGCGACGCTGACGAGAACCGTGCCGCCACCAGCGGTGAAGGCTTCCTCGAAGGCGCCGGAGAGGCCCGAACCATAGTCATTGTTGACATAGGTCACGCCGACTTCGGTAATGCCCTGTGCGATCAGGAGTTCGGCAGCCTTGACGCCCTGGATCGAGTCCGGAACGACGTTGCGGAAGACCAGATCGTTGTCTTCGAGCTCGGCAACGGCAGGAGCGGTCGAAGCGGGCGAGATCATGACGACATTGCCCGGAATGGCCGAGCCATTGGCGCCGGCAATGGTCGAGCCGGAGCAGAAGCCACCGAAAATACCCACGACCTGCTCGGCGTTGACCAGACGGTCGGCAGCCGGACCGGCAGAGCCGGCGTCGCAGGCGGAGTCGGCAACCACGGAAGCCAGGGTCTGGCCGTCAAGAATGCCGCCATTGTCATTGACATTGGCGATGGCGAGATTGGCGGCTTCCACCATGCCCGGAGCAAAGCCGGCGATCGGACCGGTGATGTCGGCGAGGAAGCCGAGCTTGACCTCCTGTGCGAGAGCAGGTGCGGCGACGGCGAGCGTCGAGGCAGCAACCGCCAGGGCCAGGGTGTTCTTGAAATTGCGCATGTACGTCCCTCTGATTGGTCGTGCCGCACAGCCGCTCTTGCCCGAGCCAGTCTTGAAATGCGGAACGACACGATAAGCGGGCGCAACCCCGCGCCCGGCTGGGAGGAACTGTTGCACATTTTTTCCGCCGGAGTCACCGGGATTTAAGCGGGAATGATCGGGCCGTGCTGCAGTTGCTTAACGTGGATGGTATTTGCTTGAAATGCGTTGGGTCGGTCAGGGAGTGACGAGCATGGCGGCACGGATTTGCGGCGTGGCACTGCTGGCGGCCGCCTTGGCGATGGCGAGCCCTGCTTTCGCACAGATTACCGTGCTCGATTCCGCGCAGGATCAGGTTGCCCCTACCGAGACGGCGCCGCCGCCGGTCTGTGGCACGCAGCCGATCAGCATAGCGCGGATGGCCTGGCCGTCGGCCGAGCTGCTGGCCGAAATTCACGCACGGATTCTGCGTTCCGAGTTCGACTGCGAGGTCAGTGTGGCGCCGGGCGATCTGGCTGCTACCGGCTCTTCGATGGGTTCAACTGGTCAGCCCGCTGCTGCGCCGGAAATGTGGGTGACGCGCATTGCAGATGTGTGGAACGCCGGCATGGAGGCACAGCGCGTGCGTCCGGCTGCCCCGACCTATGTCGAGAGCCAGTTCGAGGGTTGGTTCATGCCTGACTACCTGGCAGCGGCCAACCCCGAGCTCAGGCAGGCCAGCGGTTTGGCGGCGGCTCTTCAGGGCAGCGGAACACGGTTGCGCTTGATTTCCTGTCCGGTGGATTGGGCCTGCGCCGTCTTTAACCGCAATCTGGTGACGGCCCTGGGGCTCGAAGACTTGGTGGAGCTGGTCGAGCCGGCCAATCGTTTCGAAATGGACCGGATGATCGGCGAGGTGGTCAGCCGCAAGGAAGCGGCGCTGTTTTACTATTGGCAGCCCAATCCGATCCTGGCGCAGCTCAATTTCGTGCCGCTCGATATGGGTGCATACGATGCGGAGCGGGCCAAATGTCTGGCGAGCGTCGCCTGTGCCGATCCGCAGCCCAGCGCCTTTCCGGAAGAACAGGTGTTGATTGCCCTGGCCGAGTGGGTCTTCACCGATGCGCCGGCCGTTGCAGGGTATTTCCAGCGCAGCAGCCTGCCGCTGGCGGAAATGAATGTGCTTCTGGCTCAGCTCAGCGAGAATGGCGCAACGGTCGAAGCCGTAGCCGAACGCTTCGTCGCCGAACGGAGCGATATCTGGCAGGCCTGGGCCGGCACGCCATAGAAAACGGGCTCCCGTGGGAGCCCGCCTTTTTCAGGACGCGGCGCGGGCCGCATCGAGCCATGTGTCGATATTGGCGCGATTGGCCTCGATCCAGGCTGATGCCTGTCCGGCGATATCGTCATTACCGGCGTTGAACTCGGCATTCTGCGCATAGATATCGGCGATGGGAATCTCGAAGGCCTCGAGCAGGCTGCGCACCGGGGGATTATCAGCGAGGAATGCGCTATTGGCCACGGCGCCGATGGAATTGGCCGGAAAGCCGAGCTTGCAGGGATCGTTGACGCAGCCCACGACGCCTTCGCGGGTCGAGGCATCGACCAGATCGGCCATATGCTCGGGCAGGGCGATCTCGGGCACTTCGATCCAGACCACGTCCTCGCCCGGCACAAGATCATTGACCGTCCAGTTCGGCGTCCAGGTATAGGCCAGGACCGGCTTGCCGGTAGAATAGGCAGCGACTGCATCGGCCATGGCGGCGGGATAGCCCGCCTTGATCAGGTTGATGTGGTCATTGAGCCCATAGGCTTCCATCTGGTGTTCGATGGTCAGCTCGCAGCCCCAGCCGGGCGGGCAGGACACCATGTCCGCCTTGCCATCGCCGTCGCGGTCAAAGGCCGCCTTGACGTCATCGCGCTTGAAATCATCGATGGAGTCGATGTCCATGGCTTCGGCCGTGGCCTTGTCGACCAGATAGCCTTCGAGTGCGGCGCCATCGACGAGGTCGGGAATGATTTCCGCCGAACCTTCGAAGGCCGGCATATAGGTATTGTGGATGGGGAACCAGGCGTCGACCCAGAGCGTGACGTCGCCCATGCCGACCGACTGGTAGAAGGCGGCATTTTCGAGCGTGATCGGTTCGGGCACGTCATAGCCCAACTCGATCGCCAGCTGGCGGAAGATTTCGGTCTGGAACCAGCCGGTGTCCCAGGTAGGCTGGGCGAGGATGATTTCCGTGCCTTCGCCGGGCATGGCGGCTGCGGTTTCCTGGGCCAGTGCAGGCGTGGCGAGGGCGGTGGTCAGAAGAAGGGCAGTCGTCGAAAGTGTCTTGAGACGGAACATTGCTGTTTTTGTCTCCTCATCTTGATTGGGCGGCCGTTTCAGCAACGGCACAGAAAAAGGCCGGGATTGCTCCCGGCCTTGCGTCAGTTTGGGTGTGCTTACGCAGCCGTTGCGGCGCGGGCAGCTTCGAGCCACGCGTCGACATCGGCGCGATTGGCTTCGATCCAGGCAGCGGCCTGGCCTTCGATATCGGTGTCGCCGGCATTCATGGCAGCGTTCTGCGCATAGATGTCAGTCAGCGGAATTTCCACCGCTTCGAGCAGGGCACGGACGGCCGGGTTCTCGCCGAGAAATTCCGAATTGACCACCGAGACGATGTCATTGGCCGGGAAGCCGAGCTTGCAGGGGTCGTTCACGCAGCCTGCAACGCCCGCCATGGTGGCAGCATCGGCCAGGCTCATGTCGGGCAGGTCGACTTCGGGAACCTCGATCCAGACCACGTCTTCGCCGGGCACCAGTTCGTTGGCGGTCCAGTTCGGGGTCCAGGTGTAATAGAGGATGTGCTCACCGGATTCGTAAGCGGCCACGGCATCAGCCATGGAGGCCGAATAGCCGGCCTTGATCGTGTTGATATGATCGCGCAGCTCATAGGCATCCATGTGGTGCTCGATATTGATCTCGCAGCCCCAGCCCGGCGGGCAGGCGACCATGTCGGCCATGCCATCGCCATTGCGATCGAAAGCGGCCTTGACCTCGTCGCGCTTGAAGTCTTCCAGCGAAGTGATGCCGAATTCCTCGGCTGCGGCCTTGTCGACCAGATAGCCTTCCAATGCGCCGCCCTTGGCAACCGCGCCGACGATTTCGGCACTGCCCTCGAAGATGGGCTTGTAGGTGTCATGCAGCGGGAACCAGCCATCGACCCACATGGTCACGTCGCCCTGGGCGACCGACTGGTAGAAGGGCGGGTTGTCAAGCGTCATGGCCGGAGCCACGTCATAGCCCAGTTCGGCCAGCAGCTGGCGATAGATCTCGGTGTGGAACCAGCCGGTGTCCCAGGTGGGCTGGGCCATGGTGATGGACGTGCCTGCGCCGGGCTGATCCTGTGCGATCACGGGAGCGATGGTGGTGGAGCCCAGCAGGGCGAGCGAGAGGACCGTCAGGGATGTCTTGAGACTGAACATTGCTGTTTGTCTCCTTTGCTTTTGGTTCTGGCTTGGACCCGGCCGAAGCGGCCGGGAGCGAGGTCGAAGGGCCTGAAAGGATCAGGCGGTTTTCCCGTTGAGGGCAGCCGGCTGGGCCGGCTGCAGGCGGAAGAGGGAGAGGACGGTCTGGCGCAGCGACGGGGTCGCCACATTGTTGCGTTCGGCCAGGCCCTGGGTGATGCGGTCGAGGATGATGGCAAGGATCACGATGCCCACGCCGCCCGCCGTCGCGCCGCCCACGTCGAGGCGGCCAAGGCCGGTGTTGACCACAAGGCCCAAACCACCGCCGCCGATCAGGGCGGCGATCACCACCATGGAGAGCGCCAGCATCAGGGTCTGGTTCAGACCGGCCATGATGGTGCGCATGGCCAGCGGCAATTGCACCTCGGTCAGCATCTGCCACGGCGTCGAGCCAAAGGCATGAGCCGCCTCGATCAGGTCGCCGCGCACATTGCGGATGCCCAGGTTGGTAAGGCGGATGATGGGCGGCAGCGCAAAGATGATGGTTGCGATGATGCCGGGGGCCATGCCCACGCCAAACAGCATGACGATGGGAACCAGATAGACGAAACTCGGAATGGTCTGCATCACGTCGAGGACGGGCCGCATGATCTTCCAGGTCATGTTCGAGCGTGCGGCCAGGATGCCCGCGGGCACGCCGATGATGATGCAGAACATCACCGAGGTGATGATCATGGCCAGCGTCGTCATGGTCTCGGACCAGAGGCCGATCAGGTCGATGAAGACCAGGCCGACTATGGCGAACAACGCCATGCCGCGGCCGACGGTCTTGAATGCGGCGAGGGCAAGTAGCAGTGCCGTGACCAGCATGGGCAGGGCGTTCAGCCCATCGTCGAGGCCGCGCAGCACGAAGGTGATCGGCACCTGGACGGCGCGGAAGAGGGGCCGGAAATTGGGGACCAGCCAGTCGCGGACGAGGAAATTGACCCAGTCGTCAAAGGGTATGATGAGAAAGTCGGACGGGCTCACGCACGCCTCCTAAAATTGTTTGCAGGACAGCCAGGGATCAGCGCGCGGCAGGGGGCGCAGCGGGCGTGGCTTGTGGTGTTGGGGGCGGCAGTTCTTCAGCCGGGGGCGTATCGCCGGTCAGCTGTGCGAACACGGCCTCGGGCTCGACTACGCCGACCAGCTTGTTGTCGGCATCGGTCACCGCGATGGGCAGGCCGGTGCTGGCAGGGCCGTAAAGATCGACCAGTTGGGTGCCGGGGTCGGTGGTGTGGAAGTCGGTGATCAGCACGTCAGACAAATGCACGTCCGCTGTGCCGCTTTCGCGGTCTGCGGCGGCGGCCTGCTGATAGGTCACGACGCCGGCAATCTCGTCGCCATCCATGACGTAGACGGCGTTGAGGTTCTGTTCTTCCATGGTCTTGACCGCATCGCCCGCCGTATCGCCCTGCAACTGCATGACATTGGCCTCGGTCGAAACGGTATCGGCGGTGAAGACACGACCACGATCGATGTCGGCCACGAAGGCGGCGACATAGTCATCGGCCGGATTGGAGACGATGTCCTGCGCCGTACCGGTCTGGACGATATGACCGTCCTTCATGATGGCAATCCGGTCGCCCAGGATCAGCGCTTCGTTGAGGTCGTGGGTGATGAAGATGATGGTCTTCTTCAGCGTCTTTTGCAGGGTCAGCAACTCGTCCTGCATTTCCTTGCGGATCAGCGGATCGAGCGCGCCAAAGGGTTCGTCCATCAGCAGGACTTCGGGCTCGGTGGCCAGCGCACGGGCCAGGCCTACGCGCTGCTGCATGCCGCCGGAAAGCTCGGAGGGCAGGCTATCAGCCCAGGCGGCAAGGCCAACGGAATCGAGCGAGGTCATGGCGCGTTCGCGGCGCTCGGCCAGTGGCACGCCCTTGACCTTGAGGCCATAGGCGGCGTTCTCGACAATGGTGCGATGGGGGAAAAGCGCGAAGTGCTGAAAGACCATGGTGATCTTGTCGCGCCGGATGCGGCGCAGGGCGGCAGGCGAGCAGGTTGCCACGTCCTCGCCATCGATCGTGATGCTGCCCGAAGTCGGCTTGATCAAGCCATTGAGCATGCGGACCATGGTGGATTTACCGGATCCGGAAAGTCCCATGACGACGAAGATCTGTCCTTCGTCGACATCGAAATTTGCCGCCTGCACGCCTACCGTCTGTCCGGTGTCCCGCAGGATGTCTTCCTTGGTTTCGCCTGCCTTGAGGCGTTGCAACGCCGCCTTGGGGGTGTTGCCGAAAATCTTATAGACGTCCTTGACGCTTAACTTGGGAGCCATGCGGCCTCTTGTTTGGTGGAGAAGAATATTCAAGTCTAAATGACGCAGTATTCTTTCCGTTGGTGAGCAGCACAAAAATACTTCGCCCGCTTTGCGATCAGCATAGCGGGGGTTGTGTGCGTAATGTATCGGTTTGCCTGGTAACAATACGGATGGTGGTGCCTTGGTTCAACCACAAATCGACCATTTTTCGATTTCTGATGCTTCTGCCAATATCAGTGGTGATGCTGAGACTACCGGAAAACCGGGAAAAATCGGTCATGATTATTGACCAATTTTTCCTGATGTTTTTTGCGTGATCAATGGCCTGTTAGCGCGGGAATCGGTCGTTTCAGCATTCCCGGTGGCGAAGCAGACCGCTTTGCGGGCCACGAACGAGGTGGTTCGGCAAGCCAAGTATTGCCGGTTTGTTAACCGGGCCGAGTGCTTGGGGCGCCAATGTCGTCCACCTGTCACAAAGCGCGGCTAGCTCGGCTCGCGTTTAAACTGCTGTTCAGCAAACGGTTTCAACCTTCTGCCGTTTACCCGGAATTCAGACCTTATCCGGAAATATACGTATCGATCGCTCACGTCCCGACGATCAACAGCATCGTTGGCGTGTTTAACTACTGCCTTGAAAAGGCTGGTGCATCGCTGCGCCACTAGACGGATCTGAGCGAACCATGCGCCGCGACCCAACATTCTCGTCCATCCTGTCCGGCTACCGCCGCATCGCACTGGCCGTGGGCGCACTTGCCGGTTTCACCATCGTCATCCGCTTCATGGCTTTCTGGGGTCTGTTGAGCCAGGAAACCTTGGACGTCATGCCTGCTGGCGCCCTTGTCGTGGGCTTCCTCATGGTGGGGCTGCTGATCCATGGTCACTACTGGCTGTCGCGACGGCTGACGCTGATTTCCGAAGAGTCCCGACGTGCGCGCAAGAGTGCCGATTGCGATGCCTTGACGGGCGTCTTCAACCGAGCCTCCTTTCTCGAGGCGCTGGCCGATGACGTGTTTCACGGGTCGGAGCGGCCGGTCGGCTACATGCAGATCGACATGGATAATCTCAAGGTGCTCAACGACAGCGCGGGCCACGCTGCCGGCGATGCGGCCCTGGTGCATCTGGTCCGGACCATCAAGCATGTCATTCCCGGTGGTGTGATCGGCCGGTTGGGCGGCGACGAATTCGGCGTCATCGTGCTGGGCCACGACAACAAGCCCGCTCTTCGGCGCCTGGGCGAGGAACTGCTGCGCCAGCTGGCCAAGCCGCTCAATATTGCCGGACGTCCGGTGCGGCTTTCGGCGTCGATCGGCGTTGCCATGTCGCCGCTCGATACGGTCGATCCGACCGATCTGATCTCCAAGGCGGACCTGGCGCTCTACAAGGGCAAGAAGGCCGGCCGGCACTCGGTCATCGCTTTCGATCCCGACATGATGGGTGACGAGCGTCATCGGCGTTTCGTCGAGCGCGACCTGCGTGCGGCCATCCTGATGAACGAACTTGAGCTGCACTATCAGCCGGTCTTTGCTGCCGACATGTCGATCCGCTCGCATGAGGCGCTGGTGCGCTGGCGGCATCAGGTGCGCGGCATGATCGCGCCCGGCCAATTCATCCCAATCGCCGAAGAAAGCGACCTGATCGACAAGCTGGGGGACTGGGTGTTGCGCCGGGCCTGCGCCGACCTCTGCAACCTCGGCGGCAAGCCGGTCGCCATCAATATCTCCGCCATGCAATTGCGCCATGCCGATTTCGCCAAGCGCTTCGCGGCGACGCTTGCGGAGCTCGAAGTCGATCCGGCCTTGATCATCGTCGAGATCACCGAGACGGCGCCGCTCAACAGCAAGGTGATCGAACTGGCAAACCTGACGGCCCTGCGGGCCATGGGCGTACGCATCGCGATCGACGATTTCGGGGCGGGCCACGCGAGCCTGCAATATCTGCGCAGCTTTGCCTTCGACATCATCAAGATCGACCGGTCCTATGTGGCCAACATGGACGACAACCGGGTCGACGGCATGATCATCTCGGCCATCTGCGATATTGCACGCTCGCTGCCGGTCGATGTCATCGCCGAAGGCATCGAAACGCCGGAGCAGCTTCGACAACTGCGGATTGCAGGTTGTACCGGGTTCCAGGGCTATCTGCTGGGACGGCCGCAACCGCTTGCAGTCTCTGAGGCCTTCGAGGCCGCCTGACAGGCTCAAGACAGTAATGCTTCTGTCGCAGTTGCGCGTCGACCCACCAAGCGGATATAAAGAAGCGTACCAGCCGGTTCGGCGCATTGGGGAGTAGTGCCTTGGATTTGAAGCGGATCAACGAACACGTCAGCGTTTCGGGACAGATACAGCCCGAAGACGTCGCCGCCATCAAAGCTGCCGGGTTCACCGCGATCATCAACAACCGGCCCGACGACGAATCTCCGGATCAGCCGGCGGGCGCCGAGATCGAAGCTGCTGCCAAGGCAGCCGGGCTCGACTATTATGCCATTCCTCTGGGTCGTGAAGGGGTCAGCCCCGACATGGTCGAAAAGACCAAATCCGTGCTCGAGGGGAGCGCTGGTCCGGTCTTTTGCTTTTGCCGTTCAGGAACGCGTTCGACCACCCTGTGGGCGCTGAGCCAGGCGGGCCAGGCCGATGCAGGCGAGATCATCACGCAGGCGGCGGAAGCCGGCTACGACATGAGCCATCTCGCAGGCCATCTCAGCCGCTAGTTTTGTATTTCGACGGTTGGGCGGGCAACCGTTCCATCCGTTGCCGACACACTGAGCCGGACCCGAAAACGGGTCCTCAACCCCTTCTGCTCGGATATGCAATCGATGCCAATCAAGAAAATCCTCGTCGCCAATCGCAGTGAAATCGCCATCCGCGTGTTCCGCGCGGCCAATGAGCTGGGCCTCAAGACCGTTGCAGCCTATGCTGAAGAAGACAAGCTGGCGCTCCATCGCTTCAAGGCCGACGAGGCCTATCTGATCGGCAAGGGCAAGGGGCCGGTCGAAGCGTATCTGCAGATCGACGAATATATCCGCATTGCCCGGATTTCCGGCGCCGATGCGATCCATCCCGGCTATGGCCTGCTGTCGGAAAGCCCCGAATTTGTCGATGCCTGCGAAGATGCCGGCCTTATCTTCATCGGCCCGCGCGCACAGACCATGCGCGATCTTGGCAACAAGGTTGCTGCGCGCAACATGGCGATTGCTTCCGATGTGCCGGTCGTGCCGGCCACCGAAGCGCTGCCGGACGATCCCGAGGCGATCAAGAAGCTCGCGGCCGAAATCGGCTATCCGCTGATGCTCAAGGCCTCATGGGGCGGCGGCGGGCGCGGCATGCGCCGCATCATGGATGAAAAGACGCTGCTTTCAGAAGTCAGCGAAGGCAAGCGCGAGGCCAAGGCGGCTTTCGGCAAGGACGAGATGTATCTCGAAAAGCTGATCGAGCGCGCCCGCCATGTCGAAGTGCAGTTGATCGGCGACGATCATGGCAACCTCGTGCACCTGTTCGAGCGCGATTGCTCAGTGCAGCGACGCAACCAGAAGGTGGTGGAGCGCGCGCCGGCGCCCTATCTCGACGACACGGTGCGAAAAGCGCTGACCGACGCGGCCGTGCGCTTGGGCAATGCCGCCAGCTATCGCGGTGCCGGTACCGTCGAATTCCTGATGGATGCCGATACGGACAAGTTCTACTTCATCGAAGTGAACCCACGCATTCAGGTGGAACATACCGTCACCGAGGAAGTGACCGGCATCGACATCGTCAAGGCGCAGATCCATCTGCTCGACGGCGCGGTCATCGGCACCCCGGAATCGGGTGTCCCTCTTCAGGAAAACATCCGGCTTAACGGCAATGCCATCCAGTGCCGCGTGACGACGGAAGATCCAGAACAGAATTTCATTCCCGATTATGGCCGCATCACCGCCTATCGCGGCGCCACCGGCTTTGGCGTGCGCCTAGATGGCGGCACGGCCTATTCGGGTGCGGTCATTACCCGTTTCTACGATCCGCTGCTGGAAAAGGTCACCTGCTGGGCGCCATCGGCCGAAGAGGCGATCGCCCGCATGCATCGCGCCTTGCGGGAGTTCCGCATCCGCGGTGTCTCGACCAATCTGGCATTTCTCGAAAACATCATCACTCATCCGGACTTCGTCGAGAACCGCTACACGACGCGTTTCATCGATACGACGCCGGAGCTGTTCAACTTCAAGCCGCGCAAGGATCGTGCGACAAAGCTCCTGAGCTATATCGCCGACGTCACCGTCAACGGCCATCCCGAAGTGCGTGATCGCCCGAAGCCGCCGGCCGAGGCTGCCGCGCCCATCGTGCCGGAATTCCCGCCACTCGCCACGATCGAAGGCAGCCGGCAGGTGCTGGAGCGCGAAGGTCCGGCGGGTCTTGCCAGGTGGATGAAAAAGCAGTCCCGCGTGCTGTTCACCGACACGACCATGCGCGACGCGCATCAGTCGCTCTTGGCGACGCGCATGCGCTCGTTCGACATCACCCGCATCGCCCAGGCCTATTCACGTGGCCTGCCCAATCTCTTCTCGCTCGAATGCTGGGGCGGGGCGACGTTCGACGTCTCCATGCGCTTCCTCAACGAAGATCCGTGGGAGCGTCTGGCCAAGGTGCGCGAAGGCGCGCCGAATATTCTGACGCAGATGTTGCTGCGCGGCTCCAATGGCGTCGGCTACACCAATTATCCCGACAATGTGGTCAAGTTCTTCGTCAAGCAGGCGGCAGCCGGTGGCGTCGACGTGTTCCGCGTGTTCGATTGCCTGAACTGGGTCGAGAACATGCGCGTCTCGCTCGATGCGGTGATCGAGGAGGGCAAGGTCGCCGAAGGCGTCATCTGCTATACCGGCGATCTCTTTGATCCCGACCGCTCCAAGTATGATCTCAAATACTACGTCGGCCTGGCCCAAAGCCTAGAAAAGGCCGGGGCGCATGTGCTGGGCCTCAAGGACATGGCCGGGCTGCTCAAGCCCGCGGCAGCCAGGAAGCTGATCGCGACGCTGCGCAACGAGACCGACCTGCCGATCCATCTCCATACCCATGACACCTCGGGCGCTGCCGCTGCGACCGTCCTCGCTGCGGTGGAAGCCGGTGTCGATGCGGTTGATGCGGCCATGGATGCGCTCTCGGGCACGACTTCGCAGCCGACGCTTGGTTCGATCGTTGCGGCTCTGGCCGGGGATGATCGCGATCCGCAACTCGATGCCAAGGCGATCCGCCAGATTTCCTTCTATTGGGAAGCCGTGCGCACGCAGTACCGCGCCTTCGAGAGCGATCTCAAGGGCGGTGCCTCGGAAGTCTATCTGCATGAAATGCCGGGTGGCCAGTTCACCAATCTCAAGGAGCAGGCGCGCTCGCTCGGTCTTGAGACACGCTGGCATGAGGTCGCCCAGACCTATGCCGACGTGAACCAGATGTTCGGCGATATCGTCAAGGTCACGCCCTCGTCCAAGGTGGTTGGCGACATGGCGCTGGCCATGGTCTCGGCCGGCCTCACCCGGGGTGACGTCGAAGATCCCAAGCGCGACATCGCCTTCCCCGATTCGGTGGTCGGCTTTTTTGCCGGCGATCTCGGCCAGCCGCCCGGTGGTTTCCCCGAGGCGCTGCAGAAGAAGGTGTTGAAGGGACGGACCCCTTTGACGGATCGTCCGGGCTCCTACCTCAAGCCCGCCGACCTGGAAGAAGAACGCAAGAAGATATCGAGCATGCTTGGCCGCGAAGTGGATGATTTCCGCCTCGCCAGCCACCTCATGTATCCCAAGGTGTACGCCGATTTCGAAAAGACCCAGGAGCTTTACGGCCCCACCGAAGTCCTTCCCACGCCTGTGTATTTCTATGGGCTGGAAGAAGGCGACGAGCTTCTGGTCGATATCGAGAAGGGCAAGACGCTGGTCGTCACCTATCTCGGCCGCGCCCCGACCAACGAAAAGGGCGAAGTCCGCGTATTCTTCGACCTGAACGGCCAGCCGCGCACAGTCATTGTCCCCGACCGCCTCAAGGCCGGCGAGGTCAAGCTGCGCGCCAAAGCCGTGCCTGGCGATGCAAAGCAGGTCGGCGCGCCCATGCCGGGCGTCATCTCGACCCTCGCCGTCAAGCAGGGCCAGACGATCCAAGCCGGCGACGTGCTGTGTTCGATCGAGGCGATGAAAATGGAAACAGCCATCCATGCTGAGGTGGATGGCGTGGTCGCAGAGCTGTTGATCAAGCCGGGCGACCAGATCGACGCGAAGGACCTGCTGGTCCGGCTGGAATAGAGAAAGGCCCGGGAAACCGGGCCTTTTTACTGGGCGCTTTGTGCCTCGATACGTAGTCGGGTGATGTCGAGTGCGACCACTTCGCGCATGGCTGACGTGATCTGGTCCACATAGCGCGCGGCCATTTCGTCCGCTTCGTCAGCGGCAAGATTTGGGAAAAACTCGGCGATATAGGCTGTTGCCATCGCCGCCTCTTCTGCGCTGCAGAGCTTGGCGATCTTGCTGGCCAGACGCCTTGGCGAGCCTTCGCGCTGTGCGTAGTCAGCCGTAGGGCCGACCATGCAGGCACTGTAGGCGTCGGTTGCGTCCATGCTGGCGCCGGCATGGGCATTTTGCGCCAAAGCCGGGCCGCCAAGGGAAAAGACGATAAGTGCTGCGATTGCAATGCGATGGCGCGTCATGTGGCCAAGGCTACATGCGGCGGGCCTTGCCGTCGACGGTCTTGCCATATTTGCCGGCATAGGCCTTGGCGGGCACCGGCAGGCGCGAGACGATCCAGCTGACCATCAGCGGCACCAGCACGACGTCATCCACCCAGCCCAGAACCGGGATGACATCGGGGATGATGTCGAGCGGATTGACCAGATAGAAGGCGGCAAACAGCGTCGCCGCCTTGAGATAGAGCGGGGTCTCAGGCGCCCAGAAGGCGCGCCAGAGCTGGACAACTTCCTTACGGAACAGAATGAGCCGGGGGAGGAGCATCTTGATCATGCATGTTAAATGGTCCTGCGGGGCTACGGTTCAAGAGCTTGATGATCACGCAAGCGTAACATTGCTCTTGTAGCGCTGAAGGCTTATTTCTCCCTCAGACTTTCAGAGGTGTTTCATGGCGGGTCCCGCGGCACGCAGGCATTCGGTTGGGGTTCATGTCGGCGGCGTCCAGGTGGGCGGCGGCGCGCCTGTCGTCGTGCAGTCGATGACCAACACCGACACGGCCGATATCGATGCGACGGTGAAGCAGGTCATGCAACTGGCGCGCGCCGGTTCGGAAATCGTCCGCATCACCGTCGATCGCGACGAGTCGGCCGCAGCTGTGCCGATCATCCGTGATCGTCTGGCCTTCATGGGCTATGATGTGCCGCTGGTTGGGGATTTCCACTATATCGGCCACAAGCTGCTCACCGATCATCCGGCCTGTGCCGAGGCGCTGGCGAAATATCGCATCAATCCGGGCAATGTCGGCTTCAAGGCCAAGCGCGACACGCAGTTTTCGACACTGATCGATATTGCCAATCGCCATAACAAGCCGGTGCGCATCGGGGTGAACTGGGGTTCGCTCGACGAAGAACTGCTCACCAAATTGATGGACGAAAATGCCGTCTCGGAAGCCCCGATTTCGGCCGCGGCGGTGCAGCGCGAGGCGATCATCCAGTCGGCACTGCTGAGTGCCCGTCGCGCCGAAGAGCTGGGCATGGGCCGCGACAAGATCATCCTCTCGACCAAGGTTTCGGACGTCCAGCATCTAATCTCGGTCTATCAGGATCTGGCGGCGCGCTGTGACTATGCGCTGCATCTGGGCCTCACCGAAGCGGGCATGGGCACAAAGGGCGTTGTGGCGTCGTCGGCCGCGCTGGGCATCCTGCTACAGCAGGGGATCGGCGACACGATCCGCATTTCACTGACACCCGAGCCGGGCGGCGATCGCACGACGGAAGTCAGGGTGGCGCAGGAATTGCTGCAGACCATGGGCTTCCGCCAGTTCCTGCCGGTCGTGGCGGCTTGCCCCGGTTGCGGTCGTACCACATCGACCACCTTCCAGACTCTGGCCAAGGACATCCAGGACCATCTCAACGTCTCGATGCCGGAATGGCGCGAGCGCTATCCGGGCGTCGAGACGCTGACGGTTGCGGTGATGGGCTGTGTGGTCAACGGGCCGGGCGAAAGCAAGCATGCCAATATCGGCATTTCGCTGCCCGGCACCGGTGAGACGCCCGCTGCGCCAGTGTTCATCGACGGCGAGAAGGCAACGACGCTGCGTGGCGCCGATGTGGCCGACCAGTTCAAGGTGATGGTCGCCGATTACATCGAGCGCAAATTCGGCCAGGGCCAGAAAACGGCAGCGGAATGAGCGATCCCGATCAGGACGGGGACTACCGCCCCCGCACATTCCTCCAGGTGCTCTATGGCAATCCGCGCCGCTGGATCTATATCGGCGCGCTGATCGTGGTGCTGCTTATCCTGCGCTGGACCGGCAATCTCTAGGCCGTCTATTCGGCTGGCTCGACTGGCGTGACCGCCACATTGAGTTCGCCGCCGATCTCGACCGTCTTGGCCTGTTTGTCGAAGACGCAGATGAGGCTGGCCGTTGTGCCAGCCGGTGTTTCACCTGAGACAATGGCCAGACCATAGCTTTCGCTACCGAATGGGTCGACCACGGCCGTGGCGTCGGTGAAAAAGTCCGTCGAGGCTTCGATGCAGTTCTGTTCGACCTCGGTGGCAAACTCCGCCCAGGCATCGCCCGATGCGGCATGGGCCACGCCCATCGGGAGAGCGGCGAAGGCAAGAATCGAAGCGAACTTGAGCATGGGAGATGGCCTTTCGGTATGAACTGGCCGCCCAATCTGTCTCAGCTTTGCGGCGGCAGGCAGGCATCGACCCATTTATTGCCGCAGAGCTCGGCCAGGCGCTCCACCGTCAGCCGCACCGAGGCATGTGTGTCGCCGCCAGCGGGCAGCATTTCCGCATAGGTCCTGATCGATACGTCGAGATAGATCGGCAGCGGCTGCGGCAGGCCGAAGGGGCAGACGCCGCCAACCTGATGGCTGGTCAGGCGCAGCACGTCTTCGGCGCCCAGCATGCGCGGGCGACCGCCAAAGGCGGATTTGGATTTCTGATTGTCGAGCCGGGCATCGCCACGGGTCACGAGAAGAATTTCCTCGTCCTTGACGCGGATGCAGAGTGTCTTGGCGATCTGGCCGGGTTCGACGCCATGTACTTCGGCAGCCAGTTGCACGGTGGCAGTCGACGCTTCGGTGACGATGACGGAGAGATCAGGCGCGCGGGCGGCAAGGTCTGCCTGGACGGACTGGAGGGACATGGGACGCTTTCAGAACAGGCTGGCGAGTTTGTCTTCGTAGTCGGCGCGCATCTTGTAGTGAATTGGCGCGGTCAGCGCGCGGCGCATGAAATCGGGCTCGAGCTGGCGCTTGCCGTCGAGGGCCATCAGCGCGGCGACCGTCAGGCGTTCGCCGTCATAGGGCGTGAGCGTTACGTCCATGCCGGTTTCGATCGTGCCCGGCGTAATGACGCGGCAGTAGGCGCCGGGCCGGCCGGCACGATGGAAGCGCTTGACGAAGGTGCGATCACCCATATGGGCAGCAAAGGTCATGCAGGGCGTGCGGTGCGAGGTCACTTCGAGAACAACCGGACCTATGGCGAAGCGATCGCCCACGGCGACATTGCGGCCCTCGATGCCTGAAATGGTGAGATTGTCACCAAAGGTGCCCGGCTCGATTCGGCGGTCGAGTTCATTGGCCCAGAACTGATAGTCGTCGGCGAAATAGATATAGATGGCCTGGTCGACGCCGCCGTGATGCTTGCGGTCGCAGATGGCGTCGCCGGCAAGGCCGAGTTTTCCGATCTCGGCGCTGGGCTGGGGCAGCTTCACGATGCCGGTCAGCGGCCGATAGCCCTCGATATGCTGGGCCGTGCCGCGGTTGATGCTGAGCAAGGTCGCCATGTCAGTTCTCCCGGCTGGCGAAATATCTCGCCGTGGCGCGCAGGCCGTCGGCCTTGGGGCCAAAGGTACGCAGGGCTGAAAGGGCTTCGTTGACGATTTGGTTCAATCGGGCGCGGGCGCCCTCGAGGCCGAGCTGTGCCACCAGCGTCTGCTTGCCGGCATGGGCATCCTTGCCGGTCGCCTTGCCCATGGCCTCGGGCGTGGCGGTAACGTCGAGAATGTCATCGGCCAGCTGGAAGGCCCGGCCGGCGGCTTCGGCATAGGCGGTCAGCACCGAGAGGGCGCGGGGGTCGGCGCCGCCCAGGATAGCCCCCATGCGGACGCTGGCGCGGATCAGTGCGCCGGTCTTCATCGCCTGCATGGTGGAAATGTCATCACCGGAAAAGCCGCCCTTTTCGCCCTCGATGTCACGCATCTGCCCGCCAACCATGCCACCGACGCCCGAGCCGGCGACCAGTTCGGTCACGAGGCGAATGCGAATGGCGGGGTCGGGGTGACACTGCGGATCAGCAAGCAGGCCGAAGGCATGGGTGAGGAGCGCGTCGCCAGCGAGGATGGCTGTGGCCTCATCATAGGCCTTGTGCACAGTGGGCCGGCCGCGGCGCAGATCGTCGTCATCCATGGCGGGCAGGTCGTCATGGACCAGCGAGTAGCAATGCACCATTTCGACAGCGAGGCCGGGGATCAGGGACTGGGCGGGCGGAATGTGAAAAATCGCTGCCGCCTGGCGCACCAGCAGTGGACGCAGGCGCTTGCCGCCTTCGAGGGCACCATGGCGCATGGCAGCCACCACGCGATCGGCGGCCGGGCCGGGGCCCGAAAGCTGCGCCGCATCGAGATGCTGGCCCAATCCGGTTTCCACGGCACGGGCGCAATCGGCGATTTCGGCGGAAAAATCATACATGGGAGTGTGCTAGCCAATTGCATGGCGCGCGGCAAGCGCAGCAACGCTTTCCTTAACCTCTGCTGCTAGAGGGCAGTCATGGCGCGCAAAGCAAAAGGCATCTGGCGGCTCCTCCGCCCCCTGGCACTGATCGTGGCGACACTCGTGGCCATTCCCGTCGTACTGACGCCGGTCTATCTGGTGGTCGATCCGATCTCGGTGCCGATGATCGAGCGCTATCTGACCGGGCGGCCGGTGGTGCGCGAATGGCGCGATATCGGCGACATTTCCGATCGGCTCAAGGCCTCGGTGATCCTCTCCGAAGATGGCCAGTTCTGCCGGCATTGGGGCGTCGATTTCGGCGCGCTGCGCGAAGAGGTCGAGCGCTATATAGAGGGCGAAGATGCGCGTGGTGCCTCGACGATCACCATGCAGGTGTCGCGCAATCTCTTCCTCTGGAACAGCCCCAGCGTGATCCGCAAGGCACTGGAAGTGCCGCTGGCACTTTATGTAGACTTGGTGCTGCCCAAGCACCGGATCATGGAGATCTATCTCAACATTGCCGAATGGGGCCCCGAGGGGCAATTCGGCGTGGCGGCAGGTGCGCAGCGTGCCTTCGGCGTGGAACCGCAAAACCTTGACTGGCGTACCGCGACCTTGCTGGTCACCGCGCTGCCCAATCCCATGCTGCGCCAGCCGGGCCGGCCGTCGCAGGGCATGTTGCGGATTGCCGGGATCATCGAGGGCCGCGTGATGGAATATGGCACGCGCGCCAATTGCGTTGGCGAGGGCGGCAGCTTGTCGCTTTAAGCGGCTTCTTCCTCGGCCACAAGCAGATCGGCCAGTGCCATGAGCTGGCGGTCGTGAATGCCCAGTTCACCCAGATGGCGAACGGTGTTGAGCACATAGTCTACATTGCGGCCGGAAATGCCGACGCCGGCACGGACCATGGCGAGTTGCTGCTCGACAGTCAGGTTGCCGGCGAATTGTTCATGGCGCTCATCGACGAGGAAGGCGAGTGCCGAGACGGTGCGGCCATCGGCCAAGCGGACAGGACGCATGACGTCACGATAGACCGAGGTTACCTGTTCGCGCGCCTGGAGATAGGCATAGACGTCCGCCCAGTCGCGGTCGGCAACTTCGAAGACCATGCCGCGGCAGGAGCCGCCTCGCGACAGGCCGAAGACCAGGCCTGGGCGCTCGACTGTGCCGCGATGGTGGTGGGATACGATGGACAGGCTGCGATGGGCACCCTTGAGCAGGCCCTGCTGCGCCGAAACATGGGCAAAGCCCGGATTCCAGATCAGGGAACCATAGCCGAAGACCCAATGGGTCGCTGTCGCTTGCAAATCATCCATCGCCATAACCTGACCATCAACCTAGGCAAGCCTGCGGCAGCCGTCCATGCCCGGCCGTGGTTAGCTGTTCCGAAATGACGGGGCGACCCGATTTTGGCAGCTCTGAGCGGCCGACTCTTTAGTCACGCGCGATGGACAGGTAGAAATGCGGCCATGAAAAAACGAATCATCATCCTGCTCTGTGTCGTCGTCGCCGTTGTGGGCCTGTGGAGCGCCGCCTGGGTGGTGCTGGCCGGCATGGTGAAGCAGAATATCGACCTGCTTGCCCAGGCCGATGGTGTCGAGACGCCCAGGGTGACCTGCGAGACGCTCAACATCAGCGGCTTCCCCTTCCGCTTCGATGCCGATTGCGTCAATGCGCGAATCGTCAGCGGTGATGTGGTGGTGGATGTGCCGGGCATTCGCGCCAGCATCCGCGTCTATGCGCCGACGCATCTGCTGGCCTCAGCGCTTGGCCCGTTGCAGTTCAGCGACAATTTCACCGGCACGCGCAATGGGGTGACCTGGTCGACCCTCGAAGCCAGCGTGCGGCTCGACAATTGGCGCATCGCCCGCGCCTCTGTTTCGGCCAAGGATGTGGTGTGGAGCGATACGCTGTTCGGCAATGCGGTCATCGCGCAAAGCCCGCTGGCCGAAGTGCATCTGTTCGATATTCCCGAGCAGCATGACGCCAAGCGCCATGTGGCGGCTTTGGCCGGCTATGCGCGGGCCAATAATCTGAGTTATCCGGGCATGACGCTGACCGACACCAATGCTGAAGTGCAGCTCGAAATGAGCGGCCTGCCGGACGATGTGCGCAATTGGGGCGACCCGATGCTGCTGCCGGCGATCCAGCAGGCGGGCGGTCGGCTCAATGTGGTCTCGATCCATGCCACCGACGGCAATTCCACGCTCGATGCCAGCGGCGAGATTGGGATCGACGATCAGGCATTGCTCGACGGCCAGCTGGCAATTTCCTCGACCGGCGTTGCCGAACGCATCGGTCCGATGATCGAAGAGCCCTGGCGCACCCTGGTGCTGGGCACGCCGGGCCAGGATGGCGTCTATACCAACCAGTTGACCTTCAAGGCTGGCGCGGTGTTTTCGGGTCTCGTGCCGATCGCCAGCGTGCCGCCGCTGTACTAGGAGTCTTCGCCGCCGCCATGTTCCCGCACGAGCCTGGCCTCGGGCGCGGGCGGGGATTCGTGCGGGCGGCCGAAGTCTGGCGCGGCGGTTTCCTGGCCTGCCGAGATGATGGAGCGGCGGATGGCACGGGTGCGGGTGAACATGGCCTCGAGCGCTTCGCCATCGCCCATGCGAACGGACCGCTGCAGCGATGACAAGTCTTCCGAAAAACGGCCGAGCATTTCCAGCACGGCATCGCGATTGGTCAGGAAGATGTCACGCCACATCACCGGGTCGGAAGCGGCAATGCGGGTAAAGTCGCGGAAGCCCGAGGCCGAGAATTTGATGACTTCGGACTGGGTGGCGGTCTCGAGGTCAGCCACGGTGCCGACAATATTATAGGCCACAAGATGGGGAATATGGCTGGTGATCGCCAGCACCATGTCATGGTGGGCGGCATCCATGCTTTCGACCTGGCTGCCCATGGCGCGCCAGAAGCTGGCGAGTTTTTCGGTCTGGGCCGGATCGACATTGGCATCCGGGGTCAGCACGCACCAGCGACCGGCGAAGAGCTCAGGGAAGCCTGCGGACGGGCCGGAATGCTCGGTGCCGGCAATCGGGTGGCCAGGAATGAGGCTCACGCCCTTGGGCACCATCGGTGCCATGATGCCGACCACGTGCTTTTTCACCGAGCCGACGTCAGAGAGAATGGCGCCCGGCTCCAGCGCGGGCGCGATGGCTTCCATGACGCCCTGATAGGCACCCACAGGCGTGCAGATGATCACCAGATCGGCGCCGCGCACGGCTTCGGCGGCGTCGATTGTATAGATGTCGCCCAGGTTCAGGTCGCGCGCTTCGTCGAGCGTTTCCTGCTTGCGCGTGGCGATGGAGATGACTTCCACCAGGCCCTGGCGCCGGGCGGCGAGAGCAATGGATGAGCCGATCAGGCCGATGCCGATCAGGGCGAGTTTGCGGAAGTGAGCTGTCATGCGACCTTGACCAATGCCTTGAGAATGCCGGCGACGCCGCGCATCGCCTGTTCCGAACCGATGGAAATGCGCAGGCCATCGGCGATGCCGTAGGAGGGACCGATCTCGCGCACGATCAACCCGCGCTCGCGCAAGGTCTCGAAAGCGAGCGCGGCGTGTTCCGCATCGGGAAACAGCACCATGACGAAATTGGCTTGGCTCGGGATGACGCGGAAATGGTTCGATGCATCCAGCTCGGCGCTGATCCAGTCGCGCCATTGCGCGTTATGCGCCTTGAGGCGCTCGTTGAACTCACTGTCGCGCGCGGCGGCCGCGCCAGCCATCTGTGCGGGCAGGTTGACGTTGAAGGGGCCACGAATGCGGTTGATGGCGTCCACTACATGCTCTGGGCCGAACATCCAGCCGATGCGCGCTGCAGCCAGGCCCATCTTGGAGAAAGTGCGGACCATGACGACGTTCTGCGCCTCGCGCACGAGGTCGGCGCCGACGATGAAATCCTCGGCGGTGACATATTCGGCATAGGCATTGTCGATGACGAGCAGGATGTCCTCGCGCAGGCCAGCATGAAGGCGCCGCACTTCGGCGTCGGGCAGATAGGTCCCGGTGGGATTGTTCGGATTGGCCAGCCAGACCACCTTGGTCCGGGGCGTTACCGCGGCCAGCAGGGCATCGACATCGGCGGTATAATCGTCCTCGTCGACCATGACGATTTCGGCACCGGTTGCCCGGGTAATGATCGGATAGACCGAGAAACCGTAGCGGTTCATCACCGCCTCGTCGCCTTCGCCCAGATAGGTCTGGCCCAGCAGATGCAGCAGGTCGTCCGAACCGTTGCCGCAGACGATCAGGTTTGGATCGAGGCCATGCACCTCGCCTAGCGCTTCGCGCAGCACGCGGCTCGAACCCTCGGGATAGATGTCGAGCTGTGCTGCGGCAGCGCGAAAAGCTTCCATCGCCTTGGGGCTGGCGCCCAGCGGGCTTTCATTGGCGGAGAGCTTTACCGACTGGCTGCCCGGCGCGCCGGACTTGCCGGGCAGGTAAGGCGCGATATCGAGAATGCCGGGCTGGGGAACGGGGCGAATGGGAGCGTCTGACATGATGCCAATCTGGGCGAGAAAACCGGGCGGACCATAGTCAAAGCCTCGCGCAAAGAAAAGCGTCTAGCCTTGCCGAGCGGTGGCCGTGTTGAGGCTGGGCACGCGAACGAAACGTTCCTCGCGCTTGCGGCGCGGCACGGCAGGAAAAGCCTCCTTGCGGGCACGCACGCAGATGACCCCGCTCATGGCTGGTCCGAAGAGGCGTCCGGTGCGTTCGATGAGGCGCGTGGATTTGAGCACTAGTGAACTTTGCATGGGCGGCAGGAAAAGGCCGTCGCGCCAGGCTTCGGGGATGAAACTATGGTCGCGCAGCAGGCGATCGAGCTGGCCGCCTGAATAGGGATTGCCCTGACCGAAAGGGGTATTGTCGCGCTGCGCCCAGATACCCCGGCGGCGTGGCACGACGATGATGAGCTGGCCATTGGGCGCGGTGATGCGCCAGAGTTCGCGCATCAGTTCCTCGGCATCGGCGACATGTTCGAGCGCATGGATGGCGATGGTGAGGTCCACGGCGGCATCGGTCAGCGGCATTTCGAGCGGGTCGCAGAGCACGGTATGGCTCGGACCCTCGCGCGGCCAGGCCGAGGCGCCCTGGCGGGCCGGCATGAAGGCGAGGACGCGTTCGGCCTTTTCCAGAGCAAAGCGTAAAAATGGCGTGGCAAAGCCGAGGCCCAGCACGCGCTTGCCCGAGACATCCTCGGCGAGGCCCATCACCTGTTCACGCACCAGGGCGCGCGAAATGCGGCCGAGGGGCGACTTGTAATAGGCGATGAGGCGCGTGACGTCGGCTGTCATGCTCTAACTGTGCCGGTTTCCCAAGGACTTGTCCAATTGGCTGGTTGTCATCAGCCGGCTCTATCCATAGCTTTCAGCTTCGAGAGTTTTCCAAGGAGTCGTGCCGTGAGTTTGATCGTCGATGTGTTTCCCGCGCGGAGCGATAATTTCGGCTATCTCGTGCATGACGTTGCCACGGGCCGCACTGCCGCGATCGATGCGCCGGAAGCGGCTGCCATCAAGACTGCGCTGGTCCATCGCCGCTGGACGCTGACCGATATCTTCATCACCCACCACCATATCGACCATGTGGAAGCCATTCCCGAACTCAAGGCCGAGTTCGGTGCGCGCGTGGTCGGTCCGCGCGCCGAGGCCGACAAGATCGAGGGGCTGGACGAGTTGGTCGCCGGTGGCGAGAGGGTGACGCTGGGCGAAACCACTTTCGACATCTATGACGCGCCGGGTCACACGCTGGGCCAGATCGTTTTTCACGACAAGGTCGGCAAGCATCTGTTCACCGCCGATGCGCTGTTTTCGCTGGGTGTCGGACGCATGTTCGAAGGTACGCCCGGTCCGATGTGGGAAGGGGTGAAGGCCTTGCGCGAATTGCCGGACGACACGCTGGTCTATTGCGGCCACGAATATACCCAGAGCAATGCGAAATTCGCGCTGTCGATCGATCCAGACAACACGGCGCTGCAGAAGCGTGCAGCCGAAGTCGATGCCCTGCGCATCGCCGGCAAGGCGACCATTCCCTTCCTCCTTGGCGAGGACAAGGCAGCCAATCCGTTCCTGCGCGCCGATGCGCCGGAGCTGGCCAAATTCTATGGTCTTGAAGGCGCCGCTCCCGGCGAGGTCTTTGCGGCGATCCGCAAGGGCAAGGACAACTTCTAGTCTTCTGGCTGCCGCTCAATGAGTGACATGGCCCGGCGCGGATAGCGCCGGGCCTTTTCGTATCGAGTTAACCAAAGGTAAATTGGGAGCGGAAAGCGTTAACAAAACGTTAGCAATTGGCACGCGGATTGCCTCTAATGAGGCTTAGGGCCAATGCTCATGTTTCATTTCGAGACAGGTCGGCCCGCTTTGAGACAGGCGAGGCGAAAATGGCCGATAGCGAGACACAATTGTCCGGACTTCCAGTTCCCGTGGAAGCGCGCCAGCCCCGACCGTCCCTGCTACGCAGCCAGACCCGTGCCGATTTTGTCAGCCAGCTGCTTGCCGCACGCGAAAAAATGCCGCCGCAGCGTGAGCGGCGCCGCGGCAGTTCCGAAGGCGCCATCGGCGCCTATTCGGCGGGTGCAAAGGTCGCGATCAAGCGCATGCCGCTTGGCTATCGGACCACCATCGTCGCCTGATTTTTCTGGTCAGCTCATCGTCACGTCGCGGCCTGCGCTCGTGATGGAGACGGTGAAGCCTGCAACAACGTCGATCAGCGCCATCACCATGAGCAGGAAGAATACCGAGCTGGCGGCGGCGCCGGCGAGGAGGAATTCGATCAGGAAGGCGACGAAGAGAACCATGGAGAGCATGTGCTCGACGATGGACGAACGTCCGGCATTGGTCGACTTCAGCACTTCGATGAAGAGGCAGACAATGCCGATCACGAGGAGGAAGTCACCGGCCGTGACCGCCCAGGTCGTGCCCGAGACCATGGGGATGGTAAAGAGCCCATTGCTCCAGCCTGCCGGTGAGCCGCCGTAAAACAGGAATGCCCCGATATTGTAGAGCACGAAGGGCACGACCAGCAGGGGCGGGATGAAGGAGCCATTGCGGCGCGGGGCATGCGGGGTCGGCATATAGACGGTCTCGGTCATCGCGGTGGCTCTCCGTTGGTGCGCAGACCATGCCAGAGGATGCATAGGGGCGAAAGACCCGGGCTGCTGGAACATGCATGCGCCTCAGCGTGTCGAAATCACGCCCTGTCACTCGTCATCTTGTCAGGCGCGCCCATTTGCGGTGGTCTATTGTCCCAATTCACAGGCGAGGAGAGAGCTGTGACCATTCCCAAGAACACCATCTGTATCTGGTACGATACCCAGGCCGAGGAAGCTGCCAACTTCTATGCGCAGACCTTTCCCGACACCAAGATAACCGGCGTCCATAAGGCGCCGAGCGACAATCCATCCAACAAGGAAGGGCAGGTGCTGACGGTCGAATTCACCGTGTTCGGCATTCCCTGCCTGGGGCTCAACGGCGGGCCAGTCTTCAAGCATACCGAAGCCTTTTCCTTCCAGATCGCGACAGATGATCAGGAAGAGACAGACCGCTACTGGAATGCCATCGTTGGCAATGGCGGTGAGGAAAGCCAGTGCGGTTGGTGCCGCGACAAGTGGGGCATTTCCTGGCAGATCACGCCCAAGGCGCTGACAGAAGCCATGATGGCGGGCGGTGACGAGGCCAAGCGCGCCTTCGAGGCGATGATGAAAATGAAAAAGATCGACGTTGCGGCAATCGAGGCCGCACGGCGGGGCTAAAGCAAAAATGCCGCCCGGTGGGCGGCATTTTCGTTTGCTTTCGGCCAAGACCTACTTCTTGAGCTTCAGAGGCCCGACCATCTGTTCGGGCTTCACTTCGGCGTCGAATTCCTCACCGGTCAGCAGGCCGAGCTCGATCGCGGTCTCGCGCAGGGTGCTGCCGTTCTTGTGAGCGGTCTTGGCGATCTTGGCGGCATTGTCATAGCCGATCTTGCGGTTGAGCGCGGTGACCAGCATCAGCGACTTGTTGACCAGTTCGTCGATACGCTTGCGGTCGGGCTCGATGCCCACGGCGCAATTGTCATTGAACGACTTGGCGCTATCGGCCAGCAGGCGCACGGACTGCAGGAAATTATAGGCGATGACGGGCTTGAAGACATTGAGCTCGAAATTGCCCTGGCTGGCAGCGAAACCGATCGCGGCATCATTGCCCATGACCTGAGCGACGACCATGGTCATGGCTTCGGACTGGGTCGGATTGACCTTGCCCGGCATGATGGAGGAGCCGGGCTCGTTTTCCGGAATGGTGATTTCGCCGAGACCCGAGCGGGGGCCGGAGGCCAGCCAGCGGACGTCATTGGCGATCTTCATGAAGGCAGCGGCGAGTTGCTTGAGGGCACCCGAGGTGCCGACGAAGGCGTCGTGGCCGGCCAGCAATGCGAACTTGTTGGGGCCGGTGACGAAGTCATGGCCGGTGAGGTCGGCAATTTCCTTCGCCACTGCCACGGCATAGTCGGGATGGGCATTGAGGCCGGTGCCGACGGCGGTGCCACCAAGCGCCAGTTCCTTGAGCTGGGGCAGGGTGGCCTTGACCGCAGCCACGGCATAGTCGATCTGAGCGACCCAGCCGGAAATTTCCTGGCCCAGGGTCAGGGGCGTTGCGTCCTGGAGATGGGTGCGGCCGATCTTGACCACATCCATATAGTCTTCGGACTTGGCATGGAGCGTGTCGCGCAGGATCTGCACGCGCGGGAACAGGTAGTTCACCAGCGCCTCGACGGCGGCGATATGCATGGCCGTGGGGTAAGTGTCGTTGGACGACTGGCTCATGTTGACGTGGTCATTGGGGTGCACGGGCTTCTTGGAGCCCATGGTGCCGCCAGCCAGCTCGATGCCGCGGTTGGAGATGACTTCGTTGACATTCATGTTGGACTGGGTGCCCGAGCCGGTCTGCCAGACGACGAGCGGGAAGTGGTCGACGAGCTTGCCGGCGATCACTTCGTCGGCGGCCTGGACGATCAGGTCGCGGGTCTTTTCGTCGAGCAGGCCCAGCTTGTGATTGGCAAGAGCCGCGGCTTTCTTGAGCACACCAAAAGCGGTGACGATTTCGGTCGGCATTTTCTCGCCGCCGATGTCGAAATTCATCAGGCTCCGGGCCGTCTGCGCGCCATAGTATTTGTCATTCGGAACCTCGATCGTGCCCATCGTGTCCGATTCAACGCGCATGCTCATGTAGTCGCTCCCGGAATGTCCGCTTCTGTTGCGGTTTGGAAATAGCAAAACGGCCGGTCTCTGAGGAGACCGGCCGTCGCAATATCACAGATCGAGCGCAGTTTGCGCCTCGTCTTTGGAATTAGTTCTTTGCCGCGAGGACCTGGCGACCGCGGTACATGCCGGTCTTGAGGTCGACGTGATGCGGGCGGCGCAGCTCGCCGGAATCCTTGTCCTCGACATAGGATGCGCTGGCAAGGGCGTCGGCCGAACGGCGGAAACCGCGCTTCATCGGCGAGGTTTTGCGTTTTGGAACTGCCATGGTCCGGTCCTTTTGAATTCAATATCGTTGCGCCGCCAAAGCGGCCCAGAGACTTATCTCTGAAGGGATTGGAGGGCTCTATAGAGCAAGTCCGAGAGCTTGGCTAGTGGGTTGTGCAAAGAGTCCGAAGACTCAATTCACAAGGCTCAGATCAGGCTGCCTGAACGCCCGGAGCCGGTTCGGCGCCTTCAAGATCCCAGATCGTGGTCAGGCGCTCGGCGGCAGTCACGGTTGCAGGCATGCGGAAGGCACGGTCGGCGCAATCGAGGGCCAGCCGAAAGCGCGTGCGGCTCAGCGGATCGGCCACAAGCTCGTCGCTCGATCCAACCCAAAGCACGTGGCTGCCTTTGGCGAGCAAAAACAGCGCAGCGTCGCCCATGGCAAAATGATCGAGATTTTCGCTGACCAGATCATAGGACCGGCCCGAACGGCCGCGCCAATGGCTCTGCCGGCCAAAGCCATGAACCACAACATTGCTTTCGATCATGCCAGCCATAACAGCGCCCCGTGCCTGTTCGATTGAACAAGAACAAAATTAGAACAAAATACAAAGCCCGTCAAGCAGTGCTTTCGAGCCTATCTATATCTATGGGTCGGTTTGTGATTCTCGTCAACATATAGCGGTTAGGCGGTTTGTTCGCCTGAACTGCGAAGGTTGTCGATACGGGATTGCAATTCGGGGGAAACCGGCCGGCCAAGACCGCGATCCACAGCTTCGAGAATCAATGCATTGGATTGAGTTTCGATGGCAGATTTGAGGCGATCGAGGAATATGTCGGCAGGCAGGCCGGGCTCGATGGCGGGCAGGAAGCGCGCCTGGGCACGGCCGGGCCAGATCAGCAGGCTGTTGCGACCCCAGAACAGGCCGGAATTGAGTGCCACCGGTACCACCGGCACGTTGAGTTCGAGATACATCCGCACAATGCCCTGACGATAGTCAGGCGGAGCGAGTGGCGCCTTGCGTGTGCCTTCAGGGAAAATGACGATGCGGGAGCCGCGCGCTACTGCGTCCCTGGCCTGGGCCATCATCAGCGGAATGGCTTCGGCGCCCTTCTTGCGGTCAACGGCTATGCAGTCGAGCGAACGCGCTGCCCAGCCGAAGAAGGGAATGTCCATCAACTCCTTCTTGACCACATAGGCCGGTTGCCCGGTATGGGGAAAGATGGCGAAGACATCCCAGTCGCTCTGATGCTTGGAGGCAATGATGCAACCGCCGGGCGGGATGTTTTCTTCTCCGCTCACCTGCGTCTTGACGCCGGCGAGGATCCGCATCAGCCAGACATTGGACCGGCACCAATAGCGGGCGAGAGCCCAGCCAAGGGCTGAACGGCCGCCCGCGATCCGGCCGACCAGAGCGATGAGAATGGCGAGCACTGCCGTTTGTCCGATGAAGACGACATAGAACAAAGCCGTTCGGATCGACTGTATGACGGCCATGCTTTCTCCTCGCGCAGGCTGATGCAGCTAAACGCCGACCCTGGTCAGATGGTGCCGGAGGTCGGTCTCCTGCTCCGGGCTCAGGACCCGCTTGGGGATCACCCTATACAGCCGATCGCTTTCGAACAGCAGAAGCATCCTGTCGTTTTCCGCCCAGCCGTGAAAATGGCTCCAGGGCATGTCGAAGCTGCCATACTCGGTGCCGACGGTAAGCTTGTCCTCGCTCCAGCCATAGCGGAAATCGCCATGCAGCGATCGCTGCAGGCGGAAATTGCGTCTGGCCAGGGTGGGGATCAGCCAGAGCGTCCAGAGCATGACCAGGACAAAAGGCAGGACGGAGAGGCCCAGGATGCGAACGGGATCGGTCGCTATGGCCGATGGGCTGGTCGAGCCGGTGATCAGATAGGTGAAGAGGATCAGGCCGGCAAACCAGAGGCAGATATAGGCGACGATCACCTTGGGTCGGCCTATGTTCCTGCCGGAAAACAGGCGAGCGGCCTGGACCAGGTCGGCCTCGGTGAAGCGGAAAGTATCTGTGCTGCCATCCGCCACTTAGGAGGTTTCACTCAGGAAGCGGCGCACCGTGACGCGGGAGGTGATGGCGGTCAGCGCTGCGATAACCGGTATGACTGCAGCAATGCCGATTATCCCGCCGGTGCCGAGCGAGAAGCGGCCAAACAGCACGCCGAGTTGGGCGCCGGCTTCGCTGGACAGCATATTGCCCGCCGCCGTGCCGATCAGCGCGAAGAACAGCAGCGCGGCAACGGAGCCGAGCAATCCGCCCTGCAGGCCGATGGACAGGAACCGTCCCTGGAACTCGCCGGCGATGAAGCGGTTTGAGGCGCCGATATAGTGCAGGACATCGACAATCTCGCGATTGGTCGCCATGGCCCCGCGCGTGGCAAAGACGATGGCCAGAACGGTCGCCGCGCCGATCAGCAGCAGCACAAGGACGCCGGAAAGGACGACGGTTCCGGCCATGGTGTTGAGCTGTTGGCGCCAGGCGGCGTGGGTATCAAGGCTCGCGCCATTGATCGCGCCCAGATTGCGCTGCAGGCCCTCGATATCGGCTTCGACCGGATCGGCCAGTTGCACCACGACGAGACGCGGCACTTCGATGGCCGTCAGGTCCAGCCCGGTACCAAGCCAGGGTTCGAGCAGGTCTTCGCTTTCCTCCAGCGAGAGGGCGCGGGCCGAAGCGACGCCGGGTGTCGACTGGGCCAGCGAGACGGCGGTGCGGATATTGCTCTCCATCACCTCGCCCTCGACGGGGCGGATCTGGATGGTCACTTCGCGGCCGGTATCGGCAGACCAGGCGATGGCGGATTTTTGCACCAACACCACGCCGCCCAGCGTCACGGCCGAGAGGAAGCTCATGATGGTGATGAGCAGCAGGAGAGTTCGACCGGCGACGCTCTTTTCGGGAACGATAGGTGCGGCGCCCTTGCGCCGGGGAATCAGGCTGCGGACGCGCTCAATCATGGATGGTGAGCTCCCCCTTTTGCAGCAGCATGCGCGGATAGTTGAACTTGTCGAGCAACGGCAATTCGTGGGTCGCGAGGATGATGGTCATGCCGAGCGTGCGATTGAGCTCGGCAAACAGGTGCACCAGGCGGCTCGACAGTTCCGGATCGACATTGCCGGTCGGCTCGTCGGCCAGCAGAACCTTGGGCCGGGCGATGACGGCGCGGGCAATGGCAGCGCGTTGTTTCTCGCCGCCCGAGAGCAGCGAGGGTAGGGCATTCATGCGCTCGCCCAGGCCCACCCACTCAAGCAGTTCGGTGACATTGGGGCGGTATTCGCTTTCAGGCTGGCCAAGCACGCGCAGGGGCAGGGCGACATTCTCGAAGGTCGTCAGATGGTCGAGCAGGCGGAATTCTTGGAAGACGATGCCGATATGACGGCGCATCTGCAGCAGGCGGTCCTGGCTGAGATTGCCCACATCCTCGCCGAACATGGTGACATTGCCGCGGCTGGGCTTGAGCGACAGCAGCAGCAGGCGGAGAAGGCTGGTCTTGCCCGAGCCGGAAGGGCCGGTCAGGAAATGAAACGAGCCGGGCTCGACCGAAAAGGTCAAGTCCCGCAGGATCTCCGGACCATTGCCGTAGCGCAATCCGACATTGGAAAACTCGATCAAGAGTGGCTGGCTCCGATATCGTCCGCCCGCGGGCGAATCAGGTGTTGAGCGCAGCATAACAGCCATCATGGCCGCATGCGCCTTTGGCTGGTGATGCTGGGATGAAAGCGGCACAAATGTGGTGGATTATCATCGCACTGGCGCAAGGTTTGAGGAGTTTTAACCCCCGCTGGATAGGGTCAGGCCTCAGCGTTCCCAATTCCGTCTGGCCCGATGATCATAACCTGTCCGCATTGCCAGACCAAATACCAGGTCACCTACGAGGCCATAGGCTCGGCCGGCCGCAAGGTGCAGTGTGCCCATTGCCAGCAGGCCTGGCAGCAGAAGGCGCTCGATCCGGAGGCTGATTCCACCCCCGAGCAGAAGCAGGCTTCTGCCGAAATGACCGAAGACGCCTTGGATGAGGCACTGGCGGTCGAAGCCGAGTCCGCCCTGGCCGAAAAGGCGCGCAAGCTGCGCCAGGAAAAGGCCGCCGAAGAGGCCCAGCATCGTGCTGCCGCAGCGGCCGCCGCTGCTGCCAGCAAGGCCGAGGCGGCCATGCTCAAGAAGCGGCAGAAGGATTTTTCCAAGCGTCACAATGCCATGGTGGCCGATCTGCCGCTGGCGCGCCTGCGCCGGACCTTCCGCATCCTGGGTGGGGTGGCGCTGGCCGGCGTTGTCGCCATGGGCTATTTCGGCCGGGCTACGGTGGTCGAGCATTTTCCGGCCATGGCCGGCGTCTATGAGTCCGTCGGGCTCGGCGTCAATGTTGTCGGTCTGGACTTTTCCAATGTGACGACGCAGCAATCGCTGCGCGACGGCAAGGAAATGCTGGCCGTATCGGCGCAGATCGTGGGTCTAGAAACCGAACCGCGGCCGGTGCCTGCCGTTGTCGTCACCCTGCTCGACAGCCATGGGCAGGGCATCTACGAGTGGAGCGTGACGCCCGCCGTGCGCGACCTGATGGCTGGAGAGCGGGCGACTTTCGACACGCAGCTCACTTTGCCGCCGGGCGATGCGGCCAGCGTGCGCCTCAGCTTTGCGGGCGGGCAGACTGTTCCTCTGGCCACGACGCCAGAACTGGCTCCGCTAGGCGAAGCGCCGCAACCGGAAGATACCGGCCATGCCGTGCCCGGCGAAACCACAGATCACGCGGCTCCCGCCGCCACACCAGACCATTCTACTCCGGAGCATCACTGATGGCCCGTATTCTTGTTGCCGAAGACGATCCGTCCGTGCGCGCTTTCGTCGTCAGCGCCCTCACCATGAAGGGTCATGAGGTCGTTGCCGAAGAAGATGGCGGCCTTGCCGCCGAAACCGCCGATGCCGAAGAAGGCCGGTTCGACCTGCTGCTGTCCGACATCAAGATGCCGATCATGGACGGAATTGCGCTGGCGCTTCACGTGGCGGCGAAATTCCCGGACATGACGATCGTGCTGATGACCGGGTTTGCCGATCAGCGCGAACGCGCCCATGGGCTCGATGCGCTGATCTATGATGTCATTACCAAGCCCTTCACGCTGGCCGACCTGTTGCAGAAGGTCGAAGACGCGCTGGAAGGCAAGCCGGTGGAAGTGCTGTCACTGGCCCGTCAGGCCCAGCAACAGCAGTAAGATCAGACCCAGTCAGGGACGCTGTCGAGCGCGATCAAGTCGTCCAGGCTCTTGCGTGGACGGATGACGTGGAAGCGGCCGCCGTCGACCAGGACTTCTGGGATCAGGGCGCGGGAGTTGTAGGTCGAGGCCATCACCGCGCCATAGGCGCCGGCACTCATCACCGCCAGCAAGTCGCCTTCCTTGACGCCGGGCATGGTGCGGCCCTTGGCGAGATAGTCGCCGGTTTCGCAAACCGGACCGACGATATCGGCGGTGATCGGCGCCAGGTTGGAATGGTTGACCGGCACGACGTCATGATGAGCCTCGTAAAGCGTGGGGCGGATCAGGTCGTTCATCGCCGCATCGACAATGACGAAATTGCTCGCGCCTTCCTTCACATATTCGACCTTGGTGACCAGAATGCCGGCATTGCCGACGAGCAGGCGACCGGGTTCGATAACGAGGGTACAGCCGAGCTGGCCGACCTTGTCGCGCACGACGGCGGCATAGGCTTCGGGCGCGGGTGGCGCTTCCTGATCGTGATGATAGGGGATGCCCAGACCGCCACCGACATCGACATGATGGATGTCGTGACCATCGGCGCGCAGCGTTGTGACGAGTTCGGCCATCAGCGAAAAGGCGGTGCCGAAGGGCTCGAGATCGGTGAGTTGCGATCCGATATGCATGTCGACGCCGACGGCCTCGACAGCGGGCAACTCGGCAATGCGCCGATAGACCTCGCGGGCGCGCATGAAGGGAATGCCGAACTTGTTCTCGGCCTTGCCGGTCGAAATCTTGGCGTGGGTGCGGGCATCGACATCGGGATTGATGCGGACCGAGACTTTCGCCGTCAGGCCCATGTCGGAAGCGACCATCGAGAGGCGTTCGAGCTCGGGCTCGCTCTCGACGTTGAAGCACTTGATGCCCGCCTCAAGGCCGCGACGCATTTCGGCAATGGTCTTGGCGACGCCGGAGAAAACGATCATCTCAGGCTTGATGCCGGCGGCCAGGGCGCGTTCGAGTTCGCCCAGCGAAACCACATCGGCGCCAGCACCCTCTGAAGCCATGAGCTTGAGCACGGCCTGGTTGGAATTGGCCTTCATGGCATAGGCGAGAAGCGTCGGAATGCCCTCGAACGCCTCTTTCACCACGCGCACATGCCGGCGCAGGGTGGCGCTGGAATAGACATAGAAAGGCGTGCCAACCTTGGCGGCGAGGTCGTTGAGATTGACGTCCTCGGCATAAAGGGTTTCGTCGCGGTGGTGGAAATGATGGACCAAGGCCGGAGCTCCGTCGGAAGTGCCCTTGGCTCTAAGCCAAAGCCTTCAAAAACGAAAGCGAGACTTACCAGTCCGCAGCATATGCGGCCTCGATGCGTTCGGCGACGAGCGACTGCAATTGCCAGAGATGGGGGTCGTGGATGCCCATGTCTTCGAGATGCTGGACGGTCGCGAAGAGATATTGCGCCATGGAGCCACGCGAACCGACTGCCGTGGCCAGCACTTCGGCAATGCGGTCCATGGAGAGGCCGGAGACATAGCGTCCGGAATGGCGATCGATGCAGAAGGTGATGGCGCGGATGGTGCGGTCGCCCGATTTCACATTGACCCAGCGCGGCGGGAAGGGCGAGGGCGTCCAGCCCATTTCGCGCTCCAGCAGCCTAGTCATTTCCGCAACAACGCGGCCATGCGGCAGGCGATAGAGCACGCCATTGCAGGCGCCGCCGCGATCGAGTGCCAGCATCAGGCCGGGATTGGCGTCGGAACCGCGAAAGCGGTTGTTCCAGCCCAGGCAGAAGGAGCGATGCCAGCCGCGGACGAGGCCGGTGCGCATTTCGACGAAGTCGCAGGCCGGCTTCCAGATCAGCGAGCCATAGGCAAAGAACCAGACTTCCTCCTGCTCTGGATCGGGGCCGAGCAGGGTCTCAATGGCCTGGGAATAGTCGTCCGGCGTCGATGCGCACATGCCGTCGGGCGGCGGCGGCATGTCCTCGGTGGGATTTTCAGGCTGGATATAGCCGACATGACGCTCGGTAAGGCGCATCTGTCTTTGCCGGCCAGCCATCAGTCTCAACCCAAATCAGCGGAACACACGATCTAACCTATGCCTTGTCCGCTTTCATTCAACCCCGGCGTGCCATGGGTGGCATGCGCCGCTTCGATGCGGTCCGCAACCAGGCGCTCCAGCTTCCAGAGATAGCTGTCGTGAATGCCGAGGTTTTCCAGCTGTTCGACGGTAGCGCGCAGATATTCGGCCATCGAGCCGCGGAAGCCGCAGGCGCGGGCCAGCACATCGGCGGTGGCCTCGGGGCTGAGCCCGCCGACATAGCGGCTGCTCTTGCGGTTCATGGTAAAGGTCAGCGCCCAGACGGGACCTTCGGTTGTTCGAACCTTGATCCAGCGGGCGGGAAATGCGGTGGGGACCATGCTCATCTCCCGGCGGATCAGGGTATCGAGCTGGTTGCGCACAGTATCCTGCGCCAGGCGATGCACCACGCCGCGGCACTGGCCGCCGCGGTCGATGGCCATCATCAGGCCGGGTGTGTCGCGGCTTCCGCGAAAGCGATAATCCCAGCCCAGGGTGAAGGAGCGATGCCAGCCGGCGGCAACGCCCACGCGCTGCTCGACGAATTGATAGGCAGGATTCCAGATCAGCGAGCCCGAGGCGAAGACCCAGAAGTCGTCGGGCGTCGGCGCTGTTGCGAGAATGCGCTCGATCTCGGCGGCATAGTCCGCGTCATCGGCCGGGCGATAGCCTTCGATCAGCACCGGGCCTGGATCGGCAATGTCGCGATGAACAAGCGCGACATGCTGGAGGGTCAGGCGGGCCGTGCGGGACGCGGTCATGATGCCACCTCGGATCAGACGCGTCCCGACCGGCCGGGACGGTGCCTTATTCTACGCCGCCGTCGCCGTGGCCGCCATGCTTCTTCTTGCCGAGCGGACGCGGCTCGTGTGGCTGACCAGTCAGTTCGGTCTTCCAGCGCGCAGCCTGGGTCAGCACATTGGCCGGCGCCGTGCCGCCATAGGATTTGCGGGCGGCGACGGAAGCTTCGACCGTCAGCACCTTGTGCACGCGACTGTCGATGCGTTCATCAACGGTCTTGAAATCCTCGATGGTCAGGCCTTCGAGGCCGCAGTTCTTGGATTCTGCGAGCGCCACGATCTGGCCGGTGATGTGGTGGGCGTCGCGGAAGGGAATGTTGAGCTCGCGCACCAGCCAGTCGGCAATGTCAGTGGCCGTCGAGAAGCCGGCCGCCGCCGAAACGCGCATGCGCTCGTGATTGGCCTTCATGTCACCGACCATGCCGGTCATGGCTGCCAGCGAGAGCGACAGCGAGTCCAGTGCGTCGAAGGCGACTTCCTTGTCTTCCTGCATGTCCTTGGAATAGGCGAGCGGCAGGCCCTTCATCACAACCAGCAGCGCGGTCAGGGCACCCAGGATGCGGCCGATCTTGGCGCGGACCAGTTCGGCCGCGTCGGGATTGCGCTTCTGCGGCATGATCGAGCTGCCAGTGGTGAACTTGTCGCTGAGACGGACAAAGCCGAACTGGGCGGACGACCAGATCACCATTTCCTCGGCAAAACGGGAAAGATGCATGGCGCAGATCGAGGCCGCGGCCAGTGTCTCGAGGATGAAGTCGCGGTCGGACACGGCATCGAGCGAATTGGCGGTGGGACGATCAAAGCCCAGCTTTTCGGCCGTCATGTGCCGATCGATCGGATAGGGCGTGCCGGCGAGGGCAGCCGAGCCGAGCGGGCTTTCGTTGAGACGCTTGCGCGCATCGAGCAGCCGACCGGCATCGCGACCGAGCATTTCGACATAGGCGAGCAGGTGATGGCCAAGGGTCACCGGCTGGGCGCTCTGGAGATGGGTGAAGCCGGGCATGATGGTCTCGGCTTCTTGCTCGGCCTTGTTGACCAGCGCCAGCTGAAGCGTCGTCACCTGGATTACTAGCGTATCGATGGTGTCACGGACATAGAGCTTGAAGTCGGTGGCAACCTGGTCGTTGCGCGAGCGCGCCGTGTGCAGACGTCCGGCGGCATCGCCGATCTTTTCGCGCAGCCGCGATTCGACATTCATGTGAATGTCTTCGAGCGCCCGCGAGAACGTGAAACTGCCGCTCTCGATTTCGGCCAGCACCTCGTTTAGACCGGCAATGATGGCGTCGCGATCTTCCTGCGTCAGAATGCCCGTCTCGGCGAGCATTGTGGCATGGGCGATCGATCCGGCAATATCCTGGCGGAACAGGCGCTGATCGAAGCCGATCGAGGCGTTGATTTCTTCCATGATGGCGTCGGGGCCGGTGGCAAACCGTCCGCCCCACATCTTGTTGCTCATTTCCGGAGACCTCTATGACCGATATGCAAGCGCCCCGCCCCGGAGCAACCAGCCGGGTCCGGCTGTGGATCATCCTGGGCTTGGTGGGATTGGCGCTAGCTATAGCGGCGTGGGTCTATCTGGGCAATGGCGCGCAGGCACGCGAATGTCCGGTGCAGGACGATGCGGCGGCGGCAATCGATGCGGCGGCCGTTGGTGAACTTGCTGCACTCAACGGCACGGGCGAGGGACGCGGCTATGCGACCATGGGCTTCAAGGATGCTACTGGCGCCGACATGACGATAGCCGATTTCAAGGGCAAGGCCCTGCTGGTCAATTTCTGGGCCAGCTGGTGCGTGCCGTGCCGCGAGGAAATGCCGGCGCTCGATGCGCTTGCCACAAAGTACAATTCCGATGCCTTCATGGTTCTGCCGATCAATCTCGACATCGGCGCCAATGGCCTGGAAAAGGCGCAGGGCTTCCTCGACGAAAACCAGTTCGCCAATCTGCCTCTCTATGCCGACAATACGTTTGCGGCCTTCGAGCGTCTCAAGCAGCAGGCCGTGGCCGTGGGCCTGCCAGCGACCCTGGTGCTGGACGAAAATGGGTGCGAGCTGGGCGTGCTGCAGGGTCCGGCGGAATGGAACACGCCGGACGGCGAAAAGGTGATCGAAGCGCTGATCGGGCTCGGGGCCTAGATCAAGCGGTCCACGTCATGCCCGCTCGAAATGATTGGGCGTGGTGCGTCACCATCCGGATTGTTGCCCGCAGCGGCGGCCTGTTCATTGTCCTGAGCGATGCGCAGCGCGCCTTGCAATTCGGCGACCTTGCCAAGCGAAGCCGCCATGGTGGCGCCTTCGCGATCGGCGATGCGGTTGATCATCACTGAGGGCGGAATGCCAAGTGCATTGCCCATGACATCTACGCCTGCTTGTTGACCTGAAGTCCCTGGCCTGGAGGGGCCGGGGGCATGGCCGACTGCAGCATATCGACCAGCAGCTGGCTTTGCAGATCGTGATTTTTCTTGAAGACGGCAATCTGGGTGCTGTTCTGCACCTTGGCCGAGTTCATCGCCATGACCTGCATGGAGAGATCGGTATTCATGACGGACCTCCTTCTGATAGTCCGCCTGCAACACTAAGTGCGGGATGTAAACAAAACCTTCGGCTGGCCTGTCTATTCGATGAAAATTGCAACTTAAGCGAAGGGGCGGAGGTGTCGAAACCGCGCACCCTAGTCGGGCTTTTTCACGTCACCGTAGTTGCCCGGCACCCAGAGGACATCCCTCGTGCCATTGCCATTGGCCACGCGGGCCAGCACAAACAGCAGATCCGACAGCCGGTTGAGGTAGCGAATGGCTTCCGGGCTGGTGTCCGGCTCGATCGAGGCCAGTTCCACCGTGATGCGCTCGGCACGCCGGGTCACGGTGCGCGCCAGGTGCAGCGCCGCCGACAGAGGCGTGCCGCCGGGCAGGATGAAGCTGGTCAGCGGCTCGACATCGGCGTTGAAGTGATCGATCTGTTTTTCGATGAAATCGGTCTGGATCGGGCGCACGCGGAGGCTTGGATAGGGCGCATCCGGCGTGTCTGCGCCGGGCGTGGCTAGGTCAGAGCCGACGTCGAACAGGTCGTTCTGGATCCGGCTCAGCACCTTATCGACCTTGGGCATGGAGGTTGTGTAAAGCCGGGCCTGGCCGACAAAGGCATTGGCCTCTTCCACCGTACCATAGGCATCGACGCGCAGGTCGTGCTTGGGGCGGCGCGGACCGCGCACCAGGCCGGTCGTGCCGTCATCGCCGGTGCGGGTATAAATCTTGTTGATCTTGACCATGACGCCTAGCCGCGGTTGCCGCCGAAGAAGAACAGCGCTGCCATCAGCAGAAAGAGCGCAATGGCCTGGCCAATGACGCGCAGGCGCATCAGGCGCTGGCTGGTATTGCCCGGGCCAGCCTTGAGCATGTTCCAAAGGCCCATGCCCAGGACCACGATGACGAAGAGCATGACAAGGGCGATGGCGATATTGAGAAGCGTCTGCATGAAGTCCTACCGGGTGGGCGTGCCGTTGATATAGGCGATGAGGCCCTCGGCAAGCGCGTCATAAATGGCACGAATCCGGTGCGAGGTGAACAATTCCCTGTGCGTGGTCAACCAGATCGGCAGCGGCGGTATGTCGAGCTCGATCGGGATCAGGACCATGCCAGGGGTCTGCTGCACCAGGTTTTTCTGGGCAAAGCCGATGCCCAGTCCGGCCTTGGTCAGTTCCCAGAGATGGGGCTGATCGTCGGAGCGCAGCACGAAACTGTCACGCGTCAGCGTGACCCCCAGTGTGCGGGCATGGGCCTGGATGGCCTCTGATCGGTCAAACCCGATGAGGTCATGTTGCCAGAGCTCGTCCATGCTGCGGGGACGGCCACGGCGAGCGAGATAGCTTTCATGGGCCGCGGGATAGAGCGGAATGTCGCCCAGATGCCGCGTGATCAGTTCGAGCTGGGTGGGCCGGAACATGCGCAGGGCAATATCGGCCTCGCGCATCAGGAGGTTCTCGGCCGAGTCGGATGGGATGATTTCGAGCGCGATGCGCGGATACAACTGGCGGATTCCCAGCAGGATTTTCGGCAAGACATAATTGGAGATCATCGCGCTGGCGGTGATACGCACCGTGCCGCCGGTCTCGTCCTGCGCGCCATCGGCCAGTATGGCGGCTTCGGCCAGCGCCGATTGCGCCTGCCCCACCGGCTCGTAGAGGCGGATGGCGATGGCGGTTGGACGCAGGCCAGTCAGGCTGCGGTCAAAGAGCGAGAGGCCGAGATCGGCTTCCAGCGTTTCCACATGCCGGCCAACCGTAGGCTGGCTGATGCCAAGGCCGCGCGCCGCCGCCGAGAGCGAGCCGTGCTTGATCACTGCAGCAAAACTGCGCCACAGCGCCCAATCCGGCTCCCTATTCATGATTGAATGTCACACCATCGAAATCTGCCAATTCGAATACGATATTGCATCGGGCATGGTCCTGTCATCAGCAGATGAGGAAGCATCATGACCAAGGGAAATGTCACCGTTCTGGGAAGCAATGGCCATATCGGCAATGCCGCGATGCGCGCCTTTGCCGAAGCCGGCTGGACCGTCACCGGTCTTGCCCGCGCCAATCGCAAACCCGTACCGAATACCAAGGTGATCATCGGCGACGCCAATGACCTCGAAACGGTCCGGGCAGCGACCGCTGATGCCGATGTGGTCGTCCATGCGCTGCACCTGCCCTATGATAAATGGGGCAATGGCGCCTCGGAGGCGCAGTTGCAGGTGGTGCTCGACGCCATCAAGGGCCACGGCAAGACGCTGCTCTTTCCCGGTACCATCTACAATTATCGTGCGACGGATCGCACGGTTGCTCCCGGCCTGCGTCAGTCGGGCGAGCAGCCACGCGGCGAAATCCGCATCCGGCTCGAACAGATGCTGCGCAAGGGCGCCGAGGCTGGCGACTTCCAGGCGATCATCCTGCGAGCTGGCGATTTCTACGGGCCGGGCAATCGCGGCGAGTGGTTCGAATCGGCCATGCTGATGGATCACGCCAAGGGCAAGCTCCATCATCTGGGCGATCTGGAAACCCGCCACAGCTGGGCCTATCTGCCCGATCTTGGTCGCGGCTTCGTTCGCCTGGCCGAAGTGCGCGACACGCTGGGCAGTTTGGAGAATTTCCACTTTGCCGGCCACTGGGTGTCGCATGGCCAGATGATACAGGCGATCCAGGCTGCGACTGGCAAGCCGCTCAAGGTTTCGCCGCAGGCCTGGTGGGCCATCAAGGCCATTGGCCTGTTCAACCCGATGATGCGCGATATCTATCGCATGCGCTATCTGTGGCAGAACGAGATGGAATTGGTCGATCCGCGTTTCGATGCCCTGGTCGGTCCCGGTTTCACCACGCCATTCGATGAGGCTGTCGCCGTGACGGTCGAAGAATTGCTGGGTAGCCGCAAGGCGGCCTAAAGCCCCACGGCGCGCCGGACATCGTCCGGCGTCCAGCCCTTTTCGCGCAGGTCGGCAAGGCTTTCCGAACTGCGCGACTTGGCCAGCTTCTTGCCACTGTCGTCGAGAATGAGGCGGTGGAAATTGTAGATCGGCGAGGGCAGGCCGAGCAGCATCTGCAGCAAAGCATGAATATCGGTCGCGGCTTCCATGTCGCGCCCGCGCGTCACATGGGTAATGCCCTGCGCTGCGTCATCGACCACGACGCTGAGGTGATAGCTGGTCGGCATGCCCTTGCGCTGCAGCACGACATCGCCCCAGCGTTCCGGCCGCGCATGCCGGATTTGGGGGCGGTCGCTGACCAGCGGGCCAACCACGGAAAAAGTCAGCATGCCGACCCGCTCCATGGCCTTTTCGACCTCGAGTCGGAATTGCACTGGATCGCCGCGTTCCAGCCGATCGATCTGTTCACCCCGATCCATATGCCGACAGGTGCCCGGGTAGAGCGGCGCGCCATCGGGATCTTTGTCCGTGGCATGAGTGGCCAGTTCGGCCCTGGTGCAGAAGCAGGGATAAAGCAGGCCCATGTCGCGCAGGTGGTTGCCCGCGGTGGCGTAGGCGTCGAGCCGATCTGACTGCTGCATCACTGGCTCGGGCCAATCGAGGCCGAGCCATTGGAGATCGTTGAAGATTGCCGTGACGAATTCGGGTTTACTGCGTTCGGCATCGATGTCTTCGATGCGCAGAAGTGCCGTGCCACCCAGGAGCCGTGCAGCGCCCCAGGTATACAGCGCCGAATAGGCATGGCCGAGATGCAGCGGCCCATTGGGGCTGGGCGCAAAGCGAAGGAGCGGTTTTGACGTTTTCTGTACCACGCGGGTCTTCTACATGACCCCGATCCTGCCGTCACCGCGTCTCGATACGGCGGCGCTTGTGGCCGAACATATCGATATCCTCGTCAGCATCGATCCACGCCTCGCTTCCGTGCGCGACTTCGCCGGACCCGTGCAGCCGCGCATCAACCCGCCGGGTTTCCCAGGCATTGCCAAGGTCATCACCGGCCAGCAATTGTCCGTCGCCAGCGCCGCGGCGATCTGGAGCCGGTTCGAACAATTGCCTGGCGCGCTCGATCCGGTGATCTATCTGTCGCTGAGCGAAGAAGCCGTCCGCGCCACCGGCTTTTCGCGCGGCAAGTTTCTCACCGTGCGCGTGATCGCCGAAGCGATGGCTGCCGGCATGCTGGACTTCGCCCATCTCGAAACCCTTAGTGCGGAAGACGCGGTACGCTACCTTGTCGCCCACAAGGGCATCGGGCCATGGACGGCCGAGGTCTATCTCATGTTCTGTGCCCAGCATCCCGACGTGTTTCCGGCCGGCGACCTGGCGCTGCTCAAGGCGGTGCAGCACGGGCTCGGGCTTGACGCGCGCCCGACCATCAAGGAGATGATCCATATTGCTGCCGGCTGGGCGCCGCATCGCTCGGCAGCAGCGCTGTTGTTCTGGCGCTATTTCGCCGTGATGCGCGACCGAGAAGGAATATTGCTGTGACCAAGCTCTCCGGCCCCATGCTGCCGCCCAAGTCCGGCCAGCCACCGAAACAGGCCGTGGTGCTGCTGCATGGCTATGGCAGCGATGGCAATGATCTGATCGGCCTTGCACCGCATTGGCAGGACATCCTGCCCGACGCCGTGTTCATCTCGCCCAATGGCCCCGATGTGTGCCGCCAGTTTTCCGGCGGCTTTCAGTGGTTCGACATCAGCTTCGATGCCGATCGTCTCGCGCGGCGCCAGGAAGGCGTGATCAATGCGCGGCCGGTACTCGCAGAGTTCCTCGACGATCTCTGGGCTCAAAGCGACATCGCGCCGGAGAACACCATTCTTGCCGGTTTCAGCCAGGGTGCGATGATGGCGCTTCATACCGGGCTGTCGCTCAACCGGCCACTCATGGGCGTGATTGCCTTCTCCGGCGCCTTCGTGCCGCCAGATGGTTTCGGTTCGGCCGCCTTCGCCAAGCCGCCGGTCTGCCTCATTCACGGCGATATGGATGAAGTGGTCGATCCCGAGAGCAGCGCCGATGCGGACGTCGCCCTGCGGCTGGCCGGTTATGACGTCAGCTATCATGTCAGCGAGGGCGTCGGGCATGGCATTGCCCCCGATGGGCTCGATTTCGCCACGCGATTCATCACGCGCGTCTCGCAAAAATAAGAGGTTAACGCCCGCTTCACAGGCCTGACATATTGGGCCTAGTATAAGAGGGCTATGGACTTACTCGATTCCCAATTCGGGAGACTCAAGTGACGATCCACGTGTCGCCTGAGGCCTGTCCCGCACTGGTACTGAACGCCGACTTCCGGCCGCTCAGCTACTATCCCTTATCCCTGTGGTCGTGGCAGGATGCGATCAAGGCCGTGTGCCTGGATCGGGTCAATATCGTCAGCCTTTACGATACGGTCATTCACTCGCCCAGCTTCGAGATGCGGCTGCCCAGCGTTGTTTCGCTGCGCGACTATGTGAAGCCGGCGCGCCACCCCGCTTTTACCCGCTTCAACGTCTTCCTGCGCGACCGCTTCCAGTGTCAGTATTGCGGCAGCAAGGATGATCTGACCTTCGACCATGTCATTCCGCGCTCCAAGGGCGGGCTGACGACGTGGGAAAATGTCGTTGCGGCTTGTGCGCCGTGTAATCTGCGCAAGGCGGATCGCCTGCCCAGCGACATCCGCATGTTCCCCCACCAGACGCCCTATCCACCAACTGTGCACGATCTGCACAACAATGGTCGCGCCTTCCCGCCCAACCATCTGCACCAGAGCTGGCTGGACTATCTCTACTGGGATATCGAGCTGGAGCCCTGATCCTTGCAGATTGGCTGGCCAATAACTATTATTGGCTGGTCAATGCGAGGAGCCTAAGCCATGCCGATCAGCGCCGATCTGGGTGAAAATCTCGAGAAGGTCGTCAACGACCTCGTCGAGAACGGCCGCTACAATTCCAAAAGCGAAGTATTGCGCGAAGGCGTGCGGCTCGTGCAGGAGCGCGAGGCGCGGTTGCGGGAGTTGCAGGTCCTGATCCAAGCCGGCGAGGACGATTTTGAGAATGGCCGATCATCACCGGCCGACGAAGCCTTTGATCGTGTTCGAAAGCGAATCTCAGAGAGCATTGAGCTAAAGACATCCAAAGCATCATGACCAAGGTCAGGCTTTCAGTACTAGCCGAACAGGACCTGCTCGATATCGCTCTCTACATTGCCGAAGACAGTCCTGACCGAGCCGTGAGCTTCGTCGGTGAGCTACAGGAAGCCTGCAATGGACTGGCTGAGCACCCGCTGCGCTTTCCAATCATCCCAGGCCTTGAAGCGCGTGGCCATCGTCGGCGCGTTCATGGTCGATACGCGGTCGTTTACCGGGTGGAAGGAGACATTGTGCGGGTGCTCCGCATAGTCTCCAGTGCCATGGATCTGATGCAAGTTATCGACGGCGACTAGCCGCGCTTGCGGCCTGTCGCCTGGGCCCAGATCGAGATCAGCAGCAAGGCCACAACAGCCAGCGACACCAGTGCGTTGTAGCCGGCCAACGAGATGCCCAGGAAACGGAACTGGACCACGTCGCAGCCGATGACCGGGGTCAGGTTGTTGAGGGCGCTGAAATCCATCATGTCGCCCACGCCGGTGCATGCAGTCGGGCCGGGCCAGAAACCCCATTCGACGCCAGCGTGATAGGCGCCCATATAGGTGCCCCAGATGAACACGCCGGTTGCCGCGGCCATGCCGACATACCAGGCGGGCAGGGGCAGGCGGTTCCATGTCAGCAGGACAAGCAAGAGGATTGGCAGGCCAATGTAATAAGCGAGGCGCTGCTCTAGGCAAAGTTCGCAGGGCACGAGGCCGCCGATGAACTGGCTGGCCAGAGCCAGCAGGATGGCGGCGAGGCCGAGCAGGAAGGCGAGGCCGGCCGAAAGCTTGTCGAGCGGGCGGTGGGTGGAGGCAGCCATGGAGGTGACTTTCGAGGTGACGCTTGTGGGTAGCGGAATAGACCGCGATTGCGGCCGTTTCCAGCAGGAAACGGGCTTGTGATCAATCGCCTTCGAGGGTGATCCCGGCGGCCTTGCGCAGTGCTATCGCATTGGCGGGGGCGTGTAATTTGTCCTCGTGCACGAAATAGGCAAAGACGTCGCTGCCATCCGCGGCCCAGGCCTTGGCCGTAGCGGCCCAGTCGGCGATGTCGGCCTGCCCGTAGCCATCACCGGCGGGTGGGCCCTGCAGGCGACAGTAGGCGAAGTCGGCAGTCAGTTTGCGTCCGGGGTTCTCGGCGGTATCGGCAATGATGCGCGCGACGTTGAATTCGTGAAGCATGTCATCGACTTCGGGCGTGTCGAAGCTGGTGTTGCGCATTTCGATGGCGTGGCGGATGGGGCCGACGCCGACCGCGTCTAGCCATGGCTCTGACTTCAAACGCTCGTCGGACTTGCTGGCCAAGGCGATGTAGTCGTCGGTGTTGCGAGGCAAGAGATTGAGGAAATCGCGCAGTATCGTGGGGTCGTAACCCAGGTTTGGCGGCAGTTGCCAGACGAAGGGGCCAAGCTTGTCGCCGAGAGCTAAAGGTCCGGAGGCAAATAAATTTGCCAGTTCGGTCTCGCAGTTCTTCAGCCGCTTGATGTGGGTGACCAGTTGCGGGCCCTTGATGGAGAAGACGAAGCCGGGCTGGGGGACTTCGCCGGCCCATTTGCGGAAGCTGTCCGGCTTCTGGTTGGCGCGGAAGGTGGCGTTGATCTCGATGGTCGAAAGACGGGAGCTGGCATAAGCGAGCTCCTTTTTTTGAACGAGGCCAGTGGGAAAGAAGGTGCCGCGCCAGGGCTCGAAGACCCAGCCTGCGGTTCCGGTGCGTATCGTGCCCTGCGCCATGTCGCATTCCTCGTTAACGGCAGCATTGTGCCTCTTCTTGGAAATCTCAATATCCTACCTTGCCGCAGCGACAAAGAATCCGGCAAGCATGCTGGACGACTTCTTGCAGATTGCCCCATGACAGCTCACCATCCCAGAAAATCCGCCGCCCTCGGTACTGCCGGGGGCTTTGCCTCGGTGCTCATCTGGTCGCTGACCGCGCCGGTGATGGCGACGGCAGTGGGCGTCGACCCTTTCCTTTATGTCGCCTTGGGCGATGGCGTCGGTGCCTTGGCCTTTGTGGTCATGTGGATCATGCGGCGGCACAATCCGCTGCCAGAGCTGCGCCGGGTGCCCGTCTGGTTCTACCTGCTGGGCTTCGTGGGCATCGGACTGCACAATCTCACCTGGGTCGCCGCCCTGCAGCAGGCGCCGCCGCTCGAGGCGACGCTAATCATCTACACCTGGCCACTGCTGGTGATCGTCTTCACCACGATCTCGCTGCGGCAAAAGCTGAGGTGGTATCACATGGCCGCCGGTGCGCTGGGGCTGTGCGGGATTGCGGCCCTCATGATGGGGCGCGGGCTGGAACTGGGGGCGCTGAGTTTTACCTCGGGGCATCTGTGGGCCTTGGTCTGCGCGCTGACCTGGAGCGTCTTCTCGGCCGTTGCCGCGCGGCATACCTATCTCAGCAGCAATTTCCTGGGCGTGGTCCTGTTGCTGAGTGCGCTGTTCAGCGGATCGGTCTGGGTGATGATCCAGGGTGCACCTCCGGCGCCGCCCAGCAGCCTCTGGATCGTCGGCGTGGCCTCGGTGTTCTTTGCGCTGAGCTATGCAAGCTGGGACTATGGGATGAAGCATGGCGATGCGCAGCTGATCGGCGTGCTGAGCTTCATCACCCCCGTGCTGTCAGCCGTCTATCTGGTGCTGCTCGGCAAGGCAGAGATGACCGTCTATCTGCTGGCAGCACTGATGCTGGTGGTGGCCGGCATCGGCATTGCCAAGTTCGGAGAGACACTGGCGGGGCGAAACAAGGGGCTTGTCGCTTAACCTTTGCTTGGACAGTATAATCCTGTCGCGCCCGGTTTGGGCTGGGGAGTAGACCGATCGCATGACCATGCCCGAACAGGAACCGCTTCCCGTCGATGGCCTAGTGCCGCCACCCCATGACGACCATCGCCTCTCGGCGACCTTGTTGCGCATTGCAGCCAAGCCGGGCCGCGAGCGGATTTACATCCGCGATCTGTTGGCCGAGCTCGATCACCGTGCCATTGCGGCAATGATCTTTATTTTCTCGGTGCCCAATACCATTCCCGTGCCGCCCGGTGTGTCGGGTGTGCTGGGGGCGCCGCTCTTATTCCTGGCGACGCAATTGATGCTGGGCATGCCGCCCTGGCTGCCCAAGCTGATCGCCGATCGCAGCTTTGCGCGCGCCGATTTCGAGAAGGTGGCGGTCAAGGTCGGTCCCTGGCTGCAGAAGGCGGAAAAGCTGATGAAGCCGCGGCTGGAATTCCTGGCCAAGCCGCCTGCGGAATATCTGGTGGGCGCGGTGGTGCTGCTGCTGTCGATCATCCTGTTCCTGCCCATTCCGCTGGGCAATATGCTGCCGGCGATCGCCATCTGCATCCTGGCGCTGGGACTGATCGAGCGGGACGGTTTCTGGATCCTGATCGGAACGATCACATCCACGATCGCCGTGGTGATCGTTTCCGGCGTCGTGGCCGCCTTCGCCTATGCTGGCTGGCTGGCGCTGACGACCTTCTTCAACTTGTAGGCTTAGGCAGACGCAGAAACGGAAAAGGGGCAGCGCCTGAGCGCTACCCCTTTCAAGACGGTTGGCAAGGGCGATTACGCCCGAACAACTAGAACTTGTAGTTCACACCAGCGCGGACGACGCTGAAGCGCTGCGTCACGTCGAGGCCGCCGCTGGGCAGGCCAGCATATTCCTGGGTGCCAAGGTCGACATAGAGATATTCGGCCTTGAGCGAGATGTTCGAGGTTGCCTGTGCTTCGAGACCCGCGCCGACAGTCCAGCCCATGTGGGTGGCGGACTGCGAAACGGTAGCGCCGCCGCCATTGGGCAGGCTGGTCGTGCCGCGGCCAGCAGCGAAACCGCCGGTCACATAGGGCATGACTTGACCGAAGGTCATGCCGGCGCGGCCACGAATGGTGCCGAAGACGTCGATGTCCGACTTGAACTCACCGCCGCCAGCCAGTTCTTCAGAATACCCGATGGCGGCCCACTGCAGATCGGCTTCCGTGCCAAGCACGAAACCGCCCATATCGAGGTTATAGCCAGCCGTTGCACCGAGTGCGCCGCCACCAGAATTGTTCTCGATGACAGTGCCGCCTGCAATCGGGCTGCGCTCGTGGCTACCAAAAGCAAAGCCACCGTTGGCGCCGATGTAGAAGCCCGACCAGCTCGAAGCGGCGGTTGGCGAATACATGTTGTTGGTGGCGGCGCTGTTCCAGTTGAGGTCAGCAGCGTAAGCGGTGGCAGAAGCCAAAAGAGAAGCAGAAAGCACAATGCCAAGGCGCTTCATTTGAGGTCCTCATATAATAAAGGGATCGATAAGGTTGAGGCGAAAATGCAACCTCAGCCCTTAACAGCCCGGTAAGGAACAAGGTTAACGCCATGCCGATATGCATGGCTGGTGATCACAAATGCGTCGGATTGCATGGAACGAAAACGGCGCCGCTTGCGCGACGCCGTTTGTTTGATTGCCGATGGTGCCAAATGGCTACTGGAACATGCTCGGGCGTTGCTGGGGGATGGGAATGCCGCCCAGATTGGCCGGTGTAGCTTCCAACCCCGGACGCAAAGCACCTTCGAGGGCGGCTTCATCGGTCGATACCGGGAAGCGGGCGATGTGGGCTGGGCGCGGGCGGGGCAGGTTGACGCCCACGGCGATGCGGCCCAGGTCGGTTGCCGTATAGGAGGGCGGCACAATGGTGTCGATCAGGTTGGACGGCTGGCCTTTGAGGCCAAGCGGGAATTCTGCCTCCTGGCCGGCGACATAGGTCTTGGCGTCCTTGCCGCAGATCAGCGGGCGCATGTCGACCGGGGCGGCGCCCACGTCATTGGCAATGTTGAGCACGCTTTGCCCGGTGGGCTGCATGGCGCCGGTCAGGCCCTTGAGCACGAGATCGGCGGCCCGCTCGTTGCGGTCGCGACCCGAAGAGCCACCCAGCACGACGGCGAGGAAGCGGCGGCCATTGCGCTCGACGGTTGCCACCATGTTGAGGCCCGAGGCGCAGACGAAGCCGGTCTTCATGCCGGTGGTGCCGGCAAAGCTCGACAGCAGCTTGTTTTCCGATTCGAGCTTCTTGCCGTTGAGCATGACCGAAGCCGTGCCGAAGATGGGCAGGTATTCGGGGAAGCTCTGGCGGATATAGAGCGCCAGCACGGCCATGTCGCGGGCCGAGGTGACCTGGGCCGGATTGTGCAGGCCATTGGCATTGGCATAGTGAGTGGCCGTCAGGCCCATGCGCTGGGCGGCGTCATTCATCAGCGCGACAAAGCTGGCCTGCTCGCCGGCCACCGTCTCGGCAATGGCAACCGAGACGTCATTGGCTGACTTGACCAGCATGACATAGAGCGCATCCTTCATGGTCAGCGCCGCGCCAACCGGCAGGCCGGACTTGGATGGCGCCTCGTTGAAGGCATTCTTTGAGATCACCACGGGCGTATCGAGGCTGACCTTGCCGGCGGCGATCTGCTCGAAGGTCACATAGGCGGTCATCATCTTGGTCAGCGATGCCGGGTGCCAGGGCTGGCCAGCCTCATCGGCGTAAAGGACATTGAAATTGTCCATATCGACCAGCAGCATCGGATTGGCACGAGCGGGCGCCAGGCTCAGCGCGGCCAGAACAAGGGCGATGACGATACGACGGGCAAACAGCACGGGCGAACGGCTCCAGCAGGCATCAAGGATTTGCGCCGCTTCTAGCAGTGGAAGGCGTTATTCTCAATGCAAGCGGGCAGGAGTGACGGCCAAGTGAACGCTGCTGACACGATCTGTCGCCCATGGGCAACAGTGTGATCGGCGAAACAGGAGCGAGAACCATGACGACCATCGTGACGATTTTGACCGAAGGCTATGCCGATTGGGAGACTGCTCTGCTCAATGCTGTGGCGCGCAGCTATTACGGCATCGAAACCAAGTTCGCGACACCGGGCGGCACGGCGGTGACCTCGGCCGGTGGGCTCAAGGTGACGCCGGACCTTGCGGTTGAGGACATCGAGGTCGGCACGATCGACGCGCTGGTGGTCAATGGCGGCGAGGCCTGGAGCAAGGACGATGCGCCCGAGATTGGCGAGGTGCTGATCGCAGCGCGCGATGCCGGCAAGGTCGTGGGCGGCATTTGCGATGCGACGCTGGCCCTGGCCAAGGCCGGGCTGCTCGACGAAGTCGCCCATACCTCCAACAGCACCGACAACTTGCCCAAGACAGGCTATGCCGGCGCATCCCATTATCAGGACCAGCCCAATGCGGTGGTGGCTGGCAAGCTTGTCACTGCGCCGGGCACGGCACCGGTCAGCTTCATGGCCGGGGTCATGCAGGCGCTGGGCCTGCGCGACGAGAATCTCGACTTCTATCTCGGTCTGCATGCAGCCGAGCATGCGCAGGGCTGACGTGCAAATTGTACCCTAGGCACAGAAAGGAACCTTGGCTATATAAGTGACCGAAGCAAAGCCGAGGTTCCGCAATGTCCCTGCATGACACGTCCAAATCTGCCAATTGCCACGCCATGAGCGACGTTCTCAATCGCATTGGCGACAAGTGGAGCGTGATGGTGGTGGGCATGCTGGGCCGCAACGGCACGCTGCGCTTCAACGAGCTCAAGCGGATGATCAATGGCGTTTCGCAGCGCATGCTGACGCTGACCCTGCGCAATCTGGAGCGCGATGGGCTCGTGACCCGCACCATCTATCCCGAAGTGCCGCCGCGCGTCGAATATGGCTTGACCGAAATGGGCAAGACGCTCGACGGCCCGATCAGCAAGCTCTGGGATTGGTCGGCCGAGCACCATCACGCCATTCTTGATGCCCGGGCAGTTTATGATGCGCGCGAAACGGCGGTTGCCGCCGCCGAACCCCGCAAGGTGGCCTACGCGCAGTAAAAGAGTACCCCAACTAACCTCCCCCTGAAAAGGGGGAGGGATCAGATCGAGTTCAAGGCACCATCTCGCAAAGGCCACAGCGCAGTCCCTCCCCCTATCAGGGGGAGGATAGGTGGGGTATCCCTTCTAAACCAGCGCGACGATCTTCTTTTTCTTCCAGACGAAATGATACCAGCTCGCCTGCAGCACCAGCATCATGGTGAAGCTCGCGGCATAGGCGACCCAGATGCCGGTGAGGCCGAGGCTGGTCTTGCTCAGCCAGAGAGCGCCGGGCAGTTCGATCAGCAGGATGCAGGCCAGCGAGATGGCCATTGGTGCATATACCGTGCCGCTGGCTCGCATGATGCCGGAAAAGATCACGCTCCAGCCAAAGCAGATCATGCTCCACAACACGACATGGAGCAGCGTTTCGGTCAGCTCCACCACAGCGGGTTCGGTGATGAACAGTGCCACCAGATGCTGGCTGAAGAGATAGGCCAGCAGCACCAGCGTACCAGTGATGCCCAGGTTCAGCGCCAGCGCAGTGCGGGTGATGGCACTGATCTGCCCGATATTGCCAGCGCCGATGGCCTGGGCGGCAAAGATCGAGGCGGCAATGCCGATCGACATGGCCGGGAACTGCACATAGCTCATCACCTGCCCCAGAGCGCCATAGGCAGCGGTGGCGTCCGAGCCGAAGCGATTGACGAGACCCACCACCACAATGCCGGCGACGGAGGAGATCACCATCTGCAAGCCAGCCGGCACGCCAAGCTTGAGGATCAGGCCGAGCAGCTTGACGTCGGGGCGGATGATGGCGGTGAGCAGGATACGATCCGGCGCCAGTGGCATGTTGCGCAGGCGCATATAGATGACCAGGAAGATGATCACGGTGACGAAGCCGGCAATGGTGGCGACGGCCGCGGCATTGACGCCGATCTGCGGCAGGCCGCCCCAGCCCAGGATCAGGGCGGGCGTGACAACCAGACCCACCAGCATGGACATGATCAGCGAGAACAGCGGTGTCACCGTATCGCCGACGCCGCGCAGTACCGAGGTCGCGACGAAGAAGATGAAGAAGGCCGGCATGCAGATGAACATGATCCGCGCATAGCCGACGGCGATGTGGAGGATATTGTCCGGAGCACCGAGTACGGAGAGGATCTGTTCGGTCCAGATGCCGCCGAAGAAGGCAACGACAAGACCGAGCACGATGGCGGTGGCCATGGTTGTGCCGGTCACCTGCTTTACCTTGTCGAGATTTTTGGCGCCCCAGGCCTGGCCGATCAGCACGGTCGAGCCTGCGGAGAGGCCGATGGTGAAGCTCAGAAGGAAGAAGAGAATGGGGAAGAAGGTGGCGATGGCCGCCAGAGCCTCGACGCCGATCAGTTGACCGACATAGATGGAATTGAGCGTTCCCGACAGCGCCTGCAATATGTTGGCGGCCATGAGCGGGACAAGAAAGACGACGAACCTTTGCCAGAGCGGTCTGGTGTGCGGGTCCATTAAAATACTCCGTGATACCTCGAGAACATGAGCGTCACGTCTCGGCCCTTGGCAAAGCCGCTTTGAGAAGGGGCTTTGCGGGGACCTGTTCACACTCGATGTTTCGGGTGCCGGCTGGACGGGCGCGGGAGGCGTGGAAATGACACGGCAAGAGACCTACGCCTGAGTTCTGGAGCCGTCAATGCAGGTCTATCACAGCGGCTGATTCCTCCCATCATGACTTGTCATCACCGCGATGACGATTTGCCGGTGCGCAGTGTTTCTCCAGTCGCTACAAGCAGGTCATGTCCCTGACTGCGCCCGATTATCGCTTTTCCAACCAGTTTGCCGCCGGCGCCCGCGCCTGCATTCCCGTGGTCATTTCGGTTTCGGCTTATGGCGTGGTCTGGGGCGTGCTGGCGCGTGGGGCAGGGCTGAGCCTGCTCGAAGTCCTCATGATGAGCGGGGTCCTGTTTGCCGGTTCGGCGCAATTCGTGGCGCTGGATCTGTGGAACGCCACTCCTTCCGCGCTCCCCATTGGGCCTCTTGTTCTCGCGGCCCTTATCGTCAACCTGCGCTATCTGCTGCTGACGGCAACCCTGCGGCCTCTGTTCGGGCCGGGCGAGCAGATCAAGGGTGCCCTCTCGACCTTTCTGATCACCGACGAAAACTGGGCCATCACCATGGGCGAGATCGTCAAGGGGCGGGGCACTGCGGCCTTCCTGCTCGGCGGCGGCGTCCTTACTTATAGCTGCTGGCTGGCCAGTTCGATGATTGGGCATAGCCTGGGTTCGGCGATCGAGGATCCGCGGACCTATGGCCTCGACTTTGCCTTTACCGCGACTTTCCTCGCCTTGCTGCTGGGCATGTGGAAGGGGAAGGGTGATCTCGTGCCTTGGCTGGTTGGCGCATTGGTCGCCATTGCTGCGGCGCGGTTGATTCCGGGCAGCTGGTATATTCTGATCGGCGGCATTGCCGGCAGTCTGGCCGGTACCGTGGCAGACAGGTTGCGCCATGTGGACTAGTCCGGAAGCTGTCACCGCTATCCTCGGCATGGCGCTGGTGACCTTTGCGGTCAAGGCCAGCGGCTTACTGCTGGCAAACAGGCTGCCGCAACACGGTTTCGTTGCCGCCTGGCTCAAGCATATTCCGGGCGCGGTACTGGCATCGCTCGTCGCCCCTGCTGTCGTGACCGGCACGGCGGCCGAGGCGGTCGCGGCTGCGGCAACTGCGCTGGCCTATTTTGCCACGCGCAATATCCTTGCCGCCATGGCTGCAGGCGTCTTGGTGGTCTATCTGATGCGTCTCTGGCTTGCGGCTTGAAGCGACCTGCGCTAGAGACCACTCCACGTGCCCCTCTGGCGGAATGGTAGACGCAGAGGACTCAAAATCCTCCGTCGCAAGACGTGCCGGTTCGAGTCCGGCGGGGGGCACCATTTCCACTCAGCTGGCGTTCAGACTCCGTTCATCTTGGCGGAACTGTCTCCTCACGCGCATCATTGGCCCTGCTCATCTCCCAAGGAGCAGACCATGTCCGACCGCCTCACCATGCAGGATCCGCGCCAGCAATATCCGGCCCCGCCCTTCCCGAAACAGCAGGAACAATCGGCCCCCGGCGTTGCCCGCAAGATGGATCCGAAGCCCGACCATGGCGAGGAAAGCTACCAGGGATCAGGCAAGCTCAAGGGCCGCAAGGCGCTGATCACCGGTGGTGATTCGGGCATCGGGCGTGCTGCGGCCATCGCCTATGCGCGCGAAGGCGCCGATGTGGCGATCGGTTATCTGCCGAGCGAAGAGGCCGATGCCAAAGAGGTTATTGCCCTGATCGAAGCCGAGGGGCGCAAAGCTCTGGCCCTGCCGGGCGACGTCAAGGACGAAGGCTTCTGCAGGCAGTTGGTGGAGAAAACCGTCAGTGCCTTTGGCGGACTTGATATCCTCGTCATCAATGCCGCGCGTCAGCAGTTTCGCGAAGATGTGTCGCAGGTCACGACGGAAGATTTCGACGCGACGCTCAAGACCAATCTCTACGCGCTGCACTGGATCGCCCAAGCCGCAACGCCGCATCTGCCGCCCGGCGCAGCAGTGATCACCACAGCCTCGATCCAGGCCTATGAGCCTTCGCCGATCCTGCTCGACTATGCGACCACCAAGGCGGGGATCGTTGCCTATACCAAGGCACTGAGCAAACAGCTGATTGAAAAGGGTGTGCGCGCCAATGTCGTGGCGCCGGGTCCGTTCTGGACGGTGCTGCAACCGAGCGGCGGGCAGCCCGATGAGAAGGTGGAGAATTTCGGCAAGGACAGCGATTTCGGCCGGCCGGGCCAGCCGGTAGAGCTGGCGCCGATCTATGTTCTGCTGGCCAGCCAGGAGGCCAGCTATATCAATGGCGAAGTGTTCGGTGCCACCGGCGGCAAGGGTGTCGCCTAAAAGAAGAGGGCGGTAACCCGGATGGATTACCGCCCTCAATTCCGTTGCGTCAGAGCGACGCGACGTTGTTCTTAGAAGTGGTAGAACACGCCGACGGTTGCCTTGGCAGCGTCGAAGAAGTCGTCGCCAGCTGCGTCGTCAAAGAAGCCCTGACCAACGATTTCACCGCGGATGGTGACCGAGTCGGTAACGGCCAGTTCAACACCGCCGCCGAGCTGGTAAGCACCTTCGGAGTCGCCGTCGGTAGCTGCAACGCCAACACCGGCGAGAGCATAGACGAGGACCGAGTCGGTCACGATGGCACCGGCGCGGACGTTAGCGAAGAAATCGCCGTAGTCGTCGCCATCGGTCCAGACGTAGTCAGCAGTGGCTTCAACGCCGAGCAGGAAAGCGTCGGCCGGGAGGAAGTTCACGCCAACAGCGCCACCGAGCGACAGGTTGGTTTCGGTATCGCCGAGAGCGTCGTCAGCGAACACGCCACCGATACGGGCGCCTGCATAGAGGCCTTCCCAATCGAAGCCAGCAGCTTCGTAGATCGGCTCGGGCGAGGTCGGGATGATCAGGTCAGCAGCGTTGGCAGCGGACGAGAGAAGAGCAACGGCAGCAACGCCGAGAGCGAGCGAACGAACGAGCATGAAAGCCCCCTTTGGTTTTGGTGATTCCTATTTGCCTGTCGCCGTCGCCGGAATCAATGGGCTCACGCGAAATCTTCACCGTCGAGCCATTCTTGCGCCATTGGTGTGGCAGAAAAGCCCCACTTCCGGTTACGAAGCCTTAACAATTGTAAAGCGTAGCAAGTCTTTATCCGCTTCAAGCCGGCAGTCGTGGCCGTTCTGGCGGCAATAGAGCGGAATATCGATCTTCGCCATCGGATCGGTCGCCAGCACCACAAGCGAAGCGCCCGGCCGAAGCTCGGCCAGGCGCTTTTCCATCTTGAGGACGGGCAGGGGACATTTCAGTCCCCTGGCGTCGATGAGGGCTGGCTCAGTTGCCAAGGACGAGAACCCAGTGGATGCCATAGCTCGATGTCGGGTTGAACATGACGGCGACGCCGGCCTTGGTGGCATTGGCGCGGAGGCCCGCCGCGTCGGCGGGATTGTTGCGCCAGCCGGAGAAGGTTTCGGCGAAGGTGGCATAGCCCGCGCTGAGTTTCATGACGGCAAGACCCTGTGGGGTCTTGGGCGGCGTGCCGGTCTGGGCATATTCATTGGCGAGCGCCTGGGCCGTGCCGTCGAGGGCGGCATCGGAGGCAAGGGCTGGCAGGCCATTGGTCGCGCGGTAGGCATTGATGATGCCGATGGCCTCGGCGCGGTTGAGCGTGGCGCCCGGCTGGTCCATGCGCGCCGACAGGCCCGGGGACAGTGCCGTGGCCGAGGTGTTGACGGCCATGCCGCCCATGCTGCAGGCCGCGATCGTGGTGGCGGCAAGGAGAGCGGCGAGCGGCAGGAGGGCCGGCTTGGCGATGCGCATCAGGGTCATGATCAATCCCGGGTCAGGTTCAAGGACAATGTCGGGCCGCTTAGGCAGCCAGCAAGGCCAAAAGATGGTTGGCCTCTCTGTAACGGGATTGGCTGACCATGAGCTTAACGCGGAAGCCAGGTGGTGATCTCGACGGGATTCGAACCCATGACCCCCGGATTAGGAATCCGGTGCTCTATCCTGCTGAGCTACGAGACCACGCCCCGTCGATAGCAAATCGCAGGATGGAGTGAAACCCTGTTTGCGGGTCGCCGCCGTTCGACAGGTGTTGCAATTTCGCCAGCAAAAGCAGCCCGCGATCACGCCTCCGCGATCGTTCATCTTTTCTTGCCGCATTTTCGTGCATGGTGAACGAAATCTTTCCGGGGCCATCCTTGCTTCATTCCAGTCTTGTTCGTCTTGCTACTCTTGCGGCGCTGAGTTCGGTCGCGGCCGGTGCGCTGGCCTGCGAAGAGTTGCGCATGGCGCCGGGCGGGGTGGTGCGATCGGTCACTGATGGCGATACCGTGGTGCTCGATGATGGTCGCGTGGTGCGGATGATCGGAACGCAGGCGCCCAAACTGCCGCTGGATCGGCCCGATTTCGTCACCTGGCCGCTGGCGCCCGAGGCCAAGGCGGCACTGGAAGAGCTGGCGCTCAACAAGCCGGTGCGGCTTGGCTTCGGCGGCGAAGAAGTCGATCGCTATGGCCGCGTGCTTGCCCATGTGTTCGTTGCCGGCGATGCGGGCGAAGTCTGGGCGCAGCATGCCATGGTCGCGGCGGGTCTTGCGCGGGTCTATTCCTTCCCGGACAATCGAGCGTGCCTTGATTTATTGTTTGCCGCCGAGGGGCGGGCACGGCTGGGCGGGCTTGGCATCTGGGCCGATCCCTATTACAGCATCCGGGCGGCGGACGCGCCCGGGGAATTGCTTGCCCGGGCCGGACACTATGAACTTGTCGAGGGGAGAGTTCTGCTGGCCGAGCAACGCGGCGGCCGGGTCTATCTCAATTTTGGCAGGTTCTTCAAAGAGGACTTCACCGCCGTCATCGAAGCGCCGGCTCTGCGCCTGTTCAAGGCAGCCGAGGTGGATGTGCTGAAGCTGGACAATGCGCTGTTGCGCATCAGGGGGTGGGTGGACGATCGGGACGGTCCACGCATCGAAATCACGCATCCCGAGCAGATCGAGGTTCTGGCATTACAATGACGGGCATGGGGCAAAGCAAGGGACTGGGGCGCGTGCTGCGCAACGGAATGCTGGCAGTGTCGCTGCTGGCGCTGAGCGCATGTTCGAGCCTGACGGGCTCGAATATTTCGGTCAGCCAGACAGGCGACGTGCGTGCGCCGACGGTCGTGCCGGAAGGGACCGATCCCGATGACGTGGTGATCGGCCGCCGCGAACATCCGCGCATCATTGCCGCCTATGGTGGCGTCTATTCCGATCGCCCTGCCGAAATCATGGTGGCGCGCATTGTGGGGCGGCTGCTCGCCGCTGCTGACCAGCCCAATGCGCAATTCCAGGTCACCATTCTCGATACGTCGGAGGTCAATGCCTTCGCGCTGCCGGGCGGCTATATCTATGTGACGCGCGGCCTGCTGGCCCTGGCTTCCGATACGAGCGAGCTCGCAGCCGTGCTGGCGCATGAGATTGCCCACGTCACGCTGCGCCATGCCCGCGCGCGCACCGATCGCACCCGCACGACGCAGATCGTCGATCGGGTCATTACGGGCGTGCTGGGTGGCGACACCTCGACCGATGCTACGGCCAACCGCACCCGCGAGAGCATGTCGGCCTTCGGGCAGAACCAGGAGTTGGAAGCGGATCGCGAGGGGATCAAGTTTGCCGGCAAGGCGGGTTACGACCCGCAGGCGGCGGCACGGTTCCTCGGCGTCATGGGGCGCTTTGCCAGTTTCTCGGCCGGTGCCAATGGCGGCGATCAGGGCTTCCTGTCCTCGCATCCCTCGACGCCGGCGCGCATCCAGAAGGCGATGGACACGGCCAAGACCATGTTCGGCCAGGCCAAGGTCGGCGAAGCCGATCGGGCAGCCTATCTCGGCTCCATCGCGGGCCTGACCTTTGGCGACAGCCCTTCGCAGGGATCGATCGTGGGGCGCCGTTTCATCCATACGGCGTCGAAGTTCACCTTCACCGTGCCTGACGGCTATACGCTGCAGAATTCGCAGAGCGCGGTTGTTGGCGTGGCTGGCGACGGCGAGGCCGTGCGCTTCGACAGCGCCGATGTGCAGACCAATGTCGCCTTGGCGGATTATCTCAAGTCCGGCTGGATCGCGGGCCTCAAGGCCGAGAGCGTCACGACGCAGAGCTACAATGGCATCGAAATGGCTTCGGGCCTGGCGCAGACCGACCAGTGGTTCTTCCGCGTCTCGGTCATGCGCCTCGACGGACAGGTCTATCGCTTCATCTTTGCCGCCAAGAGCGACAGCGCCCGTTTTGCGGCCGGCGCCGACTCGACGCTCAAGAGCTTTCGTCGCGCCGAGGCCGGCGATCTCAATCAGGTGCGCAAGGTCGCGGTTCGCGTCGTCACCGCCAAGGCCGGCGACAGTGCCGACAGCCTGGCGCGCCAGATGGGCGGCCTCAGCCGCGGCACGGAACTGTTCTATATCATCAACGATCTTTATCCCGGCGATGCGGTCGTCGCGGGTCAGAAATACAAGATCGTCACGCTGCAATAGATTGGTGGGGACGCTTTGAGCCAAAGCGTCCTCGCGGCAAAATTCTAGCGAATCTTGCCGGTCTGGTTAGCGATGACATTGGCTGTGCTGGTGTTGAACAGGCCCTTCAGGCCATCCCCCAATACGGCGAATGAACCGATGATGGCCATGGCGACCAGTGTCGCGACCAGGGCGTATTCAATGGCTGTGGCGCCGGATTCATCGACGAAAAAGGCTTCGAGCAAATTCACTTCACGCACCCCGGCGCTGAATGCAAGGTCTGCTAGAGCAGATCGCAGAGGGCCGCGATCAGCGGTTCATCCGCCGGTGGCATCGGATAGTCCCGCAGGTTTTGCGGACGCACCCATTTGAGAGCCAAATGTTCCCGCGCCTGCGGCTCGCCCTGCCATTTCCGGCAGGCGTAAAGTGGCATCAACAAGTGAAAAGACTCGTAAGAATGGCTGGCGAAAGATACTGGCGCGAGGCAAGCTTCCTTGGTTTCAATACCCAGCTCTTCTTGCAGTTCGCGGATCAGTGCCGCCTCTGGACTTTCGCCGGGCTCGACCTTGCCACCCGGGAATTCCCAGAGACCGGCCATGGACTTGCCTTCGGGACGCTGGGCGATCAGCACGCGGCGGTCGGCATCGACCAGGGCCACGGCCACGACGAGAAGAAGAGACTGCGTGCTCATTGGGCGCCCGGAATGCGGTAGGAATAATCGTATTGGTGGGTATAGCCGAGGCCCTGGTAAAGGGCTTGAGCGGCCGGATTGTTCGCCTCGACATTGAGGGCGGCGACTGTCGCGCCCTGCGTTTTCGCCCAGGCCAGGCCGGAACGCATCATGGCGGCGGCGAGGCCCTGGCGGCGACGGGCGGGGTCGGTCACGACATTGCCGGTGACCACCATGCCATCGGCAATAGCCATCAATCCCGTGGCAGCTGGCTCGCCGTCACGATAGACCACGACACCGATGGCGGGCACGGTCAGTGCGCCCAGCAGGCCGCGCATGCCTGCCATTGTCGCGTCGTCATAGTCCTTCAAATGCTGCTGCACCGCCAGAAAGACCGGATCGAGGACCGGGAAGAGCCTGGTATCGCGATCAGGCTCGTGCTCGCCAAGCTCCATGGCAAAGAGATGGCTGTGGTCGATGCTTTGCCAGCCGGCATCATCGAGCGTTTCGACCAGTTCGGGCGCTGCAAGCGGGGTCAGGCGGAACACCGGTTTGATGCCGCGGACAACCATCCAGGTGCTGGCCGAAATGACGCGCAGATCGGCGTCCTCGCCATCATCGGGGTCAAGGCACTGCACGGAATTGGCGCGCTTGGTATAGCCGCCGGCCGCCCGGTGGACCCAGCTCCCATCCCATTTGACCTCCACGCCGGGCCAGGCCGCTAGGCCTGCCCGCTCGAAAGCTTCCACCGTCGGCAGCGCCATGTCAGCTCCGATAGTCGCCGTTGATGGTGATATAGCCATGGGTGAGGTCGCAGGTATAGACCGTGGCCTTGCCCTCGCCTAGCCCCAGGTTCACCGTCAGTTCCAGGTCTTCGCCCTTCATATAGGCGCTGGTGGCGGCCTCGTCATAGACGGTGGCGCGTTCGCCATCCTTGGCGACCAGCAAGTCGCCGAAGCGGATGGCGAGCTTGTCGCGGTCAGCCGGCTCGCCGGCCTTGCCCACGGCCATCACGACGCGGCCCCAGTTGGCATCCTCGCCGGCAATGGCGGTCTTGACCAGTGGCGAGTCGGCGATCGACTTGGCAATGCGAAAGGCCGAGGCATCGGTGGTGGCGCCTTCGACATGGATCGAGACCTGCTTGGTGGCGCCTTCGCCATCGCGCACGGTCTGGATGGCGAGGTCGAACAGCACGTCCTGCAGCGCCTGGCCGAAAATTTCGGCGCGCGGATCGTCGAGGCTCACGATCGGCTCGACCTGGGCCTTGCCGGTGGCAAAGGCCAAAAGCGTGTCCGAGGTGGAGGTGTCGCTATCGACGGTGATGGCGTTGAAGCTGGTCTGGACATGCTGGCTCAGAAGGGCCTGCAAGACGGGCGCGGCGATGGGCATGTCGGTGACGACAAAGCTCAGCATGGTGGCCATGTCGGGGGCAATCATGCCCGAGCCCTTGGCGATGCCATTGATGCGGACCTCGACGCCATCCAGCTCGACGACGGCGCCGTTGAGCTTGGGGAAGGTGTCGGTGGTCATGATGGCCTTGGCGGGGTCGATCCAGGGCGTGTCGCCCAGGCGCTTTGCAGCTTCGTCGAGCACGCCGGCGAATTTTTCGGCGGGCAGGGGCTCGCCGATGACGCCGGTGGAGGCAAGAAAGATTTCACTGGTCGCACAACCAAGCGCCTTGGCGGCATAGTCGGCGGTCACCTTGACGCTGTCCATGCCCTTCTGGCCGGTGAAGGCATTGGCATTGCCCGAATTGACCACAAGGCCGCGCGCCACGCCGCGCGGCAGATTGGCCTTGCACCAGTCGACAGCAGCGGAGGAGCATTTGGACTTGGTCACCACGCCGGCAACGGTCGTGCCTTCGTCGAAGGCCATCAGTAGAACGTCGGTGCGGTTCTTGTACTTGATGCCGGCTTCAGCCGTGGCGAAGCGCACACCAGCAATGGCCGGCAGTTCGGGAAAGGATTTGGGCGCGAGGGGGGAAATCGGATGGGCCATCTGCGTGAGCCTTCTGGAGCAAAGCGTTGGCTCCGGTGTGCCTCAAAGATAAGGCAAGGGCAAGACGGTGATATCAGCCGCCCACATCGCCGAAACGTATGCCCTTGATCTCGCCTGGCCGGACGCCAAAGAACTGCCGGAACTGGCGCGCGAAGTGGACAGTGTCGTCGATGCCGCAATGGAGGATCAGCTCGCCGATGGTCTCTGCCGATGCGCTGTGTTCGATCAGGTGACGTGCCCGGATCAGGCGCATCATGCGGATTTGGCCGGCAAGGGTCATGCCTTGTCCGGCAAAAGCGCGGTACAGCGTGGCGCGGGAGACGCCCAGCCTTGCGGCGACGAGGTCGGGATCAAGGTGCGGATTGTCGATCTGCTGGCTGATGAGATGCTGGGCGGCGACCACGAGGCCCCGCCGCAGCTCGCCCGGACCCATGTCCGGCAGGTCCGGCGCCTGCTGCAGCATGAGCAGGGCTATGTCGATCGCTATTTCGAGCAGGCGCCCGGAATCCCATGCCGCAGGACGCTGCTCGCTCTCGATCATCAGCATCAGCTGCATTTGAAGGAAGAGACGCAACGGAGCCTCCTGCAGGCGTTGCAGCAAGATGGCCTGGTCAGGACGGTCCTGACCGAGCACGGCGTCGACCTCGTCGGCCTTGAGGCTGAGATAGACCACGCGGTGGTCGGTCATGGCGAGGCGGGAGGGGAGGCTCGCATCATAGAGATAGAGATCGCCGGCCTCCGCCCGATGGCGCCAGTCGCCGGTCTCGTAGTCGCGGCGGCCCGCGAGCACGAGTCCGATGGTCAGGTTGGCATTGGCCTGGGTCGAGAGGCTGGCGCGCGTTCGGGCTCCCGAGAGGTCGGACGAGCTGGCATGGACGAATTCGCCGCGCGGCGCTGCCACCAGTTCCGCTCGGGCCGAAAAGGGCACTCCGGGCTCAAGCCGGCGATCCGCCGAAAAGTCGTAATAGACCCGGTTACGCCAGAAGTCATAGGGGTCGCCATCGGCGCCATCGGTGGAAAGCCGCAGTCGAAACCAGGATGCATCAGGGCCTTGACCCTGCACCCGCTGCTTGCTGGTCCAGTGGTCTGCATAGGCCTGGATCCAATGCCAGGCGGTCCGATGTTTTCCATGCGGCATGCGTGGCGCAATCCTAAATTTCGCAGGAAAATCATGCCCCAAGGTGAGTGCGGCGAGCAATGGAAAAAACCCGCGCCGTGAGACGATTTGGTTACCGCCCCGGTGGATCGGCCACTATTTGTCGTGCAGAGACCCAAGCTTTCGGAGTTCCGCGTGCGCACCCTTGTCCATAAAAAGTCATCCGCAGCCCTGCTTGTGGTGGGCCTATCGCTTGGCCTCACCGCAACCAGCCTCGCTCAATCGACAGGTGCCCAGGCAGACTTGGCTGCGCTGCAGCAGGCCAAGCGGCTGCAACTGGCCAATGCGCTGGCCAATACTCCCATTTCCCCAACGCCCACTAGGGGACAAATCTCTCAGATCGCCCAAAGCTATGGCTCACCAAACGTGGGCGCGATGGGGGTGAGTGTGGCAGGTGTTGGCGGGCTGAGCGCGGGCTCCATCTCGGCGACCGGTCTGTTGCGGAGCCTTGAATTGTTGGCCGAGCAGATCCGGCTTTCGGAGAATGCGCCTGCCCCGAGCGGCTGGGCGCGCTACGCGCACTACAACAATGGCAACCTGACGCCGACGCCGGTAACCGTCGCTGCTCATTATGATGGCCTCGTGCGGGGTACCAGCGGCACGGGCACAGCTCTGGGTGGCACGGCGCATTTCGATGTCGATGTGACAGCCTCGTCGGCCGACTTCGACGGCCGCTTCGTCTTTGACGGTGGCGATACCGTTACCCTCAGCAACTACTACTATAGAGGGCAATATGGCGTATTCGTCGACGCCAACCAGCCCTTCATGGGCGGCAATATCGACTACACGACCTTCTTTGATTCCAAATTCTATGGCCCCAATGCCGAGCAGTATGGCGGGGACTGGGCATTCATGGTGTCGGGCGGCAGCGACCCCGGCATTGCCAGCGGCCAGTTCGTCACGGCCCGATGAGAAGCCCGATGCCTGAGGGCTTTCTCCAGAGCGTCGCTGCCGGCTCCGCCCTGACTGTGCTGCTGGCCAGTGCAATTCCGGCCCTCGGCCAGGAGGGAGGCGTCGACGAGCTTTGCCGTGCCGTGATCGCCAGCCCGGCGCCGGATGGCGACGCCAATGTCTTGGTGCTCAAGGCCGATTGTGCGCTGGCGCTCGGCCAGGCAGACGAGGCGACAAAATTTTACGCCGCCGCCCTTGCCGTCGACCCGTCGAACCTGACCACGCGCGCGGAACTGGCTGGCCTGCTGCTGCTTCTGGGCCGCGGCAACGAGGCCACGCCGCTGCTGGCGGCAGCGTCCACAAGCAATCCCGATGATCCAGCGGCCCATCAAATGAGCTCGCTTGCCAATAGTTGGCCCGAAACGCCAGCGCCGGGCGGCTGGAGCGGATCTATCGCGTTGGGGCGGGGCTATGACAGCAATGTCAGTGGCGGCACGTTCAGCTCCACCTTCGATGCCATCATCGCCGGCACATTGCTGGAATTGACCATTGCGGAGGCGTCGAAAGGGCAGCCCGACTGGGCTAGCCAGCTGAGCGGCAGTGCGCGCTATCTGCATGTGCTCGATGCCAATAATGCCGTCGTGCTGAGCGGCAATGCGGGCCTCACCGTGTATGACCAGCATTCGCGCTACAACCGCCTCGACACCTCGATTGGCGTCGGCCTGCTGCATGGCGAGAACAATCTCACCTGGAGCCTGACGCCCAATGCGCGTCTGGTCTGGGAGGATGCGGCGCTGGACCGGGCGGGGTTCTATCTCGATGGACGGATACAGCTCGGCCTCACCGCGCAGACGGCGCTGATCGGTTTCGGCAAGGTTGGCTATAGCCTTGCCGGGCAGGACGCGGCGCTCAACCATGCCAGTGGGCAGGTGGGGATAGGCCTTGAACATGAATTCGATGAACGGCTGTCAGCCAGGGTGGCACTGGCTGTCGAGCGCAAGGCGTCCAATACGCCGACCCAGTCCATCGTCCAGGTCGGGCCCAGCGCCGGGCTGCACGCCCTGCTCAGCGACAGTTTGGCTCTCGATCTGGCCTATCGCTACGATCTTTCGCTCTACGATCAGACCATGGCCTTCTTTCCGCAGGCCCGGCAGGATAGCGAACACGAGCTGTCCGCTGCCCTGACGCTCGACCTGTCGAGCTGGACCGAAGGGCTTAGTGCAGAAGCGCGTTACCGGTTCGAATATGTGGATTCAACGCTCGATCTCTACGACCGCGACCAGCACGTGATCGCGACATCGCTGCGCTACGAGTTCTGAGAGTTTCCAGGACTGGCGAAGCGGCCTTCCACGGGCCAGTTCAGGAAGAGGCGAGACAGCGTGGGCTTGAAGCTCACGCCGTCTTTTAATGCGCGTGTTACTGAGCTGTCGGCGGAGCGGTTTCGCTCTGGGAGTCGACGGCAGCCTTGAGCGCGGCGTCGGGAATATCGACGGTGACATTGGCCATCAGGTTCTCGACGGTTGCGTCGAACGTGTCCATCAGAAGCTTCTGCTGCAACTGGCCGGCGACCTGTTCGAAGGCCGGCGCGGTGGACTGGCGCTTTTCCTCGAGCTTGATGACGTGCCAGCCGAACTGGGACTGCACCGGCGCGGAGACCTGGCCGACATCGGTCAGGGCGAAGGCTGCGGCTTCGAAGGGCGCAACCATCATGCCCTTGCCGAAAAAGCCCAGGTCGCCGCCATTGGCTGCGCCGGGATCGATCGACTTTTCCTTGGCCAGGGTGGCGAAGTCGGCGCCGCCGTCGATGGCAGCCTTGACCTCATTGGCCTCTTCCTCGGTCGGCACCAGAATGTGGCTGGCGCGGATTTCCTCGGCCGGGGTGAATTCGGCGACGAATTTATCATATTCGGCGCGCACGGTTTCCTCGGTCACCGAGGCGGCGATGGCATCGGCGAAATAGGCGCGGCGCAGCGAGCGGTCTTCGAGATAGGACAGGCGCTGGGCAAAGAGCGGGGTGTCGGCCATGCCGGCTTCACGGCCAGCCTGGGCCATCACCTTCATGTCGATCAGCACGCGCAGCAGGAAGGGCTTGCGCTGGTCGGGCGGCATCTGGCTGAGTTCCTGGGTCAGGTCCTCGGCGGCAAAGCTCAGTTCTGCCTCGGTGATCGGCTCGCCGCCAACGGTTGCCACGACAGTGTCCGGCGAAACCGGAGCCGCAGCCTCGGCAGCGGGGGCTTCGGCGGCCGGGGCCGCATCCTGTGCCGTGGCGGGCGCTGCAACAGCTGCGGCAGCGATAACCAGCGCGAGCATGCTCGTCCGGGCAAGGCGCAACGAGGAAGAAATCATAGGTCGGTCTCCTGGGCCGGCGCAGGCTCTGCGCCCCGGCTCGTTGATAATCGGCAAAGCGCGCCCGGAGCAATGGGCGCGGATCTCGCGGCCTGCCTCACATAGCAAGGGGGCCAAAATGTGCCCCGATGGGTCAATGGGAGAACTGCCGGTGAAAAACCCGTTCCTGCCGCCGTTTTCGGCAGGGCACGGCAGGTTTGGCGCAATTCGGCGACGTTGACAAGACAAGGTCCCGCTCTTACATCTCAGCCGCTTTTTCCGCCGTCTGGCGGGATACCAGAAATTCAAAGCCGGAAAGGCTTGCTCATCGCGTCGACGCGGCCAAAGGGCCTATCCGCACCTCTCCCGACCGCCCCTCCGATGAGTCATAAAAGGACCTGACATATGGCATTTGGCTCGCTTGCCCGGCGGATCTTCGGTTCTCCGTCCGACCGGTCCGTGAAGCGCTTCCAGAGCAAGGTCGCCGCAATCAATGCGCTGGAGCCGGAGCTGGAAAAGCTCAGCGATGACGCGCTGCGGGCCCGCACCGCCGAGTTCAAGGCACATCTCGACAAGGGCGGGAGCCTCGACGATCTGATCGTTCCGGCCTTTGCCACGGTCCGCGAGGCCGCCAAGCGCGTGCTGGGCATGCGCCATTTCGACGTGCAGCTGATCGGCGGCATGGTGATGAACGAGAGCGGCATCGCCGAGATGCGGACCGGCGAAGGCAAGACGCTGGTGGCGACCCTGCCGATGTATCTCAATGCGCTGACCGGCAAGGGCGCGCATCTGGTCACCGTCAACGACTATCTGGTCAAGCGCGATGCGGCCTGGATGGGCCAGGTCTATAATTTCCTGGGCCTTAGCTGGGGCGTCATCGTCCACGGGCTGACCGATGCCGAGCGCAAGGCGGCCTATGAGGCCGACATTACCTACGGCACCAATAACGAGCTCGGCTTCGACTATCTGCGCGACAACATGAAATATACGCGCCAGCAGATGGTGCAGCGCGGCCATGCCTTTGCCATCGTCGACGAAGTGGATTCGATCCTGATCGACGAGGCGCGTACGCCGCTGATCATTTCGGGTCCGTCGGACGATCGCAGCGACCTCTACACCAAGATCGACACGCTGATGCCGATCATCGGCGAGGGCGATTTCGACCTCGACGAAAAGCAGCGCGCCGCGACCTTTACCGACCAGGGCATCGAAAAGCTCGAAGCCAAGCTCGCCGAAGAGGGGCTCCTCAAGTCCGGCTCGCTTTATGACGTGGAAAACGTCGCCCTGGTGCACCATGCCAATTCGGCGCTTCGTGCCCACAAGCTCTTCCGCAAGGACAAGGACTATATCGTCCGCAATGACGAAGTGGTCATCATCGACGAGTTCTCCGGCCGCATGATGCCGGGCCGCCGCTATTCGGAAGGCCTGCACCAGGCGCTGGAAGCCAAGGAACACGTCAAGATCCAGCCGGAAAACCAGACCCTGGCCTCGATCACCTTCCAGAACTATTTCCGCCTCTACAAGAAGCTGGCCGGCATGACCGGTACGGCGGCGACGGAAGCGGAAGAATTCGCCGATATCTACAAGCTCGACGTGGTCACCGTGCCAACCAATGTGACGGTGCAGCGCAAGGATGACGAAGACGCCATCTTCCGTACCGCCGCAGAAAAATTCGACGCCATCGCCGAGCTGATCAAGGATTGCCACAAGCGCGGCCAGCCGGTGCTGGTCGGCACGACCTCGATCGAGAAGTCGGAAATGCTGGCCGAAATTCTCAAGGGCAAGGGCGTGGGCGCGATGAACGTGCTCAATGCCCGCCACCACGAGCAGGAAGCCTTTATCGTCGCCGATGCCGGCCTGCCCGGCGCCATCACCATTGCCACCAATATGGCTGGTCGCGGTACCGACATCCAGCTGGGCGGCAATCTTGAGATGCGCATCACCAAGGAGGCCGAGGGCCTCGAGGGCGACGCGCGCGATGCCAAGATCGCCGAGATCAAGAAGACCATTGCCGAGCACAAGGCGCAGGCGCTGGCCGCCGGCGGGTTGATGGTCATCGGCACCGAACGCCATGAGTCGCGCCGTATCGACAACCAGCTGCGTGGCCGTTCGGGCCGCCAGGGCGATCCGGGCCATTCTGCCTTCTTCCTGTCGCTGCAGGACGATTTGATGCGCATCTTCCCGGTGGATTCGATGGATTCCATGCTGGGCAAGCTGGGCCTCGAACAGGGCGAGTCGATCACCCACCCGTGGGTCACCAAGGCCATCGAGCGCGCCCAGGGCAAGGTCGAAGCGCGCAACTTCGACATCCGCAAGAACATCCTCAAATACGACGACGTGATGAATGATCAGCGCAAGGTGATCTTCGAGCAGCGTATCGAATTGATGGATGCCGAGGATGTCAGCGAAACCGTGGTCGAGATGCGCCACGACGTGGTCGACAATATCGTCACCAAGTCCATTCCGCCGCGCTCCTATCCGGAGCAGTGGAATGTCGAGCAGCTCGAAGCCGCCGCCAAGACCTATCTCAATATCGACGTGCCGGTGAAAGCCTGGGCCGCCGAAGAGGGCATAGATGGCGAGCAGGTCACCGAACGCCTGGTTGCCGCCGCCGACGAGGCCGCTGCTGCCAAGGAAGCCCGTACCCTGGCCATGCTGACCGATGCCGGCCAACCCAATCCGGGCGTGATGCGCCAGGTGGAAAAGTCGATCCTGCTGCAGTCGATCGACGGGCTGTGGCGCGAGCATCTGGTGACGCTCGATCACCTCTCCAAGGTCGTGGGCTGGCGCGGTATCGCCCAGCGCGATCCGCTGACCGAATACAAGCAGGAAGCCTATGAGCTGTTCCAGGGCCTGCTCGCCAATCTTCGCGAGCTGGTGACCACCCAGCTCAGCCATGTCGAGCTGCAGCCGCGCCCGGTGGCGCCGCCGCCGGTGCCGGACCTCAGCCGTCTGCGCGAGACCCATATCGATCCGCTGACCGGCGAGAATGATGCGGGCGGTGATGACAGTGCCGCATCGCTCGGCGCTACGGGCGGCGATCCGTCGCTCACGCCCATCGATCCGAAGCTGCTCGAAGGCGTGTCGCGCAATGCGCCATGTCCGTGTGGGTCAGGCAAGAAGTTCAAGCACTGCCACGGTGCTTTCTGATGTGAAGAGGCCCGGAGCGATCCGGGCCTTTGCTTTTGATGCCCCCGGCGCTTACCACACCCACGATGTCACCCCGGCCTTGAGCCGGGGCCCATCCCGAGATCGTACCACGTCCGCAAGGTGGCAGTGATCGTCACAGCGACCTTGCGGAAAGACACACATTTCAGGATGAATCCCGGCTCAAGGCCGGGATGACACCGCGTTTGTGGTTTGTCTCGTGGGTGAAGGCGAATGACAGCTCAGCAGCTGACCCGGATGTCGGCAAAGCCGGTAATGCCGCCTTCGCTGGCATCGACCACGCCGATCATGCATTTGCTGCCGGGCAGGCCGATATTGCCGCCCGATGCGATCACCGTGCCGTCGCGCAGGGTGACGAAGCCGCTGTCCACATTGCCGATCTCCACAGTGGCCGGGAAGCCGCAGACCGGATAGCTGTCGCCAGCGGTGATCATGAAGCGGGTGCCGGTGGGCATGCAGTCGCCTGATGCTTCGGCCGTGCTGGGCGTCGCAGCGGCCGGTGCGGCGGCGGTGGCCACGGGCGCCGGAGCATTGCGCCAGTTTTCTTCAAGAATGCTCAGGCGGTTGGTGAGATCGGTCAGCCCGGCATTGTCGGATGCCGGCTGGGGCGTCGTGCCCTGCTGGCGGCCGAACAGTTCGAGCGCGATGCGGAACTGGGCAATGTCACTGGCGACGCTGGCCATCTGTTGCTGGGTCTCGCGATAGACCCAGGCGCTGGTGCCCAGAGAGCCAGCGGCGACAAGTCCGACGACAAAGCTGAGCAGTACCGAGCCGGATGGGCCACGCGGCTTGCGTGGCGGAGCGGGACGCTCTTCGCTCTGGACGGATGGGGTCTCTTCCAAGGCGAATTCTCCAGGGTGACGCTGGCCATCAGATCGGACCAGATTGCGGCCCCATCATGATAGCAGGACGATTTCAGCGCGTCAGCGGCGGAAAGGGTTTCGGTGCCGGCTTACCGGAGATGACCGCGACCACGTCGGCGTCCTTGCCACCCCCAAACATATTGCCCATGCCGCCGATGAAGCCTGAGATAGCGGCGCTGCGCTCCTTGACCGCGGCTTCCTCGGACGCCTTGCGGGTGGCCGCGGTCGCCTCGTTGGTGACGGCCTTGGCAAAGGCGGCTTCGTCGGCCTGCTGCTTTTCGGCCAGGCCGGCAATCAGCGTGGTGGCGGGGCAGGGGCCCATGGCGTTGAGGGCGCCGCCGGTCGGATTGAAAATATACTGGCCCTCGCAGACGTCCCAGACCGGTGGGGCCTTGGTCAGCTCGAACAGGTCATAGCCTTCCTTGATGTCCTTCCAGAAGCTCAGGTGCTGGTTGGACGCTTCCTTGGCAAGGTTGGCCGGGGTCATCTTGAAGGGGAAGATCTGCAGCTGGAAGCTCTGGTTGCCACCCTTGAAGGTCTCGCGGGCCAGCGAATAGATCTCGGCGATGCCGTCATCGGTCATGGCGTAGCAGCCGCGCGACGAGCAATCGCCGTGGACCATCAGGTCGGATCCGGTGCGGCCATGGGCGCGGTCGAACTTGTTGGGGAAGCCGGTATTGAAGGCGAGATAGTAGCTCGACTTCGGATTCATCAGGCCGGGCGTGATCGTATAGAAACCCTCGGGGCTCTGCCGGTCGCCTTCCTTGATCTTGGGGCCGAGATTGCCGGAAAAGGCGCAGATCTCGTAGGTCTTGAACATCTTGAACTGGCCGCTCGAGGTCTTCTTCCAGACTTCGAGGGTCTTTTCCTGCTTGAAGATGCGCACGACCATGGCTTCGGCGGGCGAAGAGCCCATGGCGCGCAGGGCGCTGACCGTGCCGCTGGGCAGGGCCTGATTGTGCCGATCATTGCTGGACTTGGGCAGGAAGCCGCCACAGGCGACAAGGCCGAAGGCGACCCAGAGCAGGATAGCGATCGAAGAGAGCTTGCGAAGAACGGTCACGATCGTCGGCCTGGGTAGGAATCACTGTCCAGCCCATCTGCGGGCCTGGTTACCCAAGCATGAGAAAAGGTGGTGAAGGAAGCCTTACCACGGCCCGTTTTTCCCCGGAAGCGGGGTCAAAATCACGCAGCTGTGTGGAAGTGTCCGGCGCCTATAGCGCCGAACCGATGGCCAGGAATTTCTCGCGACGGTGTTCGCGGGTTTCAAGGCGCCCCTTGCCGGCGAAGTCCTTGAGGAACTTGGCGATGGCGTCGCGCGTCGAGCCCATGATGGCCTCATGGTGACGATGGGCGCCACCGGTGCCTTCTGGAATGATGGCGTCGATCACGCCAAAGCCGAGCAGGTCCTGCGCGGTGATCTTCTGGGCGGTGGCCATGTCCTGCGCCTTGGCGGCGTCGCGGAACAGGATCGACGCGCCGGCTTCGGGCGAAATCACCGAATAGATCGAGTTTTCCAGCATCAGCACGCGATTGGCCACGGCGATGGCAATGGCGCCACCGGAGCCGCCTTCGCCGATGACGATGGCGATATTGGGCACGCCAAGTTCGAGGCATTTCTCGGTCGAGCGGGCAATGGCCTCAGCCTGGCCGCGCTCTTCGGCGCCGATGCCGGGATAGGCGCCGGCGGTATCGACAAAGGAGATCAGCGGGATGTTGAAGCGATCCGCCATTTCCATGATGCGGACGGCCTTGCGATAGCCCTCGGGGCTGGCCATGCCGAAATTGTGCTTGAGGCGGGTCTCGGTCGAACTGCCCTTTTCCTGGCCGAGGATGGCAACGGACTGGCCGTTGAAGCGGCCAAAGCCAGCCTGGAGCGCGGCGTCTTCGCGATACTTGCGATCGCCGGCCAGCGGGGTCCACTCGGTGATGAGCTTGCCGACATAGTCGGAGAAATGCGGGCGCTGCGGATGGCGCGCTACCTGCGTCTTCTGCCAGGGGGTCAGGCGGCGGTAAATCTCGACCAGCGCCTCGTCGGCGCGGGCGGACAGGCGGTTGACCTCTTCGTCGATGCTGACGGCCTGGTCAGTGGCTGCCATGGCCTTGAGCTCGGCGATCTTGCCTTCAAGATCGGCAACCGGCTTTTCGAAATCGAGATAGGACTGCATTCCACCTGCCTGCTCGGGCCTTATGCGATCCCTTGGATCGCCGGCCCTTTGTTTCTCTTACCGCAGGGTCGGCTGCGAAAAGCCGGTACCCACCTTTTCGCGCCCTGCTCTGTGGGGTCTGTTCTGGCGACCATAGCACAGGGCCGCTGCTGTTGCGCTTCAAAGTGGCCGGAAAGTGGCGATGGTGCAATGCAGAGTCAAGGCTTGAGGGGTGATGAGCACAGGAAAGGGCCCCGTTCAGCCCTCGGCGAGCGGGTGATGTGTCTCGACCAGGGTCTTGAGCTTGTCGTCCAGCACATGGGTATAAATCTGGGTGGTCGAGATATCGGCATGGCCAAGCAGCATCTGCACGACGCGCAAATCCGCGCCACCCGCCAGCAGGTGACTGGCAAAGGCGTGGCGCAGGACGTGGGGCGCGACGCGGCTTGGGCTGATGCCGGCATTGATGGCGAGGTCCTTGAGGTCGCGGGCAAAGACCTGGCGGCTCAGGTGGCCGTCGGCTCCATTGGCGGGAAACAGGAATGCATCCTTCTCGGTCGCGGCGAGCCAGACCTTCACCGCATCGCGGGCGCGATCGTTGAGCGGCACGATGCGCTCTTTGTTGCCCTTGCCGGTCACGGTCAGATAGCTGGTGTCGCGCATCACGGCGGCGCGGCGCAGGCTCACCAGTTCGCTGACGCGCAGGCCGGTGGCATAGAGCAGTTCGAGCAGCACATAGAGGCGCAGCGGCAGCCTGTCGGTGTCGTCCTCGGAATTGGCCTCGGCTTCTGCCTGCGACAGCAGCGTGTCCACCTCGGCGATAGACAGGACCTTGGGCAGGGCGCGGCGGCTTTTCGGGCTGGCAACGATGCGGGTCGGATCGTCGCCACGCATGCCGTCGGCGCAGAGGAAGCGGTGGAACTGGCGGATGGCCGAAAGGCGACGGGCAGCGGAGCTGGCCGAGAGGCCGTCCAGTTTCACCCGCTCAAGATAGGCGGTGACCGTGTCGCGTTCGACATCGAGCAGGGTTTTGCCCTTGCCGGTCACAAAGCCCGAATAATCGGAAAGATCGCGGCGATAGGCATCGATGGTGTTCTTTGCCGCGCCGCGTTCGGCGCTCATCATTTCGAGGAAGGCGCCGATGGTATGCCCGCTCATGGCGCGGGCGTTTCTTGCGGGCTGGCAGGGGCTTGTTCGGTGCCGGGCAGGGGACGCTGGCCGCCATTGAGCAGGTCCGACGTGGGAATGCGGATCGTCACTTCCCTGGGTGTCGGCTCGACATAGGCGATAAGCGCCACCATGCCGGCATAGACGAGGCCCGCGAGGAAAAGCAGGATGATAATGAGGCGGATCAGAGTGGGCATGGTCTTCCGTCAAGCAAGCTTGCTGCAATCTTGCGGGTAAAAAGTTTCCTTTTGGTAGGCATATCGCCGATTTGTGGTCTCTGGCTTGACAGGGGAGGCTCGCGCGGCTTGATAGGACCACTATCTGGGGAGCGCCTTTCTTGAATCGACCCGACGCGGCATTGCGGCAGGCCCGTGCCGAACAGCTCGCGGAACAGCTCGCCGGCAAGCCCCTGGTGCTGGTCGGCATGATGGGCGCCGGCAAGACCACCGTGGGGCGGCGCCTGGCCGCCCGGCTCAACCGCCAGTTTCTCGACAGCGATGAAGAGATCGAGAAGGCGGCGCAGATGAGCATTCCCGAAATCTTCGAGCAGCGTGGCGAGCCTGAATTTCGCGCCGGGGAAACCCGGGTGATCGCGCGCGTGCTCAAGGAACACAATGTCGTGCTCGCGACCGGCGGCGGCGCTTTTGTCAACTTGGAAACGCGCGCGCTGATGAAGGCCGAGGCCGTGACCGTCTGGCTCAAGGCCGAGGTGGATATCCTGTTCGAGCGCGTATCCCGCCGCTCCAATCGCCCCCTGCTCAAGACGGCCAATCCCCGCGCCACGCTCGAAAAGCTGATCGAGGAGCGCTATCCCATCTATGCCGAGGCCGATGTGACCGTTTTGTCGCGCGACGTGCCGCAGGAAGTGGTGGCGGGCGATATCGTCGATGCGGTCCTCGCCCATATCGAACAGCGGAGCCTTTGATGGCTGAAATCGATCACACGGTGCATGTCGCCCTGGGCGAGCGTGCCTATGACATCCTGATCGGGCCCAGGCTGCTCGATGAGGCCGGCGCGATCCTCAAGGAGCGCTTTCCCGGCCGCCGCTATGGCATCATCACCGACGAGACCGTGGCCCAGGCGCAATTGCCGCGACTGGTCGCCTCGCTCGATGCGGCGGGCCTTGCGCATACCGAAATCGTGCTGCCGGCTGGTGAATCGACCAAGAGCTGGGCCCATCTCGGCCAGGCGGTGGAGGGCATTCTCGCGGCACGGCTCGAGCGCGGCGATCTCGTCATCGCGCTGGGTGGTGGCGTCATCGGCGATCTGGCCGGCTTTGCCGCATCGATTGCTCGGCGTGGCATGGATTTCGTGCAGATGCCGACCTCGCTTCTGGCGCAGGTCGACAGTTCGGTCGGCGGCAAGACGGGGATCAATTCGCCACATGGCAAGAACCTGATCGGTGCCTTCCATCAGCCCAAACTGGTTCTCGCCGACCTGTCCACCCTCGATACGCTCAGCCCGCGCCAGTTCGCGGCCGGCTATGCCGAAGTGGTCAAATATGGCTTGATCGACGACGAGGCGTTCTTTTTCTGGCTCGAAGAGCACCGCGAAGAGATTTTCGCCGGCGGTCCGGCCCGTGGCGAAGCCATTGCCCGTTGCTGCGCCCACAAGGCGCGCGTCGTGATCGAGGACGAGAAGGAACTTGGTGTCCGGGCGCTGCTGAATCTGGGCCACACCTTTGGCCATGCGCTGGAAAAGGACACCGGCTATTCCGATCGCCTGTTGCATGGCGAGGGCGTGTCGATCGGCATGGTGCTGGCGCATGGATTTTCGGCAAAGCTTGGCCTCGCTCCCAGCCAGGACACCGGCCGCATTGCCGCCCACTTGAAAGCCTCGGGCCTGCCCACCACCTTGAGCGACATCCCCGGTACGCTGGGGTCCACCGAGACATTGATGGCGGCCATTGCGCAGGACAAGAAAGTCTCGCGCGGCGCACTGACGTTCATTCTTACCCGCGGCATCGGCCAGGCCTTCATCGAAAAGAATGTCGACGGGAAGGCCGTGGCCGATTATCTCGACGCGATGCGCGGGTAACTATTCTACCGGCAGGATCTCGATGGCCAGGGCGTGTACCCGGCCCTTGAGATCATCTTCCAGCACATCGTGAATAGCGCGGTGTTGCGCCACGCGGCTCATACCGGCAAAGTGCTGGGCCGCGATTCTGACACGAAAATGGGTTTCACCACCCTCCCGCCATCCGGCGTGGCCATGGTGCTGCATCGACTCGTCGATCACATCGAGGAAAGCGGGCGTAAATCGATCGGAGAGCTTTGCTTGAAGGGTGTCTTTGACGCTCATGGCACTGACCTCTATCTGGTTTTGGCTCTTAACTAGGCGAGAATGAAACTGTCGTCCAAGATCTTTGACTCCATTCGCATCAAGCCACGCCGGGAAGAAAAGCCCGCGCCGGTCGAACACGTCTGCGATTGGGAGGGCTGCGAGAAGGCGGGTGAGTACAAGGCTCCCAAGGGCGCGCGCGGCGACGGGCAGTATCACCACTTCTGCCTCGAGCATGTGCGGCACTATAATACCTCGTTCAATTTCTTTGCCGACATGAGCAAGGACGAGCTGGACGAGGCGCTGCATGCGCCGCCCAAGGCGGAGTCGCGGTCGAGCTTTGCCACCGGCAATCCCAACATGCGTTCGGCTGGTGCCCGTGCGGCGCGCGAGGCCCTGCGTCCGGGCGACAAATATGGCGATCCGTTTGGCGTCTTTGCCAAATACCGCCATCGCCAGTCGCAGAAGCCGGCGGCCGAGCGGGTCAAACCGCTCAACGAGCAGGATCGGCGGGCGCTCGAAACGCTGGGGATCGTTGATCGCCAGCCCAAGTCGGACGACATCAAGAAAGCCTACAAGAGCCTCGTCAAAATCCATCACCCCGATGCCAATGGCGGTGACAAGAGCTCGGAAGATCGCCTGCGCGCCATCATCTCGGCCTATAGCCACCTCAAGAAGACGGGCTTTGTTGCGAAGTAGGCATGACCATCCGGTGGCTACCGCCGCCGTCACAATGCTGCTATAGAGCCCGCGACTTTTTAAACGCTTTTCCCGCCTTTCTCACCTTCCAAGAGACAAGCCCATGACTGAGTACACCAATCTGCCCGACACCGAATATTCGGCCCGGGAGCTGTTCGGTATCGACACGGACATGAAGGTGATGGGCTATAAAGAGGCCAATTCCCACGTTCCGCCGGTCGACCCCGATTATCTGTTCGACCGCAACACGACGCTGGCGATCCTGGCCGGCTTCCAGTTCAACCGCCGCGTCATGGTGCAGGGCTACCACGGCACCGGCAAGTCGACGCACATTGAACAAGTGGCCGCGCGCCTCAACTGGCCGCTGGTTCGCGTGAACCTCGACAGCCACGTCTCGCGTATCGATCTCGTCGGCAAGGACGCGATCGTGGTTAAGGACGGCAAGCAGATCACCGAATTCCGCGACGGCATCCTTCCCTGGGCCGTGCAGAACAATGTCGCGCTCGTCTTCGACGAGTATGACGCCGGCCGTCCCGACGTGATGTTCGTGATCCAGCGCGTGCTCGAAGTTGCGGGCCGGCTGACCCTGCTCGACCAGAATCGCGTGATCACGCCCCACCCGGCGTTCCGCCTGTTCTCGACCACCAATACGATCGGTCTTGGCGACACCTCGGGCCTCTATCACGGCACCCAGCAGATCAACCAGGGCCAGATGGACCGCTGGAGCCTGGTGACTACGCTCAACTACCTGCCGCATGACAAGGAAGTGGGCATCGTCCAGGCCAAGAACAAAGCTTATGGCGAGACCGAGAAGGGCAAGAAGCTCATCTCCAACATGGTGCGCCTTGCCGACCTGACCCGCCAGGCCTTCATCAATGGCGATCTCTCGACCGTCATGTCGCCCCGCGCCGTCATCACCTGGGCCGAAAATGCCCAGATCTTTGGTGGCGATGTCGGCTTTGCCTTCCGCCTGACCTTCCTCAACAAGTGCGACGAGCTCGAGCGCCCCGTGGTTGCCGAGTTCTATCAGCGCGTGTTCGGCGAAGACCTGCCGGAAAGCTCGGCCAATCTGGCCGTGACGGCTTAAGCATCCTCCTCCCGGCTCCGTGCCGGGAGACCCCTTATCCGGCCCTGCGGGCCATCTTCGCATGAGGCGAAGGGCACGCGTGGCCGTCCAGGCCCCTGGCTGCAATTGATGTTGCGCCGGGGCTTTCCGGGATAGACCAGATGGCACAACCACCGCGCAGCAAAGCCAATAAACCCGACCAGACCCAGCTGTTCAAATCAGCCATGGGCGCGACGGTGCGCGCCATCGGCGGCAAGCCGGATCTGGAAGTGACCTTTACCGCCGACCGGCCGCTGCTGACCTCGGACAAGGCGCGGCTTGCCAATCTGCCGCGCCTGCCGACGCGGCGCGATATCGCCATTGCCCGCGGGCAGGGCGATGCCATGGCCATGCGGCTGGCCAGCCATGATCCCGAGTCGCACCGCAAGCGTGCGCCGATGGACCCTGTGGCCCGCGCGGCTTTCGATGCGCTGGAACAGGCCCGTGTCGAGGCTTTGGGCTGCGTGCGCATGCCGGGCATGGTGGGCAATATCGGTGAAATGCTGGAAGATCGCCTCTTCCGCGCCAATTTCGCCGAGGTGAGCGACAAGAACGAGGCGCCGATTGCCGAGGCGCTTGGGCTTTTGCTGCGTGAAAAGCTCGCCGGTGTGCCGGTGCCGCCATCGGGCCATGCGCTGGTCGATCTCTGGCGCAAGGAAATCGAAGACAAGGGCGGCAAGTCCCTCGACGAATTGCTGACCCGTTTCGAAAACCAGGACGAATTCTCCAAGGCCGCGAAGGCCCTGCTGCGCGATCTCAACCTCGTGCCCGAAAGCGAGCTGGAAGACCCCGACGCTTCGGACGAGGAAACCGACGAGAACCAGGAGCCCGACCAGGGCGAAGCCTCGGACAAGGCACCCGAACAGGGCGAAGGCGAAAACGACGCCGACGATAGCCAGGATGACGAGCAGGCCGGCGAGTCGGAAGAAACCGGCGATGTCGATGGCATCGAATCGGACATGGCCGATACCGACGAAGACGCCATGGCCGACGCGGGCGAGGACGCTCCCATGCCGCCGCCGGACAAGGATGGTGGCACGCAGCTTTCCAACCAGTTCAACTACAAGGTCTTCACCACCAAGTTCGACGAGATCGTCAAGGCGGCCGAGCTGTGCCCGCCCGACGAGCTCGACCAGTTGCGCGCCCTGCTCGACAAGCAGCTGGAAAACCTCGCTGGTGCGGTGGCGCGCCTGGCCAACAAGCTGCAGCGGCGCCTGATGGCCAAGCAGAACCGGAGCTGGCAGTTCGACCTCGAAGAAGGCCTTCTGGATACGGCGCGGCTCACCCGCGTGGTGACCGATCCGATGCAGGCTTTGTCCTTCAAGGTCGAGAACGACACCGATTTCCGCGACACGGTCGTGACCTTGCTGATCGACAATTCGGGCTCGATGCGTGGACGACCGATCACCATTGCGGCGATCTGCGGCGACATTCTTGCGCGCACGCTGGAGCGCTGCGGCGTCAAGGTCGAAATCCTGGGCTTTACCACCCGCGCCTGGAAGGGCGGCAAGTCGCGCGAGGCCTGGCTCGAAGCGGGTCGTCCGGCAACGCCCGGTCGCGTCAACGACGTGCGCCACATCATCTACAAGGCCGCCGACGAGCCGTGGCGCCATGCCCGCCGCAATCTGGGCCTGATGATGCGCGAAGGCCTGCTCAAGGAAAACATCGATGGCGAGGCGCTCGAATGGGCGCGCAAGCGCTTGATGGCCCGGCCGGAAGCCCGCCGCATCCTGATGGTGATTTCCGACGGTGCGCCGGTCGATGACTCGACGCAGTCGGTCAATGCCGGCAATTATCTCGAGGCGCATCTTCGTCAGGTGATCGAGGATATCGAGACGCGCTCGCCGATCCAGCTGGTGGCCGTGGGCATCGGCCATGATGTGACGCGCTATTATCGTCGCGCCGTGACCCTGCTTGATGCCGAGGAACTGGCGGGCGCGCTGACCGACGAGCTGGCCGCGCTGTTTGACGAAGAAATGCCGTCGCAAAGCCGCCGGCGGGCGCGTCGCTGATGCGGCTCGCCGCCTTCGCCGCGGTGCTTCTGGCGGGCGTTCTGCCTGCCGCAGCGGTCGAGGCGACGGTCAATGCCGTGCAGGTCAACAGTTTCCGCGATGTGCCGGTGGGCGGACAGGTCGACCGGCTGATCTTTCGCGGCGGCATGGCCATGACCAGTCCCGACGACACGTTCGGTGGCCTTTCGGGCATGACCATGACCGGGCCGAATGGCCAGGCCTTGTTCGTCACCGATCGCGGCAGTTTCGTTTCCGGGCACCTTGCCTATGACGACAAGGGCCAGCTGTTCGGTTTTATCGGCGTGACCATCGAGCCGATGCGCAATTCCAAGGGCGAAATCCTGCCGCGCCAATATGCCAAGGATGCCGAAAGCGTCGACACGGTCTATCGCGACGGCGTGCCCGTGGCAGCGCGGGTGAGCTTCGAGCACCTGACGCGGGTCGCCGACTTTACGCTGACCAATGGCATTCCGGGCGGCCCGGCGCGAGAGGTGTCCATTCCGCAATGGCTGACCGACCTACGCACCAATGAATCGCTGGAATCGGTCTGCGTGGCGCCACCGGCGTCACCCATTGCCGGTTCGACGCTGCTGCTGACCGAGAATTATCTCGATGCGGCGGGCAATCACCGAGGCTACCTGCTCGGGCAGGCGGACAAGGGCGAGATCGCTTACACCAAGTCTCCGGTGGTCAATCCGACCGAATGCGCCTTCCTGCCCAATGGCGACCTGCTGGTGCTGGAGCGCGGCGTCTCCATGCTCACTTTCGTCATGAACCTGCGGCGGGTGAAGGCCGATCAGGTTCGGGCCGGCGATGTCATGGCCGGAGAATTGCTGCTGACGGCCTCGGGTGGCTCGATCGACAATATGGAAGCCATGACCGTGCATCAGTCGCCCGATGGCGAGGTGCGAGTGCTGATTGGCTCGGACAATAATTTCAACGACTGGCAGCGCAGCCTTCTGCTGGAATTTGCGCTGGTGGATTAGGGGGCTTTGAACGGCCCGCATACTCGGTGTCACCCCGGCCTTGAGCCGGGGCCCATCCCGAGATCTCGTCGCAGCCGCAAGGTCGAACGAACGACCATGGAGCGAACCCTATCATCTCAGGATGGATCCCGGCTCAAGGCCGGGATGACACCGAGTTTTTGGTAAAGTCTGCGAAAACTACGCCACCACACCCAAAGCCGGCAGCGGACGAATCTTGCCCATCAGCACGCGATAGGGCGCCAGCAGCAGCAGCGCTGCGAGGAACTTCACGCCAAAATCGCCCGCCGCCAGCGACACCCAGAGCGGCACTTCCGGGCCGACGCCCAGCAGTGGCGCCGGGAAGCCCAGCGAGCCATCGGGCAGGCCATAGGCGGCGTCGATGCCGGCAAAGACGGGCGCAAAGGACAGCGAGAAGAAGATCGCCGTATCGATCAGCGACCCGAACAGCGAACCCAGGAGCGGGGCGACATACCAGGTCTTGTTGGCGCGCAGGCGCGAGAAGATCGAGATATCGAGCAGCTGGCCGACGATGAAGGCGGTGGCCGACGCCGTGGCGATGCGCTGGGTAGTGGCCGCCGCGCCGCCAGCATTCCAGGGCAGGGGATGGAAGCTGAGATAGAACGATACGCCCAGACCCACGACGAAGCCGACCAGAGCCACGAGCCGCGCGCGCTGGGCGCCGTCATAGCGATTGATCAGGTCGGTGACGAGGAAGGCGAAGGGGAAGGTGAAGGCGCCGAAGGTCAAGAGGTCGGCCAAATTGACCGAGCCGAGCTGGACGTTGAGCGGGTAGAGCACCAGGATATTGGAAGCGGCAACGACCACGACCATGGCGGCAACAGCCGCCAGGAAACGAGCAAGCATCAGAATGCATCCCTATGTAACCGCGTTCCAGCATCAGACCGGCGCGGATGAAATCAATGAGGGCAGCTTTGCCCTTCACTAAAACAAAACCGCGCGGAGCATGACCCCACGCGGCTTCAAATTCGGTCAGAAAATCGGGCGCTTAGGCAGCTGCGAGAGCGGCGCGGATTTCCTTCTTGATGCCAGCGGCCAGCGGCGACAGCGTGTCATCGCTCTGCTTGAGCAGGAAGGCATCGAGACCACCGCGGTGCTCGACCGAACGGAGCGCAGCAGCCGAAATGCGGAAACGGATCGAGCGGTTCAGCGCGTCCGAGATCAGCGAAACGGTCACCAGGTTCGGGAGGAAACGGCGGCGGGTGCGGTTAAGAGCGTGCGAAACGTTGTTGCCAACCATTACGCCCTTGCCAGTCAGTTCACAGCGACGTGCCATATTGAAGATATCCTATTTGTGTAAAGGTCCTGGGTGGCAGACAAGTCCGCGACCGGCCTCGATTGTTGTGAAATCTGGCGCGTCTTTAGAGAAAAGGGGCGGCTCCGTCAAGCCAAGGCGGGCTCAAACGGGCGCGAGCGCCTTGCGGGAAGGCCCCTGCGCAGGCAGTTTCAGGGGATCGGCTGATTCGCCCCAACCAGCACAGAGACATCAGGCCCTTGATTCCGTTCCGCTTTATCTCGCTTGCCAGCCTAGCCCTTGTTTTGAGCCTGCCGGCACAGGCCGCAGAGGTCGATGCGTCGGCCAGTTATGTGCTGACCCTGGGCGGCATCAATATCGCAACGATGTCGGTTGATCTCGATGACGATGGCAGTCGCTATAGTCTCGATCTCAAGGCCAATGTGGCGGGGCTTGGGACGCTGGTCTCGAGCGGTACGGCCACGGCGCGTTCAGTCGGTCGGTCGACCGATCCGACGCTGCATGCCGATACATTCGATCTCGAAACCCGCGCCAATGGCGAGACCTTCACGGTCGATGTGGATTTTGCCGGTCGCGACGTCTCGGCCTTCAAGGTCGATCCGCCGATCACCGATTTCGAGCGCGTGCCGATCGAGCGGCGCCACCTGACCGGGGTCAGCGATTTCCTCTCGGCCTTCGTGCTCAAGGGAAATGCCCTCGATTCCAGCCTCTGCCAGCGCAAGGCCAATGTCTTTACTGGCGCCGAGCGCTTCGACATTGCCATGAGCTATGCCGGCGACGACGAGGCAACCTCGCCGCGCACCGGCTACCAGGGCCCGGTCGTCCTTTGCACGGTGGACTACAACCCGATCTCGGGCCATTTCACCACCTCGGACATCACCGCCTATCTCGCCGACAGCGACCGGATCATCATCTGGTACGCCCCGCTCGGCGAGACCGGCTATTACGTGCCCTACCGCGTGCTGCTGGGCACCAATATGGGCGATCTTTCCATGGTCCTCACGCGGATGACCTATTAGTCATCCTGCTTCGACGAGACGTTTCTCGCCCGCGCCGCCCGGCGCGGGCTTTTTTGTGCCGGTCGCCTGGTGGGCGGTTCCTTTCCGGCACTGTCCCAAGTCCGGACGGTCAAAGGGTTTTTTGACAATTTGGCGACAGGAGAGGCCGGGGCGGCGGGCGTGCATCCCTTAACGCCATCGCTCCGGTTGAAAATGTTCGCGCAATGATCTGCTCAGATTCGGCTGGAAATCGCTGAAATTAACGCTCTGTTGACAGAGCTGAACGTGAATGCCGCTGTTCTGGCCTCGCCGTCCGGCAGCGCTGCCGCTCTAGTGCCCATCGCCACGCTGCACCACTATACCTTGGCGTGAACAAATCCGGATTTCGATCCTTCCCCCGATTCTGACCCTGTTCGTTCCGGGTTTGGTTCAGGCGTTAACGGCGAGCCGGCACCAAGTCGAAAGCTGTGCCAGTTCGGGAATGGGGCCAGGAGACGACTTGTCAGACCCGACGAGCATCTGGCCATGCCGCGATCAGGAAGCCACCTGTCCCAGACTGGCACGGTCAAACATTTCTTTGTCAATTTTATCGCTTCAAAGCCGCCAATACGGCGCCTTGCAGAATAAATCTCGCCGCGGACCTAAGTATATCCGCGTTTACCTCCTGTTTAGACATTGGTGATTCCAGCGGCTATTAACGCAAATGCAATTTGTCTGAACGGATTTCAGGGCCTGTCAGCCATTTGGCACAACCGTGCCTGACCATCTGGTGGGTGGTGCCGCATTGCGGACACAATATATCGTGGAGAACAAATCGAGATCCATTGAGTCGTTCCGATTCGATGCCAATTTGTTTCTCTAATGTTCTTTTTCTGAACTCCTGACATAAAAGGGTCGCAGAAGCTGTCCTTTCTTGGGACAATGCGTTGGAACCCTCGCAACGGCCACGAGTACCTCCTACATTGCCGGTAATGACTTTCGCCCCGCCCCAGTCGGTCAAGGCAATCCTTGGCCCAACCAATACCGGCAAGACCTATTTTGCCATCGAGCGCATGCTGGCCCATCCCACCGGGATGATCGGCCTGCCGTTGCGGCTGCTCGCGCGCGAGGTCTATCAGCGCTGCGTCGAACGCGTTGGCGAGGGCGCGGTGGCGCTGATCACCGGCGAAGAGCGCATCGTGCCGGCCAAGCCGCGCTTCTGGGTCTGCACCGTTGAAGCCATGCCGATGGACATCCGCGTCGATTGCGTGGCGGTGGATGAAGTCCAGACCGCGATCGATTTCGACCGCGGCCATGTGTTCACCGATCGGATCCTCAATGCCCGCGGCTCGATGGAGACGCTGCTGCTGGGCGCCGCGACGATGGCGCCGATCATCCGAAAGCTCCTGCCGCATGCCGAGATCATCGACCGGCCGCGCTTTTCCCAGCTGACCTATGCCGGCTCCAAGAAAATCTCGCGCCAGCCGGCCCGTTCGGCCATCGTCGCCTTCTCGGCAAGACAAGTCTATGCCATTGCCGAGCTGATCCGCCGCGAGCGGGGTGGGGCCGCCGTGGTGATGGGCGCCCTTTCGCCGCGCACGCGCAATGCCCAGGTCGAGCTCTACCAGAATGGCGATGTGGATTTTCTCGTCGCCACGGACGCTATTGGGATGGGGCTGAACCTCGATATCCACCATGTCGCCTTTGCCGATGACAGCAAGTTCGACGGTCGAATGAGCCGCGACCTGACCCCGGCCGAGATCGGCCAGATCGCTGGTCGCGCCGGCCGACACTCCCGCAATGGCACGTTTGGGGTCACTGGCGGCACCGAGGGATTCGACGAAGAATTGGTCGCCCAGCTCGAAACACACGACTTCGACGCGATAAAAGTGCTGCAATGGCGCAACAATCAGCTCGATTTCTCTTCGATCGCCGCGCTGCAAAATTCACTCGATGTGGTGCCGGAGCATCGCAGCCTCACCCGTGTGCCACTGGCCAAGGATCAGCAGGCGCTCGAATTCGTCTCGCGCAACGAGGCGGGGGCGCTGGCGCGCGGGCTCGATGGAGCGCGTCTCCTGTGGGAATGCTGCCAAATCCCTGATTATCAAGGCATTTCGCCGGCAAATCATGGCGAGATCGTTACGCGTATTTACTCGGATTTAGTCAAGAAGCGCGCCGTCAACGAGGACTGGATTGCCGAGCAGGTTCGCTTTTGCGACAATGCGAGCGGCGATATTGATACCTTGAGCAACCGGATCAAGCAGATCCGGACATGGACCTTTGTCGCGAACCGCAAAAACTGGCTTGCAGACCCTTCACATTGGCGCGAAAAGACCCGAGACATTGAGGATAGGCTGAGCGACGCTCTCCATGAGCGGCTGACTCAGCGTTTCGTCGACCGGCGCACCAGCGTCTTGCTGCGTCATCTGAAAGACAAACGTATGGTATCTCCCGAGATCAATGAGCGTGGCGAAGTGCGGCTGGAAGGCCATCTCATCGGCACGCTTGAAGGCTTCCACTTTACCCTGGCACGCAATGATGGCGATGCCGACATCAAGGGGCTGCGCACGGCAGCCGACCAGGTGGTCGCCCCCGAGATCCATAATCGCGCCGATCGCCTGGCTGGCGCGCCCAATGAAGAATTCGTGCTGGCCACCGATGGCAAGCTGCGCTGGAAGGGCGATATCGTCGCCGAGCTGATCGAGGGCGATGCCCTCTATCGTCCGCGCATCCTGATGCTGGCCGATGAATCGCTGACCGGTCCGGATCTGGAACGCGTTCAGGATCGTCTCGGCCTCTGGCTGCGTCACCATATCAATACCGTGCTCGAAAGCGTCATGGCGCTCGAAGCCCCTGCCGATCTCGACGGTTCGGCCCGCGGCATCGCCTATCAGCTGTTCGAGCATATCGGCCTGATCCCGCGCGGCCAGGTTGCCGATGACGTCAAGAATCTCGACCAGGATGTGCGCGGCAAGTTGCGCAAGCTGGGCGTCAAGTTCGGCGCCTATCACATCTATCTGCCGCTTTCGCTCAAGCCCGCCCCGCGCGAGCTGGCGCTGATCCTGTTTGCGCTCAAGAATGGCGGCGTGCGTCAGCCGGGCGTCACCGACATTCCGCATATCGTGCTGTCGGGCCGCACCAGCTTCGTGGTCGATCCCGAAGTCGATACACGGCTCTATGAAATGGCCGGCTTCAAGGTGGCCGGCAAGCGCGCCGTCCGCGTCGATATTCTCGAGCGCCTGGCCGATATCATCCGTCCGCTAATCGCACTCGACGCCGGTCGTCCCTATGCGGGCGACCTGCCGGCAGGTGCTGCCGAAGGCAATGGCTTCCGCGTCACCGTGGAAATGACCTCGCTGCTGGGCTGCTCGGGCGAAGACTTCGCTTCGATCCTCTCGTCGCTGGGCTACAAGGTCAAGCGCGTGCCCAAGGTGGTGGCGCCTGCTCCGGCTGCCGAAGCAACGGCAGAAGCGCCGGCGCTGGAAGAAGTGCTGGCCGAAAATCCTGCATCGGTCGACGCCGTGGCCGAAACGCCCGTCGAAGCCGTGATCGAAGAAACCGCTCCTGTGGTCGAGGCCGATGTGCCAGCAACCACGATTGTCGAGGCTGCGCCGGCTGAGGCCGTTGCTGCCGAGACAGCCGAGCCCGAGTTTGACGAGATCTGGTCGCCTGCCGGCCGTCGCCCGGACAACAAGCGGCATGAAAGCCGCCGCCGTCCGGAAGGCGAAGTGCAAGCCAAGCGCCCCGAGCGTTCGCGCACGCCCGGCCCGCGCCGTCCCGAAGGGGAAGTGCAGGACCTCGCCAAGGCGCGTCACCTGCAGACCAAGGGCAAGCCGCGCAACGAGAACCGTCGCCCGGATGACCAGAAGGGCGATCGCGCCCGCTTCCAGCAGCCGCAGCGCGACGAGCGCAAGGAAAAGGCTTTCGATCCCGATAGCCCCTTTGCCAAGCTCCTGGCGCTCAAGGCCCCGAAGGGCCAATAAGGATTGGCAAGAGCGAGCGAACCCATCCGCAAGGAGCGGCTCGACAAGTTCCTGTTTTTCTCGCGCGCCCTCAAGTCGCGCACGCTGGCGCAGAAGCTCATCGAAACCGGCGCTGTCCGCGTCAACTCCGAACGCACCGACCGTTCCGACCACAAGGTCGGGGCGGGCGATGTGCTGACCATGAGCCTGCATAACCGCATCGTGGTCTGGCGGATCCTCGACTGCGGCACCCGCCGTGGGCCCGCCCCCGAAGCGCAGGGGCTTTACGAGGACCTCTCCCCACCCGCATTGCCCAGATCCGAAATGTCACCCTATGACGCAGCCCTCGCCCAACGCGGCGATGGCGCGGGCCGGCCGACCAAGAAGGAACGGCGGGAAACCGACCGCCTATTGGGGCGGGATGAGGAATAGGGTAGGGTCCGGCATTTATTGCCTGAACTGCATTTCATGATATGATTTTTGGGTTCTGTTGTGCTGGGAGGCGCGATGGACGAGTACGAGATTGTATTTCATCCCGACTACAGACCAGAATTCCGAGCGCTCGACCTTGAAGTTCGGGAAGCGATCGGAAGAGTGTTCGATCTGGTTAGGCGGCTTGGCCCGGCTGCCGGAAGGCCGCATGTCGATACGCTGAAGAATTCCAGATACGACAATATGAAGGAAATGCGCGTCAACGCCGCAGGTGGAGTGTGGCGCGTGGCTTTTGCCTTTGATCCTCAGAGACAAGCCGTCATTATTTGTGGTGGTGACAAGCACGGGGTCAGCGAGAGCCGCTTCTACGCTCGATTGGTTGATCTTGCCGATCGACGCTTCACGGTTTGGTTGGCGATGAAGCAGGAGAAATGAAAATGGCATGGATGAAAGGTTCAGTATCGTGGGCCGAAGTTCGGGCAGAGCTTCCCTTGGAAATGCAGGATTCTCTCAATGAGACGCGTGCGCTGCGTATTGCCTGTGACGCCATCGCCGAAATGAGAGCGGCGGCGGGCCTGCCGCCAGTGGATTTCGGCCTCGATGGCCCTCTGGATGAGGATGGGGTCCCCATGGAGAGGGAAGGCAGAGATATCCTGCTCACTTCCGTCGCGCGTCATATGCGGGCCGTGGGTGGGGTGGCTGAGCTCGTGCTGCGCGGACCCGACGGCAAGGAGGTTCGTATCGAACTCGATGACGAGCCAGCGCTAATCGAGAAAAGTCGCGAGATTACCGACGCGGCTGAATAATCCTCCCACAAACAAAAGGCCCGGTTCTCACCGGGCCTCTTTTATTCCTAGTGGTGATGCTTGTGCTCGGGCATCTTTTCGAGCTGGTCCTTGGTCCAGCCGGTCACGGCATGAACGTCGCCATCTTCGTCGCGCATGAATTCGAGGTCGCTGGCCGGGACGGCGACAGGCTTGGCGCCAAGGCCGAGGAAGCCGCCGACATCGACGATGATCTCGCTGCCGGCACCCAGGCCGTGCACATGGCTGACATGGCCGATCTTGTGATCGTCCGCGCCATAGATGGTGGCGCCTTCAAGCACCGAAGGGGTCAGTTCATCGGCAGCAAGGCGGATATGGTTGGAATGATCCATGGGATGAGCTCCTCTTGTTATGGACGGGGTTAATCCGTCGCGGGCGATGTCGTTCCCGCCCGCTTCCGAATTGGGCACCATGGTCTCGAGCCGTTCGAGCGTGTCACCGACGCGGCGCGCGACCTCGACGTCGAAGTCCTGGTCGGGACCGGTCATTTCATAGCGGCGCAGCTCTTCGGTGCTGACGCCGGCCGTCGCGGCGAATTCATCGGGGTCGAGCCCCATGGCGAGGCGACGGTTGTGATCGCCCTTGGGCTGGCGGGTCGCTGGGTCTTGGAAAGTCTGCATGTCAGATCTCCTCTGGTCTTGAAGAGAACAAGCATCGGTGGGGGCAAAAGGTTTCCCCGCGTTGCTGACCTGCGCCAAATGGTGCGGCCTGCCAGCCTTGCAGCCTGCGCTAAAACGGTTTAGCACCGGTCCCGTTGAGAACCCGCCGGACTGCCGCCCGATATGACCTATATCGTCACCGATAATTGCATCGCCTGTAAGTACACCGACTGCGTCGAAGTCTGCCCCGTGGATTGTTTCTACGAAGGCGAGAACATGCTGGTGATCCATCCGGACGAGTGTATCGACTGCGGCGTTTGCGAGCCGGAATGCCCGGCCGAAGCGATCAAGCCCGATACCGAGAGCGGGCTCGACGAGTGGCTGGTGCTCAATACCAAGTTTGCCGCGATCTGGCCCAATCTGACCGAGCGTCGCGATCCCTTGCCAGAGGCCAAGGCGCTTGATGGCGAAGAAGGCAAGCTGGCGAAATACTTCTCGGAAGCGCCCGGCGAGGGCGACTAAGGCCTTTACGCATGGCTGTTGAAGGGCTGTGCGGAAGCTGTGGAATCAAGATGGAAGACGGTTGGTCGCAGGATCGCCCTCTTGCAAAGGCGCGTTTTGCTGCTTGATTCGTAGTTTTTGATTTTGCCGAATTTTTATGCTATGGTCTCTTCTAATGCAGTTGAGCCCGTCACCCAACCCGTGCCTTAAGGCACGATTTTTTTGACAACATCGCCAGATGCACTGACCTCCGGGCAAAGCGGGCCCGGAGAAGAGTGGGGTCTTATGCTGCGCGCCGCGTCCCGTTCGGACGCAGAAGTAAATGAGTATGAGGTGCATGGTCCTTCCCGCAGGAGCCGTGCATTTGGGGCGTCAACAAGGAGTTCCAAGACTATGGTAGCCAAGAAGGTACAGACACGGCTGGGTTTCAAGACCGGCGAGTACGTTGTCTATCCGGCGCATGGCGTCGGTGTGATCGTCTCGATCGAGGAACAGGAAGTAGCCGGACTGACCCTCGAACTGTTCGTCATCAGTTTCGAACAGGACAAGCTGACCCTTCGCGTGCCCGTGGCCAAGGTCAAGTCCGTCGGCATGCGCAAGCTGGCCGAAGAAGACATGGTCAACCAGGCTCTGACCACCGTTACCGGTCGTGCTCGCGTCAAGCGCACCATGTGGTCGCGCCGCGCCCAGGAATATGAAGCCAAGATCAATTCGGGCGACCTGATCGCCATTTCGGAAGTCGTGCGCGATCTCTATCGTTCGGAAGAGCAGCCCGAGCAGTCCTATTCGGAACGCCAGCTGTTCGAGCAGGCCATGGACCGCATGAGCCGCGAGATCGGTGCCGTCAACAAGCTGACGCTGACCGAAGCCGTGCAGCTGATCGAGAAGAACCTGGCAAAGTCGCCCAAGCGCACCAAGGCCGATGCCGAGCCGGAAGGCGACGAAGAAGCTGCCTGATCTTTCAGCTTTGCAATCATGTTGAGAGGGGCCGGTGGAAACACCGGCCCTTTTCGCATATTGGCGCGACAGGTGGTGCTGGATGCTAACAGTCTGCTAGCCTATTGGCACCAAATGCGACTGTGGATCGAAGGACAGGTGACATGAAGCTGAGCGCGCGAAACCAGATCAAGGGCACTGTGGTGGAAGTCATCAAGGGCGCCACGACCAGTCACGTCCGCATCGACATTGGTGGCGGCAATGTGGTCACCGCCTCGATCACCAACCAGGCGGTGGCCGAGCTCGATCTCGCGTCGGGCAAGCCAGCCTATGCCGTGATCAAGGCGTCAGATGTGATGGTCGGGGTCGACTAAGCCGGGTCGTCCAGCAGATATTGCCCGCTTTCGAGCGCCAGCAGGACGGCTGACAGCGTCCGGTCTCGATCCAGGCCATCCACCGGCAGTACATGCTTTTCATGCCGGCCCAGGTCGGCAAACTGCCGGTGCAGTTCCGCAACCACCACCGGATCGGCGAGACTGTCGCCACCCCGCGCCTGGCACCGGGCAATAGCCTCTTCGAGCGGTGTGCGCAGCACGATGTAATGGGTTGGTATGCCCCGGTTTTCATAGGCGGGCAGGGCGGCCGGGCGGATCACGCCATCCAGAGCGACGAAGTAGCCGTTCGCGGCATAGTGTCGACCGACATCGCCGGCAATCCGCATCACCATCTGGTTCTGCGCGTGGGCCTCGACCAACCACGGATCGAGATGGCCATGCTTGATATAGCCCCAGAAATCATCGGTATGGACATGCGCCTTGGGCGCGCCGGGCATCAGGGCCAGGGCTTCTGCTGTCGTGGTCTTTCCCGAACCGGGCGATCCGGATAGCAGCAGGATATGGCCACCCAGATCAAACATCAGAGCTTGCCCAGGACGTCGCCGAGGCGGACCTTGGCGCTGCCGGGGCGCAGCGGCTTCTGCTGGTTCTCATGGGGCGCCCAGCCGGAGAGCCAGATGATTTCCAGCGTCGCGCGGATGCGGCCGTCGGGATCGCTATCCTGGCTGGCATAGGCCTCGGCGGCAGCCGCCAGCAGGGCCGGAGTGGCGAGGCGTTTTGATCGATCCAGCAAGGGGTTGGAGGCGCCGAGGGCCTTGAGTTCGGCCATCAGGGCGAAGGGATTGCCGTAGCGCACGACATGGGTTTCGACATCGGCCACGGGCAGGGCGAGGCCCGCGCGCTGCAGCAACCCGCCGCCATCGCGCACCTGGATCATCGGCGCGACGCGGGCCGAGGCGCCACCGAAAACCTCAGCATCGGCAGCAAGAAAGGCCTCGCGCAATTCGGTGAGGCTTTCGCCACCCAGCGCGGCAATCATCAGCAGGCCATCGGGCGCCAGATGCGCTCGCAGGCGCGCCAGATAGCCGGGCACGTCATTGATGGCCTGCAGCTCCAATAGCGAGACGATCAGCTGGTAGTCGTCGCCTACCAGTGGCGGCATGTCATAGTCGGGCGAAAAGGACCGATAGCGCTCGAAGGCAAAGCTGGCGCTGGCGGTTTGGCCGACAGTGGGGAGCTTTTCGGGATCCGGGCCGATGATGGCGGACTTGGCAAAGTCACGCACAAGCGCGCCCAGGCGATCCTCGAGGTCGGCCAGGACCAGATCGAAGACGAAGTCACCGGTCTCGGTCCGGCGCGCCAGATGGCGGCGGATCAGGGCGGTGTCGAAAATGGCGGGCGGCTGGGTCATGTCGGGCTTGCGGCCAATCGGGGACGTGGCACTATCCGCCTTATGGAGAGGGACGCGGGGCTTGTCAAAACTGGTGTGATGGTCAGCGGCCTGTTGCGCGGCGCTCGTGTCGCGGGGCGGATGCTGCTTGATCTCGCCTATCCGCCGGTCTGCCTCAATTGCGAGGCGCCCACAGTCACGCCCAACGGGCTCTGCGCGCAATGCTTTGCGCAACTTCGTCCCATCACCGCGCCGCTCTGCCCGGTCATGGGCCTGCCGTTTGAAATCTCGCTGGGCCCCGATGCCCTTTCGGCCGAGGCGCTGGCCGATCCGCCGCCTTTTGGACGGGCGCGAGCAGCGGTGATCTACAATGAGGTGGCACGCACCTTGGTCTCGCGGCTCAAATATGGCGACCGGCCGGAACTGGCGCAGTTCTGCGGACGACTGATGGCGGGGGCCGGGCATGAACTCTGGACCGGCGATCCCATCCTCGTCCCCGTGCCACTCCATCCGGCGCGGCAGCGCGAGCGGCGCTACAATCAATCTGCCGAACTGGCACAGGCGGTGGGCAGGCTCACAGGGCTGAAGGTCGATCCCTTGCTGGTTCGTCGTATTCGCAAGACGCGACAACAGGTTGGGCTCTCGGGCGACGGGCGGCAGCGGAACGTCGCGGGCGCCTTTGCCGTTCACCCGGATATGCTGTCCCGCAGCAAGGGCCGCCGGATCGTTGTGGTGGACGATGTCTATACGACCGGCGCCACGGTCAAGGCGGTGACGCGGGTGCTGCGCAAGGCGGGGGCCGAGGTGGTGGATGTCATCACCTTTGCCCGCGTTGTCATTGGGGCAGATCTGCCCATATAAGGATAAACGCCTCGTCTCGAAGGAGAATTTTCGATGGCCAAGATCGAAATCTATACGACCCCGACCTGCCCTTATTGCCACGCCGCCAAGGCGCTGCTCGCTGACAAGGGCGCCGACTATACCGAAATCACCGTGCTCGATCCGGAGCTGCGCGCTGCGATGACCGAGCGGGCCCATGGCCGCCGCACCGTGCCGCAGATCTTTATCGGCGAGACCCATGTCGGTGGCTATGACGATATGGCCGCACTGGATCGCGAAGGCGGTCTCGACCCGCTGCTGGCCTCGTAAATTCCCATGAAGATCGCTGCCATCCAGATGCGGTCGGGCCTCGATCCCGACGACAATCTTGCTGCGCTTGAGCCAATGCTGGCCGAGACTGCCAAGGCCGGCGTCCGCTATGCGCTGACGCCGGAAGTGACGGTGATCTTCCCGGAAAACCGCGACCAGCTCCGAAGCGTCGCCGCGCCTTTCGAGGATCATCCGCAGCTCCGCCGTATCGGCACTCTGGCCAGGCAGCATGGCATGTTCGTCCACATCGGTTCGCTGGCCGTGCCGCTGCCGGATGGCCGCTTTGCCAATCGTTCGGTGCTGTTCGGCCCCGATGGCGCAATCATTGCGACCTATGACAAGATCCATCTGTTCGACGCCGATATTTCCGGCCTCAACGCCTATCGCGAAAGCGCCACCTATGCCGGGGGCGAGCGGGCGGTGACGGCCGAGCTGGGTGAATTCACCCTGGGCATGTCCATCTGCTACGACATGCGCTTTCCAAAACTCTACAACAGCCTCGCCAATGCCGGCGCCAATCTGATTGCGGTGCCCGCTGCCTTCACGGTGCCAACCGGCCAGGCACATTGGCATGTGCTGCTGCGCGCCAGGGCCATCGAGACAGGTTCCTATGTCATTGCCGCCGCCCAAGGCGGGCAGCATCCCAATGGCCGCGCTACCTATGGTCATTCCCTGGTGATCGATCCCTGGGGGCGGATCATCGCCGAGCTCGATCATGACGAGCCGGGCGTGCTCGTTGCCGAAATTGCCATGGATCATGTCGTCGACGCGCGGCAGCGGATACCGGCTCTGGCTAATGCACGCGATTTTGCCCTGCCGGGGGCGTTGCAGAGCTAGGCGATCGACCTATATCTTTCCCAACAGCGCCGCCCGGCGCATGAGACTTGCCGACCGTGATCCAGTATTCCCTCCATTGCTCCAAAGGCCACCGCTACGACGCCTGGTTCAAGAATGCTGCGGCATTCGATGAACAGCAGGCCCGCGGCATCGTGAGTTGCGCCGTCTGCGGCGATGGTGCGGTGGAGAAAGCGCCGATGGCTCCGGCTGTGGCGCGCACGGATGGTGACAAGGTCTCACTCGGCTCCTCCAGTCCAGATCTCGCCAAGTTCCGCGAGCTGCTGCGGCAATATCGACAAAAGGTGACCAGCCAAGCCGATTACGTTGGCGACCGCTTTGCCGAAGAAGCGCGGAAAATCCATTTCGAGGAAGTGGAGAAACGCGACATCTATGGCGAGGCAACGCGAGACGAGGTTGTCGCGTTGGCTGAGGACGGCGTGGAGTTCATGCCGCTGCCCGACCTCCCGGACGAGCACAACTAATCCCGGGCCCATCGGGTCCGGCGGGGCCTTGCGTCCCATCAGTTCCGAGCGCCACTCCCGGCGCGACCTACCGGAGAAATTGCTATGACCACACTTGATGCAGCCCTTTCGGGCACTTTTGCCATTGGCGGCGACCTGACGGTCAACCGTCTGGGTTTCGGCGCCATGCGCATTACCGGCAAGGGCATCTGGGGTCCGCCCGAGGATCCGGAAGAAGCCAAGGCGACCCTGCGCCGCCTGCCTGAACTCAATGTCAATTTCGTCGACACGGCGGAAAGCTATGGCCCCTATGTCAGCGAAGAACTGATCGGGGAGGTGCTGGCGCCCTATGGCAAGGGCACCATCGTGGCCACCAAGAGCGGGCTGACCCGCCATGGTCCCGATGTCTGGCCGCAACTCGGCCGTCCGGAATTCTTGCGGCAGGGCGCGATCCAGAGCCTGCGCCGCCTCAAGGTCGAGCGGATCGATCTCTGGCAGTTGCACCGCATCGACGCCAAGGTGCCGGCGCAGGAGCAGTTCGAGACCATTGCCCAGTTGCAGAAGGATGGCATCATTCGCCATGCCGGCCTCAGCGAGGTCAGCGTCGATGAGATCAAGGAAGCCAGCAAGTTCTTCAAGGTGACCACGGTCCAGAACCTCTACAATCTGGTCAATCGCAAGTCCGAAGAGGTTCTGAGCTATTGCGAGGCCAATGGCATCGGCTTCATTCCCTGGCGCCCGATCGACGGCGGCAATCTTGAGAGCACCAGCGCCGAGTTCAAGGCGATCATGGACAAGCACCAGGCTTCGGCCAGCCAGCTGGCGCTGGCCTGGATGCTGAAGCGGTCGCCGGTCATGTTGCCGATTCCGGGCACCGGCAAGGTCAAGCATCTAGAAGAAAATGTCGCCGCAGCTGCCATCCAGCTCAGCGATGAGGAATTCCAGACCCTCGACCGGATCGGCAAGCAGGCCTAGTTCATCCCCGACTGAACAGTCGAGAACCGCTTGGACCACATGCTCGGTGTCATCCCGGCCTTGAGCCGGGATCCATCCCGAGATGGAGGCCTTGCCGCAAGGTAGGTGTGCAGGTCACTTCCACCTCGCGGCTGTGAGTCGATCTCAGGATGGGCCCCGGCTCAAGGCCGGGGTGACACCGTGGGTGTGGAAGCCATCATCCCACCACGAGCCGCACAGACGTTCCCCAGGGGTCGGCAGCTATGAGGTCGCTGCCGGCCTCTTGTGTTTCGACGCCGGCTTCGGCCAGGCGCTGGCGGATCGGGTCGAGCAGCGTGGCGTCGTCGAGCTGCAGGGTGAATTCGGCGAGACCGGTTTTCAGCGGGTCGCGCGGCCCGGCACCCTCGCTCTGCCAGGTGTTGACCGCCACATGGTGGTGGTAGCGTCCCGAGGACATGAAAGCCGCACCATCGCGGCCGCGCACGATATCGAGGCCAAGTGCGCCATTGTAGAAGGCGGTGGCCGCTTCGATCTCGCCGGCCCGCAGATGAATATGGCCGATGCGCGTGGCATCGGGCGCGCCGGTGAAGGTGTCGACATTGGTATTGGTCAGCTGGAACAGGCTCTCCACATCGAGCGCCTCGCTGGCCATTACCACCTGGTCGCCCTCCCAGGTCCAGCTGTCCGGCGTTCGGTCGGCATAGACTTCCACACCATTGCCCTCCGGGTCATCGAGATAGACGGCCTCGCTGACCAGGTGATCGGCAAAGCCGGTTAGCGGCGCATCCATCATGGCGACATGCACCAGCCAGCGCGCCAGCTCGGTGCGCGAGGGCATGACGAAGGCGGTATGATAGAGCCCGGCCTCGCTGGGGGCGGAAAAGGGTGCTTCGGGCGCCGACAGCAGGGTCAGCAGGGTGGTGTCGCCAACGCCCATTGCTACCTCTTCATCGCTTTCGCGGAGAATCTTGAGGCCAATGACCAGCTGATAATATCGCTTCATCAGGTCGATATTGCGGGCGCGCAGGGTCACGTCGCGCACATGGATCGGCGCAGCGGTGGCCACGGTGACTTCCGGTGTTGGCGCCAGCAGCGCAAAACCCTCGGCGCGCAGGGCATTGGTCAGCGCGGCGCTGGCTGTGGTGACGCCGGCAAGGCGCAGGAGGTGACGGCGGGAAATCTTCGACATGCTGACGCTCATGCTAATGGTGTTGGCCATGGCTAACACGGACGCGTGAGCCTGGGACCTGACAAGCGCGTGTGCCGGCACGATCACGCGCAAACGCAGCGTTCGTCGGGCCGGATATAATCGATGTCGGGGAGGTTAGGGTCGGTCCGATAGGGAGGGTGGAATCCCCGCTATCGAACCTGACCAATCCAGCTGTCTTGGCAGACCGCTGAATGGCTGGGCGGGGCTATAGCACCGGCATTCCGGCTTGGCGACAGAAATGTCGTCATCTCGTCACAAATCTTGTCTGTTCTGGGCCGGTCTATTTCAGCACCAACCCCTTTGTCCGGTTTCCCATGCCCTTGTCACGCCGTCACCTTCTTGGCCTTGCGGGAGCAGCCCTCGTCATGCCGGCCCTTGCCAAGGAGAAGATCATGCGCGCCTATAATATCGAGATGCTGCACCAGAGCATTGGTCCGGACGATGCACGCGGTGACGGCTGGGTCTTCGGTCTGCCGCCGGGGATCAGCACGGCGCAATGGCCGCTCGATCCCAATAATGGCTATCCGCTCAATCACGGTTTTACCATTCGCCTGCCGGAGGACTATCGCGTCCATGGTCCCGATATCGTGGCCCTAAGCTTCTTCGCGGTGGCTTTCGACCATAATGACGGCATGCCGCTGACCGCGCTCGCCGTGCGCGCCTTTTTCGACGAGGTTGATCCGGAACGACCCAGCGATCAGTCGCTGCTGCCCTTCTGGGAGGCGCGGCAAAGCGAGCATCCGCGACTTCATCGCATGCGGGATGTCCTCGATCTGGAATATGCAGTGATCCTGCTGACTGAAGAGGAGTTTGTGGGCCCCTTCGCGCAACCGCCGCGCTTCGATGGCAATCCGCATCTGTCTGAAGTGCCGGCGCCGGCCTGGTTGTCCAGGGGCGCGGGTGCCGCCTTCTGGGAGGGCAGCTACTCACCTGGCTCGCTCCCGCCGGAGGACTATTTCATCTTCAAGCAATTGGGCGGCATTCCCGACGCCGACCTGGCGTTCAACCGTGCCATCAGGATCACCGCCCGCACTGAAGACCCCAATGCCGGCATTGCACCGGATGAATTCGGCAACAATGGCTATCAGCGCGAATATTACTGGGAAGGCGGCGTGGTCGAGACCGAGAATTACCGCCTGCACAAATGGGTCAAGTCGCACCTGTCCGACCATGTCGGCGGCACGATGCGTCCCATCCAGGGCTTCCCGGACTTCAGCCCCTATCACCTCGGCTTCGAGGAATATTTCGGTGGCTACAACTTCGGTGGCGGCAACGCCCAGCTCGATTTCAAGGACATGAAATTCGACTGGGCGCAGTGATGGCCGCAGCCCTTGTCAGGCACTTATGTTTTCACACCCACGGTGTCATCCCGGCCTTGAGCCGGGATCCATCCTGAGATGGCTAGCTTGCCGCAAGGTCGTCGTGGCTATCGCCACCACCTTGCGGTTGCGGCCTGATCTCAAGATGGGCCCCGGCTCAAGGCCGGGGTGACATCGAGAGTGCGGAAGCGCCGATGCCTTCAGGGCAGGCCCTCAGTTCCAGAGCTTGTCGATCGCCTTGGTATCGCGCACGGCGCCCTTGGAGGCGGAGGTCACAAGAGCCGCATAGGCTTTCAGTGCGGTGGTCACATTGCGCTTGCGCGGGTGTACCGGCTTCCAGCCGAGCTTGTCCTGTTCGGCGCGACGAGTCGCCAGTTCGGCGTCGCTCACCAGCACGTTGATCGTGCGATTGGGGATGTCGATCTCCACAGTGTCGCCTTCGCGGACCAGGCCAATGGCCCCGCCTTCGGCAGCCTCGGGCGAGGCGTGGCCGATGGAGAGGCCCGAAGTGCCGCCCGAGAAGCGGCCGTCGGTCAAGAGCGCACAGGCTTTGCCGAGCCCCTTCGACTTCAGATAGCTGGTCGGATAGAGCATTTCCTGCATGCCGGGGCCGCCGCGCGGGCCTTCGTAGCGGATGACGAGGACGTCGCCTTCCTTGATCTGGTTGGAAAGGATCGCCTTGACCGTATCGTCCTGCGATTCAAACACGCGGGCCGGGCCGGTGAATTTCAGGATCGAGTCATCGACGCCGGCGGTCTTCACAATGCAGCCGTCGATCGCGATATTGCCCTTGAGCACGGCGAGGCCGCCATCCTTGGAGAAGGGGTTTTCAGCCGAGCGGATGACGCCGTTGTTGCGGTCGAGGTCGAGCTCTGCCCAGCGATTGCTCTGCGAGAAGGCCTGGGTGGTGCGGACACCGCCGGGAGCGGCCATATAGAAATTGCGCACGCTTTCCGAATTGGTGCGGGAAATGTCCCACTTGTCGATGGCGTCGCCCATGGTCGCGGCATGGACCGTGGGTTCGCTGCGATTGATCAGGCCGGCGCGGTCGAGCTGGCCGAGAATGGCAAAGATGCCACCGGCGCGGTGCACGTCTTCCATATGGACGTCATTCTTGGCCGGGGCGACCTTGGACAGCACCGGCACCTTGAGGCTCAGGCGATTGATGTCGTCCATGGTGAAGTCGACGCCGCCTTCATAGGCGGCGGCCAGGATATGCAGCACGGTATTGGTCGAGCCGCCCATGGAAATGTCGAGCGCCATGGCGTTTTCGAACGCCGCCTTGGTGGCGATGGAGCGCGGCAGCACCGAAGCGTCGTCCTGCTCATACCAGCGGCGGGCGAGATCGACGATAAGGTGGCCGGCTTCCTGGAACAGGCGCTTGCGATCGGAATGGGTGGCGAGCGTCGAGCCGTTGCCCGGCAGCGACAGGCCCAGAGCTTCGGTCAGGCAGTTCATGGAATTGGCGGTGAACATGCCCGAGCAGGAGCCGCAAGTGGGGCAGGCGGCTTCTTCCACGGCCTGCACTTCCTCGTCGGTATAGTGGTCGTCGGCGGCCATCACCATGGCGTCGACCAGGTCGAGCGCCTGCAGCTTGCCCTTGATCATGGCCTTGCCGGCTTCCATGGGGCCACCGGAGACGAAGACCACCGGAATATTGATGCGCATGGCGGCATTGAGCATGCCGGGGGTGATCTTGTCGCAATTGGAAATGCAGACCATGGCGTCGGCGCAATGGGCATTGACCATATATTCGACCGAGTCCGCGATGATGTCGCGGCTGGGCAGCGAATAGAGCATGCCGTCGTGGCCCATGGCGATGCCGTCATCGACGGCGATGGTGTTGAATTCCTTGGCCACGCCACCGGCCGCTTCGATCTCGCGGGCCACCAGCTGGCCGAGGTCCTTCAGATGCACGTGACCGGGCACGAATTGGGTAAAGGAGTTGACCACGGCGATGATCGGCTTGCCGAAGTCGCCGTCCTTCATGCCCGTGGCGCGCCAGAGGCCACGCGCGCCGGCCATGTTGCGGCCATGGGTGGTGGTGCGAGAACGATATGCGGGCATTGGACTGATCCTCGAGGTCGGTACGCCGATCATGATGGCGCTGTTTGACCTTTCTTAGACCCATTCCAGAATCGGATCAATGCAAACCGTACCCGCGGGTACGGTTTGTTGCTGCATCGTGATCGGTCTTCGCGCGTTGGCTCTTTCGGACAGAGGAGCAGGTTATGGCTGAACAGCAGAAATATCGGCAGGTCGAGATCGGCGAGGCCAATCTCGATGCGGTGACCGTGGGTATCGAGAAGGCGGTGGACGGCGGGCTCAAGGCTGCGGTCTGGTGGGAGGCGATTGGCGATGTCGATGCCGACGAGGCAGAGTTCGACGATGTGCCGGCCGCGCTGGCCGCGGCCGAGGCGGCGCGGGAGCTGCATGGGCTCAGCGAAGTGGTGATCGCCCTTCAGGAAGATGTCACCTGGCAAGGGGAATGGGGCACGCTCGATGTGCGCAACAGGGAGCCGATCGGCGATGTGCGCCCGACCGATCTTTCCAGCGAGGAGACTTATGAGCTGGCCGCTGGAATCGAGGAGCAGCGCGACGCCTGAAACAAAAAGTCCGTGCGGCGCACGGGGCGCTGCACGGACAAGGAAAGGTAGTTAGGTCGAAACCACCGGCCCCCAAATAAGCACAGTCGGGTCGCTTGCGGTGGAATTTATTGCGTGGATCGTTGAATTTCAGCCACTTGGGAGCGGGTGAGCTGCCACCAGCGATCATTGGCCGACATCATGCCGGCAATGAAATAGTCGGCATGGCGCCAGAGGTCGGGCATCAGTTCGATATTATTGCCACCCCTGCCATGCCTGCGGAGCAGGCCAGACTCTTCCAGGGCTGTCAGCAAGTTGCGGATATGGGTGCGCGAGGTGTCGATGCGTTCGGCGGCGGTGGAATAGCTCAGCGACACCCGTAGCGGATCGCCGCCGGCCAGCGCCTCCTGCAGATAGCCATAGATGATCTTGGCACCGTCCTGTCGCATGAGGAACCCAACCAGCGGATTGACCTCGGTGTCGAGCACGTCGAAGGCCTTGTCGTGCAGGCCATTGCTGATGGCGCGGTGCACCTGACGGTGCAGCGGGTCATGGGAAAACACCGCCTCGTAGTCGCGGCTGTCGGGCAGCAACACGGTCAGTGCGCGCATGTGGTTGTCGTGCCAGGCATAGTCTTCGGCGACCATGCGGGCCGTCGGCTGCACCAGGCGCATCCGCTTGTCGCCCGGAGCGGTGTGCAGTTCGATGAGGCCGATCTGGCGCATGCGGGCCAGCATTTCGTCGGCACTGCGATCACTGGCGAGGCCGAAGGTCGCAAAGGATTCGCGAATGCGATTGACCGTGGGCCAGGTGCTCTTGGCCTCGCCGCGCGCTTCGTAGATGGCGATGATCAGGTTGAACAGCACCAGGCCCGCCACATCCTGCAAGACCCGCCGGATGGCCGGATCTGGACTGTGGCTGCCCACCAGAACCTTGATGTAGCAGTCGCGCGCCAGTGGCCAGCGCGGGTGAGCGAGGACGTCCTGGGTCGAGAGGAACCTGGTTGCAGAACGCGGGCCGGACTCCGGCCCGTCGTCAACAGATTGATCCAGCATGCTATTCCCCCGCGCCCCAATGCAAGAGCGGTAGCGCAGGGAATCAGCGCTGCCAATAAAGTATGACAAATTCTGCGGTTAATTGTTGATGGCGAGTATGCCCCAGCGCGTTTCTGCACAGGCGTCGTCGAGGCAGACATTGGTCATCCACAGCGCGCCCTCGTCAAAGCCGACGCCTTCGCTGGAAACGATGAGATTGGCGATGTCCTGATTGGCGACAAGGTCCTGCAGTTCCGGCGTCACCGAGGCGTCGGCGCCGGCGAGATAATCCTCGGCACTCTCGACTTCATATTCATCCTCGCCGACGCGAACATGCATCGGATAGAGGCCCATGCCGGCAATGAGCTCCAGATCGCCATCGGCGAAGGCCTGCTGCAGGTTGTCGAACGCCTCGAGGAACAGATCTGAATCGCCATGGATGGTTTCGATCCTGTCGATCACCTCTTCCTGGGTCTGCGCCAATACGGGCGTGGCAAGGGACAGCAGGGCAATTGCGGGCAGAAGAGACAGGCGCATGGTCATTCCAGTTCTGTTTGGTCAGGCGGCGGGCCGCTCGGCCATGATCATGTAATTGATGCCCATGTCGGAAGAACGGCGCCATTCATCACCAATGGGGTGAAACACCACACCGGTCTCGCCAATGACGCGCAAACCGTTGCGGGTCAGCAGCGTCCGGATCTCCTCGGGCGTCAGAAACTTGTTCCAGTCATGGGTGCCCTTGGGCAGCCAGCGCAGCACCTGCTCGGCGGCATAGACGGCAAAGAGCTTGGCCCGCAGCGTGCGGTTCAGCGTCGCCGTCAGCGTCAGCCCGCCCGGCTTTACCAGGTCCGCGCAGCTCTTCATGTAAAGCGGAACATTGTCGACATGCTCGACCACTTCCATGTTGAGCACGAGATCGTATTTTTTGCCCCTTGCCGCCAGCGCCTCGCTGGTCGTCGCCTCATAGGTAATGTCGAGGCCGGACTGTTCGGCGTGAATTTTCGCGATGGCGATGTTGCGCTCGGCCGCGTCGATGCCGGTCACCGTGGCGCCCAAGCGCGCCAGGGGCTCGCAGAGCAATCCGCCGCCGCAGCCAACGTCGAGGATGTCGAGCCCCTCGAATGGCCGCATCTCATTACCGTCACGGCCGAAATGGCTCAGCAGATATTCGCGGATATAGCCCAGCCGCACCGGGTTGAACTTGTGCAGCGGCTTGAACTTGCCCTTGGGGTCCCACCATTGCTCGGCCATGGCGGTGAATTTGGCCACTTCGGCGTCATTGATGGTGGTCTCGGTCATGGTCGGGCTCCTGTTGGCCGCATATGAGCCCGATGGCATGGCAGAGGCAAGGCGCCGGTGGTCGCAGCCCATGGGCAATGGTCATCGCGCCAAGCTTGCCCTATGGTGCGCGCCTTCCCGTCCAGCCCGATTGTTTGCCCTTGTCTCCTGACGCTCGCCTCCAAGCCACTCTCGAATTGACCCGCGAAATCGACCTCATCGCGCGTCCCGCCGATGCGGTGATTTCCGCCTGGGTCCGCTCCCGCCGCGATATCGGCGATAAGGATCGCGGCGCGATCCTCGAGCTCACGCAGAAGCTGATGCGCCACCGTGCGCGGCTGGGCTGGTGGCTCGCTCGCGCCGGTGCCGAGGACAATGTGCGCAATCGCCTGCTCGCCTGGCTGCGGCTCGATGGCTATGCGGCAGACCGGATTTCCGGCCTGTTCAATGGCGGCGACGATGCCCCCCTGCGCCTCGACGACAGCGAGCGCGCCCTGCTGGGCAAGCTGGATGGCGCCAGTTTCGACCACGCCGACATGCCGGAAGAGATTCGCGTCGAATGCCCGGATTGGGCGGTTGATGCGCTGCGCCGCCGCTTTGGCGATCAGTTCGTCGTCGAAATGGCTGCCATGCTGAGCGAACCGCCGCTCGACCTGCGGGCCAATACGCTCAAGTCCGATCGCGACACCATGCTGCGCGCCGTGCATGACCTTGGTTTCAAGGCCAAGGCGGCGCCTCTATCGGCGCTGGGCATTCGCGTAGATGAACGACTGTCGCTTGATCGTCTGCCCATGCTCAAGGCCGGCGAAGTGGAAATCCAGGACGAAGGCTCGCAGCTGGTTGCCATTCTGGTCGATGCCGGGCCGGGCGATCGCGTGGTCGACTTCTGCGCCGGGGCCGGGGGCAAGACGCTGGCCCTTGCCGCGCAAATGAAGAACAAAGGCCATATCGTCGCCTGCGATATCAACGAAGGCCGGCTCAAGCGGGCGGTGGAGCGGTTCCGCAAGGCGGGCGCGCATAATATCGAAACGCGACTGCTGTCGAGCGAAAGCGACAAATGGGTCAAGCGCCACAAGCTGGGCTTCAATCGCGTGCTGGTCGACGCGCCCTGCAGCGGCACGGGCACCTGGCGGCGGAATCCCGATGCGCGCTGGCGGCCCGAGGAAGAGCAGGGGCTCGAGGCGCTGATCGCGCTGCAGGGGAAAATCCTCACCAGCGCGGCAAGACTGGTCAAGCCCGGCGGACGGCTGGTCTATGCGACCTGTTCGCTGCTGCCGGAAGAGAATGAAGAGCAGGTCGCGCGGTTCCTGGCAGCGCAGCCGGACTATTCGGTCGTGCCATTGGCCGAGGTTGCACCTGATATCGCAGACTCTGCGCATCCCGATTACCTGTCCCTGACACCTGCCCGCCACGGCACAGATGGGTTCTTTGCTGCTGTACTGCAGAGGGCGGCCCCCGATCCTGCCACTGCCGCCCCCAAAAACTCGGTGTCATCCCGGCCTTGAGCCGGGATCCATCCTGATATCCCACCACTGCCGCAAGGTCGTGATGATGAATGCAGCCATCTAGCGGCAGACCATCCATCTCAGGATGGGCCCCGGCTCAAGGCCGGGGTGACATCGTGGGTGGGGCTGGTCTGGGCTGACGGTCCAAAAACACGCCCATTGATCCCCATCCCGCTTTGTCGTATGTCCCGGCTGAATTAAGAGCGTACCGCCGGGTTCGGCAATCAGTCGGGGAATGAATTGGCCCGTATCGTCGTCAAGTTCGGTGGCACATCGGTTGCCACGGTCGAGCGTATCCGCCAGGCCGCGCGCCATGTGAAGCGCGAGGTCGAGGCCGGCCATGAAGTGGCCGTGGTCGTTTCGGCCATGTCGGGCAAGACCAATGAACTGGTCGGCTGGGTCAATGAGGCTTCGGCGCTGCATGATGCGCGCGAATATGATGCCGTAGTCGCCTCGGGCGAGCAGGTCACCGCCGGGCTGATGGCCATCGTCCTCAGCGAAATGGGCATCCAGTCTCGCAGCTTTGCCGGTTGGCAGGTGCCAATCCATACCGACGACGCCCACGGCGCGGCACGCATTACCGGCATCGATCCGACCGAGCTGGACAAGCGGATGAAGGACGGCTGGGTGCCGGTCATCACCGGTTTCCAGGGCATTTCCCCGCATGGCCGCGTTACGACGCTGGGCCGCGGTGGTTCCGATACGTCCGCCGTCGCGGTGGCCGCCGCCGTGGGCGCCGATCGTTGCGATATCTATACCGATGTGGACGGCGTTTACACGACCGACCCGCGCATTGTTTCCAAGGCGCAGCGCCTCACCAAGATTTCCTTCGAGGAAATGCTGGAAATGGCATCGCTGGGCGCCAAGGTCCTGATGATACGCTCGGTGGAAATGGCCATGGCGCATAAGGTGCGCCTCTTGGTACGATCCAGTTTTGATGACCCGGATGCGCCTCAGATCGGGCCGGACGGGCTGCCGGGCGTTCCCGGCACTTTGGTTTGCGATGAGGATGAGATCGTGGAAAAGCAGATCGTTTCGGGCGTGACGCTCGCCAAGGCGGAAGCCAAGATTACCCTCCGCGACGTCAAGGACAACCCGGGCGTTGCCGCCGGTGTGTTTGGCACCCTTGCGGACCATGGCATCGTGGTCGACATGATCGTGCAGAATATTGCCGATGATGGCGCCACCACCGACATCACCTTCACCGTGCCCGACAGCGAGTATGACAAGGCGATCAAGGCGCTCGAAAACGCCGGCGACAAGATCGAATATGGTCGTCTGTCCGGCTCCAAGGGCGGGGCAAAGGTCTCGGTCGTGGGCGTGGGCATGCGCAGCCATGCCGGCGTTGCATCATCGATGTTCAAGGCCCTTGCCGACAAGGGCATCAATATCCAGTTGATCACGACTTCGGAAATCAAGACCTCGGTTCTGATCGATGAACAATATGCCGAGCTTGCGGTTCGCGCTCTGCATACTTATTACGGTTTGGATAAGAAGGACGCCTGAGCTCCTCTGGTTGAGGAGTTTGCCGCGTCCGAATAAGGGGGGCGGCTTTGCGGGCCGTCGGGGCAAATGGGAACGACCATAGGCGGCCCAAGGGTGCTGCTGCGGCAATTGCGCGAGACCATGGCGGAGCAACTGGCTTCGCAGGCTCGGCTCGACAAGATTGTCTCCCTGATCGCCGAAAACATGCGGGCCGACGTCTGCTCCTTCTACGTGCTGCGCGATGACAGCGCGCTGGAGCTGTTCGCCTCCAAGGGGCTGGCTGCCGAATCGGTGCATATGACCACGCTTCGCCTTGGCGAGGGCCTGGTCGGCCTGATCGCGGCGGAAGCCGAACCGCTCAGCCTTGACGATGCGCCCAGCCATCCGGGCTTTGCCTATCGCCCGGAAACGGGCGAGGACAAGTATAATTCATTCCTGGGCGTGCCGGTGCTGAGAGCCGGGCAAACGCTGGGCGTTCTGGTGGTACAGAATGCCGACCATCGCCATTATGGCGAGGACGAGACCGAGGCCATGCTGACTACGGCCACAATCCTGGCCGAGATGATCGCCACCTCGGATTTCGACAACCTGATCAAGCCGGGGTCCGATATCGATCTCAGGCGTCCCCGCATGTTCACTGGCGTAAGTTTTACCGACGGCATTGCGCTGGGCACGGTGGTTCTGCACGATCCCCGCGTCGTGGTATCCAATTTCATCGCCGAGGATACGGACGCCGAAAAGCTGCGGCTCGAATCGGCGCTGGAAAAGATGCGCGTCTCGATCGACGCCATGCTCGACCATGGTGACATGGTGGGCGGCACGGATCACCGCGAAATCCTTGAAACCTATCGCATGTTCGCCAATGACCGTGGCTGGGTGCATCGCCTGACCGAGGCGATCGACAATGGCCTCTCCGCCGAAGCTGCCGTCGAGCGCGTGCAGAATGACACCCGCGCCCGCATGCTGCGCCAGACCGATCCCTATATCCGCGACCGGCTGCATGACCTTGATGATCTGGCCAACCGCCTGCTGCGCGTGTTGACCGGCGACGGCCAGGCTTTGGGCCGCAAGGAATTGCCGGATAATGCGATCCTTGTTGCTCGCAACATGGGCCCGGCGGAACTGCTCGAATATGACCGCACCAAGCTGCGGGGCGTGGTGCTGGAAGAGGGCGGCACGACCGCCCACGTCGCCATCGTCGCCCGTTCGCTCGGCATGGTGGCGGTGGGGCAGGCGCAGTCGATCGTTTCCATGTGCGAAACCGGCGATGACATCATCCTCGATGGCCCGGCGGGGATCGTCCATCTGCGCCCGACGCCCGATATCGAGCAGACCTATGTCGACAAGGTCCGCGTCACCGCCAAGCGGCGCGCCCACTATGCAGCCCTGCGTGACAAGCCTTCGATCACCCAGGATGGTGTCGGCATCACGCTGCTGCACAATTCGGGCCTCGTGGCCGACCTGCCGATGCTGGACGATACCGGCGCCGCCGGCGTTGGCCTGTTCCGTACCGAATTGCAGTTCATGATTGCGTCGAAATTGCCGCGGCTCGAGGAGCAGCGCGAGCTTTATGCCGAGGCCATGGCGATTGCCGGCGAGCGGCCCGTGGTGTTCCGCCTGCTCGATATCGGCGGCGACAAGGTGCTGCCCTATCAGCGCTCGATGACCGAGGAAAACCCGGCCATGGGTTTCCGCTCGATCCGCCTCGGCCTCGAACGGCCGGGCCTGTTGCGCACCCAGATTCGCGCGCTGCTGCTGGCGGCCGATGGCCGTCCGCTCAAGATTCTCGTGCCCATGGTCACCGAGACGTTCGAATTCATGCAGACCAAGATGGTGGTGCAAAAGGAAGTCGAACGCCTCAAGCGCCAGGGCCGGATCATCCCGTCGCGGCTGGAGCTGGGCGTGATGGTCGAAGTGCCATCGCTGCTGTTCGAGCTCGACCAGCTGCTGCCAGAAGCCGATTTCGTCTCCATCGGCTCCAATGACCTGGTGCAGTTCCTCACCGCTTCCGATCGCGCCAATCCGCGCGTGGCCAAGAACTACGATCCCATCGGCATGCCGCGCCTGCGTGCCATCCGCATGGTGGTTGACGCGGCCCGCCGCTACAATATTCCGATCACCATGTGTGGCGAGCTGGCTGGCAAGCCCCTGGAAGCGCTGGCGCTCATGTCGATCGGCATGACGCGGCTGTCCATGGGCCCGGCCTCGATCGGGCCGATCCGCGAACTGGTGCTCAATCTCGACCTCAAGCCGATCCAGATGTCGGTCAATGCGGCGCTGAGCGACGGGGCCGACGGGGTCACCATCCGGCAGCTGCTGCAGGAATGGATCGAGCGGCAGAACCTGCCCGTCTGATCGGCAAAGCTTGAAGTTGAGCGCCGTGGCCTTTACACGCCACGGATTGGTTGTGACCGCGCGGCGCGAAAGAATAACAGAATGGCATCTCTTCCCCAGGACAAGCTCGACGCGCTCGAAACGCGGTTTCAGTATGTCGAGGCTTCGCTCTCGGGTGGCGCGGGCCCTGATGAATTCGTCAAATTCTCCAAGGAACACGCCGAGCTCGCGCCGATCGTCGGCGAAATCCGCGCCTACAAGAAGGCGCTGAGCGATCGGGCCGAGGCAGAGGATCTGCTCAAAAGCGGCGACAAGGACATGGCCGAAATGGCCGAGGCCGAAATCGCCGAGCTCGACGACAAGATCGAGACGCTGTTCCAGTCGATCCGCATTCTGCTGCTGCCCAAGGACGAGGCCGACGAAAAGTCGATCATCCTCGAAATCCGTGGCGGCACGGGTGGCGACGAGGCGGCGCTGTTCGCCGGTGACCTGTTCCGCATGTACGAGCGCTATGCGCAGGGCCATGGCTGGAAGGTCACGGTGATGGAAGAAAGCCCCGGCGAAATGGGCGGCTTCAAGGAAATCATCGCCAATGTCTCGGGCAAGGGCGTCTATGCCCGCATGAAGTTCGAATCGGGCGTCCATCGCGTGCAGCGCGTGCCGGCCACCGAAGGCTCGGGCCGCATCCATACCTCCGCCGCCACGGTCGCAGTGCTGCCGGAAGTGGAAGACATCGATATCGAGATCCGCAACGAGGATATCCGCATCGACACGATGCGCGCCTCGGGGGCCGGCGGCCAGCACGTCAACACCACCGACTCGGCGGTCCGCATCACCCATATCCCGACCGGCATTGTCGTTACCTCGGCGATGAAATCGCAGCACCAGAACCGCGCCCAGGCCATGGTCGTGCTGCGCTCGCGGCTCTATGAGATGCAGCGCGAGGAGCGCGACAGTGCCCGCTCAGCCGAACGCAAGGGGCAGGTGGGGTCGGGCGATCGTTCCGAGCGCATCCGCACCTATAATTTCCCGCAGGGCCGCGTCACCGATCACCGCATCAACCTGACGCTCTACAAGCTCGACAAGGTCATCACCGGCGAAGCGCTTGACGAGCTGATCGAGGCGCTGATCACCACGTCGCAGGCCGAACAGCTGGCGGCGATGGAGATGCCGAACTGAGCGACACGCCCGCCATCGGCGCCTTGTGGCGCGGCTGGCGCGATGTGCTGACACGTCTCGGCTTTGCCTCCGCGGCGCTGGACGCCAAACTCCTCACCGGCCATGCCCTGGGTCTGTCCAGCCTCGATCTGGCGATCCGCGAGAATGATCGGGTCGCCGAAGCCGATGCGGCAAGGGTTGCCGAACTGATCCGCCGCCGGATGAGCGGGGAATCCGTCGCCCGCATCATCGGCTCTCGCGAATTCTACGGCCTGCCCTTCGTCCTCAATGAAGCAACGCTCGAACCGCGGCCGGATACGGAACTGCTGGTTGATCTTGCCCTGGGCGCACTCCCCGCCGGTGGCCGCCTGCTCGATCTGGGCACCGGCACCGGCTGCATCCCGATCGCCATTCTCGCCAATCAGCCGGATGCTACGGCCGTGGCGGTGGACCTCAGTGGCCGGGCGCTCGAGGCGGCGCGCGACAATGCTATCGCCAATGGCGTGGTGGAGCGGCTGAGCTTGCTGCATGGCAGCTGGTTCGAGCCGCTGCAACCCGGCCAGACATTCGATCTCATCACCTCCAACCCGCCCTATATCACCTCGGCTGTGGTCGAAACGCTGGAGCCGGAGGTCAAGGATTTCGATCCGCGCCTCGCGCTCGACGGCGGGCCGGATGGCCTTGCGCCCTATCGCATCATCGCCGCCGAGGCCGCGGGCTGGCTCAATCCTGGTGGCCACCTGATGGTCGAGATCGGCTATGACCAGGGCGCAGCGGTCTCGGCGCTTTTGCTGGAAGCCGGTTTCGAGGATGTCGCCGTGCATCGCGACCTCAATGGGCTTGATCGTGTGGTCAGCGCGCACCACATCTGAGGTCAAACAGGCGCACAAAGCCCCTCACGCAATTAGGGCTTTCAAATAATCGGCGAACGTTATAGTTTGCCCCTAGCTGTCAACGGCGCTTCATGAGCGCCACGGCGACTAGCCATCCGACATATCCATCGGCTGCAAGGCGCAGCGCGGTTCCGGCAAAGGCGGGAACGACGCGGGATGGGTTCGGAGCGCCGTCAGACGGTTCGGTCTTCATGAAGCCAAGTTAGACCCGGTTCGCGAAAGCCAAGATGGCTTTCATCCCCGGATTGGCCAGACCAGGCAGAGTGCCGGTCCGCCAGCAGTGTGACGCTTATTTTTCTAGAGTTAGATAAAGCGACCAGATGAGACCCAATAACCAGAATAACAAGAATCGGCAGCGCGGCCGCAATGGTGGCCGCAAGCACGTCAATCCGCTGTCCCGCAATTTCGAGAGCAACGGCCCGGACGTGAAGGTGCGCGGCAATGCCGCCCATATTGCCGAGAAATATCTTCAGCTCGCCCGCGATGCGCAGTCGAGCGGCGACTCGGTGATGGCGGAGAATTATCTCCAGCATGCCGAACATTATTTCCGCATCGTCTCCAGCGCCCAGCAGGCGCAGAACGGTCAGCGTCCGGACGGCCAGGACGATGATTTCGACGATGATATGCCCGATATGAACTCGCGCTTCGCATCGCCCCAGCCCCAGCAACCCCAGCCGCAATATCAGCCGGCCGAGGGCGACGAGCAGCCGTCCACGGAAGGCGGCGAGCAGCCGCAGGCCCAGGGCGAACAGCAGCAGAACCGCGAGCGTCCGCCGCGCGGTGATCGTCGCGATCGCAATCGCAATCGCGACCGCTTCCGCCCCGAAGGCGAGGTGCAGCAGATCCCCGTCCCGGCCGCTGCTGCAGCTGAGCAGCCCGCGGTTGCCGAAGCTCCGGCTGAAGCCGCAGCGCCGGCCGCTCCGGTCGAAGCGGCTGCCGAAGGCGAGGTTGCCAAGCCCCGTGAACGCCGCCCCCGCCGCCGTCGTCCGGCCGCTGGCGAAGGCGATCCGGCCAGTGCCGACCAGCCCGACGTCGGCGGCCTTCCGGCCTTCCTGACCGGCGGCGCGACCAATGCGGCAGAATAAGCAGCGTCAGATTTGAGAAAGGCCGGGCAGCAATGCCCGGCCTTTTTGTTTGTTGGCGTGATGGCGCGACCTGCTTTCCTCCCCCGCCTGCGGGGGAGGGGGACCGCCCATAGGGCGGTGGAGGGGGGAGCCGCTTGCGCCAAGCCCTGCCTGACAATCGTCGCACTGCGTCCGCTGCCCCCCTCTCCACCACGCTGCGCGTGGTCCCCCTCTCCCGTGAACGGGAGAGGAAAGCCACCCCACGCATCCCGCCCCTCTTCTCTCCGCCAAAACCCTCCCCATATATGGACCGTGATGGAGCAGCGCCGAATGTCGGGCGTTCCATCTCACGACGCTTCGCCGTGTGTTCAGGTGCCTTCGGGGCCGGGCAGCGGGCAGAATTGGAGAGTTGAATGAATATCGAAAAATATACCGAGCGGGCTCGTGGCTTCATCCAGAGCGCGCAGACCATTGCGCTGGGCAAGGGCCACCAGCAGTTCGCCCCGATCCACCTGCTGAAAGTGCTGATCGACGACGACCAGGGCATGGCCAATGGCTTGATCGAGCGCGCCGGTGGCGATGCCAAGGCGGTGCGCGCCGGTGTCGAAGCGGCAATTGGCAAGATCCCATCCGTTTCCGGCGATGCCGGACAGCTTTATCTCAGCCGCGAACTGGCCCGGGTCTTCGACACGGCCGAATCCGCCGCGCAAAAGGCTGGCGACTCCTATGTCACCGTCGAACGCCTGCTGCTGGCCCTGGTGGTCGAAAAGGACAATGAGGCGGGCAAGATCCTGAGCTCTGCCGGCGTCACGCCGCAGGGGCTCAACACGGCCATCGAAGCCATTCGCAAGGGCCGCAATGCCGACTCGGCAACCGCCGAGAACAGCTATGACGCGCTCAAGAAATATGCGCGCGACCTGACGGCCGATGTGCGCGAAGGCAAGCTTGACCCGGTGATCGGTCGCGACGAGGAAATCCGCCGCACCATCCAGGTGCTGTCGCGCCGCACCAAGAACAATCCCGTGCTGATCGGTGAACCCGGCGTCGGCAAGACGGCCATTGCCGAAGGCCTCGCCATTCGCATCGTCAACGGCGATGTCCCCGAGAGTCTAAAGAACAAGTCGCTGCTGTCGCTCGACATGGGCGCGCTGATCGCCGGCGCGAAATATCGCGGCGAATTCGAAGAGCGGCTCAAGAGCGTGCTCAGCGAAGTCACGTCCTCGGACGGGCAGATCATCCTGTTCATCGACGAAATGCACACGCTGGTTGGTGCCGGCAAGAGTGACGGGGCGATGGATGCCTCGAACCTCCTCAAGCCCGCTCTGGCCCGCGGCGAGCTGCATTGCGTGGGCGCGACTACGCTCGATGAATATCGCAAGCATGTCGAAAAGGACCCGGCGCTGGCCCGTCGCTTCCAGCCGGTGTTTGTCGATGAACCGACCGTGGAAGACACGATCTCGATCCTGCGCGGCCTGAAGGAAAAATACGAGCTGCACCACGGCATCCGCATTTCCGACTCGGCTCTGGTCAGCGCGGCGACCCTGTCGAACCGTTACATCACCGACCGCTTCCTGCCCGACAAGGCCATCGACCTGATGGACGAGGCGGCTGCGCGACTGCGCATGGCTGTCGACAGCAAACCCGAAGCGCTGGACGAACTTGATCGCCGCATCATGCAGCTCAAGATCGAGCGCGAAGCCCTGCGCAAGGAAGAGGATGACGGTTCCCGGACTCGGCTTGATCGTCTCGAAAACGAGCTGGCGACGCTCGAAGAGCAGGCTCAGGTAATGTCCAGCAAGTGGCTGGCCGAAAAGGAACGCCTGCAGGGATCGCAGAAGCTCAAGGAAGCGCTGGACGCAGCCCGTTCGCAGCTCGAGATCGCCCAGCGCCAAGGTGACCTGGCCAAGGCCGGCGAGCTGGCCTATGGCGTCATTCCTGATCTCGAAAAGCGCATCGAAGCCGCGCAGGACAATAATGGTTCGTCCGATCCACTGATGGCGGCGGAGGTGGTGACGCCCAGCGACATTGCTGGCGTCGTTTCGCGCTGGACCGGTATTCCGGTCGACCGCATGATGGAAGGCGAGCGCGAAAAGCTGCTCCATATGGAGACCTCGCTCGGCGCGCGCGTCATCGGCCAGGCCGAAGCGGTGGCAGCGGTGGCCAAGGCCGTGCGCCGCTCGCGGGCAGGGCTGCAGGATCCCAACCGGCCGATCGGCTCCTTCATGTTCCTTGGGCCAACCGGCGTGGGCAAGACCGAGCTGACCAAGTCGCTGGCGCAGTTCCTGTTCGATGACGAGACGGCCATGGTGCGCCTCGACATGTCCGAGTTCATGGAAAAGCACTCGGTCGCCCGGCTGATCGGCGCCCCTCCGGGCTATGTCGGTTATGACGAGGGTGGTGTGCTGACCGAAGCGGTGCGCCGCCGGCCCTATCAGGTCGTCCTCTTCGACGAGATCGAAAAGGCCCATCCCGATGTGTTCAACGTCCTCCTCCAGGTGCTCGACGATGGTCGCCTGACGGACGGGCAGGGACGGACGGTCGATTTCCGCAATACGGTGATCATCCTCACCTCGAACCTGGGCGCCGAATATCTCGTCGACCTCAAGGACGGGGAATCGGTCGAGCTGGTGCGCGGCAAGGTGCTCGATATGGTCAAGTCGGCCTTCCGGCCGGAATTCCTGAACCGTATCGACGAGATCCTGCTGTTCCATCGCCTTGGTCGCGAGCACATGGGTTCCATTGTCGACATCCAGTTCAGCCGGCTCGAAAAGCTGCTCAAGGATCGCGACATCGTCCTCGAGCTTACGCCGCGCGCCCGCGAATGGCTGGCCAATGAGGGCTATGACCCGGCCTATGGTGCCCGCCCGCTCAAGCGCGTCATCCAGCGCTCGGTGCAGGATGGCCTCGCCGAAGAAATCCTCGGCGGCCGCGTCAGCGACGGCTCCCGTGTCGTGGTCGATGCCAATGAAGACGGCATCACGCTGCTACCGGGTAGTGGTGACGAGGCGGATGCCGCAGCGTAAATCGTTAAGTCACGGGGCCGGTCACAAGATCGGCCCTTTTTGTTAGGCACGAAGGCAACCCACCCACCGGACCAACCTTCTCCCCTTGCGGGAGAAGGTGGCGGCGAAGCCGACGGATGAGGGGCTTAGGGCGTTGGCAAGGCTTGAAGCTCGCCAAAACGTCCTATAGAACAAAAATAGAACGTTGAGGAGCACCCTATGGCCGACAAGATCGACTACATTGAATTTCCATCCACCAACCGCGCCCAGAGCAGCGCCTTCTTTCAGGCCGCATTTGGCTGGGGCATCATCAGCTATGGCCCGGACTACGATGCGCTCAGCGATGCCGGCATTGATGGCGGGATCGATCAGGCGCCCGAAAAGGTCGCGGCGACCATGGCCATTGTCCGCACCGAAGATCTCGACGATGCCGAACGTCGGGTCATCTCGGCCGGAGGCACCATCACCCGGGCGCAGTTCGATTTTCCTGGCGGGCGGCGCTTTCATTTCCGCGAGCCGGGCGGAAACGAGATGGCGGTCTATATCTCGAAAGAATAGTCTGGCCTCACCATTCAGCCGGATCGCCCCATGAGCCAGGATATCGCCGCCCCCGACAGCCGCCGCTTTGTCCTGGTGGCGGCGATCCTCGCCTCCAGCATGGGTTTCATCGATGGTTCGGTGATTTCCATCGCCATTCCGGCCATTCGCGCCGATCTCGGCGCGACGCTTTCCGATGCGCAGTGGGTCAGCAATGGCTATCTGCTCTTCCTCTCCGCGCTGATCCTGCTCGGTGGCGCGGCGGGCGACCGCTTCGGGCTGCGGAAAGTCTTTGGCATAGGCATCGTGGTCTTTGTCGCGGCCTCCATGGTCTGCGCCATGGCGCCGACACCTTGGGTGCTGGTTGTGGCCCGTGCCATCCAGGGCATGGGCGCGGCCTTCATGGTGCCGGGAAGTCTCGCCATCATCGCCAAGGCCTATCCGCGCGAGGAGCGCGGCAAGGCTATTGGCATCTGGGCCGCGGCCTCCTCGCTTACCTCCATCGCCGGACCGATCATCGGTGGATTCCTTCTCACAGCACTGGGCGACTGGAGCTGGCGGGTGGTCTTTGCCGTCAACCTGCCGCTCGGTCTCATCGCCCTGAGCCTGCTTTGGTTCAAGGTTGCGCCCGATCGGCCCGAAACGGGCAAGCGGCTCGATGTCGCCGGCGCCATTCTCGCGACCCTCGCCCTGATGCTGATCGCCTATGGCCTCACCGGCGATGGCAGCGAAAGCGTTCCGCCGCTGTCGCATACCATCCTTTGGTGCGGCGCCGGGTTGGTGGTCGCTGCAGCCTTCCTGTTCTGGGAGCATAGGGCCAAAGCCCCCATGCTGCCCTTGCGCCTCTTCGCCAATCGCGGATTTTCCGGCGCCAACGGCCTGACCTTCACGCTCTATTTCGCGCTGGGCGGCACCATGTTTTTCCTGCCGATGACGATGATCGGTGGCTGGGGCGAAACGCCGGCCACCGTATCGTTGGCGCTGCTGCCCATGGGCATCTTGCTCACCGCACTCTCCTCCTTCAGCGGTGCCTGGTCAGACCGGTTTGGTGCCGGCCCGCTCATCGCGGCAGGCTCACTGATCGTCGCTATCGCTTTTCTTATCCTCGGGCTGACTGCGCCAATGCATAATGTCTGGGGCGCTGTCCTGCCGTCGATCGCGCTGCTTGGTCTCGGCATGGGGCTTGTGGTTTCGCCGCTGTCGACGGCCGTGATGACCTCGGTCGATGACAGCGAAACGGGTGTCGCCTCGGGCGTCAACAATGCGGTCGCCCGCGTTGCCGGTCTGGTCGCCGTCGCCTTTCTGGGCGTCGTGGTGGCGCAGGTGTTCGAGCAGAGCCTCGGAGACGCCGCCGAGCTCTCCATCTTCTTTGGTGTGCCAGCAGCAAACCTCAGCAATTCGCAAGCAAGCTTGCAGCTTTCTGCCACCGATGCTGCCTTTGCCGCGGTCTGCTATATCACCGCCGCGCTCAGTCTCACCTCGGCTGCCATCGCCTGGCTGACGCTCGACCGCAAGGCCGCCTCATAAACGGACATCCCCGCCGAAGCGGGGATGGATCTATTGGGCTTGAGCGACTGCGACCGGCGCTGGCTCTCGGGTCATCAGGTCATTGATCTGCGCCATGGTCTGCGCAAACTTGGCCTCATACTGCTGTGGCAACACATTATCCTTGGGCAGCTTGACGCTCAGCGGATCGACCAGATTGCCATTGATCTTGATCTCGAAATGCAGATGCGGCCCGGTCGACTGGCCGGTCGAGCCGACATAACCGATCAGCTGGCCCTGGCGGACATGGGTGCCCACGTCCATGCCGTCGACAAAGCGCGACAGGTGGCCATAGGCGGTTTCATACCCGTTGACGTGCTTGATCTCGATCTTGTTGCCGTAACCAGACTGCCATTTGTAATATTCGATCACCCCATCGCCCGAAGCATAGATCGGCGTGCCCGAACGGGCTGCCAGGTCAACGCCCGTATGGAGCCGTCGCGTCTTGAAAATCGGGTGGATGCGGTAGCCGAAGCGCGAGCGGAGCGTGCCGCCACCTTCCAGCGGACGGCGATTGAGGAAGCGCTTGCCCGTCTCGCCATCGGGATCATAGAAATCGATCACGCCATCATCGGTGGCAAAGCGATAAAGCTGCCGCTTGGTGCTGCCCAGGCTCAGGCCGACATAGAGCAAGTCCTTGTGCCCCTCGGCATCGGGCTCGGACTCCAGAATCTCGATGGAATCGCCGGCGGCAATCTTTTTGGTCATGTCCACGTCATAGGCAAACATGCCGATGATGCGTTCGATCGTGGGATCGTCGAGGTCGTGCTTGCGGCCGGTTTCCCAGATCGAGCGATAGACCGTCGGCAGGTTGGCGACATTGACCTCTTCGGTGTCTTCCTCGGGGAAGGTGATTTCCGCCGGCGCCAGGCCCAGCACATATTGACCCTTGTCGGTCAGGGCGACCGTGGCGCGATGCACGTCGGTATTGCTGGCATTGTCATGGAGATAAATGCTCAACCGGTAGGGAATAAGCGAGTTGGAGGTCCGCGACGGCCCGAACAGGATGCGCAGGCGCGCGCCAGTCGGCAGGTCGGTCGAGGGAAAGACATTCTGCAGCGTCGTATCGATGGCTGCGATCATCGCGTCGGTAAAACCATTGCGGCGCATGACATCATTGAGCGGGGTCCGCTCGCGCATGGTCAAGATACGTTCGGACCGGCCCAGTTCCGCATCGGCCGCCTGGGTAGTCTTGGGCACGACGGTCACATTCTCGGCTACGCCACCGAGCGTATTGCCGCCGGGCTGCAGGCCGAGGTCGCGTACAGTCGGCGCGATGGAGGCATAGGCCAGGGTCGGCGGCGCTTCGTCGTCAGAAAAGAAGGTGGCTTCAACCGCGCTGCGCACGAAAGCTGCTGCGGATTGGTCCGAAATAGTCGCCTGTGGCACGAAGCTGTCCGGCATGGCGGCCAGCTTGACCGCGACTTCCCCTTCCACCTCGGCACCATAGACATCGGTATTGATGTCCATATTGGCGGTCGTCGCCTCGATGGGCTGGGTGGCATTGAGAATGGCGACGGGATCGTAGTCGGGTACATTGTCGGACAACGAGGTCGGCGCCGTGGCCAGCGTCGCCCGAATGCGAATGAAGGGCTGGTTGCGGATCATGTCGCGACCATCGACGGTCTCACGGATCGAGGCTTCGATCACTTCGAGGTCGGAACGGGTCTGGGTTACCGGACGGACGCGGGCGGTCTTGGCGGAGAGATCGGTGGGCGTCTGCGCCTCACGATCGGGGCGAGAAATCTGCAGCGCTTCATAGGCAGTCGAAAAGCTCGCCTGGCCTTCAAAGGAGACATAGAGAGCCGCGCCCATCAGCAGCACGCTGGTCAAACCCGTCATCACGGTGCCGGTGAGCCAGGCAAAGCTCAGCTCGCGGCCATGGGGGATTTCACCGTCGGTCGACTGAACCGTCAGGGCAGGGCTGTCCTCGAAGCCGGTGGACTTCAGCAGCGCTGCATGGCGGTTTCTCTGCGCTGCGTTCAACGCCCCATCCTTTGATCTGTCATGCAAACCCTTTGGCCGGTCTTGGCCGGCTTCTCACACATGCGCGGTACACGCGCGCACGGATTCTATATCAGTCGGGCCCCTGATCCAAAAGAAATGCGGCAAAACTGCGTGTGGCGGGCAAAAGCCCGTCCAGGGCATGAGGCGCCAGTCTGACGGGCAGCCGGAAGTGGCTTTGGCAGGTGTCAGCCAAGGGGTTGAAAAAGTTCAAAACTCCGCCTTCGAAGCGACAGGCCTGTAATCTCTGGTGACTCAGTCGGGTTTTCCACACAGGTGACAAAGCGACGAAGAGAAAATGACGCTTTTGTCGCTTTTGGGGGTTTACAGAAAAACAGGCCGCCCCTATAACCCGGTCATCGCTTCAGGGGGCGGCGCCAAACGGCGGCAAGAACTGGAGCAAGTCACTGAAAACGAAGAGAAATCTTTTGAAGCAGTGATTGAAAAAGCGGTGTTGACATGAATTGATATGTCACTTAAAGATGCCGCCACGCTAACGACGTTGAGGACTTGCTCCTCCCACTGTTGGTGTTTCTGAAACGAGCAG